>NZ_JARVRQ010000003.1:0-612483 GCF_030209635.1 Enterobacter sp. MEB024 | reverse complement strand
TTCCAGAACAGAAGCCCCTCCACCGGGAGCTGAACGGTAATTCGGTTGAGCATAACTTTATTCCATATGGCTTATGCGATGCAAAGACTCACGGCACTAAATGTGTCATGGTAATACTATGCAGTGTCAGATTGGTTATTTAGCGCGAACTGTTTTGATTATATATATGAGAGAGCCAATCTTTAATATTTCCGATAATATAAATAAAGCAATATTAATGGAAATAACGCTCAATCCTAAACCAGCGATCGCCATAGGGAAAAGTGTCACTGAGCAACTGAAGATGATAACGCGCAGCACTTCTTGTATAAGAGCAAAACCGACCGCATATCGATGTTTTGTGAAAAAAAACCAGGCAGAAAAAAGCAAGGAAACTGGCATGAGGAGATAAACAAGGTAAAAAGCACCTGTCACTATTCCGTTTACGCCACCTGCTATCAGCATAAAGATAATTACACCCGGATTTCCTCCGGTGGAAACCCACCATGACTCAAGTAAATGGTATGGACCAATCGAATAAAACACAATCCCGATGACATCCATAACACCCCAGAAATAGAAAATTTTATTTTTCGCGGTCATGTTCGCCCTAACCTTTACTTGACTGGTGCTGGCGGCCATTTACCACCATGTTGAATAAGCGTCTCTTTGATTTCAGTTAGTTTTTTATATTCTTCACTGCCTTCTTCTGTTCTGTTCAGATAACGTTGAAGTTGATTACCCATCGTCCAGCCATTGATAGTCCTAATTTCAGGGTCAGTACCGCGTTTCAGCAAAAGGAGCACGTGATCGTAAGCGTGGTAATCCAGCGCGGCTACTAACAATGTACTACCCAGTGAGTCGGTAATATTAATATCCGCTCCGCCGTCAAGCATCGCCTTGAGTGTCTCGGTATTTTTCGCTTCGATACTTTCGAATATTATAGGCTCACCAAACGTTTTGTCTTTTGCATCTGGAGATAATCCGCCGTCCAGCATCGCCTTTATCCACACGTCGCTGTCCGCTTTTAATACTAATTCTGCAGGCGAACTTTTTCCCTGCGGCCTCGGCTGCAGCGGATCTGCGCCAGCCTTAATCAGAGTAGTGATAATTTTTAAATGTTCAGGCGTTTTTTTATCGTTAAGTGAATTCATCACCGCCCAAAACAACAGGGTCATGTCCTCTTTACCAGGTTTGTTTAAATCAGTTTTCGAAGCTAACTTTTTCACCTCATCGCCGTCACCATTCTCAATTGCGCGCGCTAATGTGAGCTGGTCACCATTAAAGTAATTATCTGGTTGTAAATCCATATTTTGCTTGCACCCCTGAACCATAAACATTAAACAAAGCGCTACCCAGCCAAAAATTAGTGATTTCACGCGCGGCTCCTGATAATAGAGATATCCTCATCCTTCTGTTGTTCAATACAGTTTATCGCTTGATCTATTCCATGTCGGTCAAATGCACTCCCCATTCCACCAGGAAGGTCGTGAGCTATTCCGGCAGCATTGGGCATAATGGCAGAAATCTCTTCTTTCGCTATAAGTGCTGGCACGTGCCCTTTTACCATTTTAAAATCTTCCCAAACATTTACTTCCTGAGTCCTGGTCAGCAGTTCACCCTCGACGCGGTAAGCCTGAATGTTATCCGTGCTGCCCAATATGCTTCCGCCATATTTCTCGACGGTACCGGAATTTAGGCCAGAAGCATTAAACGTCCATCCCGCCATACCGCTTGCCATAGAGGTGGCTGATGCTAAACCTCCCCCAAGAGAGTGCCCCGCAATGTCTATTTTTTGACCTGATTTGGCGAGCTGCTCGCCCATACTTACGGCTCTTCGGTAATAATCCGACTCCAACCCAAGCCCCTGCGCACCGTTATTTTTCCAGTCAGTCATGTTCTTCATGGGGAAAAACTCTGGTTGCCTCGACCCTCTGAACACCAGCGTAGGGTTCATATCGCCACCAAAAACGTCAGGGTCAGGCTGATAGACGCGTGCCAGAAAATCAGGATCCTCACTCTTGTCATAAAGTGTTTTACTTTTAAGACCTAACTTCTTTAGCACCGATGCATCGTTGCTTATATCCTTCCAGCCCTCTGGCACCTCCGGCGTTGTCTGCAGCGGATTCACTGTCTTATAAACATTCTCAGCAAGCTTCGCTTTCTCCACCGCAATATTATTCGCCGCCAGTCGTTTAGCGGCGATCTGCGCATCCGGGTAAAGGCTATTACTCCCCTTCGCGATCAGATCCTTACGCGCCTGCCAGCGTTCCGCCTTGGTCATCTGCTGTAGCTGCGAAGCATAGGTTTTACCGTCTTTGCCCGGCGTGGCCTCATCCGGCACCTGTGCCGCTTTGGATTTCACCACCTGCTTCGGCAGTACCGTCGGCGCAGGACGGGCACCGTAGGTTCGCACCATGGTTTCGTAGCGATCGACGATTGTGCTTACCGGATACCAGCCCAGACCGGTAAGCGAGGCCGCCTGCAGTCGGCCATCGGCATTGATATAAAATATCTCCGTTACCGATGACCAGTTGCGGAAACTCTCGTCGATGGCAACGATCCTGCCGATATCGAGATCCTGCACGATCAGCTTACGGGTATCGCGTCCTGACTGATAGGGATTCGCCCCGGTGATGGAATGCAGCAAATCGTAACGCGTAAACAGCGAGCGCAGCGAATTGTCGGGAACTGACATTATCCACTGCCCGGCTACGGACGGGCGGATAATTTTCGCGAAAAGCGCTGGCGAGACATTCTCGCTGAAAAGATAGACAAACTTGAGGTTATACATTCGCTCCGTCCTGTTACCGGTCCCTGCTTACCTTACTTACGGATTCACCAGCCAGGTGCCAGGCTTCGCGATATCCAGCGTCTGGGTACGCGTTTTCCCGTTGCCCTGCAGTTCAATTCTGGCCTCGCCCGCAGGTAGCTTGAGCGATGCATAACCGTTATTTGCCGGACGCAGTGTTTTTGGCTCACCGTTCACTTTCAGGGTCTCACCGTCAAGAATACGGATATAGACCAGTGCCACCGGGCTGGCATCCACCGGCGGGGTGGCCGGTTGCGCTGTCGCAGTCGGAGCAGTCTGTTCACTGGCTTTCGCCGTTTCCGGTTTCACTTCCGGCGCGTTCGATGCGGTTTCAACGGAGCGCGTCTCAGCGGGGGCCTGCGCCGCCTGCTCTGGCGCATCATGGTCGCCACCGCTAAACAGCATCGCTCCGGCGACGACGCCAACCAGCACGCCCGCAGCAACCATTGCCGGGATTTTGTACCGGTGCCAGTCCAGTGCAGAAGCCGGTGCCTCTTCCTCTACCGGTACCAGCATCGTGCCCGGTTTTTTCGCGCTCAGTACATCGTCGATACCCGCTACCGGCATCTCAATCAGCGCCGCGAATTCATCGATGGACTGCGGTCGGTCTTCCATGTGCAACGCCAGCGCCCGGTCGATGGCCTGCAACAGCGAAAGGGAATAACCCTGTGGCTGCAGTTCCACCAGCGGTTTGCAGGTGTCCTGGATTGAGCGCACCACGCTGACCGGCGGCGGTGAGCCGACAATCAGGGTACGCAGCACGGCGCCGAGGGCATAAATATCCGTCCACGGGCCCTGCTCGCTTTCGTTGTCGTCAGTGTACTGCTCGATTGGCGCAAAGCCCGGGCGCAGCATGGTTTCCGTCTCGTCAGAGAGATTACCAATGGTGCGGCGCGCTGAGCCGAAATCGAGCAGAACCGGCAGGCCGTTGTCCTGAATCTGGATGTTATCCAGAGAGATGTCGCGGTGCAGATAGCCTTCGTCATGGATTGTCTTAATGGCACCGAACAGCATTGGCAGCATACGACGGATCCAGGCTTCGTTAATCAGCTCCGGTTTTTGTTCGCGCAGGCGGGAAAGCGTGGTACCGCTATAGAACAGCGTTCCCATATAGGCCGTATCGTTTTGCACCCAGAAACGCAGCACGTGAAGCAGGTTCGGGTGGTTGAAGCGCGCCAGCAGGCGGGCTTCCTGAATGAAGCTGTTCAGGCCGGCGGAAAACGCTTTGCCAAAACGTTCGCTGCGCAGTACCAGCGTCATATCGTCGCCGCGCACGGCGAGCGAGGCAGGCATGAATTCTTTGATAGCGATAGTGCGTTCGAGCTGATGATCCCACGCGCGATAGACGATGCCGAACCCGCCGCCGCCGATCACCTCTTTAATTTCAAACTCGTTGAAGCGATACCCGACCGGGAGCGCGTTTGGGACAGTCCGATTGTTATCATTATCCGTCATCTTTTACAGTTCTCTTGATGATTATTACGCGGCAAACTGACAGTGAAACTCGCCCTGCTCACAGGTGACGTGCAGACGTCGGTACTGCTCATCGCTGCGGCTGGCGGTAAGTAATATCTGGCTCATCTGAGGCAGCAAGGTGTTTGTCAGAATAGCGTCCACCATGCGGCCGCCAGACTCCACCTCGGTACAGCGCTGAACAATTTGTTCCACCACGCTGTCATCAAACTCGGAAATAATATTGTGATTCTCTTGCAGACGACGCTGAATGCGTTTGAGCTGCAGGCGGACAATCTGCCCCAGCATCTCGTCGCTCAGTGGATAATACGGCACCACCAGCAGACGGCCCAGCAGCGCCGGTGGGAAGACCTCCAGCAGCGGCTGACGCAACGCGCCGCTTAACGCCTCAGGCTCAGGCATCAGTTCTGGATCGGCACACATGGCGCTGATCAGATCGGTGCCGACGTTGGACGTCAGAATAATGATGGTGTTACGGAAATCAATATGGCGGCCCTCGCCATCTTCCATCCAGCCTTTATCGAAGACCTGGAAGAAGATTTCATGTACATCCGGGTGCGCTTTTTCAATTTCGTCCAGCAAGACCACGCTGTACGGGCGACGGCGAACGGCCTCGGTTAGCACCCCGCCTTCACCATAACCCACGTATCCTGGAGGCGCACCTTTTAAGGTGGAAACGGTGTGGGCTTCCTGGAATTCACTCATGTTGATGGTGATAACGTTCTGCTCACCACCATAAAGCGACTCCGCCAGCGCCAGTGCGGTTTCCGTTTTCCCCACGCCGGACGGGCCACAGAGCATAAATACGCCAACAGGTTTGTTCGGATCGTCGAGTTTTGCCCGCGAGGTTTTCACGCGACGGGCAATGAGATCCAGGCCGTGACGCTGGCCGATGACGCGCTGGTTGAGGGTATCAGCCAGGTTGAGCACCGCATCAATCTCGTTTTTCACCATCCGGCCCAGCGGGATACCGGTCCAGTCAGAGACCACCGCCGCCACCACATTTTCATCCACCGCCGCAAACAGCAGCGGCTCGTCGCCCTGTAAAGCGTTGAGCGCCTGCTGCTGCGCGTTAAGCGCGCTGCGCAGTTCGCCGGTCTCGTCATCACCCGCGGCAAACAGCGCGGCACGCAGGCGGATGATTTCAGTCACAAGAGCACGTTCCTCTTCCCAGCGCTGGGTCAGGGCTTCGCGCTTTGTTTCGTATGTATCGCGCTCGGCGGTCAAGGCTGCGACGCGCTCCGGATCGCCGGCACCCACGCGCGCTTCGCGTCCGGCAATCTCGATCTCCACATCCAGGGCCGCGAGATGGCGCAGGCAATCTTCCAGCTGTGCCGGTGGCGCGCTCTGGCTGACCGCCACGCGGGCACAGGCAGTATCAAGCAGCGCAACGGCTTTATCCGGCAACTGACGCGCCGGAATATAACGATGTGAAAGCTTGACCGCCGCGCTGACCGCTTCGTCGAGAAGCAGTACCTGGTGATGCGTCTCCAGCGGCGACACGGTGCTGCGCAGCATCAGAATCGCTTTGGCTTCGTCCGGCTCGTGAACCTGTACCGTCTGGAAACGACGGGTCAGCGCCGGGTCTTTCTCGATGTATTTTTTGTATTCCGCCCAGGTGGTGGCCCCGATGGTGCGCAGTTGCCCGCGCGCCAGGGCCGGCTTGAGCAGGTTAGCGGCATCGCCGGTACCCTGCTGACCGCCAGCGCCAATCAGGGTGTGGATCTCATCGATAAACAGAATGACTGGCGTAGCGCTGGACTGCACTTCATTAATCAGGGCCTGCAGACGCGCTTCGAACTCGCCTTTCATGCCTGCGCCGGCCTGCAGCATGCCTATATCCAGCAGCCAAAGCTGAATATTCTGCAGCGGTGCCGGCACGACGCCTTCGGCGATACGCAGCGCCAGCCCTTCCACCACCGCCGTTTTGCCAACGCCAGCTTCCCCGGTCAGCAGCGGGTTATTCTGGCGACGGCGCATCAGAATATCGACCATCTGGCGGATCTCTTCATCGCGCCCGACAACCGGGTCAATCTTCCCTTCACGCGCGCGCGCGGTCAGGTCCTGACCATACTGGGCCAGCGTCCCTTGTGCGGCAGGCACCGTACCGGCTGGCGTATCCGCGGCAGCGGCCGCCTGCTGCGTCTCTTTGCTCTGAGCGCAAATCGCATCAAACTGCTCGATCAGCACGTCGACGTTTAGGCGGGTGAACTGCGCCGAGATGCTTTTCAGCACGTTAGCCAGATTCCAGGTTTTCAGGATGCCAATCAGCAAATGTCCGCCGCGAATACGGCTGACGCCATACTTCAGCGAGCCAAACACCCACGCGCGCTCCACGGCGCTGTCGATATGTTCTGACAGATCGGAAACAGAACTCGCGCCACGTGGCAGCGCATCCAGTGCGGCCACGATATCGCGCGTCAGCTGCTGTTCATCGAGAGCAAAATGACGTATCACCTGTTGCAGATCGCCATCCTGCTGCTGCATCAGCTGATGCAGCCAGTGCACCAGCTCAACATAGGGGTTGCCGCGCAGCTTGCAGAACGCGGTGGCGCTTTCCAGTGAGGTAAATAACAGCGTATCCAGTTTGCCGAAAAGCACGGCACGGCTGATTTCTGACATGTTCGGTTCCGTTGATAACAATGCGTGAGAAAAATTATCGCTCTGCGCGATACACCAGATCGCCACGTGGGACAGGCTGAGGTTGAAGGCCCAGCCAGGTGTTGTAACCTAACCGCCCGGCGCTACCGAGCGAGGCACCCTGCACCGCGTCGGCGCGCAGAATAACCCGAGTTTCCCATTCAAATTCTACCCCTGCGTACTGGCGTACCCAGTCGCGCAGTTCAGTGACCCACGCTTCGCCTGGCAGGAAGCGGTTGTACTCGTCCGCGCTCAGTGGGCCGATTTCGATACGAAACTTGTGCTGCACGTCGCGCACCGCAACGCCGAGAAAAGCGGATTCTCCCATCCGCGGCAGACGACGCCCTTCACCCAGCTGCGCCTGTTCCCGCGGCGAAAGCGGCATCCACTGCGCCACGTTCGTGACCAGTTTTACCGGGGCGTTAAAATAGTTGCGCAGGATCTTCTCCAGCCCTTCCGGATCCCGTGCGTGACGAGTCAGGTGTCCGGCGTGAGTAAAACGGGCATGTGCGCTCAGGCTGCCTTTGGTCATCTGCCCCGGCTGGCCCATCCCGATCAAGGATGCCAGGTACCCCTCAAAGCGTTTGTTGTCCGCGCGGTCAAGAGAGACGGCGGGCTGCGCATCAGCCCAGGCACGGTAAAACAACAGCGTCAGGCGATGATGGAACAGATCGGCAAACGCGCTCAGGCTGGTGTCCTGATGATGATGAATACGCTCCCGGGCGTACTCTGTCATATGGACAGGCAGCGGGCCATTTGGACCAAACAGACCGAAGCTGAGGATAGACACCTCGTGCAGCCCGTTCTCTTCACGCTGGCGCACCTGCGCGAGGGTCGACGGCGCAAAGCTCATCGATGGCTGCTGACCGATACGTAACGGTTCAAATTTCGGCAGCGGCGCGCGCCCCAGCGGATAACGTTCACCGCCCTGGGCATCAATGCGTCTTAATAGCTGGAACAGATCGTAGCGCCACGGCGTCTCGCGAACGCCGCGCCAGAAAGCGTCCGGCAACGGCGTCAGGCGATGGACACGCAGCGGCGCGGAGGCGACTTCGCTCATAGTAGTGCCCTTTTCCCCATACGCGGTGCCCAGTAGCCAATCTCACCGCGCTGCTGACTCTTCAGCGTGAATTCAGTAAAGCTGTTGATGGACACCAGACGGGCAAACAGGCGTTCCAGCACGCTGCCGAAAAGCCAGGGGCTGGCGCCGGAAAACGCACGCTCATCCACCGTCAGAGTAATGCCGATCCCGCGCGCAAAGACCACCGGGCCCGGCTCCGGAACGCGACGGTGAACCGGCTCCAGCACGCAGTGGCGAACGCCCTCAACCTGACGCGCTACCGGCGTCTCCGCCAGGTTAGCATACAGCCCTAACAGCTGACGCAGGGCGGCGGCGCCCTCTTCGTTTTCGCTGTCCATCAGGCTGAGATAGTTCATCTGCAGCTGGCTGATCAATCGCCAGGTGCTAAACCCTTCGGCCAGAGCCGGGCGTGGCGGCGTTGGGCCTTTTCGCAGGGTCAGGGATTTCACCGGCATGGAATCGGCCATGATGAACTGTCCGAGTTCCTGCTGAAGCATCAGCGGCAGGTCGCGGCTGGTGCACAATACTTCCGCGGAGATATAGCGCAGATTTTCCTGCCAGGGTGCATGCTGTTCATCCACCAGCGAAACAAAGACTTCGGAGCCGATATAACCGGTGCGGGTGCCGTAGCGCAGGGCATGTTCAGAGAGCACTCGCTGCTCGCGTCGCAGGGAAAAATAGGCGCCATAGTTGCCCGCATCACCGCTCCAGGTGCTCCAGAAAGGACGAAACGTCTGGTCGTCACGCTGGCCGTCGGCACTGCCGAAGATTTTGTTTACCGCATAAATTTCATAATCCAGGGGACGGATGTTATCCACCACCAGATGATATTCATGCTGGCTCTCACTCAGCTTCTGCCGCGCCGCCACTTTCGGAAAAAGGTTGATCACCGGCGTGCAATGCATCGCCAGATGGCTGGCATCAACCACCCGCTCCAGTTGCTCATCGCTTTTATCCAGCAGGATGAAAATATCGAACGCTTTTTCATTTTCACAGTGCTGGATAAGCTTGCCCAGACCGCTGAGGCTGATAAAGCGGAACCGTGCCGGAAACGCAAAGTATTCCTGCAGCAGACGATAGCCGTCAAAGTTGCGCAGGTCGTCCGGAAGCAGCGCCTGGTCCGGCTCAAACCCTTCCTGTCGCAAGGCATCCGCAGAGAGCAGCTGTCGCTGCGGGTGCTTGCTGACGGTCTGGCAGACAATCCCGGCGTGGTGCTCCATGACCAGCTCAAGCAGCTTGAGCGCCTCAATATCCGGGCCGCTAAGGAAAAACTCCAGACGGTCAAAATCCAGATGCCCAAGATGCTGCGGGCCATCACAGGCAATGCGGATCCGTAACGCGCTGTTGATCCCCCGCTGGCTCAGGCCCAGCTGCGCCAGCGGCAGATCGGCAGGCACACCGCCCAGCTCGACCTTATCGATTTTCAGCGGCAGCAGATTAACTTCATGCGCCGTGGTGTAGCTGCAGGTGACTCCGGTCTTTTTCAGCGCCAGGCTGTCCATCATGGTGCCGCGCGGCACCTTAAAACCGTTGCTCAGATCGCCACGCGTGCTGTCGGGCTGGATTTCAGCAATCGCCATTGAGGGGGTTGGCGCGAGATAGTTTGGCGCAATCATTTCCAGCAAACGCTGGGAGAAGCGCGGGAACTCCGCATCCATTTTCATTTGCACGCGGGAGGTCAGGAACGCGAACCCCTCCATCAGGCGTTCTGTATACGGGTCCGCCACTTCGATGCCGCGCATGCCCAGTCGACCCGCGACTTTAGGATAGCGCTCGGCAAATTCAGCGCCCATTTCACGCAGATAGGCCAGTTCACGGTTGTAATATTCGAGCAGTTTACTTTCCATGATCACCCCGCATCTTTCAGTTCAAAATGGCCGTTTTCCAGATCGACATCGGTGCGAAACAGAAACTCCAGCGGGTACGGCACACACCACAGACGCCCTTTTATCTCAATGGACAACACGTTGTGCAGATCCAGTGACGTGGTGTCTGACACGCAGCGGACCTGCAGTCCCTGCGGCAAAATACGCGGTTCAAAGTTAATGATGGCCTCGGTAAGCTTGTGCTGAATGTCGTGCCATTCAATGTCTGACATTCTTTTCCCGGCCAGCGGCGCGACGCCAAAATTAACCACCGAGCGGTTCACATGCGGCAACGCGCTCAGGTCACCGGATGCGTCATGGTTGATGGTGTTAAACAACCACTGCAGATCCCGCAGCACGTTGCGGCGCAGGGCGGCGTGGGTAATCAGATTACTGTTGGCGGACTCGCGTTTTTTTTCCGGATCGTTATCGGTGAGGCGATCCAGCAGCGAGGGCTGCATTTTATCGCGCGCCCCCACCTTCTCCTGCTTGCTGCGGGCTTGCCAGCCGCTGCGCAGCAGATCGCCTTCGCCAGCGGGATTACTCATGGGCTCCATCCGCAGCAAACGTCACCAGGTTCAACGACAGCAATGGGCTTTCGCTTTGCTCGCTTAGCCAGGCTTTCTGCCCCATGCCTTCATACAGCGTGCCGTCATTGTCGAGCGGCAGCCATTCGGTGGTGCGCGCGAGCTTAACCGCGTCAGACGCATCCGCTGCGAAAGGATAGCGCGCCGGAATCTGGCAAACCTGTTCGGTACCGTCCGTCAGGCGCACCAGCGCATGACGCCACACCAGGTCAGTCACGCTGGCAGGCGCCTGGAAACGGATCTCGGCGATGGCGTTAAACGGCAGCCAGAAATAACGGCCGTTGACGATGGTTTCACACACGGGCCCCAGACGAGCATCGCCGTCCATCAGCCATGCGAATGCCTGCGTCTCGTCATTCTCAAGCGTGATTTGACCCGCCGTTGCCTGCGCCTGCTCAAGGGCTTCCAGACGCAGCGCCTGAGCACGCTCTCCCGCGTCATTAAGCGCGGCGGCAAGCGTGGTAAGCCACGGCCACTGCGTTTCAGGCATGGCAGGACGAGCCTGCCCCGTCATCACCTGCGCGCGCTGCAGCTCGCCCTGGATGGACTGCTCCAGCAGGGTAACGGTTGGTTTAGCCTGGGGCTTAAGTGCCAGCCAGCTTTTCAGCTGAGTCAGGGCACGCGTCCAGTTACCACTGAGGGTCAAAAATTGCACAAACGCGGCACGGAGATCGGCATCGGCCGGACGGGCTTTGATCTCAGCTTCAAGACGCACCAGCGCGTCACTCAGCGATTCACCCGCCAGGTGTTGATAGAGCGTATTCATAGCCATTCCTTAGTTTGCCGCGCGCCAGGCGCCGACTGCCGGATCGCGCAACTGTGGGCGCAGGGTGTCAATCAGGACGATATTGAGCGTTGTGCCAGGGGTAACCCAGGCGCCCCAGATTTTTTTCACCGCGGCGATACGCGCCTGCAGTTTTGCATCGTCGCTGGCGGTCTCACGTGAAATCTCCACGGCCACCGTGCCGTTGCTTTTCCAGCCGTTGAGGCTGCTGTCGTAAGGCAGGATCATCCAGCTCTGGTCGCTGTTGGAGGTGCTGAAAACCATGCGCTCTTTGTTGACAGAGGTGATCAGCGCGTTTTCCGGGTCGGCACTTTGATTCAGTCCCATGACCGGGAAGCCGTGAATGTAGGTCACCGGTATCTCTTTTTGTCCACCATTACGGGACTGGGAGATAACCGTATGACCACTCAGCCAGCTCCCGTTTCCGCAGCGGGTGGTGTCTGAATCCGGAATAAAGAGCGCCGGAGCAGACGAGCCTCCTTCCCAGAAGGTACGCAGATGGCAGCCGTCCTGAAGGGTAAATTCCTGCCACGGCGTGCGATCGGCAGCAACCGTGTGGGTTTCCGCGTTCTGGTCCGGCGGCAGCAACGCACCGCTGGCCGGAGTACTCACTGGCGCAGTCTGCTGCTGTTTTACCACCAGCGCCCAGTCCTGCGCTTTGCCTGCTGTCCCCTGCGCCAGCGTCGTCCCGGACGGATCGTTCAGCGTCCAGCTCAGTTTACTGACTTTGCTGCACTGGTGTTCCAGCAGCGAGCCCAGACGCGGGACAAAGTTCTCCAGAACCGAAACGTCTTTGTTGCCGTTCGCCACGATACGCAGCGCAATCTCTGACTTACACCAGCTCTGTGGGGTGTTGTCTTTGATGTTATCAATCCAGATATCCAGCTTCTGCGCAGGAGACTGCACGATGCGGAAATTCTCAGCCTGCGCGGTGGACGCCACCGCCAGAAGTGCTAAACCCGATAGCCAAAGTTTCATATCGTTCCTTGTGTGTCTAATCAGTTCCGCAGGGAAGAAATTGTGCTGCGTCAGAAAGCGTATGCAGCAAAGTGGTGTCCTGAGGGTTGCCCATCCATACCGCCAGGGCGGTATAGTTATCCTGAGCATTCCCCTCCTGTTCGCCATTCTTTTGGATGATTTGGTTCATTAAGGTCAGCCACTCTTGTGGCGTGTTAACCATGTGCAGCGACTGTTTCATCTGTTCTTCGCTGACGCCGTGCCAGAAACCGTCCGTACAGAGTAGAAATGCATCTCCGTCTTCGACCTGCACCACATCGCTGTAGCTCGCTTCCGGCCCGCCGTTTTCAATACCCAGCGCCAGATAGAGCAGATTGCTGTTGAGGTTATCGGTGTCGTGTCCTGCATCTTTCATCTGCTGAACCAGGCTGTGATCGGTGGTGACATGCCACAGCCAGCCCCGGCGAAACAGATACAGGCGGCTGTCCCCGGCATGTGCCCAGTAGGCCAGCCGGTAATCTCTGTCGATAAACAGACTGACCAGCGTGGTGCCCATCCGACGATAATCCTGAACCGCCTGCTGTTCGCTGAGAATGGTGCGATTCGCCGTTTGCACATAGTCGCGAATATGCTGCGCGTTCAGGTGCTTGTCGCCATCGAAGCGGGAGATAATACTGTTGCGGGCCAGTTCAGCGGCCACCTCACCGCCCGGCAGACCAGCGATACCATCACAGACGACAAAGCAGGCTGAACGTTCCCCTATGGTTTCTCCCGTCTGATCCTGGTTGCTGGCGCGCGTCCCCTGGCGGGAGAGAGAAGCCGTTGCGATATTCATTTTTCTTCCGATCCGCTCTGTGAGTCTTTGTACTGATTTACCTCCATGTCATAGGCATGGAGGAAGGCTTCGCCAAACAGGGTGTGGAAGTCATCCTCAATCTCGCCTGCCGTTTCACCGTAGCTGCGGACAAAGTAGTCCCACAGTGCTGCTTTGCGGCTGCCCGGCAACGCCAGTCGGGAGGTCATCCCGTTCTGCTTCGCCTGCTCTTCCAGCTGTTCCGGGTTGAAGGATTGCAGCATGGCGGCAATGATGGCGCGGATACCGGAGATCATACCCAGCTGATGCGCCTGCAGATCGATCAGCGCGTCACGCACGGATTTTGTCGGCGGCATAAAGCCCGGCATTGGCGTACCGAACATCTGGATCAGAACGGTTTTCCCGGTCGGCAACAGTTTGAACGGGTTGTTGGCATCATCAAGTACCATGGTCATATCGGCTTTTACGCCGCGCTTGAGAATGGAGCGCGAAGAAAGCAGCGCCACGGTGCCCTGAGAGAACATGCCCAGAATTTGCCCCAGCTGACGCATATTTTCACGGTCAAACTGCGGGACGGGCTGCATTTCGCTGAGCCCCATCCCTTCCAGCAGTGCCTCAAGTAATTCGCCCTGCAGTACTTCACCCTTTTCGCCATTATGGGCTGCTGGCGACGCCGCGTTTTTGACCGGGTCAATACGCAAACGCCCTTTAGGTGCCTGGGCATTACTGCGCGCCACGGCCTGCGGGGTTGGCATGGTGAAGCCGGCATAATCCGGTCGCGCCGGCTCTTCTTCTTCCACGCGCGGCGGCACCTGCGGCTCAGGAGCAAACAGCGGAGAAGCGGCAAGGACGTCCTCTTCCTGTTCTGCTTGCGGCTCTGGCGTCAGGTCTGGCTCAACGACGGCCTCTGGCTTATCGCCGACAATTTCATCCGGATGGGTTAACGGTGCCCCGCCCATCAACCCGAGGGGGTCATCATTTCGTGCAGCAGGTGCGCTGGCACTACCGCCAAACAGTGCCAGCGGATCGAGTTCATCCGTATGCTCTTCTTGTGGCTGCGCAGGTTTAGCTTCATTGGGCGGCACCAGCGTAGACGGGGTGACGTCGTCAAAAATGCTCTCTTTTTTGAACAATGCTTCGTCACTGAACAGCGTATCCGGATCCACGTTCTTACGCTCAAGCTTCGGATCGCTGTCATTGAACATCGCCAGCGGATCTTCAGCGTTACGCTCAGGTGCGACAGGCTGGGAGAACGGATCGTGCGACGCTGCCGGCTGCGCCTTCGCCCGAGAACTGGAAATGCTGTCGGAGATAGAGAACTCCTGCATAAGGCTATCCCAGATTTCCGACGGCACAGCAGTCGGTTCCGCCTTCCCGCGCGGGGCGGCGCTCGCAGGCTTTGGCTGCGGGGCTGCCGCAGGGGCCGCGGCTGGACGCGCCTGCTGCTGCATGGTCGCCGCCATGCGGCTGACTGGCTGCGTATCATGAATCAGTTCGGTCACTTCGATGCGGTAATCATCAATACCGAGAATGTCCCCATCCTGCAGCTCTACCTGGCGCCCGCGCTCAAGCGGAATGTCATTCAATACCACGCGGGTGACGCTGCCACGGTTAGTGACGCGGCATTCGCCCTGGGCGTCAACGTGAACAATGGCCTGCAAACGCGAGATGGTGCGGTCATTGTCCGGCAATACCAGATTGTTATCCGTACCGCGCCCAATGGTGCCGCCCGGGGCATAAAAATCACAGCTGCTCTGCGGCGGCTGATGACCGGGTTTTGTAGAAATAATCGTGAATCGCATGGCGTATTCCTGCTGGTATGATTAGCGCTCAAACGCTGCCGCTCTCGGGGCGAGAACGGCGGCGTTTGAGGAGGAGAATATCAACAAAACTATTTAATGAAATTTACAAAAAATAATCCAACAATGAGCCATAGAGTGAATATTAATGCCTGCACTTTATAACGACGATGCAGTTTTAGCATCCAGGCAATTTTTTCATCTGGTAATGATTGAATATATTTATAAGCTTCTTCCTGCACCAGCCTGTCGCGAGTAAACTTCATCTTCACGCCCTTATGAAGACGAATAAACCAGATTATTTTTTGATAGTTTGCCAGTGATCCAAAAAAAGAAGCGTAATTTGTTACCAGATCGAGATCATAACCTTTGCGTCTGTAGTCAGAAAGGAGCTGATTATAGTCAGCCTCGTGTTTTTTAAAATAACGAGAACTAAACAGATCCATAATTACAACAACGAGAAACAAACCCACAGTCAGCAATAAAAGTAAATTCTCGAGATTTACCATAATTTATCCATCATATACTCTGTTGCTCCACCTGCTATTTC
Source organism: Enterobacter sp. MEB024 (assembly GCF_030209635.1). Lineage (NCBI taxonomy): Bacteria > Pseudomonadati > Pseudomonadota > Gammaproteobacteria > Enterobacterales > Enterobacteriaceae > Enterobacter > Enterobacter sp. MEB024. The sequence goes on along the minus strand of NZ_JARVRQ010000003.1, from coordinate 597,142 downwards.
GCTACCAGCGTATCCACCCGCAGCCGCACCGACAATAGAGCATGCGAGCAATCCTACACCGCCAGTTGCAACTCCCAGCGCAACGCAAACTCCCGCCCCGGCTATGGCACCATATTTGCCACCGTAAATGCCACCAGCAAGACCTGCACCAAAGCTACTGTATTTTTTTACAGCAACTTTTGAGCAACTCTGCTCTCGTCCAACGGTACACGCATTGTAAACTTCATTGGTCGTATTTGCACCTGCAAAGCCTATTGCAAGCCATCCCCCCATTTTAAGAAAACGAGCGGCCTTTGAAGCATTATCAATGTATGTCGAATAACCCCGAATAGAACCAACACCGGCAGTGCTCCATTCATGCACAATTGATCTGCTCGATAAGCCTAATGCATGTCTGAGTTCATTATAAGGTTTCATTTTAAGAGTTAATCTGGACAGTTTATTTAATAAAACATCTAACTCAGAGAACAATCGTTGACGCTCAACAAAAAACTGTTGCCCTATTAATGTCCCTTGCGTTCTGTACTGATTTTGATAGGCCAACTCAATGGATTTTAATTTTTTTTCGATTTCACTGAAGTATTTGTCACCCGCATCAGAAACCACACCAAGGGACTTATCCATAAAGTTTGTGACTGCGGCAATTGTGCCATAGTGCTGAGAGAGGAAATTAGCCTCACCTGAATTAAGATCCGCCAGAGAACTATTAACTTTCTGTTTTGCGATTTGCAGTTGTTTAAGTTGCACTGCATTATTGTTTCCTGGATCATTGACAATTAACATTTGACCAGGTTTGGACCATTGAGTATCGCTATTAATTTGCATAAAATGACGCGCTGCATCGCTATTAGGATTATTAAACAGAAGCCTCGCCTGAAAATCCAACGTCCCGGGCTGCTGAACAATACAATACCCAGGTGCAACCATTGATTTTACGCTCATTACTCGATCTCTTTGCAAAGTTTTGACTAATACGTAGGGCCAGGGAAAACTCCCCTGGCCTCGTACGCAATTACGCTTCTTTGTTTTCTTTGATGTTCCAGCCAGCGCTGCTTTCAGCACCTTTACCACCAGCAGTGGTCTGCTCCCAGTACTGCTGTTTCACTTTCGCAGCCTGGAATGCATAGGTCACACCAACGGTGTCGCCGTTGTCTGCACCGGTGTACTGAACAGAAGTTACCAGCACATCTTCGAGCGTGATGCGGGTATATTCAACTTGCTGACCACCCGCTTTGCACACGGACAGTTCAACTTTAGTCAGGTGCTTACCGCTTGCGCAGTGTTTGAGAATTGCTGTAGTGGATTTGTCGATCAGAGCGTTAACGTGCAGATCGTTAAAGTTAACTTTACCGGCACCGCCGCCGCCACCAACACTCATATTACCTGGCTGGGAAGCGCCCCAGGAGAAGGAGGTAATATCAGTCCAGCCGGTGTGGTTAGAATCTTTAGATTCGCCCGTAACACCCTCGACCTTCAGAAACATATCAATAGCCATAATATCTACTCTTCGTGGATGAACAATATTGCTTTCGAAAAAGCACTTATATGGCAAACAGGAAAGCATGGGGCTGAATAAAACCGTCCATATTTTACCTCTGCCTCATATCAAATGACCCGTGTCATTTGACAGTCTTGACATTCCCCCTGAATGAAAGGAAAGAATGTGAAGTCTTTACTACTGCGGATTATCCTGAATCCAGGTGCGGTCAGGATTGCCTATAATTAATTGAGGTACAAGTTTATTAAGTTCGTCACTATGATAAAGACGTAGACAGTTTAACGTTACGCCTTTGACATCGGGTTTTATCTCAGAATGAAAGGCATTGGTTGCGCCTTTATATTTATCAATAAGGGCATTAATTTTGTCATTGCCATTTTCAATATCGAAAGGCACCCATTCCAGTAATGCACTACTGCTACGCGCTGCATCCAGAGAAAACTGGCTTTTATCATCTGAAACTTGTGCCAGACAGCGAGAAAAAACAACGTCTTTAACAACTTGCTTATAAGGCATTTTTTTGACAAACATCACCGGATCGTCAATTGCATAAACAGAGGCGGAACTGGTGAGCAACAGTAGACTGGCAATTATTTTTTTCATGGCAACTCCCAAAAATTGGCTTTGGTCGTCGTGTAATTCGTCTCCGGTGCATTGAAATAACAATGATCCGAACAGGTTAAACCATTCCAGAATGTGGCATGACCTGCGGCGTCACTCCAGCCCTGTACCTCAAACAGAATTACGCCCTTTTTGTTGGCTAATTGTTGAACGGGTAAGGAAGGATAACTCACGACCATGTCAGGTTTACCCCACTGACGCGTCAACCAGGCAATAACATCCTTTACCCGATAGAAGTACCATTTATTATCAGCACCGGATACCGTGAGATTTGCAATACGCGGGACGGGATGCCCGGTATAGTTCAGAACATAACTCATGCGTACGGCACAACTATTTGACCACCCACCCTGATCTTGCGGTATTTCGAAGTTGTGCTTAACCTTGCCGCCGATAATTTGCTTAACTTTGCCGATAGAATCATTTGCATCGTAAATACGTGTTGCCGCCGCCCAGGCAGCAACAAACGAAGGTCTCGCGGTCATATTTCCTCTCACATTTCCATGCTATAAAGCAGGCGCCGGGTAAGGCCTCCCGGCGCCAATCATCATCACGCGTCTTTCGTCTTCAGTGACGGCAGTTTAGAAACCAGACGCAGAGAAACGGTCAGACCTTCCAGCTGGTAGTGTGGACGCAGGAAGAATTTCGCGGCGTAGTAGCCCGGGTTATCTTCAATTTCCTGCACCTGCACTTCGGCAGCCGCCAGCGGTTTACGGGACTTGGTCTCCTGTGAGGAGTTAGCCGGGTCGCCGTCCACATAGTTCATCACCCAGTCGTTCAGCCAGCGTTCCATCTCTTCACGTTCACGGAAGGAGCCAATTTTGTCGCGCACGATGCACTTCAGGTAGTGGGCAAAGCGGCAGCAGGCGAACAGGTACGGCAGACGGGATGCCAGACGCGCGTTAGCGGTCGCATCCGGGTCGTGGTACTCAGCCGGTTTCTGCAGAGACTGCGCGCCGATGAAGGCGGCAAAGTCAGAGTTTTTGCGGTGAACCAGCGGCATAAAGCCGTTCTTCGCCAGCTCGGCTTCACGACGATCGCTGATCGCGATTTCGGTCGGGCATTTCATGTCCACGCCGCCGTCGTCGCTCGGGAAGGTGTGACACGGCAGGTTTTCAACCGCCCCGCCGGACTCTACGCCGCGGATTGAGGTACACCAGCCGTACTCTTTAAAGGAGCGGTTGATGTTGGCAGCCATGGCATACGCGGCGTTCGCCCAGGAGTAGCTGTTGTGGTTCGCGCCATCGGTCTGCTCTTCGAAATCGAAGCTGTCGACCGGGTTAGTGCGAATACCGTACGGCAGGCGCGACAGGAAGCGCGGCATCACCAGGCCAAGGTAGCGTGCATCTTCGGATTCACGCAGTGAACGCCACGCGGCATACTCGGTGTTCTGGAAGATTTTGGTCAGGTCGCGCGGGTTCGCGAGTTCCTGCCAGGACTCCATCTGCATCACGCCCGGTGCGGTACCGGTGATAAACGGACAGTGGGCCGCCGAGCCGATACGCGCCATCTCGCCCAGCAGTTCAACGTCCTGCGGACTGTGGTCGAAGTAGTAGTCGCCGACGATGCAGCCAAACGGCTCGCCACCAAACTGACCATACTCCTGCTCGTAGATTTTCTTGAAGATTGGGCTCTGGTCCCAGCCCACGCCCTTAAAGCGTTTCAGGGTACGACCCAGCTCCTGCTTGGAGATGCTCATAAAGCGGATCTTCAGCATCTCGTCGGTTTCAGTGTTGTTCACCAGGTAGCTCAGACCGCGCCAGGCGCTCTCCAGCTTCTGGAACTCTTCATGGTGAATAATCTGGTTCACCTGCTGAGACAGCTGCTCGTCGATACCGGCAATCAGGTTCTGAATGGTGCGGTAGGTGTCACTGGAGAAGGTCACGGTATTTTCCAGCGCCTGCTGCGCCAGCGTTTTTACCGCACTTTCCACCGCGGAGCGCGCCTGATCGGTTTTCGGGCGGAACTCTTTGTTCAGCAGCGCGCTGAATTCATCCTGGCTGAACGCCTGACCACTCTGCTGCTCGTGTTGTTGAGTCTGGTTGCTCATCGATTATTCCTCGCTACCTTTCGCGCTTTCGTCATTTTTCGGCAACTGGCTCAGAGATTTGAGCAGCGTCGGATCCTGCAGAATTTTAGCGATCAGCTCTTCCGCGCCGTTTTTGCCATCCATATAGGTCAGCAGGTTGGAGAGTTGAGTACGTGCTTCCAGCAGCTTGTTCAACGGCTCAACCTTGCGGGCTACCGCGTCCGGCAGGAAGTCGTCCATGCTGTCGAAGGTCAGATCAACGTTGAGCTTACCTTCGCCGGTCAGCGTGTTATCCACCTGGAACGCCACGCGAGGTTTCAGCGCTTTCATGCGCTCGTCAAAGTTATCAATGTCGATTTCGAGGAATTTACGCTCGTCGACTGCCGGCAGGTTTTCCACCGGTTTGCCGACCAGATCGGCCATGACGCCCATCACAAACGGCAGCTGAATTTTACGTTCTGCACCGTAGATCTCTACGTCGTACTCGATCTGCACGCGAGGGGCACGGTTACGTGCGATGAATTTCTGCCCACTGTTACTCATTGCCATGATGTTCTCCATCAAAGATGCGCGGTGAAGGTGAAACGGCAGGCTCCATGCCTGTCGTCATAATGCCAGGACGCGTTATTCGCGGCGTCCAAAGATGTTTTCCAGTTGGTTAACGCCGTCTGGCGCCAGGTCGCGAATAATGTCCATAAAGTTAAGTTCTGACAGCCGCTGCACCCGTTCAATCATCAATGGTGCGGGGTGGCTCGGTTCGTACTGCGCAAAATACTGTTTGGCTTTCTCCAGCATCAGCTGTGCATCGGCGCGGCTGGTGACCTGCACGCTGCGCCAGTCTGTAACCTGCTGAACGGGTTGTGCGACCGCCGGTTGAGGTTCAGCGCTGAGCTCAGCCTGTGCCTCCCGGTTGGGCAGCAGCTTGCTGATGTCGGTCACCTGACAGGCGCTGGCGACCAGCCCGACGGTTTTCAGCAGCTGTTCCATCTCCGGAACGCCGCTTTCACCAAGATGGCCGGTGAGCAACTCGCGAATGGCCAGCAGCCGTTCGTTAATCACTATCACCGCCGACGTGCCCGGCTGATCGCCGCGGGCCAGCTCGTCAATCAGTCTTGGACGGCCACCGGGATAATCCGGACATTCGGTTTTACTGCCATCCAGCAGTGCCTGCGCGTCGCGAAGTGAAATTTCATCGCCATTTGATCGCAGCAGCGAGGCGTTACGCACGGCGACGGTCAGGTCAGACTTATCACTCAGCCCGGCCAGGGCGTTAATGCGGTAAAACGGGTCGGTTTCGCCATACTCTTCCAGCAGCGGATAGAGCGGCTCCCAGTAACGCGTGATCGCCTCCTGCACCAGTAACAACCCGTCGGCGTAGCCCGCAAGGCCGCGGCGACGTGTCCATGCATGTGTTAACGCCAGCATGACGCGCAGATCTTTGGTGCGGCTCAGCAGGCTGGTGGCGAATTTTTCCACCGTATTCCAGTCAGCAGGTTCTGCCGGAATGATGGTGTCGCCAAACTGCTGCTCTGCTTTGCCCTGGCTGGCCTGATTCATGAGCTGGAAATCAGCGTCATACTCCAGGTTTTCGCCGCAGGGCTTGTCGGGGCTTATTGGCGCGAGAAATTCTTCGATATTCATAAGATCCCTGCTTATTCAAACATGGGCGGATAGAGACCGTGACGGCCCGGACGGGCGCCACCTGCCGGGTCGAACAGCAGCGTAAAGAGCTGCCCGGTGAAGTTGCCGCTGTGAACATGGGTGTAGAGCGGGTAGCCGTCGCAGCGGTTGGTCCACCAGTAGCTGGTCTGGCGAAGCGGGTCAAAGCACTCTGCTGCCTGAGGCCAGCCCAGCGTGCTCTGGCCGTCTTCGTCATAACCAATCACGTCGAGAATATCTGAGCGCTTTTGCGGCTCGACGGGCTGCGGTGCCGGAATGGACATCAACATGTCATCGAGCTGTGAGGCAGAAAAACTGTTACGTACCGCATGCAGGCCCAGACGGCCAATCTGCTGATACCAGCTTTCAGCCTGACTGAGCAGACGTGATGACCAGTCCGCGGGGGCAAAGCTGAGCTGAATGCAGACCGGATATTGTCGACCAACGCTGTCACGTCCCGGCAGCAGGCAGCCCATCTGAATCATCTGGCTGCCCAGCATCGGCGGTACGACAAAATTCCAGACCGGCGCTTTGTTAAACGGGCGCTCACCGCTGCGCTGCTCTTCCTGCTGCCAGGCCAGCAGGCCGACCTGGAACCAGTGCGACCACTGGCGTTGCAGGGTGTCAGGAAAGCGACGCTGCAAAAAATCTCCGGCGCTGGGCAGTTTGCCATACCAGCTGTAGCGGTTCATCGCAGGGGTATTCGTCATACGGCTGTCCTTGCGGTTATGGGCATGAGAAACGGGGAAGCTGGAACGGGTTACGAATACTGTTTGGCGCAAATTCCAGCGTAACCTGATGTCCGTCTACGTTGAAGGTCGCCTGGCGACTCAGACTTCCCGCCCCCGGGCTGGTACGCGCTTTATCGAAAAAGCGGTTCAGCGCCCAGGAACCGTTCGTCACCAGCGTAGCCGTGCTGCCGTTAGCCAGACCCAGCTGCATACGCACCTGGTTAGTCCCGCCCGGCCCCGGCCAGTTCATGATCTGCACAGCCTGTGGACCGTGGCTGTAGCGCAGCAGTTGACCGTCAACATCCAGCGTCAGGTTAAGGATCGTGTTATCCATTCTGACGGTGCGCACCGTCACTTTGTAAGAAGGCGTGGTAGCACCGTTAGCAAAGAAAGCATCGCGAATGGACTGCGCCTGCTGGAACGGTCTCAGGAGACCTTCACTTCCCGGCAGCGTTTTTCCATCAATGCCCGGCATAAAGCGCCAGTTCGCCTGCGTGGTATCAACTTTATTGGTCAGGTTGTCACGAAAGAAGGTGTCCATCAGCCCGGTGCCTGGCGCAAACATGCGCGCGAGATCGTCCGGCGTGGCCTCCGTACTGGCGCTGCGCACCAGCGGGTAACGGCCAGCGATTGCCTGACGGCAGAAACCGCCGACTTCGACGTTAATCCGCTTACGCACGTTTTCGAGGTCGCGACGCTGGGTATCACTGCTGGCCCCCACCGCCATATTGCTGAACATGGTTTGCAGACCGCCCGGCAGACGACCGGCACTGGCCTGCAGACGGCTAATCGCCTCGCCTCCCGGAGCAGGCATGCCGCTGTTGGCCGCGTCCTGAACGGCAGTCAGATAGCGGTAAAGTTCATCGACCTGCTTGAGAAAATCATCAAAGACGATGGTCTTCCCGCCCTTCTCCAGCGGCTGCGCCAGCTCAATCACTGGAGCATAGTGATCGGTTACCAGCTGTTCAGGTGCCTGAGTGACCACCGCGGCCTGCGTCGGGGCATTGTCATTATTACTGAATAACGCTTCGAGCGTGCGGGTGGCACGGTTGCTTTGCGCTTGCGCTTTACCGGCATCATCCGGGGCTGGCGCATTACGTGAAAGCGTCAGGACCTGGCTCAGGTTCAGTACCAGACGGCGCAGCGGCGAGTTTGCCCCGGAGAGCAGACGCGCGGTATTGATGCGCTGGGAGAGATCGGCGCTGTTATTAAGCTGAATGTCGGCGAGGAAACGATCCCAGTTGGCGATAAAGTCGCGCATGTAGAGCTGGCGCACGGCGTTATCGATCTGCTGTTTATCTTCCTGGGCTGAGGTCGCCCCCAGCACCCACGCATCGTCTTCATGCAGGGCAGTGGTGACGCTGTCAATCTGGCCGTTAAAGCTTTTCCAGTAACCGTCCGGGGTATAAAGACCCGGTACGCCTTCACTCACCGGCTTGCCGCTTTTGCGTGAAAACACCAGCTCGCTCTGCGGACCGCCCAGGTCGGAGAGCGACACCGGTTTCAGGTTTTCATCATGCTCCAGCAGACGCTTCAGACGACCATACACCCGGGTGGAAAGTGGCTGCTGGTTGATTAGCGCCCTTTCACGCGCGACCAGGGATTCATCCTGCGCGTACGGCGAGGCCTGAATTTTCGGTTCAAGCAGCTGAGTCAGGTGCCATTCAAGCTGCTGAAGCTGCGCCTGAGTCACGTTCTGCGGCAGGTTACGCTGCAGATTGAGCATTACCCAGGAGTGCAGGAATTTGCCATCGTAGTGCTTCGGCTGATAGAGCATCTGGTAGGCCTTCAGCGCTTCATAGCTGTATTCCACATCGCTGCCGTCATCGTTGCGCAGCCAGGTGGTGATGTGCATCGCCACGGCAGGGAGCAGCATCTGGTCCAGCGCTTTCTGGTACAGAGACTGCGATGCATCGCTGACGTCATCCCCACGATAGAGCCCCATTCGGCGTGAAACAGGCGGATCGTTAACATCAAACGCGTTACTTTTCGGCAGATCGACCAGGCCATTCAGCAAGGGCAGAAGGTCAAACAGATCGCGCTGAGGCTGATTCTGCAGCGCCTTGCTCTGCTGATCCAGCAGCGGCACCTTTGCGTCCACCTCTTCCAGATAAGCCTTGTTCCTGGCATAGCTGGTCAGCCACAGTCCACCGAGGATCACCAGCAGGGCCAGCAGCGCCGCATAGCCGGACCAAATGACGGCGCGGTTACGCAGTTCCCACCAGCGGTTTTCCCCGGCGATGCCAGCTTCCTGGAAAATGACGTTTTGCAGCAGGTTCTTGATGAAGAAGCTCTGCCCTTTCGCCCCCGGAATCGGAGCCTCTTTGCTGACGGAGTCCCAGCGATTTCCCTCTTCACCTTCCGGCAAGGAGAGCGCACGGTTAAGTTCGCCCATCACCCGGTCAAACGGCATACCTTCCTGGGTACCACTGGCGAAATAGATCCCGCGCGGGGAGAATTCGGTTTCAAAGTTAGAGCGGGCAAAGACCGTGCTCAGGTAGTCAGCCAGCAGCGGACGCAGTGCGGCAAACTCCTGCGGGAAGAGATACGCTTCCGCGCGCGCTTTTGCATCATGCTCCTGTAGCAGGGTTTCCGGCAGTCCGGCATCCAGGCGCTGCTGTAAGAGGGAAAATTCCTGCTGGAAGTTACCCATCAGGTCGTAATCAGCGTGTTTGGTTTGCTCCCACGGCAGCGTGAAGCCCCAGATCTGGTCGCGCTGCGCTTTGTCGTAATCGGCAAACCAGGCACGGAAGCCTTTAAGCAGGTCAGCTTTGGTCACCATGACATACACCGGGAAGCGAATACCCAGTTGCTCATGCAGCTCAGAGAGACGCTGGCGCAGGTTGACCGCCTGCTGGCGTGACGCTTCAGGCGAGAGCGTCAGCAGGTCAGAAATGCTGATGGTAATAATCACACCGTTGATCGGCTGGCGACGGCGATACTTACGCAGTAACCCCATAAACTCAAGCCATTCACCGGCGTCCTGAACCTGTTCGCTCTCCTGGGTGGTATAGCGACCCGCGGTGTCCAGCAGTACGGCCTCGTTGGTGAACCACCAGTCACAGTTACGCGTGCCGCCGATCCCGCGCAGCGCGGTCTTACCGAAACGGTCGGCCAGCGGGAATTGCAGTCCGGAGTTGACCAGCGCCGTGGTTTTACCGCTGCCCGGCGCGCCGATGATGACGTACCACGGCAGTTGATACAGATATTGCGTGCTAAAGCGCTGCGTCCACTGGGCACCCTGTCCCGCTTTGCTGAAGTGCGCTTTTTTCAGCATCTGTGCGGCTTCGTCAAAACGGCTGGCGAGGATCTGCTCCTCGTTGTTCAGTCGCTTCTGCGGATCCGCTGCTTCCGGGCTGGTGGTGTTCTCATTGAGTTTGTCCATCAGCTTGCGGTTCAGCCAGGCATTGTACAGCCGCGGCAGAATGTGGCCCTGAGCCCAGAGCAGATAAACCACCGCAATACTGATGATGCGGTTCTGTTCAGATTCGAGCGGTCGGGTGTCCACGATGGACAACAATGGGCCAATCATCCAGATAACCGCCGCAAGCGCAGTGACGCCCAGGAAGCTCCACAGAATGCGATTGGTCAAAATGGAAAGAAGAGTAGTCAGCATCCTTAGTTTCCTTGCGGCAATCCGTTCAGCTCAGCCTGGGTATTTTCAGGCGACACCAGCAGAGTAATTTCCACCCGGCGGTTACGGGCACGGTTTTCCGGCGTATTGTTAGGTGCCACTGGATTAATCTCGCCGCGGCCTTCCGCTTTCACACGTTCAGGTTGAGAGAGGCTTCCCTGCAGCATTTTCTGAACTGACCGGGCACGTTCCAGCGACAGTTCATAGTTAGAGGCAAAGCGCGCACTGCGAATTGGCACGTTGTCGCTGTAGCCCACCACCAGAATTTTACCGCTGACGTTATTCATGGCCTGTGCAATACGGTTTATCACCGGCTCATAACGGTCACGTACCACGGTTGAGGCGGAAGCAAACAGGCCGTCCCCTTTCAGGATCACCACGCTACGGTCCGCTTCATCTTTTACCGCAACCAGACCGGCTTCAATTTCCGGCTTCAGGAAACCACGCAGGTTCAGCACCGCAGGCAGCTGGCGGGCAGGTTGCTGGATAGTCGTTTCGGGAAGCTGTGACTGATAAATTTTTGCTAATACCGGGTTGGTGTTATCGCCAAGCCGCCAGTTAAGCACGATATAGAACAGGCAGGCGATAAACCCGGCCAGCGCCACGCAGGCCCACAGAGGTACCATGGGTCGCCATAGCTTGCGCAGTACCGGACGATCTTCCGGATGCGGAGAGAGCTGTGGCGGGTAACTGCCACGCACGCCGCGAATCATCTGCCACAGCCGTTGCTTGATGGTTTCAAGCTGGGTGCGGCCATTATCCAGCACCCGATAGCGCCCCTCGAAGCCGAGCAGCAGGCAGTAGTTGATCATCTCCAGCAGCAGAATATGTTCGCGCGGGTTTTGCGACAGACGCGCCAGCAGCTGGAAGAACTTTTCGCCGCCCCAGGTTTCGTTATGAAACGTCACCAGCAGACCATTGCTGGACCAGACGCCGCTGCTGCCCCAGGGGGTAAGCGCGGCGGCCTCATCAAGTGCCGTACACAGGCAGTAACGTGCCCCGACGATCACCTCATAGGCCAGACCGGCCTGCTGACAGCGCACTTCGAACCGGCGGATCTCATCGATCAGGCGCTGGCGCAACGCCACCTGATCGTCATGTGATACCGAATGACGGATTTGCGGAATCGCATTGAGCAGCGGATTGGCGGCCGCCACCAGCTGATTGTTGCTACTGGCTCCGGTAAACGCGGCATCACTGCCGGTATCCTGTCGTTCCTGCATATTAAGCGCTCGCTTTATTATTCAGTCGGGCTACGGATGGCCCAAAACTCCATATCAAGTCCCGGGAACTCGCCTGCGAGATGCAGGGCGAAAGCGCCGGACTTATCCATCTCGTGCCACAGCTCGCTCCCCTTCTCCAGCTCGAAGTAGCTGTAGCCTGCATGCCAGGGGATCTGCGGCGGTGCGACCGGCATGGCGCGCAGCATAATGCCAGGCAGTTGCAGCTGAACCAGATCGCGAATTTTCGAGACCGGTGCCACTTTCATCTGGGCAGGGAAATGGGTTTGCAGGTGTTCGCCCGGCACGTTGGCTTTGACCGCCAGCACGAAGCCGAACTCACGCACCATGCTGGTTTCCGGCACGGTCGCGATGTTCAGACCGTGGGAACGCTCGTTAAGCGGCAGCTGAATGGCATGGTCTTCCATCACCAGAGACAGCCCCTGACGCAGCAGCATCATCAGTTTGCTGAAGCAACCCGCGAGGTCGTCGTGATCGTAAATTGGCAGCACGCTTTCAGCGGTACGCTGAGACGCCCAGGTGGCGAGCTCGGTCGCAAACGGCAGCCAGCTGCGCCAGAGCGTTTCTGGATGCAGCAGCGGAAGCGTTTTTAAATGCGAAACCTCGCCCAGATGGCGGTTCACCAGTGAGAGCAGCGTAAATTCAATCAGTTCCGAGGTATTAAAGCGGCCAGGCTGGCGCAGACGACCGCCAATTTGCTGGCTGCGCTGCACCAGTAAGCCGTGCAGATCGTTAATCATGCTGTAGATCTGCGGGCTGTTATTGGCGTTCAGCATCGGCGGAATGTAGCTGCTATCGAGACGCACGTGGTTATCGTTGCGTTTCTCGGTCACAAACGCCACGCCGATAGCGGTCCACTCTGCCGTTACATCTTTTTCCAGCATCAGGGTCAGACGCAGGCGGCCAAACTGCACGGTGGCATCGCCTACCGACATGGCGTTGTCGTCTTCCACCTCTTGCTCAAAGGCGATGAAGCGCGCCAGCGAGGCCGGCTCTTCACTGAAGATCACCTCTTCTCTCTCTCCACGGCGAACCGGCAGTGCGAGCACCACCTTTTCATTGGTGAGATTGTCAGGGATTTTCAGCGGCACCGGACCATTGCGGCCATTGCGCACCTGGAAAAAGGTTCCGTCAGGCAGCAGTCCACTGCAGTAGCTCAGGGCAATGCATCCCTGGCGCAGCATCGCTTCGTCCAGCTCAACGTCGAGAAAGCCCCAAAGGTATGAACGCTGCAGCGCACCCCATTCACGAACGTGGTTGAGCAGATAGCTTTCAGTCCGCTGAAAATGGTGTGGGCGCAGGAACATGCCTTCGGTCCAGACGACCTTTTCTGCTTTCGTCATGATGATGTAATTCCTGTTATGAAGCGCGTTACTGGCTGATGACCCGGATGCCATTCACGTCGAGAAACACGTTGGCCTGGAGTTCATCCGCTGACCATTTCCAGAACTGGTAGATATGGTTTTCGCCTGGCACAGGCAGAGGGAGTGAAACGCGCCATTTTTTGCCATCCAGCATCTGATATTCCGCCATCACACCAATGTAGCGGGCGTCGGGAGAGCTCTGTCCACTCAGGGTTTTCGAGAGCTGACCCGGCATCAGGAAGAAAACATCGCTGTTCAGCAGATTCGCGCCAAGCGTGGCTGACGCGTTGTTCTGCAGGGAATAGAAGTCGCTGGACATGAAATCCGCATCGGATTTCAGCAACAGCACTCTGACTTTTAGCGGCGCAGATTCATTGATTTGTGGATGAGCCTGAAACTGCAGATTGTAGCGGGAAGGGTCGCTGTGTGAAGACGACGTACAACCACTGACAAGGGCGAAAATCGCCGCGTAAAAGACGGACCACAACCAATGAAAATTTTTATTATTCATAAAAATACGCTCAGGGACGCGGTTTAGTTCAGGATCCAGGTACCGTTAGCGCTGTCTTTGCAGGCTTTGCTGTTACCGTCCACATCAACACAGGTTGCCTTCTTACGCACTTTCGCACGCTGGGCCTGCTTACGGACGGTCGCTTCGTACTGATCGGCTTTGATCACTGCGCGCATCGGGACGTAGCCAATCAGCTGATCATTTCCCTCATCGGCAAGCGCCATCCAGTAGTGCTCAACCTGACCCAGGACCACATACGTTTTACCGGTTTCCAGGGTACGGATAACCTTTCCGCCGAAGTCAGGACGGCTCATCAGCGAGGCCGGATACATGGCACGATACGGCTCATTGAGCTGAGTAAACTCTGCTGGAGGTAAAACAGCATGACGGTGGGTTAACGTGACGCCATTGACCTGGCTGGTCACGATCGTGTCGTCGTTGATCACAGGTTTCTGCGGCGCTTTACAGCCCGCCACCGCCATTACAAACAGAAGTGAAAACAGTACGCGCATTTTCATATGCTTTTCCGTAGCGATATTTCGATGATGGAGATAAAGGGGATGAAGTTTGACTTAGGTGCTATTGTTAAAATAGTCAGTATATTTTCGGGGCGTTACTATTTAAGGGCATAGCTACCGCACGAGCCCTTCAGAATAAGGCCCAGCGTCTTCCTGACATATTTTGACAAACGGTAAGCAAGTTTACATGAGCTTGCCACCAATTCAATATTTACCGCTTCATAACTGATGGTTAATGAAGCACTCGAGACATTATAGGATTAATCTGAGAAAAAAATACGATTTAGCTAAAATCGTCTATTCCCCTCAAGACAAAATCACATATCCATCTGATTTAAAATGAAATTCCACAAAAGAGAATCACTTTCATTAACGCAATAACCCTATTACTGCTACTACCATAATTAGTAGAATCTGGCTTTATGGGGGGCGAAGAAAATATATCCAATATGAATTATTTGTTGCATTATCGAGGTAACTTTCAATTTCAGCCAGACCTGTCTCAATATATGAAATTGTTTCAGGGAAACTGAGAAAAGTTAATTTTACACCTCAAAATAAGTTTGTCTTTTAATCTCCTTTTCGGATTTAATCTGGTAATTTTCCGATATTAACAATTAAGCACAGCTACATATTCCTGGTTAAAGCGACGATTAATTTGCACCGATTCCTTCTGTCTGCAGGGGTCTTCGTCGCCCTGCCCTTCAGCCACCTTCATCTGAAATTTAACGCTGACTTCATCATCGCTTCGCTTTCGCCATAGCGCAGAGTGAACAGGTGATAGATAAGATTTATTATAAAAATGATAAAATTTCGTTATAATTTCTTTAAATGTTTACGCCGATTAGCTTGTAAGCCACTGTAAAATATAGCCATTAAATTCAATGCATTTAACTTTGCTCTGGCCTCTGGTAACAGACGCCATCATTGTTTTCGCTTATTGGCAAACCCGGTGGTTTATGGGCGCAGGTGATGTCATGACCGCACAAGTCAGGAGTTGGTATGAATAAGAAAAGACGCTCAGTTCCCGGTATCAGGCACTATGACGGCCCAGCCGGTGGCTGGGGGGCGTTAAAGGCGACGGCCATTGCGGTACGTACCCAAATGGATACGCTGGATGCCCCCGCAACTCTGCTGCGCACAAACCAGCCTGACGGTTTTGACTGCCCTGGCTGTGCGTGGCCCGATAAAGAACACAAATCCACGTTCCAGTTCTGTGAGAACGGGGCGAAAGCCGTCACCTGGGAAGCCACCAATAAACGCGTCACCACGGATTTTCTCGCCAAAAACAGCGTGTCCTCGCTGCTGGCGAAATCTGACTTTGAGCTGGAAGGTTACGGTCGTCTCACCCATCCTCTACGCTATGACCGGGCAAGTGATACCTTCCAGCCAGTGGAATGGGACGACGCTTTCCAGCGTATCGGTGAGGTGCTGCGCGGTCTTGAGCCTGACCAGGTCGAATTTTATACCTCCGGCAGAGCCTCGAACGAAGCAGCGTATCTGTTCCAGCTGTTCGCCCGCGAGTACGGTACCAATAACTTCCCCGACTGCTCGAATATGTGCCATGAAGCCACCAGCGTCGGTTTACCCCGTTCCATTGGTATCGGGAAAGGGACCGTCTCACTTGATGACTTCGATAAAACGGAGCTGGTTATCTCCATTGGTCATAACCCTGGGACCAACCATCCGCGGATGATGGGCACGCTGCATGAGCTGGCTCGCCGCAACGTACCGATTATCGTTTTTAATCCCCTGCGCGAGCGCGCGCTGGAACGTTTCGCGGATCCGCAAAGCGTTATTGAGATGGCAACCTACAGCTCTACCGATATCGCCTCCACCTATTTCCAGGTGAAAGCCGGGGGCGATGCCGCTGCGTTAAAAGGGATCGCAAAACACCTGCTGGAGATGGAGAACGAACGCGGAAACGTGCTCGATCGCGCCTTTATTGCTGAACACACCCAGGGCGTTGAGGCGTTTACTGCGGATATTGCGCAAACCGACTGGGAGGCCATTGAGCGTGAGTCCGGGTTGAGCCGGGCAGCGCTCAAATCCGTGGCCGAGGCCTACGCAAAATCGAATGCCACCATCATCACCTACGGGATGGGCATCACCCAGCATAATAAAGGCACCGCGAATGTCCGCCTGATCGCTGATCTGTTGCTGCTGCGCGGTAACATTGGCAAACCCGGCGCGGGGATATGCCCTCTGCGCGGCCACTCGAACGTTCAGGGTAACCGCACCGTGGGTATAAGCGAGAAACCGACACCGGCATTTCTCAACCGCCTGAAGGAGGTATTCGGTTTTGAGCCCCCTGCCCACCACGGCCATGATGCGGTGCAGGCAACGCAGGCCATGATCGACGGACGTGCAAAAGCGCTGATCTGTCTGGGGGGAAATTTTGCGGTGGCGATGCCCGATCACGAGAACGGTTTTCCGGCAATGAATACGCTGGATTTGAGCGTGCACATCGGTACCAAGCTCAACCGCACCCATTTGCTGGTGGGGAAAGAGACCTTTATTTTGCCGTGCCTCGGTCGTACCGAGCTGGATGTCCAGGCCACCGGACGCCAGTCCATTACCGTGGAGGACTCTATGTCGATGGTGCATGCCTCTTCCGGCAAGCTGAAACCCGCCTCTCCGCGCCTGCGCGCTGAGCCGGCCATTGTCGCCGGAATGGCGCAAGCCACCCTGCGGGAGACCCGCGTGGACTGGATGACGCTGGTTGAGGATTATGACCGTATCCGCAACCTGATTGAGCAGACCATTCCGGGCTTCGAGAATTACAATGAACGGATCCGCATTCCCGGTGGCTTTCGCATGCCGCTGCCGCCCACAGAACGTATCTGGCCAACGGCGACGGGCAAAGCGATGTTTTCGGTTTTCGACGGCGTCAATGAGAACGCCAGTGGTGAAGGCGATAATGTGCTGCGCCTGATCACGCTGCGCAGCCACGACCAGTACAACACCACCATTTACGCCCTTGATGATCGCTACCGCGGCGTCTTTGGCCGTCGCGATGTGCTGTTTATGAATGAAGATGATATGGCGCAGTCAGGCCTGGAACATGGCGATCGCGTGGATATCGAAACCGCCCTGCCGGGGAGCGTTCAGCGTCTGGAAGACATTACCGTTGTGGCCTACAGCATTGCGCCGGGTTCCGTCGGAGCCTACTACCCGGAGGCCAACGTACTGGTTCCGCTTGATTATCTGGATAAGGACAGCGGTACGCCGTCTTATAAATCGGTTCCGGTCCGCCTCATCCTGCGTTCGAAAGAGATCCGCGTGCTGTAAGGCTTTCCGCGCAGAGAAATACGATGGATATAAAACAGCTAAAGTACTTAATCGCACTCGATCAGACCCGGCATTTTGGTAAAGCAGCCTCGCAGTGCAACATCACCCAGCCGACCCTCTCCATGCGTATTCGCAGCCTGGAAGAGGAGCTGGGGCTGGTGCTGATTACTCGCGGGCAACGTTTTGAAGGCTTTACGCCCGAAGGCGAACGCATTCTGGCATGGGCGCGCGCGGTGCAGGCCGCTCACGACGGCCTGCGGGCCGAAGCCTCGCTGTGCAAAGGGCAAGTGGTGGGTGAATTGCGTCTGGGAATGGTGCCGCTGGCCAGCGTGGATCCGATGATCTTTATCCGCCAGCTGACGCAAAAATACCCGGAGCTGACCTACAGCCTCTACTCAATGTCCTCACAACAAATTGCCGACGGCGTCAGCCGGAATCAGCTTGAACTGGGGATTTGCTACCTGAACAGCATCGACACCCGTCCGTTTGACATTATCCAGCTGCCAAAAACCGAAATGGGATTGCTGCACGATATCCGCCACTTCCAGCTGGATCAGGAGACGCTGACCTGGCAGGAACTGATGGCATTTCCGCTGGGGTTTCTGACCAAGGGGATGCATTATCGCGAGCATATGGAGGTGAGCTTTAAATCTGCCGGCATTAATCCCGAGTCTGTCTTTGAAAGCGATTCCACGTTCCAGATCATTCAGGCGGTACAAAGCGGCGTGTGCTGTGCCGTGATGCCGCTGAACAACGGGCTGGAGAACCTGAACAGCCACTTCCGGATAACCCCCATCACCGACTCGAACATCGAAGCCCCGATCGGCCTGATCATGCGGCGACAGGCCCCCGTCTCCTCACTGGCACTGCGCTGTTTCACCGACGCGCAGGCGCTTTATCTTGCAGAGAACAACGGCATTGAGTGAGGTGATAACGCGTCAGTCGAGCAACACTGAATAAGACTGACGCGTCACCACACTGAACCCGCCGATCAGCACCGCCTTGCAAACGTCCCGGTATTGCGGGGCATTCACCAGCGTGTTCAGCGCATCACAGATAGCGCTAAGCGTTTCAGGGGATGTGTTGTGCGCGGTAATTAGCGGTAACCCGGGTGTCAGGGGAGTACTGTCGATCGCCGCCAGCCCGTCGAGCAACGCCGGTTCATGACGCTGCAGTAACGCGTACGTCACGCAGTCGATAGCGGCGATATCGCCCATACCCTCTTTTAGATCAATTAGCGACTGGCGATGGCTGCCGCTAAAGGTCGTCCGGGCAAAATAATGGCCATCGGGTGCAAGTGGCGCCACTTTTTTTCGCAGCGCGTGATAACCGGACTGCGAATCCGCAGAATTGCATACCGCCCATCGGCCGCGAAAATCAGCCAGTGTCCGGGTACGCTTCTGGGCGCGCGTCACCAGAAGGCTACGGTAATAAAACGCTTCGCAGCCCGGCGCCTGGTAGTGAAAACAGCCCACGACCTGTACGTCCGGCAATTGCGTCATCAGCGGGTAGCCGCAGGTCTGGCTGAGGACAAGCCCGGGCTGCTGCCAGTGGGCCAGCAGAGAATCATCGGGTACGCCTTCGCTCACCGGCACGCCGCGTTCGGCAAGCAGGTGCTGTACCGCTCGCCAGAGGGCATCCGTGTCGGCACGATTAATGGCATACATCGGAAACGCCAGCGGGTTACTCATGACTTCCCTCGTGTTGACGCCCTGGGTGAGCGGTGACGTTGACCGCCCGCCCCCAAAACTGTCGCATCCATTCACTATAACCCCTGACCAGAAAACCATGGTTACGCTTCTGATACGCCGCCCGGTTTTGCAGATAGACGCTTTTTAGCCCATACCACGGAACACCCGGTAAATCGTGATGGACTGAATGGTAGTTAAGATTTAAAAACAGCACCCGCCAGAACAGCCCTGCTTCGTTGATGACAGAACGCGCCAGCGGATCATCCGCCGCGCGATGTTCATAGAAGGAGCGCACTTTAGTCAGCGCCAGCGCCGGATAACTTACCGCCAGCACAAACCAGACGGGTGAGAAACCGTTGTGCATCATCCAGGCAAACAGCGCTGCCAGCAGCGACGCGTGGACGAGCCACATTGCCATTGCGCGCAGGTGAAGATGGCGAAACGCCGTCACGGCACTGGCCAGCGTCTGCAGGATATCCAGCAGCGGTGCCAGCAACAGCCGGCCGCAGAAGGTATTCCGTGCATGGATCACGCGCTTGTGCCAGGGCGAAAAGCGTGCCCAGCTCTCCTCGGTAAAATAGTACGACTCCGGGTCATCCACCGGGATCGTCAGGCTATCGTGGCGATGATGGGCAAGATGAGAGTCCCGGTACAGACCATACGGATACCACACCGCCAGCGGAAGCGTGCCAAACAGCGCGTTAAGCCAGGCAAAGCGCGTGGGATGGCCGTGGATCAGTTCATGCTGGAGTGACATATACCAGGCGGTAAATCCGATGAGCAGCAGCGTGGCGGGCAGCAATCCCAGCGTTTTCCAGTACGCCAGCGTGGCAAACCAGCCACTGTAAAGGGTGATGATGACGATCCACGTGGGCAGTTCGCTTCGCCACAAAAACCCCGAGGCGAGGTGGTGAATTTGATCGCGTTGTTGCGGATGTAAATAGAGGGAGCTTCGTTTACCCATGCCTTCAGACGCCGTTTCGCCAGAGAGAATGCCCTGACGATCGGGGAAAACGCCTGAAATAACAAAGAACTTATATCGCTTTGCTTTGCCAGAAACGCGGGCAGCGCGAGATCTCCCTCTCGTTCGCAGCTTGACTTATTTTGCAATAAAGGTACTTTTCAGGACATGAAGAAGATCCTGATTATCGTCCCTGACGGCGGCATGCTGTTTGAAGCCGCCGGTATCGCAGACATTCTGATGCAGGCGAACCGGCTGCATCCGGAAGGCCTAGCCCATCCCTGTTACCGCATTATCATCGCCACCACCCAGCCTCACCAGGTGATCCACGGCCAGTCCGGCCTGAATCTGCTGGCGGATTATCGCCTGCCGGAGCTGGATCCGCGTGAACCGCTTGATACGATTATTATCACCGGACGCGGAATGAACGAGCAGGAGAGCACGGCGGTGGTGGACTGGCTGCACCTGGCTGCGCCACACGCGCGGCGGATAGCCTCCATTTGCGGCGGCGCGATGCTGCTGGCCCAGACCGGCCTGCTTGATGGACGCCGGGCGACCACCCACTGGCGGCTGCTGGAGACCCTGCAAACCCAGTACCCGGCCATCCATGTGGAAGGTGGCCCGCTGTATATTCAGGACGGTCCCATCTGGACCTCCGGTGGGGTTAGCTCCGGGTTTGATTTGACCCTGGCGCTGGTGGAAGATGATTACGGTTTTACCCTCGCTCGCGAGGTGGCGCAGGATATGGTGATGTATCTGCGCCGCCCCGGCGGGCAGCTGCAGTTCAGTCGCTATAATCTTCAGCAGCCCGGCACCTCCGGCCCGATAAGCGACCTGCAAACCTGGATCCTGGAGAACCTGACCGCTGACCTGTGCGTGGAAAATCTGGCGCAAAAAGCGGCGATGAGCCCGCGCAATTTCACCCGCGTGTTCACCCGTGAAACAGGCGCCTCTCCGGCGCGTTATGTCACCGAAGCACGCCTTGCCGCCGCCCGGCAACTGCTTGAACAGACTAGCTACCCTCTCGAACGCATTGCTGAGCAGAGCGGGTTTGGCAGCAGCATCAATTTGCGTCGCGTCTTTGAGAAACAACTCCACCTCACGCCTGGCGAGTATCGTCAGCGCTTCCACTGTCGCAAAATGGCATAATGTGATCCTTTTTTGTCGTTTACGCCATCCGGCCTAACGCCTACAGTGACTCCAGACAACAGAGATAAGGAGTGCACTATGGTTAAGGTCGGCATTAACGGTTTCGGCCGTATCGGACGTAATTTCCTGCGCGCGGCGCTGGGTAACCCGGATGTGCAGATTGTGGCAATTAACGATCTGACGGACAGCAAAACCCTCGCCCATCTGCTCAAACATGATTCCCTTCTCGGCACGCTGCCGGCTCCCGTTGAAGCCGCGGACGGTGCGCTGCAGGTCGATGGCCAGCGGATCGTCGTCTTTAGCGAACGCGATCCGGCGAATATCGCGTGGCGTGATGCCGGCGTTGACGTGGTTATAGAAGCCACAGGCTTCTTTACGGAGCGGGAAAAAGCAGCCGTGCATATCACGCACGGTGGGGCTAAGCGCGTCATCATCTCTGCCCCCGGCAAAAACGATGACCTGACGGTGGTCATGGGCGTCAACCATGAACAGTACGATCCGGCTCAGCATTACGTAGTGAGTAACGGCAGTTGTACGACCAATGGCCTGGCCCCCGCCGCTCAGGTTTTGCATCAGCAGTTCGGTATTGAGCATGGCCTGATGAACACCACGCACGCTTATACCAACAGTCAGGCACTGCACGATCAGCCAGAGAAGGATCTGCGCGGTGCTCGTGCGGCAGCGCTGTCGATTGTGCCTTACTCCAGCGGTGCGGCGAAAGCGCTGGGGAAAGTGATCCCCTCACTTGACGGTAAACTGACCGGGTATTCCCTGCGCGTGCCGGTTCCGGTGGTGTCGATTGTGGATTTGACGGTAACCCTGAGCCGTGACGTTACCGCCGAGGAGGTGAATGACGCCTTCCGGAAAGCCGCTGCCAGTGGCCCCCTGAAAGGCATTCTGGGTTACAGCGATGAACCGCTGGTTTCCAGTGATTATCAGGGCGACCCGCGCTCGTCAATTATCGACGGGCTCTCCACCCTCGTGATTGGCGGCAAAATGGTGAAGATCCTGGCGTGGTATGACAACGAATGGGGATTCTCAAACCGTCTGGTGGATCTGGCGGTGCTGATGGATAAGAAAGGGTTGTAACCTTCCCCCCGTTCCCACTCTGAGTGGGTATCGCTGCCCGGTAGCCTTTCGCTGACCGGGCACGCGTTCGTCACTCTGCTTTGACTTTCACGCCCATAAACACAATTACCATGGCTGTCACCAGCAGGAAACCGCTGCCCGCGAAGACGCCGCTGGCACCGTTGAGGTCGAATACAGCACCACCCACTGCCGCACCGGCGCTTATCGCCAGCTGGATAGAGGCCACCAGCAAACCACCCGCACTTTCGGCTTCATCCGGCACGGTGGTGGCAAGCCACGTTGACCAGCCCACCGGTACCAGACCAAACGCAAAGCCCCACAGCGCGACCAGTAACCCGTCCAGCATCGCCAGATGACCAAACGCCACCATGGTGAGAGCAAGCACGCCCATCGCGAACGGTACCAGTGCCAGCGTCAGGCGCAGATTACGCGCCAGCAGATGCCCGGCGACGGAGGTGCCGATGAAGTTGGCAATCCCAAAGCCCAGCAGGATCAGCGAGATGCTCTCCACGCTCGCCTGCCCCACCGTTTCAAGGAACGGACGCAGGTAGGTAAAGAAGGCAAAGTGGCCGCTGAAGATAAGAATGGTCGCCAGCATGCCGCCAATCATCCCCGGACGACGCAGCACGCGGAACAGCGTACTCAGGCTGCCGCTGCTTTCCGGCTTCATGGACGGCAGTACCCAGAGCTGCCACAGCAGCGCCAGCATGCTCGGCAGAATGCAGAGAATAAAGACGTTACGCCAGCCAATCAGGCTACCCAGATAGCTTCCCAGCGGCGCCGCCACCACCGTCGCAATCGAGACGCTGGAGAATATCACCGCCAGCGCTTTCGGCACTTTATCGGCGGGCACCAGGCGCATCGCCGTGGCGGTCGACATCGCCCAGAATCCCCCGATCGCCACACCCAGCAACAGCCGGCCCATCAGCAGGACGTGCAGCGTGGGCGCAAAGGCCACCAGCAGGCTGGAGATGATCTGCAGCACCGAGAAGAACATCAATACCCAGCGACGGTCGATATTTTTGGTGGCCGGCGTGATGAGCAACCCGGTGACCAGCGCCACCAGCGCAGTGGCCGTCACCGCCTGTCCGGCCATCCCCTCGGACACCCCCAGGCTCGCGGCCATCGGCGTCAGCAAACTGGCGGGCAGGAATTCTGCTGTGATCAGGCCGAATACGCCGAGCCCCAGTGAGTAGACGGCTCGCCAGGCGGGTTTTGCAGGCGTGACCGCCTCTCTCGCCACGACACATGAATTCATCTGTTGTTCTCCCGTTATAAAAATGTGACAACTGTCGCAAAAGCATAGTGGGTTCACCCTGGACGATCTATGACATATAATCTCCACTTATTGATTATCCGTCCGGAGTTGCGTCATGACCGCTCAGTCACCCGATTTGATTAGCGAACTTTTGCACGGCATGCGCCTGTCGGGCGTGAAATACCGTCGAATTGAGGCCAGCGCGCCGTTTGGCGTGGCGTTTCACCAGGCGCCCGGCAAAGCCCAGTTCCATTTTGTCAGCCACGGCAGCGCCCTTTTGCGTATGGAGAGTGGCGCCACCTTCACGCTGAATGGCGGCGACGCCCTTTTTATCCCGAACGGCAACGCCCATGCCCTGCTCTCTGACGAGCACGCCAGCATTACCCCGGTCAGTGCATTCCCCAGCGAGCCTATCTGCGGTTCGGTCTGTGCGATCACCTGTGAGCCGTGTCCTGAAAGCGAGAACACCATCATCTTCAGTGGATGCATGGATTTTGAACTGGGCGGGATGCAGCCGCTGATCAAGGCGATGCCGGAAGTGATGATGGTGAGCCGGCTGATGTCCACATGGCCGGAAATTCATCCGCTGCTGGCAGCGATGGAGCGGGAATCAATGACCCGCCAGGCCGGTTTCGCCGGGATCCTCGCGCGACTTGCCGACGTGGTGGCCGCGTTGATCGTACGTGGCTGGGTTGAAGGTGGCTGCGGCAAAGCTACCGGCTGGGTGCAGGTATTGCGCGACCCGCGTTTGAGCCGGGCCATTTACGCCATGCATCAGCAGCCAGGCCTGAACTGGAGCGTGGCGGATCTGGCGAAAGAAGCGGGCACTTCCCGCTCCGTGTTTGCTGAACGTTTTCTGGCGGCCACGGGAACCACACCGGCAAAATATCTCAGCGAACTGAGGATGCGGCTGGCCATTCAGTACATCCGCCACGAAAACCAGCCTATTGAAACCGTCGCGTTGCGTCTGGGGTACGGTTCACTGGCCGCGTTCAGTCGGGCATTTAAGCGCATTATTGGGCATGCGCCGGGCACGTTGCGCGAGACCAGCCAGACCCCGGAAGAGGTCTGAGCCAGGCGTTAGCGCTGCGTATTTTTTGCCAGTCGCCTTTCGCGATTTAATTATGGGGCGTGCTAAGGGAGCACCTTGCGCTATTCCGGAATAAAAGAGCATTCCGCGCATATTATTATCGCGCCATGATTTGCGCCCGTTGATTAAATTAAAAGCAATATAATTATTTATCATAAAAAAGAATTACCTTTCATCGAGATAGCAAATTCTCCCAATCCCTTCCGGCGCATAACCAGACGGTAAATTGTCTGGTTATGCGCAAAATGGGATATTCGACACGCGAAGCGGCCAATATTCGTCTAAGGTTTTCAGGTGATTGATAACAGCGGCAACGCTGCTCAGCGAATACAGGAGATGAACCGATGATAAGACCTCGTACACTACGCCCTGCTCTTTTGCACCTGGCTTTGGGCGGCGCGTTACTCGGTGTGACAACATGGGGTTATGCGGAAGAACAACTCACCACCCAGACAAGCTCCCCCGATATTTTACTTGGTCCTCTCTTTAATGATGTGCAAAGTGCCAAACTGTTTCCCGATCAAAAGACCTTTGCTGACGCCGTGCCGAAAAGCGATCCGCTGATGATTCTGGCGGATTATCGGATGCAGCGTACCCAGTCTGGCTTCGATCTGAAGCACTTTGTGGAAATGAACTTTACGCTGCCAGCGGAGGGTGAAAAATACGTCCCGCCAGCCGGGCAAACTTTACGTGCACACATTGATGACCTCTGGCCCGTACTGACCCGCACCACCGATAAAGCGAGTAATAAGTGGGATTCCCTTCTGCCGCTGCCTAAACCCTATGTCGTGCCTGGTGGACGTTTTCGCGAGGTCTACTACTGGGACAGTTATTTCACCATGTTAGGGCTGGCTGAGAGTGGCCACTGGGACAAAATCAGCGATATGGTGGACAACTTCGCTTACGAGCTGGACAGCTGGGGACATATCCCGAACGGCAACCGTAGCTACTACCTGAGCCGCTCCCAGCCTCCGTTCTTCGCGCTGATGGTCGAGTTGCTGGCGACCCATGACAGCGATGCGCTGAAGAAATACCGTCCGCAAATGGAGAAAGAGTACGCCTACTGGATGGAGGGGGCCGACACGCTGCAGGCCGGACAAGCCAACAAACGTGTAGTGAAGCTGGACGATGGCTCAGTGCTCAACCGCTACTGGGATGACCGCGATACGCCGCGTCCTGAATCCTGGCTCGATGATATGACCACCGCTAAAAGCAATCCTAACCGACCGGCCACGGAGATCTACCGCGATTTACGCTCAGCGGCCGCCTCGGGGTGGGACTTTAGCTCCCGCTGGATGGACGATCCGCAAAAACTGGGCACGATCCGCACCACCAGCATTGTGCCTGTCGATCTTAACGCCCTGATGTTTAAGATGGAAAAATTGCTGGCCAGGGCAAGCCAGGCATCCGGCGATACCTCCGCTGCCAGCAAGTATGACGCGCTGGCGACCGCGCGTCAGAAAGCGATCGAGAGCCATCTGTGGAATGATAAAGAGGGCTGGTACGCGGATTACGATCTTAAGAGTAAAAAGGTACGTAATCAGCTTACGGCAGCCGCACTTTATCCGCTCTATGTGAAGGCGGCTTCGCAGGATCGCGCTGATAAGGTCGCTGCAGCGGCATCGTCACGCCTGCTCAAACCGGGTGGCATTTCCACCACCACCATCAACAGCGGCCAGCAGTGGGATGCACCTAACGGCTGGGCACCGCTGCAATGGGTGGCGACAGAGGGGTTGCAGAATTACGGGCAGGATAAGGTGGCAATGGATGTGACCTGGCGCTTCCTGAAAAATGTTCAGCATACCTATGACCGCGAACAGAAGCTGGTAGAGAAGTATGACGTTTCGAGTACCGGTACAGGGGGCGGTGGCGGTGAATATCCGCTGCAGGATGGCTTCGGCTGGAGCAACGGCGTGACGCTGAAAATGCTGGATCTGGTCTGTCCGAAAGAGAAACCGTGCGACAGCGTGCCGGAGAATCAGCCGGCGGCAAACGATGCTGTCGCACCGGCGAAAAGTACGGCGCAATAAAGCGGCCTCATTCCCTCACCCTCTCCCGCCAGGAGAGGGTGAATGGGCCGTCTTACGGGGTTTAACAGGGCATCAGAAGCTGTAGCTCGCGCCTAACTGATAGGTTCGGTCACGTCCAATCCAGCAGTTGGTCGCATCGTAACAGGTCAACGTCTCTTTATTGGTGATGTTCTGCGCGCTCGCTTTCAGGGTCAGCCCTTCAAGCGAAGGCAGAATTTCGCCCATCCGATAGGATGCCGCCAGATCGTACTGCGTGGTGCCACCGAGTTTACCCGCGTCGTTCGCCGGTGAAATCTCCATCGGCCCGGTGTAGCGCGCCCCGGCCCCCAGCATCAATCCTTTCAGTGGCGTATTCTCAAAGGTGTAATCCCCCCACAGGTTGAATGCATTTTCCGGCACCTGCGTAGGGCGTTTGCCCTGATACTTATCGTCCTGCGTATTGATGGCGTGAGTGTATGCGTAGTTGGCAATCAGGTTCAGATTGTCTGTCGGACGGCCAATCACAGACAACTCCGCCCCTTTAGACTCCACTTCGCCGGTCTGACGATAGTTCAGGAAGCCGGGATCGGAGGTAACGACATTCTTCTGGCGAATAGTAAACACTGAGGCGGTAAAGGTGGTGGCGTACTCTGCCAGCAGATATTTCACCCCGCCCTCCACTTGCCTGCTGGTGGTCGGCTTGACCTCTTTCGCCGTCAGGGTTCCCTGCGGCGAGACCGGGGCAAACCCTTCTGAATAGCTGACAAACGGAGAGAGACCGTTGTCGAAGGCGTAGAGCGCGCCCAGTCGTTTGGTAACACGATCCTGCGATACCCACGCCTTGTCGCCGTTATGCAGATAATCGGTGGTGACGGAGCGATAATCATCATAGCGCAGGCTGCCCAACAGATTTAAGCCGCCAAACTCCACCTGATCCTGCAGGTAATACCCATTCTGCTGATAGCTCAGACGGTTTTTCTGCGCGGTATACAGCCCCAGCGCATCCTCATGGACCTGTGAATAGTCCGGATTGCGCATATCAATCCCCGGTGTTGTCGAGGCATAGCGGTAGTGGAAGTGGGAATTCAGCTTCTGGTAATCAAACCCGGCCAGCAGATGGTGTTTCCACTTACCCAGCGCAACGGTTTTGGTCACCTGATTATCAATGTTGAAGCTCCGGAGATCTTCATCCGTGGTGTAGGCAAAGCGGTTAAGCTGATTGACTTCACTGCCCGGCCCGGTTGCATAAATACTGCGCTGGTGGGTATCGATGTCAAAATAGCGCGCCTTCTGGTTAAAGCCCCAGCCGCTGTCAAATTCATGTTCAAAGCTGTAACCCAGCATCCACTGGCGCTGTTTAAACCCGCTCCATTCGTCGCCGGCATAATCTCGCTTGCCCGCATATTTCGAACGCAGCCAGGCGAGCGGCAGCGGGTTAGACGGCGTCAGGCTTGGGGAGTTTTGCGCCAGCGCATCAAGGGTGAGGCGCGTTTTGTTGTCCGGTTGCCAGGTGACAGACGGCGCAACCAGGTAGTTTTCATACCGGGAGGTGTGCGGCTGATCGTCACTCTCCGTCGCTTTCCCCAGCAGACGGTAGTTCCAGTCGCTATCGGCAATTTGCCCGGTCGAATCCAGATACCCCTCTTTCAGGTTACGGTTGCCGGTGTTAAAGCCCAGTTCGGTCCGTGCGGCTTGTTGCGGTTTTTTACTCTGAATATTCACCAGCCCACCCGGCGAGGCACCGCCGTACAGTACCGATGAAGGACCTTTGAGAATATCAACGCTTTCAACCAACAGCGGATCGATGCGGGCTTTGGTATTGCCGGTGACGTTATAGGGTAACTGCAGCCCGTTGTAGAACTCCTGATCGACGGTAAATCCGCGAATTTTATATTCGCTCATGTAGGAGGTGTTTCCGCGCACCTCGGTCGACACACCCGGTGCATAGCGCAGGATCTCATTCACGGAGTTCGCGTGACGTTTATCGATTTCCTGTGCCGACAGGGTATTGATCACCTGCGGGGTTTTACTCTCGGCAACGGCTGATTTTGTTGCGCTGTTCGTCCAGCCGGGCAGTACGCTGCCCTGCTCTGAGCCCGTGACTACGATGGTTGATTCTTCGGCAAACGCCTGTACCTGCAATGCCAGCGTCACGGCTCCTGCCAACGCGCATAACGTGAAACGAGAGGGGTTCATAAAGTCGTCTTGTGATTAAATGTAATCAGGAACGACAATTATTATCATTTCGATTAGCAAATCAATATGCACGTAAAAAAACGGCCCTCCTTGAGAGCCGTTTTAGTGAAGTTATGCCCGTCGCAGTAACCTGAAAATGCCCAGCACCACAATGGCACCCACGACAGCCACCAGGAAACTGTGCAGGTCAAAACCGCTGATGCTGCCACCAAAGCCAAACATCGTCGCCAGCCAGCCGCCTACAACCGCCCCCACGACACCGAGCACACACGTCAGTATGAAGCCGCCACCATCATTTCCCGGCATGATAAGTTTAGCGATAGCGCCAGCAATTAGACCAAAGATAATCCAGGCGATAATACCCATAGCGATGCCCTCTTGCAGGTTTAATGCATGCGCAGAAAACCTTCTGCGCAGGTAACTTAAGTATAGGTCATCCCTGGAAAACTAATTTCATCTCACCGACTTATCTTCTCTGCAATCTGAAAAAAAACTCATCGGTTTGTATTAAGTTTCATTGTGCAGTGCCGATAACGCAAAGACAGTCTGTCATCTATCAAGGAGCCATCCGGCGTGAGTAATTACAGTGAGCAGTTCCTCAAGCAAAATCCGCTGGCTGTATTAGGGGTATTGCGTGACCTGCAAAAAGGTGAAGTGCCGCTGCGCATCAGCTGGTCAAACAATCAGTTCATCAGCAAGATCCTCGACGTCTCGCAGGAGCGACTGGTTATCGATCTGGGCAGTCAGGAGTATGAAAACCGCGCCGCACTGAAAGCAGAGAAACTCGCGGTGATGGCAGAGACCCACGGTGCAAAAGTGGAATTTGTGCTCCCGCGCCTCGAAATGAGCGAATACCAGGGTCTTCCCGCGTTTGTCACACCACTGCCTGCCAACCTGTGGTTTGTGCAGCGCCGGGAATATTTCCGCATCAGCGCCCCCCTCCACCCTGCCTATTTTTGTAAGGCTAAAATGCCGGACAAAAAAGAGCTCCGCTTCCGCCTCTTCGACCTGTCGCTGGGCGGTATGGGCGCGCTGATGGATACGCCGAAACCTGACGGACTGGTCGAAGGCATGCGATTCTCGCAAATTGAACTGGATATGGCCGGCTGGGGACGGTTTTATTTTGATGCCCAGTTGATTGCCATCAGCGAGCGTAAGGTGGTGGACAGCAAAAACGAAACGATTACCACGCCGCGTCTGAGTTTTCGCTTCCTGAACGTCGGACCCGGTTCAGAGCGCGAACTGCAGCGCATTATCTTTGCACTGGAGCGCGAAGCACGGGAACGTGCGAATAAAGTTCTGTGAGGAAAACGGGCAGCGTGACCGCCGCCCGCCTGCGGCATTACATGGCATCCATCGCTTTCTGTACTTTCCAGATGTAACGCGGAGCCTGTGGTGCCGGATGATTTTTCGCCACATGTTCAACGAATTCATCTTTGTCCATGCCGTTAATCTCTTCTATCGCCTCTTTACGGTCAGAGGAGAAGGTTCGCAACAGCGCCCCGGCCCCGTTGACGTAAGAGACCACCAGCGCGTATTGCATCACTTCCGGGTCGTCGATGCCCTTCAGTACGCCATGCTCCAGAATGCTGAGATAGGCTGTCCCCATGGAGATATTACGCTCCGGGTTCTTCAGCTCGCTGGTCGACGGTTGACCGCTCCAGCCCATGTAGCGGTAGACCTCTTTACCTGCGGTAGACGCTTTAAGCTGCATCAGCCCCACTGCGTTTGATTTGCTGACAAGCGTGGGATTACCGCCGGATTCAACGGCAATGATCGCGGTGATAAGACGCGGACTGACGCCCCATGCCTTCCCGGCTTGCTCGCTGATCGGCATCCACTGCATGGCCCGTTTCACCGGCACTTCCGGGTTCCAGGGCGGATTTTGATAGTCATGTCTGGAACTACAGCCCGCAAGCAACACAATCAAAAAAGCAAACCATCTCAATTTCACGTCATCTATCCTTATAGCCGGTCATCGCAGTGCGCCGCCCCTTGAAGCGGGCAGCGTATAAGCGGCATGATATAGACAATTAGTTTCTCATTCAGCAAGGAATTGCCATGTCTCAGTTTCATCTTATCGCACCGTCGGGCTACTGCATCAATCAGGACGCGGCACAACGGGGCGTTCAGCGCTTACTGGGCTTCGGCCACCAGGTAGAAAATCAGACGATTATCCCTCGCCGCCAGCAGCGTTTTGCCGGAACCGAGGCCCAGAGACTGAATGATATCAACAGCCTGGTGAACCTGAAGGGTGAGGATCGGATCGTGCTTGCGGTGCGGGGGGGCTACGGCGCGAGCCGGTTACTGGAGAGCATTGACTGGCAAGGTCTGGCGCAGCGTCAACAGCAGGACCCGCTGCTGATATGCGGCCACAGCGACTTCACGGTGATCCAGCTTGGGCTGCTGGCGCTGCATAACGTCATTACCTTCAGCGGCCCGATGCTGGCCGGAAATTTTGGTGCGCCGGCGCTCGATGCGTTTACCCTTGAGCATTTCTGGCGCGCCCTGCGAAACCCAACCTACAGCATAACGTGGCAAGGCCAGGGGCCGCACTGGGCCTGTGAAGGCCAACTCTGGGGGGGTAACCTGGCAATGCTGGTCTCGCTCATCGGTACGCCGTGGTTGCCGGACATCGAAGACGGCATTCTGGTGCTGGAAGATATTAACGAACATCCGTTCCGCGTCGAGCGCATGTTATTGCAGCTTTATCATGCCGGGATCCTTGAACGTCAGTCAGCAATCGTGCTGGGCAGTTTTAGCGGTGCGGCACCCAATGATTACGACGCCGGTTACTCCCTTGAAACGATGGTTGATTTCATCCGTTCCCGTCTCGATATCCCGGTTATCACTGGTCTGGATTTTGGCCATGAGCAACAAACCGTAACCCTTGCGCTGGGGGCACATGCGTCCCTGATACATGATGATTCAGGCAGTCGGTTAACAATAAGCGGTCATCCGGTCATAAAGGCATAAAAAAGCCGTTAAACCCCTTAATAAAACGCTGTTGCCGTGGTTAATATGTTAGGGTTTTAGTAACAGCGTTAACATTGAGGTGGGAGTAAGACAACATTGGATGCCGCAGCGATAATCAGCCTTTTCATTCTGGGTTCTGTGCTTGTAACCTGTAGTATATTATTAAGTTCATTTTCATCGCGTCTCGGCATACCTATTCTCGTTATTTTCCTTGCTATCGGCATGCTGGCTGGCATCGATGGCATCGGCGGTATTCCTTTCGATAACTACCCTTTCGCCTACATGGTGAGTAACCTCGCGCTGGCAGTGATCCTGCTGGACGGCGGGATGCGCACTCAGGCGAGCTCGTTCCGCGTCGCCTTAGGGCCGGCGCTGTCGCTCGCGACCGTAGGCGTATTAATCACATCCGGCCTGACCGGGATGATGGCCGCCTGGCTGTTCCATCTCAATATCATGGAAGGCTTGCTGATTGGCGCTATTGTCGGTTCAACCGATGCGGCGGCGGTCTTTTCCCTGCTTGGCGGTAAAGGGCTTAACGAACGTGTTGGCTCCACGCTTGAGATTGAATCCGGCAGTAACGATCCCATGGCGGTGTTTCTCACCATCACGCTGATTGAGATGATCCAGCAGCACGAAAGCGGGCTGAGCTGGATGTTTGCCTGGCATATCCTGCAGCAGTTTGGTCTGGGGATTATTCTTGGCCTCGGCGGCGGCTATCTGCTGCAGCAGATGATCAACCGGATTTCACTTCCGGCCGGGCTTTACCCTCTGCTGGCGCTGAGCGGCGGCATTCTGATTTTTGCCGTCACCACCGCGCTGGATGGCAGCGGCATTCTTGCCGTCTACCTCTGCGGCTTCCTGATGGGTAACCGCCCTATTCGCAACCGTCACGCCATTTTGCAGAACTTCGACGGACTGGCCTGGCTGGCGCAAATTGGCATGTTCCTGGTGCTTGGCCTGCTGGTTACCCCTTCAGACCTGCTGCCTATCGCCGTGCCGGCGCTGATGCTGTCGGCATGGATGATCTTCTTCGCCCGTCCACTGTCGGTGTTTGCAGGCCTGCTGCCGTTTCGCGGCTTTAACCTGCGCGAGCGTATCTTTATCAGTTGGGTGGGTTTGCGCGGCGCGGTGCCGATTATCCTTGCCGTGTTCCCGATGATGGCGGGCCTGGATAATGCCCGACTGTTCTTCAACGTCGCATTCTTCGTTGTTTTGATTTCACTCCTGTTCCAGGGCACGTCACTCGGCTGGGCGGCGAAAAAGGCAAAAGTGGTGATCCCCCCCGTTGGCTGGCCCGTCTCCCGCGTCGGGCTGGATATTCATCCGGAAAACCCGTGGGAACAGTTTGTGTATCAGCTTAGCGAAGACAAATGGTGCGTGGGCGCGTCGCTGCGCGATCTGCATATGCCCGCCGAAACGCGGATTGCCGCCTTGTTCCGCGACAATGTTCTGCTTCACCCTACCGGCAGCACCCGTCTGCGTGAAGGGGATATTTTGTGCGTGATTGGCCGCGAGCGCGACCTGCCCGCGCTGGGTAAATTGTTCAGCCAGTCGCCACCGGTGGCGCTGGATCAGCGTTTCTTCGGCGATTTTATTCTGGAAGCGAGCGCCAAATTTGCGGATGTTGCCTTGATTTACGGTCTGGATGAAGGGCTGGAGTATCGCGATAAGCAGCAAACGCTGGGGGAAATTATCCAGCAACTGCTTGGCGCAGCACCCGTTGTTGGTGACCAAGTCGAGTTTGCCGGGATGATCTGGACGGTGGCCGAGAAAGAAGATAACGCGGTACGCAAAGTCGGCGTAAGGCCGATGGAAGAAGAGTCAGAGTAGTTTAGGTGACATGTCTTACTGGCCGGGGAAGGCATTATCGCCCCCCGGCACATCGCATAGTTACACCGTCACAACCGGTACGCGCGGCGCCAGAGCGCACATCAGCTCATAGCCAACGGTCCCTGCAGCAGCGGCCACATCGTCAATTTTAATTTCATTTCCCCACAGCTCAACCGGTGAACCAATCCCCGCCTGCGGGCACGGCGTGAGGTCTACCGCCAGCATATCCATTGAGACCGTCCCCACGGTACCCGTGCGAACGCCATCCACCCACACCGGCGTGCCGGTCGGAGCGATGCGCGGGTAGCCGTCGGCATAGCCTCCCGCCACAATGCCAATTCGCTGTTCGCCTGTCGCCCGGTAACGGCTGCCGTAGCCCACCGTGGAACCGGCCTTCAGCGTTTGTACGCCGATGATTTCGCTGCGCAGGGTCATCACCGGTTTCAGGCCGCTGTTAGCAATATCCTGCCACTGCCCTGACGGTGACGCGCCGTACAGAATGATCCCCGGGCGTACCCAGCTGTAGTGCGCCTCCGGGTGCCACAGCGTGGCCGCCGAGTTAGAGAGCGAGCGCGAACACGCCAGACCTTCAGCCGCCTGCTCAATCCGCACCATCGCCTCGGCGATGCCATCGGGTTTTTCCGCGTCGGCAAAGTGCGCCATCAGCGTCATTTCGCCCACATTCTTGATGCCGCGCAGCTGTTGCCATACCGTATGTACCCGCTCGGGCTGGAAGCCCAGGCGGTTCATGCCGCTGTTCACCTTGAGATAAATGTCGAGCGGAGCATGCAGTCTGGCGTCCTGCAGGGCTTTAACCTGCCAGTTGCTGTGAATGCTGGTGGTCAGCCGGTACTTATCCAGCAACGGTAGATCGTCGGCATGGAAGAACCCTTCCAGCAATAATATAGGGCCTTTCCAGCCACGCTCGCGCAGCAAAATGGCCTCTTCCAGATTCAGTAACGCAAAACCGTCGGTCGCGCTGAGCGCGCTCCAGATGCGGTCAATACCGTGGCCGTAGGCGTTCGCTTTCACCACCGACCAGACGCGTGAACCT
Source organism: Enterobacter sp. MEB024 (assembly GCF_030209635.1). Lineage (NCBI taxonomy): Bacteria > Pseudomonadati > Pseudomonadota > Gammaproteobacteria > Enterobacterales > Enterobacteriaceae > Enterobacter > Enterobacter sp. MEB024. The sequence continues at coordinate 562,742 of NZ_JARVRQ010000003.1, read as the reverse complement.
GGCGCAGCACGGCGAACAATCTGCAGGTTATCCTTCAGGGCCTGCAAGTCCAGCTGAGCCAGAACAGGACGGGACATGACAACTCCTTAGTTATGCGCGCCGTGCAGGTGCTGTGGACGCGAGGGGGTGAACCCAGATTGATAGCGCGCGGCACTTAAATCGTCAAACGGAATTGCCGGGGTGCGACCGGAAATCAAGTCGCTCAACAGCTGACCTGAGCCACAGGCCATTGTCCAGCCGAGGGTGCCGTGTCCGGTATTCGTCCACAGGTTTTTGAACGGAGTGCGGCCCACAATCGGCGTGCCGTCTGGCGTCATTGGACGCAGACCGGTCCAGAACGTGGCCTGCTCGACAAAACCGCCGCGCGGGAAGAGATCGCCCACGACCATCTCCAGCGTTTCACGACGCGGCTGCAGCAGCTCGGTGTTGAAGCCGACAATCTCCGCCATGCCGCCTACGCGGATACGGTTATCGAAGCGGGTAATGGCGATTTTATAGGTTTCATCCAGAATGGTGGAGACGGGGGCGCCGCTGTCCTCTTTCACCGGGATGGTCAGGGAGTACCCCTTCAGCGGATAGACCGGAATGTCCAGAATGCCCTTCAGCATGGCGGTGGAGTAAGAGCCAAAGGCCATGACGTAGGCATCCGCTTTGATCACCTCTTCGCCGCACTTCACGCCGTAAATATTACCGCCTTCCGACAGCAATTTATCGACGGGCGTGTTAAAGCGGAATGTTACCCCTGCCTGCTCGCACATCTGCGCCAGACGCTGGGTAAAGAGCTGACAGTCGCCGGTTTCATCGTTGGGTAAACGCAGGCCGCCCGTCAGTTTGTGGGACACCTCCGCCAGCGCCGGTTCAACCTGTCCCAGCTGACTGGCCTCGAGGAGTTGATACGGAACACCGGCATCTTCCAGCACGGCGATATCGCGGGTGGCGTTTTCGTACTGTTGCGCCGTGCGGAACAGCTGCAGCGTACCGCCCTGACGGCCTTCGTACTCAATGCCGGTGGTGGCGCGCAAGGTTTTCAGGCAGTCACGGCTGTATTCCGCCAGACGCACCATACGCCCTTTGTTTTCCATGTAATGGCGGGTGTCGCAGTTGCGCAGCATCTGCCACATCCACTTAAGCTGGAACTGCGTGCCGTCGAGGCTAATGGCCAGCGGCGCATGGCGCTGGAACATCCATTTAATCGCCTTCAGTGGCACGCCGGGAGCCGCCCACGGTGCCGCATAGCCCGGAGAGATTTGCCCGGCATTCGCCGCGCTGGTTTCCAGCGCAGGGCCTGGCTCACGATCGATAACGGTAACGTCATGCCCCGCCTGACTTAAATACCAGGCGCTGGTTACGCCAACCACACCACTTCCCAGTATGACAACACGCATAGCCACTCCATAATGTGCAAAAGAACAATCTTCTAATTACAGATTGATAACCTAGTTGAAAATATTATTCAACATACGACTTTTTTATGGTGACTTATCTCACATCTTCCCCTACTGGCGGGGAAAGGACTTATTTGGGATCTCCTGCTGCGCGTTATTTTTAACCAGCATAAAACTCTGCGTGAACCGCTTTTTTTACCGTATTGAAAACGGGAAATCGTAAAGAAAAAATTTCTGCTCCAGCACGCTTTTTAACACGTTGATCTATGCTTGAAAGGAGGCTCTCCAGACAGAGAGAGCACCCACAACGAGGGCGCGCTAATGGCTACTATTGATTCCCTGAACAAGGACAACACACGTCTCAGCGATGGACCCGACTGGACCTTTGAGTTGCTGGATGTCTACCTCGCTGAAATCGACCGGGTAGCAAAACTCTATCGCCTGGATACTTATCCTCACCAGATTGAAGTCATAACCTCCGAACAGATGATGGATGCCTATTCCAGCGTCGGGATGCCGATCAATTATCCGCACTGGTCGTTTGGTAAAAAATTTATTGAAACGGAACGGCTGTATAAACACGGCCAGCAGGGGCTGGCGTATGAAATCGTCATCAACTCCAACCCGTGTATCGCTTACCTGATGGAAGAGAACACCATTACCATGCAGGCGCTGGTGATGGCGCATGCCTGCTACGGGCACAACTCTTTCTTCAAGAATAACTATCTTTTCCGCAGCTGGACGGACGCCAGCTCGATCGTCGATTACCTGATCTTCGCCCGTAAATACATTACCGACTGCGAAGAGCGCTACGGCGTCGATGAAGTGGAAAAACTGCTCGACTCCTGCCATGCGCTGATGAACTACGGCGTAGACCGCTACAAACGGCCGCAGAAAATTTCCCTGCAGGAGGAGAAAGCCCGGCAGAAAAGCCGCGAGGAGTATCTGCAAAGCCAGGTGAATATGCTGTGGCGCACCTTGCCTAAGCGTGAAGAAGAGAAAGCTGTCGCTGAGGCGCGCCGCTACCCGTCTGAGCCACAGGAAAACCTGCTCTACTTTATGGAGAAGAATGCGCCGCTGCTGGAGTCATGGCAGCGTGAGATCCTGCGCATTGTGCGTAAGGTCAGCCAGTACTTCTATCCGCAAAAACAGACGCAGGTGATGAACGAAGGCTGGGCGACATTCTGGCATTACACCATCCTCAACCATCTGTATGACGAGGGGAAAGTCACCGAACGGTTTATGATGGAATTCCTCCACAGCCATACCAACGTGGTGTTCCAGCCGCCTTACAACAGCCCGTGGTACAGCGGCATCAACCCGTATGCCCTCGGCTTTGCGATGTTCCAGGACATCAAACGTATCTGCCAGTCGCCAACGGAAGAGGACAAATACTGGTTCCCGGATATTGCCGGTTCGGACTGGCTGGAAACGCTGCATTTTGCGATGCGCGATTTCAAGGATGAGAGCTTTATTAGCCAGTTTATGTCGCCGAAGATCATGCGCGATTTCCGCTTCTTCACCGTGCTGGATGATGACCGTAACAACTTCCTGGAAATTTCAGCGATTCATAACGAAGAGGGATACCGGGAGATCCGCTCTCGCCTCTCTTCCCAGTACAACCTGAGCAATCTTGAACCCAATATTCAGGTATGGAACGTGGATCTCCGCGGAGACCGCTCTCTGACGCTGCGCTACATCCCGCACAACCGTGCCCCGCTGGATAAAGGGCGCAAAGAGGTGCTGAAGCATGTGCATCGCCTGTGGGGCTTTGACGTGCTGCTGGAGCAGCAGAATGAAGACGGTAGCGTGGAGCTGCTGGAGCGCTGCCCGACGCGAATGAATACGCTGTAGTGCCGGCCTGAACCGAAACGCCCGCGTCAGGGCGAAAAAAAACCTCTCAGCTGAGAGGTTTTTTCTTTTAGCGGGTCTGGATGGCCAGGTCACCCGGCAGTGTTTTTTGCATCCGGTGCCAGATTTCACCGGAGTCGCGACCGTAGCGGCGCACGGTTTCATACACCTGATCGTGCTGACCGGTGGAACAGAGCTCGCTCAGCTTGTGGTAAAAACCCAGCGCCAGACTGCGGGCTTCCGGATTGGCAAAGTAGTGACGGCCGATACGGGTATAGAGCCCTTTCATGCCGTTAAGGATGAGGCCATAAATCGGGTTACCGGAGGCAAACGCCAGGCCGCGGAAGATGTTGTAATCAAGGGTAGCAAACGCATCCGCATGATCTTCCACCTGGTTGGCACTGGCCAGAACCTGGAGCGCATCTTCCGGGTGCTGACGGAAAGCCGTACGAATAAAGATGGTGGCGATATTGGTACGCACGGAGAGCAGATTATCAATCAGCTGCGGCACGCTTTCATGATCGAGGCGCGCCAGCGTTTCAAGAATATTCAGCCCGGAGGTTTCCCAGAAATTGTTTACTTTTGTTGGCTTGCCATGCTGAATCGTCAACCACCCATCACGCGCCAGTCGCTGGAGCACTTCCCGAAGCGTGGTGCGAGTGACGCCAATCAGTTCAGAGAGTTCGCGTTCAGCCGGAAGAATGGACCCTGCAGGGAAACGATTATTCCAGATGCTTTCAATGATGTACTCTTCCGCGAAACCCGCCGGGCTCTGCGCCTTAATGACCATAGTGAGATTTCCATTACACAGCTTTAGCAAATTGCACTCATCATACCAGAGGCTCGCAGAGGCAGATAGCGCAGCAGTGAGAGAAAAGAGGGATCGCCGTTTCATTTTTATGAAATTTACATTGCAGCCGAATCCCCCTCCAGACCGTGATTTTTGCGTATACTGATGTTTTGTTTTACTTCACGGGGAAGAACGTCTGTCGTGGAAATTTCTTTTGGGCGCGCGTTATGGCGCAATTTTTTAGGCCAGTCTCCCGACTGGTACAAGCTGATACTTCTGGTGTTCCTGGTTGTTAATCCTCTCATCTTTATTGTGCACCCGTTTATTGCCGGGTGGCTGCTGGTCGCGGAGTTTATCTTCACCCTGGCCATGGCGCTGAAGTGCTATCCCCTGCTGCCTGGCGGTTTGCTGGCCATTGAAGCGGTTGTCATTGGCATGACCAGCGCCGAGCATGTAAAGGCAGAACTGGCCTCAAACCTTGAAGTGCTTCTGCTGCTGATGTTTATGGTGGCCGGCATCTACTTTATGAAACAGCTGCTGCTGTTTATTTTTACCCGCCTGCTGCTGAGCATTCCTTCAAAAACGCTCCTGTCGCTGGCTTTCTGCGTGGCTGCGGCATTTCTTTCAGCCTTCCTGGATGCGCTGACGGTGGTCGCCGTGGTGATAAGCGTCGCGGTCGGGTTTTATGGTATTTATCACCGGGTGGCCTCTTCACGTCCCGGCGATGACCTGCTTGATGACAGCCAGGTCGATAATGACCACCGCGAGGTGCTGGAACAGTTCCGCGCCTTCCTGCGCAGCCTGATGATGCATGCCGGCGTCGGGACCGCCCTGGGCGGCGTGATGACGATGGTGGGTGAACCGCAAAACCTGATCATTGCTAAAGCTGCGGGCTGGCATTTCGGTGATTTCTTCCTGCGAATGGCACCGGTGAGCATACCGGTTCTGGTGTGCGGTCTGGCGACCTGTGTAGTGGTGGAGAAATTCAGCCTCTTTGGCTATGGTGCGCATATTCCGGCGCCCGTGCGTCAGGAACTGCAGAAATTCGACCAGCAAAGCCGTAGCCAGCGGACGCGTCAGGAGACGCTGCGTCTTATTGCACAGGGCGTCATCGGCGTCTGGCTTATCGCCGCGCTGGCGTTTCATCTTGCCGAAGTCGGTTTAATTGGCTTGTCGGTGATTATTCTCGCCACCAGTTTTACCGGCGTGACGGATGAGCATGCGATTGGCAAAGCCTTTACGGAAGCCCTGCCCTTTACCGCCCTGCTGGCCGTCTTTTTTGCGGTCGTCGCGGTGATCATCGACCAGAAGCTTTTCGCGCCGATCATTACCTTTGTCTTGCAGGCGGCACCGGATGCTCAGCTTTCGCTGTTTTATCTGTTTAATGGGCTGCTGTCGTCTATCTCGGATAACGTGTTTGTTGGCACGGTCTACATCAACGAGGCCAAAACGGCCATGGAGCAAGGCGTCATCAGCGCCGGACAGTTCGAACTGCTGGCGGTGGCAATTAACACCGGGACCAACCTGCCGTCGGTGGCGACGCCCAACGGTCAGGCGGCGTTCCTGTTCCTGCTGACCTCTGCGCTGGCTCCACTCATACGTCTTTCTTATGGGCGAATGGTCTGGATGGCGCTTCCCTATACGCTGGTGCTCACGCTTGTAGGATTGCTTTGCGTCAAAATTACCCTTATTCCCTGTACGCAATGGTTGATACAAGCGGGTATACTTGCCGCGCAGTAAACCTGATATATCGGGCAGCTTGCTGCCCGTTTACCTTTTCGCACGATAAACATCCAATTACGTTTTATTTCGTCAGGTACAGGTGGCGCGAAAAACGAATTCGTTTACACTGCGCTTTCTAAGCATGTTCCAGGGAAATGATTATGTTGAGATTTTTAAACCAGTGCTCTCGCGGTCGCGGAGCGTGGTTGTTAATGGCCCTGACCGCCTTTGCGCTGGAAATGGTCGCGCTGTGGTTCCAGCATGTGATGGGACTTCAGCCTTGCGTACTCTGTATTTACGAACGCTGTGCATTGTTCGGCATTATGGGTGCGGGTCTGGTGGGTGCGATTGCCCCTAAATCGCCGTTACGCTATGCCGCAATTGCCATCTGGCTGTACAGCGCCTGGAAAGGTATTGAGCTCTCCTGGCAGCACACCATGATGCAACTGCATCCGTCACCTTTTATGACCTGTGATTTCGCCGCCCGCTTCCCGAGCTGGCTGCCGCTTGATAAATGGCTGCCGCAGGTGTTTGTTGCTTCCGGTGACTGCTCTGTGCGCCAGTGGGAATTCCTGAGCCTTGAGATGCCGCAGTGGCTGGTGGGGATTTTTGTGGCCTACTTCATTGTGGCGCTGCTGGTGCTCATCGCACAGCCGTTCAAACCCAAGAAACGCGACCTGTTTGGCAGGTAAAAAAAAACCCGCCTCGGCGGGTTTTTCTTATCCACGGTTGGGATGATTCATGATGTGATCTTCCCAGTCCTGTACCTCTGACTCTTTCACCGCAATATGACGCACAGAGATGCGTTCACCGTGCATCGCCGCTTTGGAGCCCGTCAGCAGCGGGTGCCATTTTGGCAGGTCTTTGCCTTCCGCCAGCAGACGATAGGCGCAGGTATGCGGCAGCCATTCGAAGGTGGGCAGGTTCTCACGGGTTAGCTTGATGCAATCCGGCTCGTACTCGAAGCGACGCTCATAGTTGCGACACTGGCAGGTTTTGATGTTCAGCTGCTTGCAGGCAACGTTGGTGAAATAGATTTCGTCCGAATCTTCATCCATCAGTTTATGCAGGCAGCACTGCCCGCAACCGTCACACAACGATTCCCACTCCACGTCTGTCATTTGGTCGAGAGTTTTGCTTTGCCAGAAAGGAATGTTGTTCATCAGGATGTCCACACGTCAAAAGAGAGCGCACCTTATAACGAGTCTGGCACGTTGTTGCAAGTTTTGCCGCCCTCTTCAGGCGGCAAGATGCTTTTACAGCACGCGAGTTTTCAGTGACAGACCGTTAAAACTGACGTCCAGTTCGTCACCGGCCTGCAGCGGGCCGACACCTTCTGGCGTACCGGTGAGGATCACATCGCCCGGTTTCAGGGTAAAGAAGCGGCTCATGTAGGCAATCAGCGGCACAATTTTATGGATCATATCTGCCGTGGTGCCCTGCTGGCGGATCTCGCCGTTAACCTTCAGGCTGAGCGGGGTGTTCTGCGGATCGTCGGTAAATTCACTTACCGGAATAAAACCGGAGATCGGGCAAGCGTTATCAAACCCTTTGGCCTTTTCCCACGGCTGCCCCGCTTTCTTCATTTTGCCCTGAACATCACGCAGGGTCAGGTCGAGCGCGACACCGTATCCGGCAATCGCCTTTTGCACATGCTCTTCGGAGGCCTGACGCAGCGTCGCGCCAATCAGCACGGCCAGCTCCACTTCATGATGCACCGACCCCAACCCCTGCGGCAGCGCCAGCGGCTGGCGAATGTCGCACAGCGCGGTTTCTGGCTTGATGAACAGGACCGGCTCGTCTGGCGTCGCGCTGCCCATCTCCTGAATATGTTTGGCATAGTTACTGCCTACGCAGACCACTTTGCTGACGGGATAATCCAGTAATGCACCTTGCCAGTTATGATGTTGATACATGTACGACCCCTAAACGGTTGATGTGTTAACCCCGAAAACAGCCGGGACTATTTTTTCCCGTTCACCTCAAGATGCTGTTTTAATAAATTCTCGGGTGGTGGCGGGAGCTGTAAATAATAGCCTTGCTCCGCTAATGCGGTTTTCACTTTTTCCAGATCGGCGTTGACCAGTTTCTTACGGCCATCCAGCGGCAGCAGCATCGCCAGCTGAGGTCGGCCAAAGTTCTTCATTAATTCTTCAGGTACGCGCGAAAAATCGTCTTTCTTTTCGACATAAAGATAGGTCTGGTCACGACTTGTACTTCTGTAGATCACACAAAACATGTTTTTACTCTGAATTAATGGGTGGTTGCTTGCCTCAATATACTCCTGACTATAACATGCCTGATACTCTTCGGAATATCGCAACGGCGGTGTTGCGGTTAATAGCAAATTGAGTAAGGCCAGGATGTCAAACACGCCAATCGAGCTTAAAGGCAGTAGCTTCACCTTATCAGTGGTACATTTGCATGATGCAAAACCCGAGGTTATTCGTCAGGCGTTAGAAGACAAAATTGCGCAGGCTCCCGCTTTTCTGAAACATGCCCCCGTCGTCGTGAATGTCAGTGGTCTGGATGCACCGGTCAACTGGAAACTTCTCCAGCAAGCTGTGGCCGCGACCGGGCTGCGTATCGTCGGTATCAGCGGCTGCAAAGATGCTGAGCTAAAAGCAGAAATTGACCGGGCGGGTCTGCCCATTCTGACCGAAGGCAAAGAAAAAGCCGCGCGTCCTGCCCCAGCGGCAGTCCAAACGCCCCCTCCTCCGGTGCAAAACGTTACACCTGTCACAAAAACGCGATTGATTGATGTGCCGGTTCGTTCCGGTCAGCGCATTTATGCACCAAACTGTGATCTGATTGTTACAAGCCACGTCAGCGCTGGCGCAGAGCTGATTGCAGATGGCAATATTCACGTATACGGTATGATGCGTGGGCGTGCACTCGCGGGTGCAAGTGGTGACAGGGATGCGCAAATATTTTGTACTCATCTGACGGCGGAACTGGTGTCCATCGCAGGTGAATATTGGCTGAGCGACAAGATCCCAGCCGAATTTTATGGCAAAGCGGCTCGTCTGCGACTGGCAGACGACGCGTTGACCGTTCAACCGTTGAATTGATCCCTTTTTAACAAGGAATTTCTATGGCACGCATTATTGTTGTTACTTCGGGTAAAGGAGGCGTTGGCAAGACCACCTCCAGCGCGGCCATCGCTACTGGTTTGGCCCAGAAGGGAAAGAAAACCGTCGTTATCGATTTCGATATCGGTCTGCGTAACCTCGACCTGATCATGGGATGTGAACGTCGCGTGGTCTATGACTTCGTGAACGTCATTCAGGGCGACGCCACACTGAACCAGGCGCTGATTAAAGACAAGCGCACCGAAAACCTCTACATCCTTCCGGCTTCTCAGACGCGTGATAAAGACGCCCTGACCCGCGAAGGCGTGGAAAAGGTGCTCGACGAGCTGAAAAAAATGGAGTTCGACTTCGTTGTCTGTGACTCCCCTGCCGGCATCGAAACGGGCGCCCTGATGGCACTCTACTTCGCTGATGAAGCCATCATCACCACCAACCCTGAAGTCTCATCCGTGCGTGACTCGGACCGTATTCTGGGGATCCTCGCCTCCAAATCGCGTCGTGCGGAAAATGGCGAAGAACCCATTAAAGAGCACCTGCTGCTGACCCGCTATAACCCGGGTCGCGTGAACAAAGGTGACATGCTTAGCATGGAAGACGTGCTGGAGATCCTGCGCATCAAACTGGTCGGCGTGATCCCGGAAGATCAATCCGTATTGCGCGCCTCTAACCAGGGCGAGCCAGTGATCCTGGATACAATGGCAGATGCAGGTAAAGCGTACGCGGATACCGTTGACCGTCTGCTGGGAGAAGAACGTCCTTTCCGCTTCATTGAAGAAGAGAAGAAAGGTTTCCTCAAACGCCTGTTCGGAGGATAAGTTATGGCATTACTGGACTTTTTTCTCTCGCGGAAAAAGAACACCGCCAACATCGCAAAAGAACGACTGCAAATCATCGTTGCGGAGCGTCGTCGTAGTGACGCCGAGCCACACTACCTGCCGCAGCTGCGTAAGGACATCCTGGAAGTGATCTGTAAGTATGTGCAGATTGACCCGGAGATGGTCACGGTGCAGCTGGAGCAAAAAGACGGGGATATTTCGATTCTGGAGCTGAACGTTACGCTCCCGGAAGCCGAAGAGTCACGTCCGTAGTTCGGGATTGTGTATCCCGGTAAGCGTATGCCGCCGGGGAAATGTGCCGGGCATGTCAGCATGACCCGGCATTTTCATTATCGCGGATAACCTTCCAGCACAGTATTCAGGCGATCGGCCATCAATTCCCCGCGCCAGCCCGCCATCATTTCCGGCAAACCATTCTGAGGTTTCAGCTTCCAGTGCCAGTTCAGCAGCTGGTTAATCTGACGGCGTGACGCCAGCAGTTCCGCGCTCAGTTTGCTTTGCGTCGCGACGTCCTGCACCAGCGCTTTGATATCCTTGAACGCCTTGCGATAGCCCGGCATATCCATGAGATTCAGCAGTGGCTCCGGCAGTGCTTCGTCCGGCATTTCCTGCGCTTTTGCCACCAGCGCAAGCAGGGTTTTACCGTGGAAACGGATCTCGCTGCCGGAAAGCCCGATGCTGTCCAGTTCGCCCATGCTGCCCGGCATATACCGCGCGACCGCCCAGAGGTGTTCTTCGCGTACCACAAAGTTAACGGCCAGATCGCGCTCGCGTGCTTTACGCAAACGCCAGTCCGCTAACAGCTGCAGACACGCCAGCTGACGCGTACGCAGCTGCCAGGCGTTACTGATATCGCGCCAGGCCTCTTTCGGATCAACCACTTCCTGACGACGCTGCTGCGTCATTCGGCACTCATCCAGCGCGGCGGGCAACCAACCTGACGCTTCCGCCTCTTTCATCAGTTGGCCGGCAATCGGCAGGAGGTAAAACACGTCTGCCGCCGCGTATTCCAGTTGACGCTCGGTTAATGGGCGTGCCAGCCAGTCGGTGCGGGATTCGCTTTTATCCAGCGTCAGGCCCGTATACTCCTCAACCATGGCGGCAAAGCCCCATGAGAGCGGTCGATTACTGAAGGCCGCGAGGATCTGTGTATCAATCAACGGTTGTGGCATGACGCCAAAAGTATTCAGAAAGACTTCCAGATCTTCACTGCCTGCGTGCAGGTATTTCGTTACCGCAGTATCGAGCAGCAGGTCACGCATCGGCGTCCAGTCGGTAATGCCGAGCGGGTCGATCAGCGACACGTGTTTACCGTCGTACATCTGAATCAACCCCAGCTGCGGATAGTAGGTCCGGGTGCGGACAAACTCGGTATCCAGGGCAATGGCAGGAAAGTCGCGCGTCACTTCGCACAGCGAAGCCAGCTCGTCGTTGTTCGTGATCATCTGGTAATTCAAAACGGATTCTCTTTTGTTTGCGCCCATAAAAAACGCCGGCTTAACCGGCGTCTGGGCGATTAGCGTGAAGCTCAGGCCTTATTGTCTACTTTGCCACGGGCTTCGTCACGTAATTCTCGTCGTAATATCTTTCCGACATTCGATTTCGGCAGTTCCTCGCGAAACTCAACCAGCTTCGGCACCTTGTAGCCGGTCATCTGACGACGACAGAAGGTGATCAGCGCCTCCTCCGTAAGAGAAGGGTCTTTTTTGACCACAAAAATCTTCACCGCCTCGCCGCTGCTCCCGGAAGGGACGCCTATGGCAGCCACTTCGAGCACGCCGCTGTGCTGCATCACCACATCTTCGATTTCATTCGGGTAGACGTTGAAACCGGAAACCAGGATCATGTCTTTCTTACGATCGACAATACGCAGGAAGCCCTCTTCATCCATCACGGCAATATCACCGGTGTGCAGCCAGCCGTCTTTGATAATTTCATCGGTCGCATCGGGACGTTGCCAGTAGCCCAGCATCACCTGCGGCCCTTTAACACAGAGTTCGCCCGGTTCACCTGGTGCCACTTCGTTATCGTCATCATCAACCAGTTTGGCTTCGGTCGACGGAACCGGCAGGCCAATGCTTCCGCTGTGATAGTCGATATCGTGCGGGTTCACACTGACCAGCGGGGCGCATTCCGTCAGGCCATAGCCTTCCAGCAAATACTGACCCGTCAGTTTCATCCAGCGTTCGGCAACGGCCTGTTGAACCGGCATACCGCCACCCGCAGAGAGGTGCAGCGTGGAGAAATCGAGCTTCTGGAACTCTTTGTTGTTGAGCAGCGCGTTAAACAGCGTATTCACCCCGGTCATGGCGGTGAACGGATATTTCGCCAGCTCTTTCACCAGCCCCGGAATATCGCGCGGGTTCGTGATCAATACGTTTTGACCGCCCAGCTCAATAAACAGCAGACAGTTCATGGTCAGCGCGAAGATGTGATAAAGCGGAAGCGCGGTGATCACCAACTCTTTTCCGTGGTGCAGCAACGGTCCGTAGGTGGCATTCACCTGCTCAAGGTTTGCCAGCATGTTACGGTGGGTCAGCATGGCGCCTTTAGCCACACCCGTTGTGCCGCCGGTGTACTGCAGAAACGCGAGGTCTTCTGATACCACTTCCGGTTTAACGTATTGCATGCGGTAGCCCGCCTGCAGCGCACTGCGGAAGGAGATCGCGTCCGGCAGGTGGTATTTCGGCACCAGACGTTTGATGTATTTGACGACAAAGTTAACCAGTGTCCCTTTGGCGGTTGAGAGTTGATCCCCCATACGCGTCAGGATGACGTGTTTGACCTGGGTTTTGTCGACCACTTTTTCCAGCGTGTGGGCAAAGTTAGAGACAATCACAATGGCGGCGGCACCGCTGTCGTTGAGCTGATGCTCCAGCTCCCGCGGCGTATACAGCGGGTTAACGTTGACAACAATCATCCCGGCACGCAGGACACCGAACAGCGCCACCGGGTATTGCAGCAGGTTCGGCATCATCAGCGCGACGCGGTCCCCTTTTTGCAGCCCCAGCCCTTCCTGCAGATAGGCGGCGAACGCCCGACTACGCTCCTCAAGTTTACGGAACGTCATGACCTCGCCCATATTCACAAAAGCAGGCTGGTCTGCGTAACGCCTCACCGAGTGTTCAAACAATTCAACCAGGGATTGATAACGGTCAGGATTGATCTCGGCAGGAACATCTGCGGGATAACGGTTAAGCCAAACCTTCTTCAATGCATCACCTCTGAAATGAGTGTTCGTCGTCATCACAACCCCGATAATAAACAGTTTGTTAACATTATATTAACTCAGCGTACCAGTTTATTAATTGTTCAGATTTAAGGTTGCGAAGCGCGTCACTCTTTTTTTTCGTTTTATTCGTAAAAAACAGAGACAGCGGCTGAGCCGCTGTCTCTTTTCTAACAATTACAGGGAGTTACTCAGTAACGATTGTCTGAACCTGTGCAGGTCCCGGGTTATACCAGCCCCAGCCCGGGTAGCCATACCGATAAGGATGTGGACCCCACATCCACGGATCCATCGGCTGAGGTGGCATGATGACCTGCTGTGTCAGCCGCCAGCGCTTATACCCGTTGACCTGCATGGTCATAAATTTATACGGCGTGTTGCCGACTTTGCCCTCTACCGAACCGGTAATCGGGCCGACGACGGTGACCAGCTGTCCGCGAAAATCGACCGGGTCGAGAAAACCGCCAACGTCGGCATAAATACGCCCGCGGGAAGGTTCGCCAAGGATCGGCCGCGCACCGCTATCCAGCGGAACGGTGGCAATCTCCAGACGGGTTTTCCCCTGCTGGTTTTGCACCTCGATAACCTTGCCGCCAAAGCGCGCTTCCTGGCCGACGTAAAGCTCAGGCGCATTCATCACGCGAACCAGATCCTGCTGTGGCGTGGGGCTGCTGCCCTTAATCGCATCAGGAACGGAAACGCATCCGCTCAGTGCTATGGCCACTGCGCCTGCCATAAAAAGGCGTACAACTTTAGTCTGAACCGCCATGATGCGACTCCTTTTTCTCAGTTCCTGTTACTGAGATTCATTCCCGGCCTGGAAGTTTCTTCCACGCGACGGTGTTTCGCAAATAAACCGGCTCCGCATGCTCAACGGCCACGGTTTTGCCCGCCTCAAGCAGTTGGCAGGCGATGGGAAGCATATCCTCTGCGGCGGGCAGAAGCATGTTGCCGTCTGTCAGCGTGATCCCGGTACCGTTAGCCATCTCTGGCCATGCCGGCCATCCGGTGCCTACTGTCGCCCACTCGCCGGACAGCTGTTTCAGCCGCTCGGTCACCGCTTCCGGCTTGAGGACTGCCTCGGTCTCTTCACCGTGCCAGATGCCGTTTTCATCGCGGGTGTATTCTGCCCAGTAAACTTCCCCCATTCGGGCGTCAATGGCCGCCAGAACGCGCGTTGCCCCGGTCATGCGCCATGCGCCCTGCGCCATGGTTGCCAGCGTAGAAACACCGATCATCGGCAGTTCTGCGCCCAGCGCCAGCCCCTGCGCAATGCCAATTCCAATGCGTACGCCCGTAAAGCTGCCGGGGCCACGGCCAAAGGCCAGTGCGTCGAGGTCGGTTAAGGTGGTGTTGCCCCGGGTTAAAATCTCTTTAACCAGAGGCAGAATGCGTTGGGTGTGTTCTCGTGGGCACTCTTCGAAATGAGCAGAGATAGCACCGTCGTTCAACAGAGCAACAGAACAGGCCTCTGTCGCGGTATCAATAGCCAGAATTCGCATCAGTCGTCGCGCTCTCGCAATGGTCAGTCACAAAATGGCGCGCATCTTAGCATACTCACGGGCAAATTACTCCGCCGTTGGGTTTGCCAGGAAGCGAACCGCGCGTTTAATGTCCCGCGTGCGCGGCGCGGGCGGCAAGCTGGCAAGGAAGGTCGCACCGTAAGGGCGCATCACCAGCCGGTTATCGCATATGACCAGCACGCCGCGGTCGTCTGTGTCGCGAATCAGGCGTCCTACCCCTTGTTTAAGGGTGATCACCGCGTCCGGTAGCTGGACCTCATCAAAAGGATCGCCGCCGCGCAAACGGCAATCTTCCATACGTGCCTTCAGCAGCGGATCGTCCGGCGAAGTAAACGGCAGTTTATCGATGATCACCAGTGACAGGGTATCTCCCCGCACGTCCACCCCTTCCCAGAAGCTGCTGGTGGCTACCAGCAGGGCGTTACCGGCACTGACAAACTGCTGTAACAGTTGCCCTTTGCTGGTCTCGCCCTGAAGCAGAACCGGCAAAGTCATGGTGGCGCGGAACTGCTCCGCCAGATCGCGCATCATCGCGTGGGAGGTGCAGAGCATAAAACAGCGGCCGTTGTTGGCCTCGATCATCGGCCTGAGCATTGCCGCCAGCAGGCGCGCCGCGCCGGGCTGGTTAGGCAGAGGCAGATTACGCGGAACGCAGAGCAAGGCCTGTTTTTCATAATCAAACGGGCTGGGCAGCAGCAGCGACTCCGCCTCCTCAATCCCCAGACGCCCGGTAAAGTGGTGTAGATCGTCATTCACCGAAAGGGTTGCCGACGTGAAGATCCAGCTTCCCGGTTTTTGCGCCATCACCTCTTTGAATTTATCCGCTACCGTCAGCGGCGTCAGGGCCAGCGTGAAATGGCGGGAGGTGCATTCATACCAGTAACTGAACCCCGGCTGGTTTATCTCTTTCAGCCGTTTGAGGCGTGCCCGATAGAGCGTGGCGCGCTCGAAGGCGGCATCCAGCAGTGCAGAACGGCCGAGCGATAGTTTCGCCACGTCGTAACAAAGCTCAAGGGCATCATCGAGCAGCAACAGCGCGCGCTGGATATTTTTGTCTGCCAGCAGCTCACGCAGATTACCGCGATAGCCCGGCTCCCCCAGTTGCAGGCGAAAATCCTGCGCACTTTGCGCCAGGCGGTCAGCACACTTCTGCAGCTGTTGGGTATCTTTTAACTCGGTGCGGTAGGCAATGGTGAAATCTTTCGCTAAGTCCTGCAGCTGGCGGCTGGAGAGCGACTGGCCAAAATACTGGCTGGCGATGTCAGGAAGCTGGTGGGCTTCATCGAAGATCATCACGTCCGCTTCCGGGATCAGTTCGCCAAAGCCGCTATCTTTAACCACCATATCGGCAAGGAAGAGATGGTGGTTTACCACCACGACATCCGCATCCATGGCGGTTTTACGCGCTTTCACCACAAAACAATCTTTATACAGCGGGCAGTCGCTCCCCAGGCAGTTGTCGTTGGTACTGGTGACCAGCGGCCAGGCGGGAGAGTCTTCCGGCACGCTCGCGCAGGTGCTGATATCCCCCTCCTCCGTCTGATTGGCCCAGGCGCGAAGAATAATGACATCGCTGAGCGTCTGCACCGGCAGATCACCGCCCGCCAGCGCCTGCTGCTCAAGCCGTTCAAGGCAGAGGTAGTTGGAGCGGCCTTTCAGCAACGCCAGGCGGCCTTTATACTTCAGGGCGTTGGCGACCGTGGGCAGATCGCGGCTGTAAAGCTGGTCCTGCAGCGCTTTAGACCCGGTGGAGATGATCACTTTCTTTTTAGCCCGCAGCGCTGGCGCCAGGTAGGCATAGGTTTTGCCCGTGCCGGTACCGGCTTCCACCACCAGCGGCTGCGCGGTGTCGATTGCGCGGGCCACGGCATGCGCCATCTGCCGCTGGGGTTCACGCGGTTTAAAACCGGGAATCGCCTGTGCTAACTGACCTTCTGGGGAAAAATCGTCTGCCACGTTGCTCTCTCACTGTATTTTTGCACAGGGATTATGTCAGCCCATCCTCTCCAGTGCCACCCCAAATAGTGACGAGGGGAACACAATATGGCAGTCTTGCCGACTGACATGAAAATAACGAGGAAACGTTTATGACAATTGTGCGCATTGATGCCGAAGCACGCTGGTCTGATGTGGTCATCCATAACCAGACGCTTTACTACACCGGTGTACCGGAAAATCTCGACGCAGATGCCTTCGAACAGACGGCGAATACGCTGGCGCAGATTGACGCCGTGCTGGAAAAGCAAGGCAGCGACAAATCACGCATTCTGGATGCGACCATTTTTCTTGCCAGTAAAGACGATTTTGCGGCGATGAATAAAGCCTGGGATGCCTGGGTTGTGGCGGGACATGCGCCCGTACGGTGTACCGTACAGGCGACGCTGATGAAGCCGGAATACAAAGTCGAAATTAAGATTATCGCGGCGGTTTAAGCCGGATTACTCCTCTTCATCATCCTCAAAACGCGCCACGATCCGCTCGCCGGTGTGGGTGGCGCGAAGTTCATTAGCAACTTGCGTGATCGCCTGTCCGCTGCTCATCCCCTGGGACATCAGTTCCTGAATACGCTCAACCGCTTTCTGCTGCTGGTCATGGCTCAGAGAAGGTAAACCTGCAAACATTGTCAACTCCTGCTAAATTATCCGCGCTAATTATTTCACGCTGCCCGGTAGTATGCCACACATGAACCCGTTACCCCCTACAGTCATTTCGTTACCCTGGCGTTCAGACGCCGCGGAATTCTGGTTTGCACGTCTCAGCCATCTTCCTTTTGCGATGTTGCTGCACTCCGGTTATGCGGATCATCCCTATAGCCGCTTTGATATTCTGGTTGCCGACCCTCTGCAGACCCTGATAACACAAGGGAATGTGACTACGACGGGCGAAACGCAGTCAACGGACGATCCGCTGTCATTACTTCAGCAGGCGCTGGACGCGCTGGACTTAACCGTCCCGCAAAATCCCGACCTTCCCTTCCAGGGAGGTGCGCTGGGCTTGTTCGGCTATGATTTAGGTCGCCGCTTCGAAACCTTGCCGGAGACTGCGCAGGACGACATTCCGCTGCCGGATATGGCGGTGGGGCTTTACGACTGGGCAATAATCGTCGATCACCACAAGCAGGCGGTCTCTCTGCTCAGCCATCAGGATGTGTCCGCCCGGCTTGCCTGGCTTGAGGCACAGGTCCCCGTCGCGACAGCGGATTTCCACCTGACCTCTGCGTGGCGCGCCAACATGACCGCGCGGGAGTACGCCGCGAAGTTTGAGCGGGTTCAGGGCTATCTGCAGAGTGGTGATTGCTATCAGGTCAACCTTGCCCAGCGTTTTCAGGCAACCTGTGAAGGCGATGAGTGGCAGGCATTTACCCGCCTCAACGCCAGTAACCGGGCACCGTTCAGTGCATTTCTGCGCCTGGAACAGGGCGCTATCCTGAGCCTCTCGCCCGAGCGTTTTATTCATCTTGCCGATGGCACTATTCAGACGCGACCGATTAAAGGCACGCTTCCCCGCCTGGCCGATCCTGTTGCCGACCGCCAGCAGGCGGAAAAACTGGCGGCCTCGTTAAAAGATCGCGCTGAAAACCTGATGATTGTCGACCTCATGCGTAACGACATTGGCCGGGTCGCCGTACCGGGAAGCGTGCGTGTCCCTGAACTGTTTGTCGTCGAGCCGTTCCCCGCGGTGCATCACCTGGTCAGCACCATTACCGCACAACTGCCCGCCTCGCGCACGGCCTGCGATCTGCTTCGCGCCGCGTTCCCGGGGGGCTCGATAACCGGCGCGCCTAAAGTGCGGGCAATGGAAATAATCGATGAGCTGGAACCGCATCGTCGAAACGCCTGGTGCGGCAGCATTGGCTATATCAGTCTCTGCGGTACGCTGGATACCAGCATCACCATTCGAACGCTGACCGCCTGTAACGGGAATCTGTACTGTTCTGCAGGGGGCGGAATTGTTGCTGATAGCCAGGTCGATGCGGAATATCAGGAAACCTTTGATAAAGTTAACCGTATCCTGAAACAACTGGAGTAATGACGGGTGGAAAAAGAGAACCTGACGCTGGATGATTTTCTGTCGCGCTTTCAGCTTTTGCGGCCCAACGTGAGCCGCGAAGCCCTCAATCAACGTCAGGCAGCGGTGTTGATCCCGGTGGTCCGTCGTGAGCAGCCGGGCCTGCTGCTCACCCAGCGTTCGCCACATTTACGTAAGCACGCCGGTCAGGTCGCCTTTCCGGGTGGTGCCGTGGACAGTTCTGACGCCTCGCTGATTGCCGCCGCGCTGCGTGAAGCCCAGGAAGAGGTCGCCATTCCGCCTGAAGCGGTTGAGATCATTGGCGTGCTGCCGCCGGTCGACAGCGTGACCGGTTTTCAGGTCACACCGGTGGTCGGCATTATCCCGCCGGATCTGCAATATCACGCCAGCGTCGATGAAGTGTCTGCGGTGTTTGAGATGCCGCTGGAAGAGGCTCTTCGGCTCGGGCGTTATCATCCGCTGGATATCCAGCGTCGGGGTCATGCGCACCGGGTGTGGTTGTCCTGGTATCAGCATTATTTTGTCTGGGGCATGACGGCGGGCATCATTCGTGAACTGGCGCTGCAAATCGGCCTGAAGCCTTGACTATACTTTACATTCCACCCTCTTCTGCCAGGTTTGCGATCGGCGTCGCGCTATTAGCAAAACCATCGTTAACCATTAGTTTAATTCATGTGAATAGTTAAGCCGAGGTCGGTCTTCCCTCTTACACTATGCGCAGTTATAACATCGTTACTGGAACCCCGGTAACCCTGTCAGGAGTGTGAAAGTGATTAGTATATTCGACATGTTCAAAGTGGGAATTGGCCCTTCGTCTTCCCATACTGTTGGCCCGATGAAGGCCGGTAAACAGTTCGTCGATGATCTGGTCGAAAAAGGATTACTGGAAAGCGTTACCCGTGTCGCCGTGGATGTTTACGGCTCACTGTCATTAACGGGTAAAGGCCACCACACCGATATCGCCATTATTATGGGTCTGGCGGGCAATATGCCGGATACCGTGGATATTGATGCCATTCCGGCATTTATCCGCGACGTGGAAACGCGCGGCCGCCTGCTGCTGGCAAACGGTCAACATGAAGTGGATTTCCCGCATGATGACGGCATGCGTTTTCGTAGCGATAACCTCTCCCTGCATGAAAACGGTATGCAGATCCACGCCTTTAACGGCGACAAAGTGATCTACAGCAAAACCTATTACTCCATTGGCGGTGGTTTTATTGTTGATGAGGAACACTTCGGCAAAGATACAACGGGTGATGTGAACGTACCTTACCCGTTCAAGTCCGCCAAAGAGATGCTGGACTACTGCCATGAAACCGGTCTGTCACTTTCCGGCATGGTGATGCAGAACGAACTGGCGCTGCACAGCAAAAAAGAAATTGAAGACTATTTTGCGAACGTGTGGCAAACCATGCAGGCCTGTATCGATCGCGGCATGAACACCGAAGGCGTACTGCCTGGGCCACTGCGCGTACCGCGTCGCGCCTCTGCGCTGCGCCGTATGCTGGTCACCACAGACAAATTCTCTAACGACCCGATGAACGTGGTCGACTGGGTGAACATGTTTGCGCTGGCGGTGAACGAAGAAAACGCCGCGGGTGGCCGGGTGGTGACTGCACCAACGAACGGCGCGTGCGGTATCGTTCCGGCGGTACTGGCCTACTACGATCACTTTATTGAACCCGTAACGCCTGATATCTACATTCGCTACTTCCTGGCAGCAGGGGCGATTGGTGCGCTGTACAAGATGAATGCGTCTATCTCTGGCGCTGAAGTGGGCTGTCAGGGTGAAGTGGGCGTGGCCTGTTCTATGGCCGCGGCCGGTCTTGCAGAACTGCTGGGCGCCAGCCCGGAGCAGGTCTGCGTGGCGGCTGAAATCGGTATGGAACATAACCTCGGTCTCACCTGTGATCCGGTTGCGGGTCAGGTGCAGGTACCGTGCATTGAACGTAACGCTATCGCATCGGTAAAAGCGATCAACGCCACGCGTATGGCCATGCGCCGTACCAGCGAGCCACGCGTTTCGCTGGACAAGGTTATCGAGACCATGTACGAAACCGGTAAAGACATGAACGCCAAATATCGTGAGACCTCCCGCGGCGGTCTGGCGATAAAGGTGCAGTGCGACTAACCGTTTCGCCTCAACGCCTCTCTCGCCCATCTTCCACGGATGGGCGAATTTTTATCCCTTTCTCGTCGACTTAATATTTCCCCACTACACTTGCTGTGTTGCCTCGGCTTTTGGTGCTGAAGGCGTATTGGGCGGCCTCCCATGCAAACAGCACAGAGGATCATAAAAAAGTATCGCCGAAAACGCGTCATCGTCTGCGTGATGGTTGCGCTTCTTACGCTCATCATTACGCTGGGTATACGCTTTATTTCACAGCGTAACGTAAATCAGCAAAACACCCTGAACTTTGCGGCGCACTCCGTCAACGTGCTGGATAACGTCTTATTGCCGCTGGAAAAAGGGCGCAACCCGCTGCTGGCACTGGTCGGAGCGCCCTGCTCTCAGGCGCATTTAGTGTTACGAAAACAGGCGGCCTCACTGCAAACGGTGCGCTCAATTGCACTGGTCAAAGACGGTATCCTTTACTGTTCAAGTATTTTCGGCAATCGCGACGTCCCGTTGCGAGAGATTCAGCCTGCCCTGCCCTCCGCCGAAACAAAACTGGTGCTCTCCACCGACAAATCCTTGCTCAAGGGAAGCCCGATCCTGATCCAGTGGTATCCGGTTTCTGATAGCGGAGAAGATGGTGTGATGCAGATTGTGAATATCGATCTCATCACTCGCCTGATGCTGGAGCCACAGCGCCCGCTTATCACCGACGTGGCCCTGACCGTAGGGGATAAATACCTGCGCTACGGTGAAAATGTCTCCGACTCGCTGACAATAAACGATGATGAGAGGGTTCTGCGCCAGCAATCCAGCCATTTCCCGTTCACCATTACCGTCAGTGGCCCGGGAGCCAGCGAGCTGGCGTTGATATATTTGCCCTCTCAGCTGCCGCTGGCGCTGATGCTCAGTCTCCTGATGGGTTACGTCGCCTGGCTTGCGACCGCGAACCGCATGAGTTTTACCTGGGAAATTAACCTTGGCCTGGCCGCGCGTGAATTTGAGCTGTTTTGCCAGCCGCTGCTGAATGCCCGCACGCAGAAATGCGTGGGGGTGGAGATCCTGCTGCGCTGGAACAACCCCCGTCAGGGATGGATCTCCCCGGACGTTTTTATTCCGCTCGCCGAAGAGCACAACCTGATTATCCCTCTCACACGTTACGTCATTAACGAGACGGTGAGTCAGATTGGCTATTTTCCGGCAACGCCCGGCTTCCACATTGGCATCAACGCCGCCGCCAGCCATTTCCGGCATGGAACGCTCATTCAGGACCTGAACCGCTACTGGTTCAGTGCGCATCCCACCCAGCAGCTGATTGTTGAGCTGACGGAGCGTGACGCGCTGCAGGACGTGGATTACCGCATTGTAAGAGAGTTACACCGTCAGGGCGTGAAGCTGGCCATTGATGATTTTGGCACCGGCAATAGCTCACTCTCGTGGCTGGAAAAGCTGCATCCGGACGTGCTGAAAATTGATAAGTCTTTTACCAGCGCTATCGGCACTGATGCCGTGAACTCCACGGTGACGGACATCATCATTGCGCTCGGTCAACGGCTTAGCATTGAGCTGGTGGCTGAAGGGGTAGAAACGCCCGAGCAGGCGCGGTATTTGCGTCATCACGGGGTAGAGGTACTGCAGGGATTTTTGTTTGCGCAGCCTATGCCGCTGAGGGAATTTCCGCAATGGCTGGCGGAGAGTTCGTCTCCGCCAGCACCGCGTAACGGGCATATCGTTCCGCTGATGCCGTTACGCTAGGCTCAGTTACTCTTCTTCGTCGTGGGCCGACTGCTCTTTAACAATGCGCACCATATCGACGCGATAGTCATTCGCTTCGATTATCGTGATCTGCAGCGGAGGCAGTTCGATGATATCGCCGGTTCGCGGGATTTGTCCGTTGACGGCAATAACCAGCCCAGCCACGGTCGCAATGTCCTCTTCATCGTTGATGATGTTTTCCAGACCCAGCGTGTGCTGTAGCGCGTGCAGATCGGTGGTGCCTTTCACCAGCCAGCCGTCACCGTCGGAGACAATTTCCGGGGTTTCATCCGCATCCGGGAATTCACCGGCAATGGCTTCAAGCACGTCGAGCGGCGTCACCAGACCCTGCACCACACCAAATTCATTGGTGACGATAACAAAGCTACCGCGTGCGCGGCGCAGGACGCCAAGCAGGTTGATAGGATCCAGCGTTTCCGGCACCACAATCGCCGGTGATGCGGCGGCGACAGCTTCGACGTTAATCCCCTCTTCCAGCGCCACCAGCATCTCTTTCGCACGCACCACGCCGATGATCTCGTCCAGTTCACCCCGGCAAACCGGGAACAGGCTATGCGGTGAAGAGAGCAACTGCTGGCGAATCTCATCAACACTCAGGCGGGAATCGACCCAGCTGATTTCACCGCGCGGGGTCATGATGCCGCGCAGCGAGCGGGAGGCCAGGGAGAGCACGCCGTTAATCATATAGCGCTCTTCTTCCACAAATGCCCCTTCCGGGACGGGAACCGGGTTACGGCTTTCATTGTCATTCTGTACGTTGACCTGACGGCGACCGCCCATCAGACGCAGAATCGCATCAGCCGTACGCGCACGCAGCGGCTGGGTAGACTGCTGCTTGATAAAGTTATGTCGTGCAATCTGGTTAAACAGCTCGATGAGGATCGAGAAGCCAATGGCTGCGTACAGGTAGCCTTTTGGTATATGGAAGCCAAAACCTTCCGCCACCAGGCTCAGACCAATCATCAGCAGGAAGCTAAGGCAGAGCACCACGACCGTCGGATGCTGATTCACAAAGCGCGTCAGTGGCTTAGACGCCAGCAGCATCACCGCCATCGCGATAACCACCGCAGCCATCATCACCGGGAGGTGGTTCACCATGCCGACAGCCGTGATCACCGCATCCAGCGAGAAGACCGCATCAAGCACCACGATCTGCAGTACCACGACCCAAAAACTGGCATAGCCTTTACCGTGTCCATCATCGTGCTGGCGATTTTCCAGCCGCTCGTGAAGCTCTGTCGTCGCTTTGAAAAGCAGGAATATCCCCCCGAGCAGCATGATCAAATCACGGCCGGAGAAGGTGAAATCCATGACGGAAAAAAGCGGCTTCGTCAGCGTAACCATCCACGAGATCACGGACAGCAGTGCCAGACGCATGACCAGTGCCAGAGAGAGGCCGATCAGACGCGCTTTATCACGTTGTTTTGGCGGCAGTTTGTCCGCAAGGATGGCAATAAACACCAGGTTATCAATGCCGAGAACAATCTCAAGCACGACCAGCGTGAGCAATCCCACCCAGATTGACGGGTCCATTAAGAATTCCATGAAACGCTCCTGCTAACGGAATGACCAAACGGTGCCCCACTCAACGTGGGCAAAACAGATGTAGACAGAGTCGATACGTGGCGAGGATCGCCGGTGAAACAGGCGCGGAATGGCCTGGAGGATGACTGACGTCGGTGACGGTCCATATAGTGGGCTGTAGCCCTATACTCCTGAACAATTAAACGGAGGCTAAACATATCAGAGACAATGCGTTTTTAGCAAAGATTTACGTTCCTTTGCAAAGATCTGTAACACAGCTGCTTTACCTTACAGATAATTCTGTAACCCATAGCTAAATTACGGATCTTCATCACATAAATTATTTTTTCACTATCTAAAATAATTCGCGGAAGTCTTAGTTTTTTAACTCTAACCCTTTTCTGAATCGATTCGGTTGGCCAGATACGATTCACAGTGCGACTGCCTGGCAGGCGTATTAATGATAATAAAAGGAGGTAGCAAGTGACCATTGCTATTGTCATAGGCACACATGGTTGGGCTGCAGAGCAGTTACTCAAAACAGCAGAGATGCTGTTGGGTGAGCAGGAAAACGTCGGCTGGATCGATTTCGTTCCCGGTGAAAACGCTGAAACGCTGATTGAGAAGTACACTGCTCAACTGCAGAAACTGGATACCAGCAAAGGCGTGCTGTTTCTCGTTGATACATGGGGAGGCAGTCCGTTCAATGCTGCCAGCCGCATTGTCGTCGATAAAGAGCATTATGAAGTTGTCGCCGGGGTGAATATCCCCATGTTGGTGGAAACCTTCATGGCACGCGACGACAATCCGAGTTTCGATGAACTGGTCGCTTTGGCAGTTGAAACCGGTCGCGAAGGCGTGAAAGCGCTGAAAGCACAACCGGTTGAGAAGCCTGCTCCAGTGGCCGCGGCGCCAAAAGCCGCAGCCCCGGCGAAGCCCATGGGCCCGAATGATTACATGGTGATCGGCCTTGCCCGTATCGATGACCGTTTAATCCACGGCCAGGTGGCAACGCGCTGGACCAAAGAGACCAACGTTCGACGCATTATTGTCGTCAGCGACGAAGTTGCTGCTGATACCGTACGTAAAACCCTTCTGACACAGGTTGCTCCTCCTGGCGTTACCGCGCACGTGGTGGATGTCGCCAAAATGATCCGCGTTTATAACAACCCGAAATATGCGGGCGAGCGCGTGATGCTGCTGTTCACAAACCCGACAGACGTTGAACGCCTGGTTGAAGGCGGCGTGAAAATTACCTCCGTAAACATTGGTGGTATGGCATTCCGTCAGGGCAAAACGCAGGTCAACAACGCCATTTCAGTCGATGCGAAAGATATCGAGGCATTCAACAAGCTGAATGCACGCGGTATCGAACTGGAAGCCCGTAAGGTTTCCACGGATCAGAAACTGAAAATGATGGATCTGATCGGTAAAGTTGGGAAATAAGCCCGCGCCGGTTTTTCACATAAAGCTTATGTAATAGGAGAAGTACAATGGAGATTACCACTCTTCAGATTGTGCTGGTGTTCATCGTCGCGTGTATTGCGGGTATGGAATCCGTACTTGATGAATTTCAGTTCCACCGCCCTCTGGTGGCCTGTACGTTGATTGGTGCCGTTCTGGGTGATATGAAAACCGGGATCATCATCGGTGGTACCCTGGAAATGATTGCCCTGGGCTGGATGAACATTGGTGCGGCAGTTGCGCCTGATGCCGCGCTGGCGTCCATCATTTCTACGGTTCTGGTTATTGCCGGTCACCAGAGTATCGGTGCAGGTATTGCCCTGGCCATCCCGCTGGCAGCAGCAGGTCAGGTACTGACCATCATCGTGCGTACTATCACCGTGGCCTTCCAGCACGCGGCGGATAAGGCGGCCGAAAATGGCAACCTGACGGCGCTCTCCTGGATCCACGTCTCGTCCCTGTTCCTGCAGGCGATGCGTATCGCGATCCCGGCCGTTATCGTTGCGATCTCCGTCGGTACCAGCGAAGTACAGAGCATGCTGAACGCCATTCCAGAAGTGGTCACCGGCGGTCTGAACATCGCAGGCGGTATGATTGTGGTGGTTGGTTATGCGATGGTTATCAATATGATGCGCGCAGGCTACCTGATGCCGTTCTTCTACCTCGGCTTCGTTACTGCTGCGTTCACCAACTTCAACCTGGTTGCGCTGGGTGTGATTGGTGCAGTGATGGCGATTCTCTACATCCAGCTCAGCCCGAAATATAACCGCGTTGCGGGTGCCCCAGCGCAGGCTGCTGGTAATAACGATCTCGATAACGAACTGGACTAGCAGGTGAGCGAAATGGTTGATATGACAAAAACTACCACTGAGAAAAAACTCACTCCGGGTGATATTCGTGGCGTGTTCATCCGTTCTAACCTGTTTCAGGGTTCATGGAACTTCGAACGTATGCAGGCGCTGGGCTTCTGTTTCTCCATGGTACCGGCTATCAAACGCCTGTATCCGGAAAACAACGAAGCGCGCCGTCAGGCGATTAAGCGTCACCTGGAATTCTTTAACACCCATCCTTATGTGGCGGCTCCGGTTCTGGGCGTGACGTTGGCGATGGAAGAGCAGCGTGCAAACGGCGCAGAGATTGACGATGGTGCCATCAACGGTATCAAAGTCGGTCTGATGGGTCCGCTGGCAGGCGTCGGTGACCCGATCTTCTGGGGTACCGTGCGTCCGGTCTTCGCGGCGCTGGGTGCCGGTATCGCCATGAGCGGAAGCCTGCTTGGGCCACTGCTGTTCTTCATCCTGTTCAATGCGGTGCGTCTGCTGACCCGTTACTACGGTGTGGCTTACGGTTACCGTAAAGGGGTGGACATCGTTAAGGATATGGGCGGCGGCTTCCTGCAGAAACTGACTGAGGGGGCGTCAATCCTCGGCCTGTTTGTCATGGGGGCACTGGTTAACAAGTGGACGCACGTGAACATCCCGCTGGTGGTGTCCACCATCACCGGTCAGGATGGTCAGACCCGTGTTACCACCGTGCAGACGATTCTGGACCAGCTGATGCCGGGTCTGGTACCGCTGCTGCTGACCTTCGCCTGTATGTGGCTGCTGCGTAAGAAAGTTAACCCGCTGTGGATCATTGTTGGCTTCTTCGTCATCGGTATCGCGGGCTACGCTGTCGGTCTGCTGGGCCTGTAAGACATCACGTAATACGCCGGGGGCTTGCCCCCGGTTTTTTTATCTGGAGGATGAATGACTGTCACGGACATCGTACTGGTTTTGTTTATTGTGGCCCTTCTGGCATATGCGATCTATGACGAGTTCATCATGCCCCGCCGCCACGGCGAAACGCTGCTCTCCCTGCCCCTTCTGCGACGCGGCCGCGTGGATGCGTTTATCTTCGCCGGTCTCATCGTCATTCTAATTTACAACAACGTGACCGGTCATGGTGCAATATTAACCACATGGTTATTATGTGCGCTGGCATTAATGGCGATTTATCTGTTCTGGATCCGTGTTCCGAAAATCATTTTTAAAAGCCGCGGATTTTTCTTTGCCAATGTATGGATAGAATATAACCGTATTAAAGAGATGAATTTATCGGAAGACGGTGTACTGGTGATGCAATTAGAGCAACGCCAGCTGCTTATTCGGGTCAAGAATATTGACGACCTGGAAAGAATATACAAACTTATGCTTAAAACTCAGTAAGTTAACCACATAGCTTTGGCTATATTCTGCGTTTATTTTGCGCACCTGATATAGCCAAAGCTATATTCCATTCTGTCATTTCTCTTATATTTATTAACGTTATTTTCACGCATAAATCTAAATGAAAATCGTTATCAACGCCTTGACGAAATAATGCCGTTTCATTGTTGTTTTATATTCTCAAAATATGTTAAGGTTGCGCCCGTCGTTGGGGAGTAGCTGATTTCCTGTTCGCAGGAAATGTACGTGTCAACATACTCGTTGAAAAACGTGGCACGTACGGACCGTTTGCCGCACAGATTTGTGCAAGGCGGTCAGGCGAGACCATAGATACATCAACTGCTGTTTACTGGGGGCAGTGATGTGTCATATGGATATCTCCCGGTCTGGACGCTTTAATGAATATCTCCGCAACCCTTCTTCTTGCTTTCGGTATGTCCATGGACGCTTTTGCCGCTTCCATCGGTAAAGGTGCCTCGCTGCACAAACCCAAATTCTCTGAAGCGCTTCGCACAGGCCTTATCTTTGGTGCTATCGAAACGCTGACACCGCTCATCGGCTGGGGTCTTGGTATGCTGGCAAGCCAGTTCATACTGGAGTGGAACCACTGGATCGCTTTCGTGCTGCTCGTATTTCTGGGGGGGCGAATGGTGATTGAAGGTTTTCGCGGCAATGGCGATGAGGAAGACGAGCCGCAGCACCGCCACGGTTTCTGGCTGCTGGTGACCACTGCCATCGCCACCAGTCTCGACGCCATGGCCGTCGGCGTGGGCCTGGCATTCCTGCAGGTCAATATTATTGCGACCGCGCTGGCCATTGGTTGTGCCACGCTGATTATGTCGACGCTGGGAATGATGGTTGGCCGGTTTATTGGCCCTCTGCTGGGCAAACGCGCCGAGATCCTGGGCGGTATCGTGCTGATTGGCATTGGTGCCCAGATCCTCTGGGCACACTTCGCCGGTTAATCTTCGCTCTGCCAGCAGTGGATACTGAAATCCGTCTGGCAGCGAAACGTTGTTTGCTTCGCTAAGGTTTCCCACACGTCCGGTTTCGCCCGCCATGCAAATGGCGTCATCTGCAACAACGCTACAGCTTCTTCCCCTGCCAGGTTCATCTCGTAGGCCAGAGTCTGCTCCTGCTTCAGCGTAAAGCCCGCCAGTTGCTCAGAATGTGGCGCATGCAGCCGAACATCATCATAGATAAGCCCTTTAAGCTCCATCAGATGTCGGGGACCTGGCGTGACGGTAATGACCCATCCGCCCGGTTTGATAACGCGTGCCAGCTCCTGCGCCTTACAGGGCGCATAGATGCGGATAACCGCATCCATGCTGGCATCGTCAAACGGCAGCCGGTGGCTCGATGCCACGCAGAACGTCACGCCGGAGTAGCGTTTTGCCGCCGCGCGGATAGCCACTTTGGAAACATCCAGACCAAATGTCTGCGCACCCTTCTCTTGTGCAACCTCAGCAAACCGCGCGGTGTAATACCCTTCCCCGCAGCCAATATCCAGCACGCCTGCTGCACTGTCAGTCAGATTATCTTCCAGCAATTGCGCGACGGCCTCTCTGAGTGGCTGATAGTGCCCGGCGTCGAGAAATGCCCGGCGTGCCTGCATCATCTCAGCACTGTCACCCGGATCGCGCGAGCGCTTATGCTGCACCGGCAGAAGATTCACGTAGCCTTCTTTCGCCATATCAAACTGATGTCCCTGCGGACAGGCATAACTTTTTTCTGATCGCGTCAGACGCGCGTGGCAAAGGGGACAACTGAAGGACATGGCAGCTCCGGGGCGTAAATCAAAGGGCGAAGTGTACCGCTATTCGCCCCGGTATAAAACGCCTGGGTTAACGCATGACGATAAGGTGCGAGGAATCAGGCGCCAGACCATCGGGTTTGACGTTCTCAAGACGCAATACGTTACCCATAATCTCGCTGAATACCGGTGCGGAGACGGCGCCGCCATAGTACGCTCCGTTTTGAGGATCGTTAATCACGACCACCAGCGCAAAACGCGGATCGCTGGCAGGCGCGACGCCCGCGGTATAGGCAACGTATTTATCGACATATTTGCCGCTATCATCGATTTTCTTCGCCGTACCGGTTTTCACCGCCACACGGTAATCACGCACCGCAGCCTTAACGCCGCCCCCGCCCGGCAGCGCAACGCTCTCCATCATATGCTCGACCTGATGAGCAATCTCTTCCGGCATGACTCTGTGCCCGATAACGGGTGGATCGATACGGGTAATTGAGAGGGGCCGTTCCAGCCCGAAGCCGCCGATGGTGGCATAGACGTGCGCCAACTGGAGGGGGGTGACCATCAGACCATAGCCAAAGGCGAAGGTCGCCCTGTCGAGCTGGCTCCAGTATTTACGCTGGGGTAACAGACCGGCGCTCTCGCCGGTTAAGCCAAGCCCGGTGTTTGTACCAAAACCAAAGTTCCGGTAGGTATCAATCAGGTGCTGAACAGGCATCGCCAGCGAGAGGCGAGATACGCCAGTGTCGCTCGATTTTTGCAGGATCCCGGTCATCGAGAGTTCAGGGTAGTAACCCACATCCCGAATGCGGTGCCCGTCAAGCATATACGGATGGGTGTCAATGACGCTGTCAGGCTGCACCAGCCCCTGTTGCAATGCCGTCATCAGCACAAGCGGCTTCACGGTTGAACCTGGCTCGAACGTATCGCTGATGGCACGGTTACGAAAATCGTCTATTATCGCGCCCTGGCGGTTATTGGGGTTGAAATCCGGATAGCTCGCCATCGCGAGGATTTCACCGGTGGGGATATTAATGAGCACTGATGCCCCCGACTCCGCCTTGTTCCAGGCCACTGCGTTATCAAGCGCATCTTCGGTGATGGTTTGCAGGCGCTCATCAATACTGAGCTGAATATTGTGCGCAGGCACCGGCGCGACTTCCGTCAGATTCTCCACCACGCGACCGTAACGGTCTTCTCTGACCTGGCGGACGCCCGGCTTGCCTGTTAGCTGGGTGTTGAAACTTTTCTCTACCCCCTCAATACCCTGACCGTCAATATTGGTGAAACCAATCAGGTTTGCCGCCACATGCCCGGCAGGATAAAAACGGCGTGATTCATCGCGTAAATTGATACCCGGCAAATTCAGCTTATCGATCCATTTTGCCTGAGCAGGATCCACCTGCCGGGCAAGGTAGATGAACCTCCCCTGTGGATTCGCGTTAATCCGTGATGACAGGGTGTTCAGGGAGAGATGTAACGCATTCGCCAGCGCCTGCCAGCGATCGTCAAAGCCCACGCCCCCTTTTGCCAGCACCGTTTTTGGGTCGGCCCACACGGCCCTGACCGGGACACTGACCGCCAGCGGCCGGCCCTCACGATCCATGATCATTCCGCGGGGAGCATCAATCGGCAGTTCGCGTAGCGATCGCATATCCTCCTGCTTGACCAGGTTGTCAGGTTTAATAATTTGCAGCCAGGCAACGCGGCCCAGCAAAAACGCCAGACTGCAAAAAATGGCTAAACAGAGCAGCGCAAAACGCGCCGGCGTGAAATTGCCGGCGGTCGTTATCATTTTCTTCTTCACCTGAACCCCAGGACTGTTAAACAACGCCCTGATTTAACGGGAAAAGACGGCCAGAGGGAGGGAAAACAGTGCTACTAACCTCGTAGCTTTGCAACAAGTTACTAACAAGAGCGGGGATGGTAATATTTTGAAAGATAAGGCACATAAAAAAGCCCCGCTATATGCGAGGCTTTATATCTGAGAGTGAAGTACTACGTGCTTCAGTCAGCAGTGGTTCGATCAGATAGCAGTTACGTTAACTGCAGCTGGGCCTTTCTGGCCGTCCTGAATTTCGAACTCAACGTTCTGGCCTTCAGCCAGAGTTTTGAAGCCGTTACCCTGGATTGCAGAGAAGTGTACGAACACGTCTTTGCTGCCGTCAGCAGGAGTAATGAAACCAAAACCTTTAGACTCGTTGAACCACTTAACTTGACCTTTAATCTTTGCCATTTGCAAAATTCCTTAGAGTGTTTTCTTAGCCCGCAGGCATTACTGAGATAAAACTGAGACATTACTGCATGAGGCACTAATATAAGGTTCGGCAGAGAAGCGGTATTCAACGACAACGTGTTTACTCAGGACTTCTTTACTGAAAATGCCACACATAAACAGAACTGTACCTCGTTTGACCCAAAACGTGTTATCACACACTATGTTTAATATGGCAAGCCATTTTTAAACATGTCTCGATCCGCCGCACAAATTCGAACTGTGCCGGTATGCTTTTGCACAATTATGCGCATGACATATGGACAGCCCTGCTCACTTACACAGACTCGCCGTTGCTTTCACAACCGCTGTTATCTAAGACTTTTTTAACATAGCTCAATCATTCCAGTGCGTCCAGCAACCCGCTAAGAAAAACCCCTACATTGATTGAGTTAGAACAATTTGTGAAAACTTATGCTTAAATCATTGTAACGCCCCTGTATTGTTACAGTGGAAATACAATGTTAATCCTTCACGCTAAACTGTATTAAAAAGCACCAGCTAATAAAGAATGTTATGCACCAAAATAATGAAATTTTTATGACTCTGCATCAAAACAAGGCAAGCAAAACGTTTCGATAAAAATAAAACATTCTTTAGACCTTAGACATACAGAATATATGCAACAATCCAGCGCTTCGTTTATAAGGATAAATATTCACCAATTTTCAGTATCCTGAAGGAATTATTAACTGGTGCTAAATTATCGAGGACTGCAGTTAACTCTCGCACGGGGTCATCAAGCGATTCATCAGCCAGTTCAAACACGCCCCAGTGAATGGGAAACGCCAGTGGGCATCCCAACTGTTGCCACAACGCAACGGCAGATTGCGGATCCATATGATGTACGGCCATGAACCACCGTGGTGCATAAGCGCCAACGGGCAACGCCGCGGCGTCAATTTTACCCAGCCTTTCCGGTATTCGGAGCAGTTCAGGTGAATAGCCCGTGTCGCCGCTAAACCAGAAACGATAATGCCGCCCTTCAAACACCCAGCCACACCACAGGGAGCGATTGCGGTTCCAGAGCGTGCGCATACTCCAGTGCTGCGCCGGTACGGCGGACAGCGTTATCCCCTGCCAGGTGAAACTCTGCCACCAGTCGAGCTCAACAATGCGTCTTGCCCCCCGGCGGCGAAACCAGTCTGCCAGACCTAAGGGAACAAACAGAGTGACGTCGGGGAAGCGTTTAAGGATCCGGCGAATGGTCGCGTCATCCAGATGATCGTAATGATTATGGGAAATAACCACTGCATCGAGCTGCTGGAGCTGTTCGACAGACAGAGCGGGAGGCGTTTTACGTTGTGGTCCGAGGAAAGGTAAGGGAGAGGCGCGGCGAGAAAAAACGGGGTCGGTCAGCAGGGTGTTGCCATCAATGTGCAACAACAGGCTTGCGTGTCCGAGCCACCATACCCCATTTTCCTGCGGCTGCTTAAGCATTGCCGGCTGCCACCACTGGCGGATAAAGTCCTCATATCCGTTTGCCGGGGGGCGGGGTAAGCCAGCTTCTTTGCGCGCTTTTCGCCAGCGATCAACGTCACCGGGCTGATGCCCGACGGGGTCAGTATTACGAAAACCGTTCGGCGTGTGATGTTTCAGGGAGGGGTCATACCAGGGATTTTTCCAGACCACAGCCACCTCCCGGATAAGACAAATTAACGCTCAGCCACCAGGCGGATAAAGTCATCCTGGTCAGTGTTGTCTTCAGCAACTGCGTCTTTCGCCGACGCTTTCTCTTCTGGTTCGTTAGCCTCACACAGACGACGTAACAGCGCATTCTGACGTTTTTGTTGGTCAAGCAGCGCTTCCAGCAGTTCGATCTGCTCGTTTGTACGGGAACTGGCACGGTTTACGAAAAACCAAATGACAAGCCCCACCAGCAGAACAACCAACGAGATCATCAGGGATGCCATATTTAGCAGCCCTGAATTCAGTAACTCACCCATTTCACCACCTCAATAAAAACGTCTATCTTACCACTGGTGCGAAGGAAGGAAATCACCTTGAGAAAAAATGCGTGTTACCACGGAATAAACTTATTGATTGCGCAAACGCCGCTAAAAAACTGTACATCCTGATCGCACATCACATTGATAGTCTGCGTCCACAACACCACACAGGCTACCAGCACAATAATCAGAATCACCCAGCGTATTTTTTTCACTCCACACTCCGTCTAAAGGCCCGATATAACCAGGTTATCACGGCTATCTTAAACAAGGACTAACTGTACCGCCATCTGGTCGTTTTCAGAATCATGCACTTGTTTCATAGAGTAAACCGTTTAGGCTTACTGCATGACAACAAAGATAAAGAGGCAATGATGCATTTAATCATTCGTACAATTATTGCACTGGCCGTAGTATGGGTTGGCCTTCTGTTAACCGGCTATGGCGTGCTTGTGGGAAGCACCGAAAACGCCGCTGGATTAGGTATTCAATGCAAATACATGACCGCGCAGGGCATGAGCACGGCACAATATATTCATTCTGACAGCGGGATCATTGGTTTAACCAACTGTCCGGTTCTGCGTAAAACATCCGTCGTCATTGATAACGGCTAATCACTCCGATTGATACTGATAAAAAACGCCGCACTGTGTGCGGCGTTTTTTGTGCCCGTAAGGATCAGAACGGGTAGTCGTTATAGCCCATTTGTTCAGAAATCTTGCGTGCGGCTGTATGGAGAATCGCCACATACTCATGCAGACGTTCTTCAGAAAAGCGCAGGGTCGGGAAAGAGATACTCAACCCGGCAATGACAACGCCAAAGCGGTCAAATACCGGCACACCGATACAGCGCAGCCCTTCTTCCTGCTCTTCGTTATCTTCGCCATACCCCTGCTCCCGTACTTTGTCGAGCACGGCCAATAACTCGTCAGTGCTGGTAATGGTGCGTTCAGTACTGCGCTTATATTCCACGCCTTCGAGGATCTGCTTCACTTCTTCGCGATCGCGCCACGCCAGCAGCACTTTGCCAATCGCGGTACTGTAAAGCGGATTACGACGACCGATACGTGAATACATGCGCAGGTTGTACATGGAGTCGATTTTATGGATGTAGACAATGCTGTCTTCATCCAGTGCCCCCAGGTGGATAGTCTCTTTGGTCAGGCGAGAGATCTCACGCATCTGGATATCTGCGCTGCGGATCAAATCCACGTTTTGCAGCGCACGGGCCCCGAGCTCGAACAGTTTCAGCGTCAGAGAATACTTTTCAGACTCGCCTTCCTGTGCGACGTAACCCAGTGACTTCATGGTTTGCAAAAAGCGATAAACGGTGCTTTTCGACATCATCACACGCTGCGACAACTCTGTAATACCAATTTCACGCTCTTCTCCGAGCGCCTGTAAGATTCCAAACACCTTCAGCACGGAAGAAACAGAATCTGGCTGTTTATCCAAATCTGCAATTGCCATTTACCACCTCATAGAGAGTGTTTTATAAAAATCAGAACCGGTTTTTATTATAAATTCCCGTCATGTTACCTGCAATCGATCCTCGTTTACTTCGTTACAAATCTGCGACATAAAACTGAAATAACGATGCTAAAATAGTTACCCTGAGAATAATTTCACACTGAGCTTTTCATCCCTAATGGAAAAAAACCTGTCCGATGGCCTGCCTTTGCCCCAGCGGTATGGCGCTATCGCCACAATTGTTATCGGTATTTCAATGGCCGTCCTTGACGGTGCAATCGCTAACGTTGCCCTGCCAACCATTGCCAGCGACCTGCATGCCTCCCCTGCCAGTTCTATATGGATAGTCAATGCCTACCAGATAGCGATCGTGGTTTCACTGCTCTCGTTCTCTTTCCTGGGCGATATGTTCGGTTACCGACGGGTGTATCAATGCGGCCTGCTGGTGTTCACCTTTACTTCCCTTTTCTGTGCCCTTTCTGATTCGCTGCATACTCTGACGCTTGCGCGCATAGCACAGGGTTTTGGGGGCGCGGCACTGATGAGCGTCAACACGGCGTTGATCCGCTTAATCTATCCGCAGCGTCATCTGGGACGCGGTATGGGGATAAACTCGTTTATTGTCGCCGTCTCGTCTGCGGCCGGGCCAACCCTTGCGGCGGCCATACTCTCTGTCGCGTCCTGGCAGTGGTTATTCGCCATTAACGTACCGCTGGGTATTGTGGCCCTCTTCTTTGCTCTGCGCTATCTTCCCGCGAACGGTCCCAAAAGCACGATGCCACGCTTTGACCTTATCAGCGCAGTGATGAATGCCCTGACCTTTGGCCTGCTGATTACTGCCCTGAGCGGCTTTGCACAAGGTCAGTCCCTTATACTTACCGCCGCGGAGCTCATTGCGCTGCTGGTGATTGGCTTCTTCTTTGTACGCCGCCAGCTCGCGCTCCCTGTCCCTTTATTGCCTGTCGATCTGCTGCGTATTCCTCTTTTTTCTCTCTCGATTTGTACTTCTGTTTGCTCATTCTGCGCTCAGATGCTGGCCCTGGTCTCTCTGCCCTTCTTCCTGCAAAGTGTGGTGGGACGTACTGAAGTCGAGACCGGACTGCTGTTAACGCCGTGGCCACTGGCGACGATGGTAATGGCGCCGCTGGCAGGGTATTTGATTGAGCGCGTCCACGCCGGATTGCTTGGCGCGCTGGGGCTTGCCGTCATGGCCACGGGGCTGTTCGCACTCGCACTACTCCCCTCATCACCCACCGATCTGGATATCATCTGGCGCATGATCCTGTGCGGTGCAGGGTTCGGTCTGTTCCAGTCGCCTAACAACCACACCATCATCACCTCAGCGCCGCGCCATCGCAGCGGTGGTGCCAGCGGTATGTTGGGCACCGCACGTCTGCTGGGACAAAGCACCGGCGCGGCCCTGGTCGCGCTGATGTTTAATCTTGCCGGGCAAAATGGCAACCACGTTGCACTTTTCACCGCAGGCGCCCTTGCCACCCTCGCCGCCATCATCAGCGGGCTGCGCATTACCCAGCCCAGAGTACAGGCATAAAAAAAGCCGGGCGGATATCTCCAGCCCGGCTCATTGCTCTTCTTAGCGTTACTTCAGGTATTCACCACTGCGCAGCGCTTCAATACGTTTATCCAGCGGCGGGTGACTCATAAACAGCTCGCTCAGCGATTTTGATTTACCGTTAATGCAGAATGCCATAATGCTGGTCGCTTCCTGCGGTTCATAGCTGGTTTTCAGACGCTGCAGCGCGGCAATCATCTTCTCACGGCCAACCAGTTTCGCCGAGCCGGCATCCGCATGGAACTCACGGTGACGGGAGAACCACATGGTGATGATGCTGGCCAGAATACCGAATACCAGCTCCAGTACCGTCGCAACCGCGAAGTAGATCAGCGGGTTGCCGTTGCTCTCTTCCCCTTCATCGCGGTTCCCGCCCATAAAGCCTGCCGCGATCTGCGCCAGAATACGGGAGATGAAGATAACAAAGGTGTTCACTACGCCCTGGATCAGGGTCATGGTGACCATGTCGCCGTTCGCGATATGGCTGATTTCGTGAGCGATAACCGCTTCGGCTTCGTCACGGCTCATGTTCTGCAACAACCCGGTGCTGACGGCAACCAGAGACGCATCACGGCGGGCACCTGTGGCAAAGGCGTTAATATCTGGCGCGTGGTAAATGGCCACCTGCGGCATGGCGATACCCGCCTGCTGCGATTGCTGAGCCACAGTATTCATCAGCCACTGTTCCATATCGTTACGCGGTTGCTCAATGACTTCACCACCTACCGATTTCAGTGCCATCCATTTCGACATCAGAAGTGAAACGAATGAGCCACCAAAACCAAACAGCAGCGCCATAATCAACAGACCCTGAACGCTGCTCGACTGAATTCCTGTCAGGCTTAGCACGAGCCCGAAAACCACCATCACCGCAAGGTTGGTGAGCAGGAAGAGCGCGATTCGCATCATAATTTTCTTTTAACCTCAGTTTAACAAAGCGCACTATGCGATTACCCACATCGTATGGGTATTACGGCTATTTTCAAGCATCCATCGGGCGTAAGTCACCAGAAAGACACAACTTTACACAATTGGAAATTTGCCTGACGGGAGAATGCGGAACAAAAAGAAACAGGCACAATTTCTTGTGCCTGTTGGGGGATTATTTTGCCGGTGCGGGTTGCACGGCGGGTTTCGCCTTTTCCTGATTCGCCAGGTCAAGAGCGATATGCACCGTCTCGTCGAGGTAAGGATCCGGCTCCTGGTAATCTTTTGACAGATCGTCCAGTTTCTTAAGCAGAGGCTTACCTTCACGCTTGAAGCGATCGTTGATACGCGCCAGACGCGTTGCATCATCTTCGTTGTTCTCTTTCTCACGCTGAGCGTAGTTGAGAGAAACAATATTCCGCTTATCTTTCAGGGCATTGAAACGAGCAATGTCCTTCATGATGTACTGGAATTCCGGATCTTTGGCGATGCGATCGTTGTGCGCTTTCAGCAGTTCAGGACCAAACTGCGTCATATCACCCGCTTTCACGTAAGTCGCGGCGTTAATGCTATCCCACGGCAATGCGTTATCTTCAAACTTCTCGCCGGTTTCAGTCTCTTCCGTGCCTGTCGGCATCATGATATCCGGCGTCACGCCTTTACGCTGCGTACTGCCACCGTTCACACGATAGAATTTCTGAATGGTGTACTGAACCGAACCCAGTGCAGGCCATTCCGGACGCAGCATCTGATCGTAGATACGATTCAGAGAACGATACTGCTGTACGGTACCTTTACCAAATGTCGGCTCACCGACAATCAGCGCACGGCCATAGTCCTGCATAGCGGCGGCAAAGATTTCAGACGCGGAAGCACTGAAGCGATCGACTAAGACCACCAGCGGGCCTTTGTAATA
This sequence comes from Enterobacter sp. MEB024, assembly GCF_030209635.1. Classification (NCBI taxonomy): domain Bacteria; kingdom Pseudomonadati; phylum Pseudomonadota; class Gammaproteobacteria; order Enterobacterales; family Enterobacteriaceae; genus Enterobacter; species Enterobacter sp. MEB024. Next base: position 524,329 of record NZ_JARVRQ010000003.1, on the reverse strand, counting down.
GACCACACCATCGTTGTCGGCATCTTCACGTACTTTACCGTTGTTATCGCGCACCTGAACCACCGGACCAGACGGGATAAACAGCCCAGACAGTGAAACCGCTTCGGTCAGCGCCCCACCACCGTTGCTGCGCAGGTCGATAATGACGCTGCTCACGTTCTGCTTTTCAAGCTTCTGCAGCTGGACTTTTACATCATCAGTCAGCCCGACGTAGAAGCCCGGGATATCCAGAACACCCACCTTCTCTTTACCCACGGTCTTCACCGACATTTTCACCGCGCGGTCTTCCAGGCGGATACGCTCACGCGTCAGGGTAACGATACGGGTTTTGGTGCCTTTACCGGCTGGCAGAATTTCAAGGCGAACTTTGCTGCCTTTCGGGCCTTTGATCAGCGCAACCACATCATCCAGACGCCAGCCGATCACATCGACCATGTTCTGTCCGGTTTGACCCACACCAACAATGCGATCGCCTACGCTTATCGCTTTGCTTTTCGACGCCGGGCCACCGGCGACCATTGAGTTGATCACGGTGTAATCATCGTCCATCTGCAGCACCGCACCGATACCTTCCAGAGACAGGCTCATTTCGGTATTAAACTGTTCGGTATTGCGAGGCGAGAGATAATTGGTATGCGGATCGATTTCGTGAGCGAAAGCGGTCATCGCCAGTGAGAAAACATCTTCACTATTGGTCTGAGCCAGACGACGAATAGCGAATTTGTAACGACGCGTCAGCGTGTCACGGATCTCTTTTTCATCTTTGCCGGTCAGCTTAAGGCTCAGCTCGTCGTATTTTACTTTTCCATCCCACAGCGCATTCAGCTCGGCTTCGTCTTTCGGCCAGGGCGCTTTGCTGCGGTCCAGATTAAAGGTGTCGTTGCCGGTGAAGTCCATCGGACGTTCCAGCACTTTCAGCGCATACTGATAGCGTTCAAAGCGGCGCTTTTGCGACAGGTTATAGAGATCGTAGAACAGATCCAGCTTGCCTGAACGCAACTCGTCACCCACCCCGGATTTACGCTTAGCGAACTGCTCGACATCGCTGGCGAGCAATACGTTATGGCTGTAATCCAGCAAGTTCAGATAGCGGTCAAAGATTTTGGCCGAAAAGGCCTGATCGAGATCGAACTGACGATAGTGCGAACGGGTGAAGCGTGAGGTCACACGCTCGCTCACCGTCGCGTGCTGCGTCTCTTCCTTGAGGACCGGAATTTGATCAACACGCGTGATATCGTCCACTGCGAAAGCATGGCCTGTTATAGCAAACAGGCCCGCCAACGCGGTGAGCTTAAAAAAAGTGTTCATGCCAGGCTTGGCCTCCGTTTCAGAACAACAAGTGTTCTGCGCGTACAATCATTGACATACCAGAAGTCAGCTGTACACGAACGCCATCTTTGGTGATTTCCAGTACGGTGGCGTCCATTGCGTTGTTACCCGCTTTCACCTTCAGTGCCTGACCCACGCTCAGGGCGTTAATGTCAGAAACCGGCGTATGGCGCGGCTCTTCACGAGGGGCGCGCGGGGCTTTAGCTGCTGGTTTGTCAGCACGCGGTTTGCGATCGTTATTATCGTTACGACGCGGCGCTGGGCGTGGTTTACGCTCACGACGAGGCGCTTCTTCCTGGCCGTTTGCCGCTGCGGCTTCGCGTTTTTTCGCTTGCTGTTCTGCACGTTGTGCCTGAACGCGTGCTTTGGCTTCTTCCAGCTGTTTACGTGCGTGCTCAACGTGCTGCTCGTCCAGCTCACCACAAGGGTTGCCGTCAAGATCAACACGCGTCGCGCCCGCTTTGATACCGTACAGGTAACGCCAGCTCGAAGTATAAAGACGTAAGGCGGAACGAAGCTGAGTTTTGCTGAGGTTCATTTCCCCCTCAACGCGTGCCACCAGATCCTGAAAAATACCGACTTTCAGGGGACGAGCTTCACCTTCAGCACTGAAGCACTGTGGGAAACGCTCGGCCAGAAATGCGATAACTTCTTTACTGCTATTCAACTTAGGTTGATTTTCCATGAAATTTCCTGATTACAACGGACGTTGCCAACAAGCGCAGGCATGAACAGGCGTCATTATAATGACGCTATCAGTAAATGCTACGTTATCCGTTGATTATCCTGCTACGCTCGCAAAGAATTTTTGATAATCGGTTGCGGCGAGAACGTTTTCGAGGTTCGCCACCAGCTCGCGCAGCCCTTGTTCGTCCTCGGTTGTGAAGCGACTGAAGACCGTGCTGTCGATATCCAGAACGCCAATAATCTGATTTTTTACCACCAGAGGCAGAACGATTTCAGAATTACTGGCTGCGTCACAGGCAATGTGTCCGTCAAACGCATGGACGTCTTCGACGCGCTGTACCTGATTAGTCGCGACCGCTGTACCACAAACGCCGCGTCCTACGGGAATACGCACGCAGGCAATTTTCCCCTGGAACGGGCCAAGCACCAGCGTTTCACCTTCCAGAAGGTAAAAACCGGCCCAGTTAACGTCTGATAGCCGTTCAAACAGCAATGCGCTAGTATTTGCCAGAGTGGCTAAGAAGCTGGTCTCACCCGCCATCAATGCCTTAAAATCGCGGTTAAGATCCGCGTAGAATTCTGTTTTGTTCATTATTCAATCACTTAGTTGTCTTACAAAATTACCGCATAGCCTATTAAAATAAGCATTAAATGCGCTCATGCTCAAGATGAATCCGTTCATGAGTTAATATAACGTTCAACAATACTTATTTGTGCGCAGCTGATGGCCTTAAAAACAACCAAAATTACGCCGACAAAAAAGATAACTGTCCATACGGTAAGCGAAGCTTTGCCTCGTGCACATTATCAGCGTTGCCCGCAGTGCGATACGCTTTTTATGTTGCCGAAGATGAAATCGCATGAAAGTGCTTTTTGCCCCCGCTGCGACGCTAAAATTCGCGACGGCCGCGACTGGTCGCTGACCCGTCTCGCCGCGATGGCCATCACCATGCTGCTTCTTATGCCGTTTGCCTGGGGCGAACCGCTGCTGAAGCTGTACCTGCTTGGTGTGCGTATTGATGCCAACGTACTGCAGGGGATCTGGCAGATGACGCGCCAGGGTGACCCGCTCACCGCCGCCATGGTGCTTTTCTGTACGGTCGGCGCGCCGCTGGTGCTGGTCGCCGCCATTGCCTATCTTTGGTTTGGTAACATTCTGGGGATGAATCTCCGCCCCGTGTTGCTGATGCTGGACAAACTGAAAGAGTGGGTCATGCTGGATATCTACCTGGTGGGCGTCGGCGTGGCGTCCATAAAAGTGCAGGACTATGCGTTCTTGCAGCCCGGGGTCGGACTCTTTGCATTTATTTGCCTGGTCTTGCTCAGCATCCTCACACTCATTCATCTGAACGTCGAACAGCTCTGGGAGCGCTTTTACCCTCAGCGCCCGGCCACGCGACCGGATGAAAGTCTCCGGGTCTGTCTGGGGTGTCACTATACTGGCTTGCCCGACCCACGTGGCCGTTGCCCGCGGTGTCATATTCCCCTGAGACTGCGGCGCAACAACAGTCTGCAAAAATGCTGGGCCGCGCTGATTGCCTCGCTGGTCTTTTTGATCCCGGCCAATATGCTGCCGATTTCCATCATTTACGTGAATGGTGGACGCCAGGAGGATACCATCCTCTCCGGGATCATCTCCCTCGCCCACAGCAACGTGGGGGTGGCGGCAATTGTGTTTATCGCCAGTATTCTGGTGCCGTTTACCAAAGTGGTGGTGATGTTTACCCTGCTCCTGAGTATTCACTTCAAATGTGAGCAAGGTTTACGTACCCGAATTCTGCTTTTGCGATTCGTCACCTGGATTGGCCGCTGGTCGATGTTGGATCTGTTCGTGATTTCGTTGATGATGTCGCTGATCAATCGCGACCAGTTATTGGCTTTTACAATGGGACCCGCAGCTTTTTATTTCGGCTCCGCGGTGATATTGACTATTCTTGCTGTGGAATGGCTGGATAGCCGCTTACTTTGGGATGCACATGAGTCAGGAAACGCCCGCTTCGCCGACTGAAGCGAGAATTAAAACAAAACGCCGCATTTCTCCATTCTGGTTGCTGCCTGTCATCGCCCTGATGATTGCAGGCTGGCTTATCTGGACGAGCTATGAAGATCGCGGAAGCACCATCACCATTGACTTCCAGTCTGCCGACGGCATTGTGGCCGGGCGAACCCCTGTCCGCTTCCAGGGGGTTGAGGTGGGTACCGTTCAGGACATCAGCCTTGGAAAAGGGCTGAATAAAATTCAGGTCCGCGCCAGCATTAAGTCCGATATGCAGGATGCGCTGCGCAGCGAAACGCAGTTCTGGCTGGTAACGCCTAAGGCCTCTCTGGCGGGTGTTTCAGGGCTGGATGCACTGGTTGGCGGTAACTACATCGGCATGATGCCGGGTAAAGGTGAACCGCAGGATCACTTTGTTGCGCTGGATACCCAACCCAAATACCGACTGAATAACGGCGATCTGATGATCCATCTGCAGGCACCGGATTTGGGTTCCCTCAACAGTGGCTCACTGGTTTATTACCGTAAAATTCCGGTAGGTCGCGTTTATGATTACGCCATCAACCCGAATAAACAGGGCGTGACGATTGATGTGTTAATCGATCGCCGCTTCACTAACCTGGTGAAAAAAGGCAGCCGTTTCTGGAACGTCTCCGGCGTGGATGCCGATCTCAGCCTGAGCGGTGCCAAAGTGAAGCTCGAGAGCCTGGCCGCACTGGTCAACGGTGCCGTTGCCTTCGACTCTCCGGAAAACTCCAGCCCGGCCACGGCAGATGACACCTTCGGATTGTATGCTGACCTGGCGCACAGCCAGCGCGGCGTGATCGTCAAACTCGCCCTGCCCGATGCTAAAGGGCTGAAAGCGGGTTCTACACCGCTTATGTATCAGGGATTGCAGGTTGGGCAGCTCACCAAAATGACGCTCAATCCAGGCGGTTCCGTGACCGGTGAGATGACCGTCGACCCGAGCGTGGTTGATCTCCTGCGTGAAAAAACGCGTATCGAGATGCGCAGCCCAAAACTGTCTCTGAACGATACCAGCCTGAGCAATCTTCTGACCGGCAATACGTTTGAACTGATCCCCGGTGAAGGTCAACCCAGCAACAGTTTCGTTGTTGCGCCAGCAGATAAAGCGCTGCTGCAAAAACCGGGCGTCGTAACGGTGAAACTGACCGCGCCTGAAAGTTACGGTATCGAAGCCGGCCAGCCTCTGATTCTGCATGGCGTCCAGGTGGGCCAGGTGCTGGAGCGTACGCTCTCTGAAAACGGCGTGAGCTTCTCGGTGGCTATCGATCCGCAATACAGCGACCTTGTCCATGGCGACAGTAAATTTGTGGTGAACAGCCGCGTCGACGTGAAGGTTGGCCTCGACGGCGTTGAGTTCCTCGGTGCCAGCGCCAGCGAATGGGTTAACGGCGGGATCCGCATTTTACCGGGCAATAAAGGCCCGGTGCGCGACAGTTATCCGCTGTATGCCAACCTGGACAAAGCGATTGAAAACAGCATGAGCGATCTCCCAACCACGACACTGACGCTAAGCGCCGAGACGCTTCCTGATGTCCAGGCTGGCTCCGTCGTGCTGTACCGTAAGTTTGAGGTCGGGGAAGTGATTGCCGTACGCCCTCATGCGGACGCGTTTGATATCGAACTGCATATCAAACCGGAGTATCGCAAGTTGCTGACCCCGAATAGCGTGTTCTGGGCCGAAGGTGGTGCGAAAGTGCAGCTTAACGGTAACGGGCTGACCGTGCAGGCCTCCCCGCTTTCACGTGCGCTGCGCGGAGCGATCAGCTTCGATAACCTCAGCGGTGCGGGTGCAAACCTGCGTAAAGGCGATAAGCGTATTCTCTTCCCGTCTGAAACCGCTGCCCGTGCCGTTGGCGGACAGATTACCCTGCATGCTTTTGATGCAGGGAAGCTGGCGGAAGGGATGCCTATCCGTTATCTGGGTATTGATATCGGGCAGATCCAGAAGCTGACGCTTATCACCGCGCGTAACGAGGTGCAGGCCACCGCCGTGCTCTACCCGGAATATGTTCAAACCTTCGCCCGCTCAGGCTCCCGCTTCTCGGTGGTGACGCCACAGATTTCGGCCGCTGGCGTTGAGCACCTCGACACCATCCTGCAGCCTTATATCAACGTCGAACCCGGTAAAGGGAATGCTCGCCGTGACTTTGAACTGCAGGAAGCCACGATCACTGACTCTCGCTATCTGGATGGCCTGAGCATTGTGGTGGAAGTGCCGGAAGCAGGCTCGCTGAACATCGGCACACCGGTGCTGTTCCGCGGGATTGAGGTGGGCACAGTGACGGGCCTGACGCTCGGTACGCTCTCTGACCGCGTGATGGTGGCATTACGCATCAGCGATCGTTACCAGCACCTTGTGCGTAATAACTCGGTGTTCTGGCTGGCCTCCGGCTATTCACTGGACTTCGGTCTGACGGGCGGGGTGGTTAAAACCGGCACCTTCAACCAGTTCATTCGTGGCGGTATTGCTTTCGCTACACCACCGGGGACGCCGCTGGCGCCGAAAGCGCAACCGGGCAAACACTTCCTGCTGCTCGAAAGCGAGCCGAAAGAGTGGCGTGAATGGGGCACTGCCCTGCCGCGTTAATCTCAGGGCTCCGGTGTCAACGCACCGGAGCCTTTATGTTACACTGCGCCCCTGAACTTTTCCCTGTGGTGTGCACGTGGCTCAAAACTCCGTATTTCTTCCTGAACAATTCCTGGCGCAGATGCGCGAGGCGCTTCCTTCTCACCTCTCGTTAGACGATTTTATCGCCGCCTGTCAGCGGCCGTTGCGCCGGAGTATCCGTGTCAACACGCTGAAAATAAGCGTCGCCGATTTTCTGACGCTGGTCTCGCCGTATAACTGGCAACTGACGCCAGTACCGTGGTGTGCAGAGGGTTTTTGGATTGAACGGGATGACGAAGCGTCGTTGCCATTGGGCAGTACCGCAGAACATCTGAGTGGTCTGTTTTATATCCAGGAAGCCAGCTCGATGCTGCCGGTTGCCGCCCTGTTTGCGGATGATAATGCGCCAGAACGCGTCATGGATGTCGCTGCCGCGCCGGGCTCCAAAACCACGCAGATTGCCGCCAGGATGGGGAATCGCGGGGCCATTCTCGCCAACGAGTTTTCAGCCAGTCGCGTTAAAGTTCTGCACGCTAACATCAGCCGCTGCGGGATCCATAACGTTGCCCTGACGCACTTCGATGGCCGCGTATTTGGCGCAGCCCTGCCAGAAGCGTTTGATGCCATCCTGCTGGACGCGCCCTGCTCCGGCGAAGGGGTGGTGCGTAAAGATCCTGATGCGTTAAAAAACTGGTCTGTGGAGAGTAACCTTGAGATTGCCGCCACCCAGCGCGAACTGATCGTCAGCGCCTTCCATGCCCTGCGTCCCGGTGGCACATTGGTTTATTCGACCTGCACCTTAAACCGTGACGAGAACGAGGACGTCTGTCTGTGGCTCAAGGCGCAATACCCTGATGCCGTCGAGTTCCTGCCGTTAAACGGCTTGTTCGCTTCAGCCAATGAAGCCGTCACGCCTGAAGGATTTCTGCACGTTTTCCCCCAGATTTATGACTGCGAAGGTTTTTTTGTCGCACGGTTGCGTAAAACGCAGACGGTTGAGCCACTGCCAGCCCCGACGTTTAAGGTCGGCAATTTCCCCTTCGCCCCCATGAAAAGGCGTGAGGCGGAGCAAGTCACTACCGCCGCCGCTAAGGTCGGGCTGGCCTGGGATGACACATGCCATCTTTGGATTCGCGATAAAGAGATTTGGCTTTTCCCGGCAAATATTGAGCCGCTTATCGGCAAGGTACGTTTTTCCCGCATCGGGCTCCGCCTGGCGGAAGTGCACAATAAAGGCTATCGCTGGCAGCATGAGGCTGTTATCGCCCTCGCCGGCAGCGAGAATACGTTCGCCCTGACGCACCAGGAAGCCGAAGAGTGGTACCGGGGCCGTGATGTATATCCGGACAACACGCCATCGCATGATGAAGTGGTGGTGACCTATCAGGGTTATCCGTTAGGGCTGGCGAAAAAGGTGGGTTCGCGACTGAAAAACAGCTATCCGCGAGAGCTGGTTCGTGATGGGCGATTGTTTACCGGTAACGATCGCACCGGCTGAAAAAAGCGCATTTTTTTACTGGCGATTTTGCTCTCCTTGTCTACGATCAAAAATGGATGCCCATACTGGTCATACCAGATTTTGATAACACACCCGGAGAGCAATATGACGAAAACCAGCGTGCGTATTGGCGCTTTCGAAATCGACGACGCAGAATTGCGCGGCGAAGCACAGGGCGAACGAACGTTAAGTATTCCCTGCAAATCCGACCCGGATTTGTGCATGCAACTGGATGCCTGGGATGCCGATACCAGCGTACCGGCAATACTTGATGGCGAACACTCAGTTCTTTACCGTGAGCATTACGATAGTCAATCCGATGCCTGGGTCATGCGTCTTGCCTGACCTAAAGAGAACCCGCCCGAAGGCGGGTTATTTATTACTGAAGCTGCGCCAGCGTAAAGTAACCATCGAAAACGGCGCCCGTATCAATGTAGTGCAGGTTATTAAAATCATACCGCCGGTCAAGTGGCGTATGTCCGAACCAGAAATGGTCCGCACCGCCGATCCCCTGCCCTTTCCCGACCATAAACCCCATCAACCGGTCGCGATCCCATAGTACGTGCCGGGCGCTTACGGGTTTTTGCCAGCGGTATTCCGCAGCGGGATAGTCAGCGTGAGCAATCACATTCACACCGTTTGCACAGGTTATCTCGATAATGTGCGGCAGTTCCCGACACGCATTAAGTAACGTCAGCGCCTGCTGCTGCTGTGTGTGCTCAAGGCGGGTAAACCAAATTCCGCCATTCATTGTCCAGAGTGCGAAATCATTATTATCAAGGCTGTCGATAGCCATTTGTTCATGGTTGCCCCGTACTGCACGAAACCATTTTTCATTCATGAGCTGTAAACATTTAATACTGTCAGGGCCACGGTCAATTACATCCCCTACGGAAATAAGCAAATCCTCATAAGGATTAAAATGCCGGCGTTTCAGTTCATCCATGAGCCATTGATAACAACCATGTATGTCGCTGACAACCCAGACGTGCCGCCACTTCCCACCATCGATTCGCTGATACATAAAACCTCCTTGCTTAAGTATAGACGCAGCAGAAATTGCAGCTGACACGCGCAGCATTCACAAAGCCAAACGAACGGTAAACCAAATGGAAATAAAGATCCGCGCGCTATTAATCCCTTTTTGCTGACTCTTTAGAATAAGGCATGAATTAAACGAGAGGTCTTAACGTGTCTAATATGCACCTGCACAACGATGTGTTCTATCCGCATCGCACAAATATCATTTCCGAGCTGGTGAAAGGAAAACGCGTTCCGGGTCCAATCTGGCAGAAGCGCGAGTATCGTCTGAAGTTCCTGCTGCGCTCGCTCCTGTTCTGGTCTTCCACCCATCGCGTGCTGGAAACGCTCTCAGGACGTGATGATTTTGACCGTCTGCTGGCCTCTCAAATTACCTTACCGAGTAAAACCCATAGGCAGTATCTGATGCGTGGCCTGACGGCCGGCGATCGGGCTGACGCTATCATCAGCCATTATCACTGGGTCGATAGCCTGAAAAATATCACCCTCGCCAACGCGCTGACCAGCCCGCAAGAGCAGACAATAGTGCAATTTCAGGCAAAAAACGACGCGACGTATACCGTGAGTGCCTCCTCTGCCGGCAAAGCCGAGCGGGAAGGTGAAAGCACGCTGTGGCTGCGCGACAGCGAGAATACCGTGCTCGCAAGCCTGACATTTAGCGTCGCACGCAGCAACGGGCAGCGAGTGCTGGTGATTGGTGGGCTTCAGGGGCCACGTCGCAACGTCTCGCATGACGCCATTAAACTGGCGACCCGCGCCTGCCATGGCCTGTTTCCAAAACGCGTGCTGATGGAAGTGGTTTTCCAACTGGCCGCACATTCATCCGTCCGGGCAATTTTTGCTGTTGGTGATGAGGGACACGTTTTCCGCGCACTGCGTTACCGCCTGAGCAAAGGCCGTCATTTCCACGCCAGCTATGACGAATTCTGGGCGAGTCTGGACGGTAAAAAAATCTCCTCTTTCTGCTGGCAACTGCCGTTACAGATGGAGCGTAAATCACTGGAAGATATCGCCAGTAAAAAACGGGCGGAATATCGCCGTCGCTTTGAACTGCTTGACTGCATTGAGGCTGAGGTGAAATCACGCTTTTAAGTGCGCTGAGAGCTTTCTTCAACTCTGCACAAAAATTTAACAAAACCGGCAAAAAGGGCTGGACTTACGCCTGCCGTTTTGTGATATGGTTGAAGGCGGATCACTGAACGTGTCCCTTCTGAGAGAGCCGGCGAAAGAAATAAATCGTTTGCTTTCAATCAGATAAAAAGAGACCGAATACGATTCCTGTATTCGGTCCAGGGAAATGGCTCTTGGGAGAGAGCCGTGCGCTAAAAGTTGGCATTAATGCAGGCTAAGTCGCCTTGCCTTTTAAGAATAGATGACGACGCCAGGTTTTCCAGTCCTCAGTTAAAGCGGCCGGAAAAAAAGCGTATGAGCATCATTAAAAGTGAAAAACCGCAGTGCTTTCGCAAGTATCTGCGGTTTTTTATTGGAAACCCGAAGATTAACAAAGCGTGTCTGCACGTTCGATAAACGGTGCCAGACTCATCTTCTGCCCTGGATGCGCGGGATCATCAATCTGAATAACGCTGATTGGCTGTCCACTGCTTTTGCCGCTGGCGACCTGCTGCTCTGCGACATCATTTAAAGGGTATTGCACCAGCGTGCTTGGGTTAATCGCATACAAGGCGTGCCCCGGACGGCAGGTCAGCATCACCTCTTCACGATTAAACGCCCATTTGTCCTTACCCACTTCAAAACGGCTGACGGTAATGACCTGTGGTGCGGCCAGGGCACTCCCCGTGCAGGCCAGCAAGATGAGAGAAAGTAGTGTCTTTTTCATAGGATAGTTAACCTTGTCAGAAGGGTTCCCAGGTCGCGAACAGACTGACTGTAGCCAGCACCAGCGCACCCAGCACCACTTCTGCTTGTGTCATTCTGATAAATATTTGTTGTTCTCGCCCGCTTTGCGCACGAAACCGTGGCACCAGAAAATACCGATTTGCCAGCGCAATTACCACCATCAAAGCCACCAGCGCACATTTGAACAACAAAAATTGCACGTAACGGGCCTGCCAGGGAATATCGATACCCAGAATAAACAACGCATTGAAAACGCCGGTAAGCACCACGCCTGCTACGGCGTAATGTCCCACGCGTGAGAAGCGCATCATGGTGTAGATTGCGGCAGGCTGCCACTGCCCTTTCGCCAGACGCATGCAAAACAGCAGCGGCAGTAATCCGCCAAGCCAGGTTGCAGCACATAACACATGAAGAGCATGATTAAGACGCTGTAATGCGCCCACCGCGCCTTCGTTCATTGTCGCATGCCCTACTCCCGCCAGCAGGATGAACTGTCCCATGGCGAGCAGTAACAGCCGTGAGCCTTTATGCGGTGCCAGCCATGCTGTACCGGCAGTAAGGACCGCGAGAATAATTTGCCACAGCCAGACGCTTCCAAACTGCGTCCCCAGCACGCTACGCCAGATGTCTGGGTTGACGACATCGCCCCAGCCATTCCCCATTAACCCGCCCTGAAGCGTAAACATCAGGAGCGCTGTCACCAGGCTGATTAACGCCGCCATTCTCTGCTGCGACTGAAAACGCCGGGACATGAGCCGTTGCAGAGAGGAAGGAGCAAACCAGACGCTATACAGCGCATTGCCAAAAATAAGCATTAACGCGCCGAAATGGAGAAAGCGCAGCCCTACGTAGCACATCGCCAGCATGCTATTTCACGCTAAAGTGATAACTGCCTTTTGTCTTGTGGCCGTCTACCGACACCACATGCCAGTCAACCTGGTAGGTTCCGGGCGTCAACTCGCCATCCAGCGGCACATTCAGCTGCGTCTTGTCTTTCTCATCACGTTTAACGGCACCGGTCCTGATGGTCTGCTTTTGTGCATCCGTCACCACCACACCGCTAAAACCGGGCTCAATACCTTCTGAAAATGTCAGCGTCAGCGTCCGCGGTGCCGTCACGAGGCTATCTGCTGCCGGAGTCTGTTGTTTAAGGTGAGCGTGCGCCAGCACGGAGGGTGACATCACGCAAGAGGCCAAAAAGACCAGTGCGCCTGCCGCGCGGGAAGAGGATAAACCCATCGCAATCATTCCTTTTTGTTATGCCTGTATGGCAAAGAATAACTCTGTATAATAAGCGAGTCGAGGATCATCCCACCTCTGCTTGTCATCGTCGAGCAATCGCGGTAACGTTGCCGCCGTCTAAAAAGGAGAAGGTAATGAAGATCAATCTGGCCGCCCTTCCTCAGGACGAGATGGATAAAGTGAATGTCGATCTCGCTGCCGCTGGCGTCGCATTTAAAGAGCGTTACAACATGCCCATCGTGGCTGAAGTGGTCGAACGTGAGCAACCTGCTCATCTGCGCGACTGGTTTCGCGAACGCTTAATTGCGCATCGTCTCGCCTCAGTTAACCTCTCTCGTTTACCGTACGAACCTAAAGTTAAATAAGCTTAACGAGTCGTTACACTTCCTTACGCGGAATATGGCAGGATAAGAAAACCCTGATTAAATTAGGTGTATTCTTAAATCACTGCGACTCTGTGTAAAGGAAGTCACGATGTCACAATGGAATATTGCTGCGGCCCAGTATGCCGGGCTGCACCACAATGTAGATGAACATGTCGCGCACCATCTCCGTTTCATTGCCGAAGCGGCACGCCAGCAGTGCGATTTGCTGGTATTCCCGGAGCTCTCATTAACTGGCCCAGGGACAACGACGCTCCCTGCCCCTCCCGATGATAAACAGCTGGCCCCGTTGCTAAACGCCGCGAAATTATACCGGATCACTATTATTGCCGGGCTTCCGCTCGACGTGAATGGCCGTCGTCAGAAAGGCCTTGCCCTGTTTACCCCTTCTCGCCATAGCATCCTGCGCTACCCTCAGGGTCGTGGTGCAAGCCTGATCCCGGGTGATAAACAGCTGACGATCATCGATGCACATGCTGATTCGCCAAATCTCGACCCACAGGCGACGCTGTTTACCAGCTGCCAGTCAGTGGGAGATAGCCGCTGGCGGCAATCCATCAGTACCCTGCAGCGATTCGCACACAAATATGCCATTGCGGTGTTAATGGCGAACGCGCGCGGCGGCAGCGCGTTATGGGATGAAAAAGGTCAGCTGATCGTCCGCGCGGACAAAGGTGAACTGCTATTGACCGGATCTCTTGGCAGACAGGGTTGGCAAGGCGATATCATTCCTTTAGGCTAGGCGTTTTAGGCTCAGGAGAGTTCAATGCTGCGCGTCATCGATACCGAAACCTGCGATCTTCAGGGCGGAATAGTGGAAGTGGCTTCTGTCGACGTGATTGATGGAAAAATAGTCAACCCAATGAGCCATCTGGTACGTCCCGACCGCCCGATCAGCCCGCAGGCAATGGCTATTCATCGCATTACAGAATCGATGGTGGCGGACAAACCGTGGATAGAAGAGGTGATACCCCATTATTACGGTAGCCCGTGGTACGTCGCGCACAACGCCAGTTTTGACCGCCGGGTGCTCCCCGACATGCCCGGAGAATGGATTTGCACGATGAAACTGGCGCGTCGTCTCTGGCCTGGGATTAAGTACAGCAATATGGCGTTGTACAAATCCCGTAAGCTGAGCGTCAGAACGCCGGAGGGTCTGCACCATCACCGCGCCCTGTATGACTGCTACATCACCGCCGCGTTACTCATTGATATTATGAATAACTCCGGCTGGACCCCTGATGATATGGTGACCATTACCGGGCGTCCGGCGTTGCTGACTACCTTCACCTTTGGCAAATACCGCGGTCGGGCGGTTTCCGATATTGCGGATAAAGATCCGGGCTATCTGCGCTGGCTCTATAACAACCTCGATAAGATGAGCCCGGAACTGCGTTTAACACTTAAGCACTATCTTGGCGAAGCTTAACGCTCCGCACGGCCTGGCAGCGTCTCCTGCGCCAGGCCAATCAAAAACGCATACTCCAGAGCCACGCCTTCGTAAGATTTAAATCGTCCCGATTTCCCGCCGTGACCGGAGTCCATATCCGTGCACAGCAGCAGCAGGTTGTCGTCGGTTTTCAGTTCCCGCAGTTTCGCCACCCATTTTGCAGGCTCCCAGTATTGCACCTGTGAATCGTGCAATCCGGTGGTCACCAACATGTGCGGATACGCTTTCGCTTCTACATTGTCGTACGGGCTGTACTCTTTCATGTAGCGATAGTAGATCTCATCCTGCGGGTTGCCCCACTCTTCAAACTCTCCGGTCGTCAGCGGGATGGATTCATCCAGCATGGTCGTTACCACATCGACAAACGGCACCTGCGCAATAATCCCTTTAAAGCGTTCGGGACGCTGATTGATGACGGCCCCCATCAATAATCCTCCCGCGCTGCCGCCCATACCAAAGCAAAGCCCAGGATCGCCATAGCCCTGCTCAATCAACGCATCGCAGACGTCGAGATAATCATTGAAAGTATTTTTCTTTTTCAGGAATTTCCCGTCTTCATACCAGTGCTGTCCCAACTCCCCGCCGCCGCGAACATGCGCAATGGCGAACACAAAACCGCGATCCAGCAGACTTAACCGGCTGCTGCTGAAATCAGCGTCCATGCTTGAGCCGTAGGAGCCGTAGCCGTAAACCAGAATCGGATTCTTACCTTTCTGGAAATGCGCCCGATGATAAACAAGCGAGACCGGCACCTCGACGCCATCACGGGCGGTAACCCACAGGTGTTCGCTTCGGTAGTTGTCGGAATCGAACCCTTTCACTTCGGACTGTTTAAGCACCTGACGTTGCCCGGTGTCCATATCCAGCTCAAAGAGCGTATCGGGCGTGGTCATAGACGAGTAGCCGTAGCGCAGACGCGACGATTCCGGCTCAGGATTAAACCCTATCCACGTAACATAGGCCGGGTCGTCAAACGCAATCCCGATCACTTCCCGCGTTTTGCGGTTAATTTGCCGCAGGCTGGTCAGCCCCCGCTGGCGCTCCTCAACCACCAGCCAGTCGGTGAACAGCGTAAACCCTTCGAGCATCACCTGCTCCCGGGCGGGGATTAACACTTCCCACTTACGTTCATCGCGTACTTTGGTTTTGTAGAGGCCAAAGTTTTTACCCTCCCGATTAGAGCGCAAGTAAAAGCTGTGCTGGAAGTGATCGAGGCTGTATTCATGATCTTTACGCCGCGGCAGGAAGCACAGCGGCTGCGCATCAGGTAGCTCGGCGTCCAGAAGCAGAACTTCAGAGGTTGTGGCGCTGGCCAGGAAGATGATCACATAGTGGCGGGACGAGGTTTTGTGCAGGCTGACATAAAACGTTTCGTCTTTCTCTTCGTAAACCAGTTCGTCGTCAGCAGAATCCGTCCCAACGGTGTGGCGCCACACCTGATAAGGCAACAACGTGGAGGCATGCTTTTTAACGTAGTAGACCGTTTCGGAATCATTCGCCCAGACAAAGTCCGGCGAAACGTTATCCAGCATTTCCGGATACCAGTTACCGGTTTCCAGGTTGCGAAAACGCAAACCGTACTGACGACGGGAGAGGTAATCCTCCGCCAGCGCCATAATGGTGTTATCGGGAGAGATGGACATGCCGCCGAGGGTATAAAACTCGCTGTGAGCAGCGCGCTGGTTGGCATCCAGCAGGATGTCCCACTCATCCCATTCGGCGCATAACACCGACTGTCGCTGGTAGATGGGATACTCGTTGCCAGGTTCGTAGATATGGCGATATCGATAGCCATTTTTGGTCCAGGGCGCAGAAATATCGTGCTGGGGGATTCGCTGCACCATTTCATTTAACAGCTGGTCCTGCAACGCCTGCTGGCTGGACATGACCTTGCGGCCATAGTCGTTTTCCTCGTGCAGGTAGTCGAGCACTTCTGGCCGGGAACGGGAGTCGTCCCGCAGCCAGTAATAATTGTCTATACGCGTATCGCCATGCGTGGTGATCGCATAAGGAGTACGTCGGGCTTTCGGTGGCATGTCATCATTCTTTTGAGTTTTACACCCTATAAGGTTGGCAAAACCCACGCATGATGCAAGCGAAACATGGCTGCGACGGTGGCAGTTAGCCCTGTAACGCCCGTTTTTGCTCCTGAATATCCTTCTCGATCCCGTCCCGGACATCTTGTGGGATCTTCAGGGCATCACCCAGCGCATTGAGATAGCTGCGCTCCATAAAGTGATCGATATCGATGGCGGCACAGCTCAGAAAATAGAGCTCAAGCGCCTCTTCCTCATTTTTCACGCTTTGCGCCAGACGCTGCGGTTCGAGTGGCTGTTCGATGGCCTGCGCCACCAGCGCTCTGCCCTTTTCTTCGACACCGGCTTCGCGCAGTTGCTGCTCAATCGCCGATCGTTCCTGGTCATCAATGTGCCCGTCGCTTTTCGCCGCGAACACCAGCGCCAGGATGAGCCGTTCGGTACGCAGATCCAGCGGCGAGGTCTGCTCACCAAAGTGGGGTTCGTCGCTGTGCGCGGTCCGCACTCTGTCCTTGTATTTGTTCCACAGTACGGTACCCGCAATAGCGCCGCCGCCCGCCAGCAGCGCGCCGGTACCATACTTTGCCAGTAACTTACGCGAGGATTTATTGGCAACCAGCAGTCCAGCCAGCCCGCCAAGCGCCCCCGGTACCAGGAGTTTGCTCAGCCCCTGCTCGCCGGATGACGACGTTTTCTGTCCCAACATGGATTGCAATTGATTTAGCCAGCCTGACATGGTTTCCCTCACTTAACGGTAAATATGTCTCCCAGCGTAAGCGAGCAGGCGTCAGGAAATGTCTGCCACGGCTAAAGAAGCGCAAATTTCTTAACCGCTCTCGGGCCCTGAACAAGACAGACGCAAACGTTTACGTTTATAATGCGCGCAACTTTTTCAGGGGGATTGTTATGACTCGTTTAGGAACCGCGCTGCGACCTGCGGCGACGCGTGTGATGCTGTTAGGATCGGGCGAACTGGGTAAAGAGGTCGCCATTGAGTGCCAGCGTTTGGGCGTGGAAGTCATTGCAGTGGATCGTTACGTTGACGCACCTGCCATGCATGTCGCCCACCGTTCTTATGTGATCAATATGCTGGATGGCGATACCCTGCGTACGCTGATTACGCAGGAGAAACCGGATTTCGTGGTACCCGAAATTGAAGCCATTGCCACCGATACGCTGATCGCCCTTGAGCAGGAAGGCCAGCGCGTGGTGCCCTGCGCAAAAGCGGCCAAACTGACCATGAACCGCGAAGGCATTCGTCGTCTGGCGGCTGAAGAGCTGGCCTTACCTACCTCAGGCTACCGTTTTGCCGGCGATAAAGCCGCTTTCCTGCAGGCTGTCGACGAAATTGGCTACCCGTGCATCATTAAGCCCGTCATGAGTTCCTCCGGTAAAGGACAGAGCTTTATCCGCGACAGCAGCACTCTGGATAAGGCGTGGGAGTATGCCCAGCAGGGAGGACGTGCCGGTGCCGGTCGCGTGATTATCGAAGGTGTCGTAAAGTTTGATTTCGAAATCACGCTGCTGACGGTCAGCGCCGTTGATGGCGTCCATTTCTGCGATCCGATTGGCCACCGTCAGGAAGATGGCGACTATCGTGAATCCTGGCAGCCGCAGCAGATGAGCGACCTGGCGCTGGCACGTGCGCAGGAAATTGCCCGTAAAGTGGTTCTGGCGCTGGGCGGTTACGGATTGTTTGGCGTGGAGCTGTTTGTCTGCGGCGACGAGGTAATTTTCAGTGAAGTCTCCCCTCGCCCGCACGATACCGGGATGGTCACGCTGATTTCACAGGACCTTTCTGAATTCGCCCTGCATGTGCGCGCCTTCCTCGGCCTGCCCGTTGGCGGCATTCGTCAGTACGGCCCGGCGGCTTCGGCGGTGATCCTGCCGCAATTAACCAGCCAGAACGTCACCTTTGATAACGTCGAAGGGGCTATGGGTGCAGGCTTGCAGGTTCGTCTGTTCGGGAAACCGGAGATTGACGGCACGCGCCGCCTTGGCGTGGCGCTAGCGACCGGTGAAAACGTGGATGAGGCTGTGGCAAGAGCCAAAACAGCCGCCGCGAACGTGAAGGTTGCAGGATAAAAAAACGGGCCAGCAGGCCCGTTTTTCATACTGTCTTCGCTTACTGCTTCGCGCCTTCAACCGCTTCGCGAGCCAGTTTAGTGATGCGATCCCAGTCGCCTGCTTCCAGCGCATCCGCAGGAACCAGCCATGAACCGCCGATGCACAGGACACTTTTCAGCGCCAGGTAGTCACGGTAGTTTGCCGGAGAGATACCGCCCGTCGGGCAGAAGCGAACCTGAGAGAATGGACCCGCAATAGCCTGCAGCGCTTTGGTGCCGCCGTTAGCTTCAGCCGGGAAGAATTTGAACTCTTTCAGGCCGTAATCCATACCCATCATCAGTTCAGATACGGTGCTGATACCCGGGATCAGAGGGATCGTGCCTTCGGTTGCAGCTTTCAGCAGCGGCTCGGTCAGGCCAGGGCTGATAGCGAACTGCGCGCCCGCTTCGGTCACGTCAGCCAGCTGCTGTGCGTTCAGTACGGTACCCGCACCGATGATCGCGTCCGGCACTTCTTTGGCGATAGCGCGAATAGCGTCCATAGCGCAGGCGGTACGCAGGGTCACTTCCAGAACACGAACACCACCCGCGACCAGGGCTTTCGCCATCGGGACAGCATGCTCCAGCTTGTTCACCACGATTACCGGCACGACAGGGCCAGTGGTCAGGATTGCTTCTGCACTTGTTTTCCAGTTTTTCATCAGAGTTTTCTCTCGCCAGATCGATAAAATCAAGTCGTCTTAAAACGTAATACAGGTTGCGCCCTGCTCCGCACCGGAGAGTTTCTCACGCAGCGCGCCAAACATTTCGCGTCCGGTTCCCACGCGCGATGCGCTCAGGTCAGGAATATGTGGCTTACGTGCCGCCAGTTCAGCGTCATCCACCAGCAGGGTTAACTCACCTGTCTGACCGTTGACGCGGATCATGTCTCCATCACGAACTTTCGCCAGCAAACCGCCGTCGTAAGCTTCCGGGGTCACGTGGATGGCAGAAGGCACTTTACCTGATGCGCCAGAGAGGCGTCCATCGGTCACTAACGCAATTTTGAAACGGCGGTCCAATAATACACCAAGTGGCGGCATAAGTTTATGTAATTCTGGCATCCCGTTCGCTTTTGGCCCCTGATGGCGCACCACAACGACGCAATCTTTGTCGAGCAGACCGGCATCAAACGCAGGCAAAACGTCATGCTGGCTTTCAAACACCACGGCCGGCGCTTCGATAATCTGGTTCTCTTCCGGTACGGCGGAGGTTTTCATCACCGCACGCCCCAGGTTACCGCTGAGCACTTTGGTGCCGCCGTGACGAGAGAACGGTTGTTCAAAGGTGGCGATAACCTGTGCGTCAAGCGAGGCGGTGGCGCCTTCACGCCAGTCAAGCTCACCGTTATTGAGCCACGGCTCATGGGTATAACGCTGCAAACCAAAGCCCGCCACGGTGTTCACATCTTCATGCAGCAGACCGCCTTTCAGAAGCTCGCGCATCAGCACCGGCACGCCACCGGCAGCCTGGAAGTGGTTGATGTCAGCCGGGCCGTTCGGGTACAGGCGCGCCATCAGTGGCACCACAGACGAGATATCAGAGAAATCATCCCAGTTAATCAGGATACCCGCCGCGCGCGCCATCGCCACCAGATGCATGGTGTGGTTGGTTGAACCGCCGGTTGCCAGCAGCGCAACGATACCGTTGACGATCACTTTCTCGTCGACCATTTTACCCAGCGGCATCCATGCGTTGCCGTTACCGGTCAGACGCGTTACCTGGCGGGCAGCTGCTTCAGTCAGGGCCTTACGCAGTGGCGCATCCGGCTGAATGAAAGAGGACCCAGGAAGCTGCATCCCCATAAATTCCACCACCATCTGGTTGGTGTTGGCCGTACCGTAGAAAGTACAGGTGCCCGGCGCATGGTAGGAGGCGGCTTCCGCTTCCAGCAGTGCCTGACGGTCTGCTTTACCTTCCGCATACAGCTGACGGATACGCACTTTTTCTTTGTTTGGCAGACCGCTTGCCATCGGACCTGATGGCACGAAGATCGCAGGCAGATGACCAAACGACAGCGCTGCCATGGCCAGCCCCGGGACGATTTTATCGCACACGCCGAGGTACAGCGCGCCATCAAACATATTGTGAGACAGGCCCACTGCGGCCGACATCGCAATCACTTCGCGGCTCAGCAGAGAGAGCTCCATCCCATCCTGACCCTGCGTCACGCCGTCGCACATGGCCGGCACGCCGCCCGCAACCTGGCCTACCGCATTGACGCTGTGCAGCGCTTTACGGATGATCTCCGGATACACTTCGTACGGCTGATGCGCAGAAAGCATGTCGTTGTAGGAGGTAATGATGGCGATATTGTTACGCAGCATGCTTTTCAGCGAGGCTTTATCGTCGGGCTGGCAGGCGGCGAAACCGTGCGCCAGGTTACCGCAGGCGAGTTGTGAGCGATGAACGGTATTACTTTTGGCCTGTTCAATCCGGGCGAGGTAGGCAGAACGGGTCTCTTTCGAGCGCTCAATAATGCGTTGTGTTACGCGTAACAATGTCGGATTCATAAAAGCTCCTCTAATTTATCTGTCCGGGCTCGGGAGTTTACAAAGTCGCTGGCGATTATTAACAACGCTGAAACGCTTGCTGTCCGGAGCTCAGGGGCAAAATCACTTCCGGCAGTGTAATAAAAAAAGCTCCGCGGGTGAATCCACGCGGAGCTTAAAAGTTTATAAATTGTGCCACGAGCTGTGTTAGATCATGTTACCGGTAAAATAACACCTAAGAGGCAGCTGATTATTTTACTCAAACTCATTCCAGGAGCGGCCATCACGGGTGATCATCGCGACGGACGCGACAGGCCCCCAGGTGCCCGCCTGATACGGTTTCGGCGCATCCTGATCTGCAGCCCAGGCTTCAGTGATGGAGTCGACCCATTTCCACGCCTCTTCCACTTCATCGCGACGCACGAACAGCGCCTGGATACCGCGCATGGTTTCCAGCAGCAGACGCTCGTAAGCATCGGCAAGGTGCGTCTGATTGAACGTTTCGGAGTAGCTCAGGTCCAGCTTGGTGGTCTGCAGGTTATGTTTGTGATCCAGGCCCGGCACTTTGTTCAGGATCTGGATGTCCACCCCTTCGTCTGGCTGCAGACGAATGGTCAGTTTGTTCTGTGGCAGCTCCTGCCAGGACTCTTTGAACAGGTTGAGTTCAGGGTTTTTGAAGTAAACGACCACTTCAGAGCATTTGGTCGGCAGACGTTTACCGGTACGCAGGTAGAACGGAACGCCCGCCCAGCGCCAGTCATCGATATCCACGCGGATCGCCACAAACGTCTCGGTATTGCTCGCCTTGTTGGCGCCCTCTTCTTCCAGGTAGCCCGGCACTTTTTTACCCTGAGCAAACCCTGCGGTGTACTGGCCGCGTACCGTTTTCTCACGCACGTTTGAGCGATCGATGCGACGCAGCGACTTCAGCACTTTCACTTTAGCGTCACGGATGCTGTCCGCCGTCAGGTCAGACGGTGGAGACATGGCAATCATGCAAAGGATTTGCAGCAGGTGGTTCTGGATCATGTCGCGCATCTGACCGGCCTGGTCAAAGTAACCCCAGCGGCCTTCAATCCCCACCTCTTCGGCCACGGTGATTTCCACATGGTCGATGGTACGGTTGTCCCAGTTATTCACAAACAGGGAGTTGGCAAAACGCAGCGCCAGCAGGTTCAGTACCGTCTCTTTACCAAGATAGTGGTCGATGCGGTAGACCTGGCACTCTTCGAAGTACTCGCCGACCTGGTCGTTAATTTCGCGGGAGGTTGAAAGAGAGGTCCCCAGCGGTTTCTCCATCACCACGCGTGCCGGTTTAGCGTTCAGCTTCGCTTCGCCCAGGCCTTTGCAGATTGCACCGAAAGTGCTTGGCGGCATGGCGAAGTAGTTAATGGTGACACGGTTTTTCTGATCCAGCATCGCGCCTAAACGGTTAAACGCGCTGACGTCGTTCACGTCCAGGTTACAGAAATCAAGACGTCCGCTGAGGGTATCCCACAAACTTTCATCAATCTTTTCCTTCATGAAAGTTTCGAGCGCCTCGCGTACGACCTTGGTATAAGCTTCCTTGTCCCAGTCGGCGCGCCCAACGCCCAGGATACGCGTATCCGGATGAATTTGGCCCGCTTTCTCCAGTTGATACAGGGAAGGCAGCAATTTCCGGCGTGCAAGATCGCCTTTCGCGCCGAAAATGACCAGGTCACATGCCTGGGCTGTTTGCGTTACCGCCATGTCATTCTCCTCAGTTGGATCACCTGGTACTTCTGCCAGGTATCGTTGTAATTTTATTACGTTGCACTGTACTGCTTTTACGTCATTCCCGAAACCATTAGCGCTTAACCTCGCGTGCGATACCGCGATTTTTTCGCCGTCAGACGCGTGTGGTGGCGGAATCACGCAAAAAGTGTTGATTCTTTGAACTACAGGGTCATAACAAAACCCGACACCGATCAAGTAATGAAAAAAAACAACAACATTATCTTGTCGACTGTTACCCTTTATGGAAGCCACAGGGGTAATATCGGCTAAATCGAATCATGATTTCATGTATTAATGAAATCGTTTCCACCCATGAGCGCCCTGTTAACAATGAACATGCTGGAAAAAATCCAGTTCCAACTGGAACACCTTAGCAAATCCGAGCGAAAAGTGGCCGAAGTCATTCTTGCCGCTCCTGCTCAGGCGATTCATTCAAGCATCGCCGCTCTGGCGCAGGAGGCAGGCGTCAGCGAACCGACGGTTAACCGCTTCTGCCGTAGCCTTGAAACGCGCGGCTTTCCTGATTTTAAACTGCATCTTGCACAAAGTCTGGCAAACGGCACGCCTTATGTTAATCGCAATGTGGATGAAGACGACAGTGTTGATGCCTATACGGCGAAAATATTTGAGTCGGCCATGGCTACGCTGGACCACGTTCGCCAGTCCCTGGATATGAATTCCGTGAACCGCGCGGTGGATTTACTGACCCAGGCCAAGCGCATTGCGTTCTTTGGCCTCGGCTCGTCGGCGGCCGTGGCGCATGACGCCATGAATAAGTTCTTCCGCTTTAACGTCCCGGTCATTTATTCCGATGACATTGTCCTGCAACGCATGAGCTGTATGAATTGCAGTGAAGATGATGTCGTGGTACTCATTTCGCACACCGGGCGCACCAAAAGCCAGGTGGAGCTGGCGCAACTGGCGCGTGAAAACGATGCCATGGTTATTGCCCTCACGACGGCGGGCACGCCGCTGGCAAGAGAAGCAACGCTCGCCATCACCCTTGACGTCCCGGAAGACACCGACATGTATATGCCGATGGTCTCCCGTCTGGCGCAGCTCACGGTGATTGACGTGCTGGCAACCGGTTTCACCCTGCGTCGTGGCGCAAAATTCAGAGATAACTTGAAGCGTGTCAAGGAAGCGCTTAAGGAATCGCGTTTTGATAAAGAATTGCTTATGAAAAGCGATGTTCCCTAAATAGTTTAATAACTACGATGTAACGATTTACGGCATTCGGTCCTCTCTCTGTTGCCTTGCAGCAGATGAAGGCCGATTTAATGTTCACGCAACACCAAAGTTGTTTCAGTCAACGGAGTATTACATGTCCAGAAGGCTTCGCAGAACCAAGATCGTAACCACCTTAGGCCCGGCCACTGACCGCGATAACAATCTCGAGAAAATTATCGCCGCGGGTGCCAACGTGGTGCGTATGAACTTCTCTCACGGTACGCCAGAAGACCATAAATTACGTGCCGATAAAGTGCGTGAAATTGCGGCCAAACTTGGCCGTCATGTTGCTATCCTCGGGGACCTGCAGGGTCCAAAAATTCGTGTTTCAACCTTCAAAGAAGGTAAAGTCTTCCTCAATATCGGCGACAAATTCCTGCTCGATGCCAACCTGGGTAAAGGCGAAGGCGATAAAGAAAAAGTTGGGATCGACTATAAAGGTCTGCCGGCTGACGTTGTGCCTGGCGATATCCTGCTGCTCGATGACGGTCGCGTTCAGCTGAAAGTGCTGGAAGTTCAGGGGATGAAGGTATTCACCGAAGTCACCGTCGGCGGCCCGCTCTCAAACAACAAAGGCATTAACAAACTTGGCGGTGGCCTCTCAGCCGAAGCGCTGACCGATAAAGACAAAGCGGATATCGTGACCGCTGCGCTGATTGGCGTTGACTACCTGGCCGTCTCCTTCCCACGCTGTGGCGAAGACCTGAACTACGCGCGCCGTCTGGCACGTGATGCGGGCTGTGATGCCAAAATCGTTGCTAAAGTGGAACGTGCGGAAGCCGTTTGCGATCAGGACGCGATGGATGACGTGATTCTGGCGTCTGACGTGGTGATGGTTGCCCGTGGCGATCTGGGCGTGGAAATTGGCGACCCTGAACTGGTGGGGATCCAGAAAGCCCTGATCCGCCGTGCACGTCAGCTTAACCGCGCCGTGATCACCGCAACCCAGATGATGGAATCCATGATCACCAACCCAATGCCGACCCGTGCAGAGGTGATGGACGTGGCTAACGCCGTGCTGGACGGTACCGATGCCGTAATGCTTTCTGCAGAAACCGCAGCCGGCCAGTACCCTGCTGAAACCGTAGCCGCGATGGCACGCGTTTGCCTGGGTGCTGAAAAGATCCCAAGCATCAACGTCTCTAAACACCGTCTGGACGTGCAGTTCGACAACGTGGAAGAAGCGATTGCGATGTCTGCCATGTACGCCGCTAACCACCTGAAAGGCGTAACGGCGATTATCACCATGACCGAATCTGGCCGTACCGCGCTGATGACCTCCCGTATCAGCTCCGGTCTGCCCATCTT
Source organism: Enterobacter sp. MEB024 (assembly GCF_030209635.1). NCBI lineage: Bacteria > Pseudomonadati > Pseudomonadota > Gammaproteobacteria > Enterobacterales > Enterobacteriaceae > Enterobacter > Enterobacter sp. MEB024. The sequence goes on along the minus strand of NZ_JARVRQ010000003.1, from coordinate 499,282 downwards.
CGCCATGTCTCGCCACGAGCGTACGCTGAACCTGACGGCGCTGTATCGCGGTGTCACGCCGGTTCACTTCGACAGCACCAACGACGGTGTCGCGGCTGCCCACGACGCCGTGAACCTGCTGCGCGACAAAGGCTATCTGGTCTCCGGTGATATCGTGATTGTGACTCAGGGTGACGTGATGAGCACCATCGGCTCGACCAATACCACTCGCGTATTGACCGTCGAGTAAGTACGCCCCTGTTAAAAAGCCCGCTCTTTTCGAAGCGGGCTTTTTTTTATTTCTGCTTATTTCTTCGGGTAAAGCTCTTTGCGTTTGTACGGCTCTGTTTCACCGGGCTTACGCGTTTTGAGCAACTTCAGTATCCACGTGTATTGCTCAGCATGCGGTCCCACCAGAATCTCGACCTCTTCGTTCATTCGACGCGCAATGGTGTGATCGTCCGCCGTCAGTAAATCATCCATAGGTGGACGCACTTCAATGCTCAGGCGATGGGTTTTCCCGTCGTATACCGGAAACAGCGGGATGACGCGCGCACGGCAGACTTTCATCAGGCGGCCAATCGCCGGCAACGTGGCTTTATACGTCGCGAAGAAATCCACAAACTCACTGTGCTCGGGGCCGTGGTCCTGATCCGGCAGATAGTAACCCCAGTAGCCCTGACGCACGGACTGTATAAACGGTTTGATGCCATCATTACGCGCATGCAGACGGCCACCAAAACGGCGACGCACGGTGTTCCAGACGTAATCAAAGATCTTATTGCCCTGGTTATGGAACATTGCCGCCATTTTCTGCCCCTGTGACGCCATCAGCATTGCAGGAATATCCACACCCCAGCCGTGAGGAACGAGGAAGATCACCTTCTCGTTGTTGCGGCGCATCTCTTCGATGATTTCCAGCCCTTTCCAGTCAACTCGTGTCTGAACTTTCTCCGGCCCTTTGAGCGCCAGTTCGGCCATCATTGCCATGGCCTGCGGCGCGGTCGTGTACATGTCGTCAATCAACGCTTCACGCTCGGCGTCACTCTTCTCCGGGAAACAGTACAGGAGGTTAATCTGCGCACGGCGACGGGCACTTTTACCAAACCGACCCGCCAGGCGGCCTATTTTTCCCAGTACCGGATCGCGAACCGAGGCAGGTAACATCGCAATCCCCGCAAATGCGTAAACGCCAAGCCAGGCACTCCAGTTGCGCGGGTGGCGAAAAGATTTTTCAAACTCAGGAATGTACTCAATATTGTTTTTTTGGGTTTCCATGCTGGTTCCAGGGTCTGGTGACGCAAAATTTCATTCAGATAGTGTAGCGAGGCAGCCGCTCGCGTACAAAACAAAAAGCCGGCACATACTGAGGCCGGCTTTTTCACTAAACAGAGGGCTTAATCAAAGCGCAGCTGCGGAATCACCTCTTTCACCTGCGCCAGGTAATCGGAACGATCTTTACCTGTCAGGCCTTCGGTACGCGGCAGTTTCGCCGTAAGCGGGTTCACTGCCTGTTGGTTAATCCACACCTCATAGTGCAAATGCGGCCCGGTAGAGCGCCCGGTATTCCCGGAGAGCGCGATACGGTCGCCACGTTTCACTTTCTGTCCCGGCTTAACCAGCAGCTTACGCAGGTGCATATAGCGGGTGGTGTAGGTACGACCATGACGCACCGCAACATAATACCCGGCTGCACCGCTGCGTTTTGCAATCACCACTTCGCCATCACCCACAGCCAGCACAGGTGTCCCCTGCGGCATGGCAAAGTCAACGCCACGGTGCGGCGCAACACGCCCGGTGACCGGGTTCAGACGGCGCGGGTTAAAGTTGGATGAGACACGGAATTGTTTAGCCGTCGGGAAGCGCAGGAAGCCCTTCGCAAGCCCGGTACCGCTGCGGTCGTAGAACTTACCGTCTTCAGCACGAATGGCGTAATAATCTTTGCCATCAGAGCGCAGACGCACGCCCACCAGCTGGCTCTGCTCACGCTTGCCGTCAAGCATTTCACGGGACATGAGGACAGAGAATTCATCGCCTTTCTTCAGTTTGCGGAAGTCCATTTGCCACTGCATGGCTTTGATTACCGAGCTGATCTCGGCGCTGGTCAGCCCCGCATCGCGCGCGCTGGAGACAAAGCTTGCGCCTACGGTCCCTTTCATCACGCTGTTCACCCAGTCGCCTTTCTGCATTTCACTGGTCATTTTGAAACCGTTTGCAGTGCGATCGTAGGTGCGGGTTTCGCGACGGGACATTTCCCAGGTCAGGCGTTGCAGATCGCCATCAGCGGTTAACGTCCAGGAGAGCTGTTGACCAATTTTCAGGTTACGAAGATCTTTATCAGCCGCCGCCAACTGGCTGATGTTTCCCATGTCGATACCGTACTGGTTCAGAACGCTGCTTAACGTATCACCCGTCGAAACGACATATTCGTGGATCCCCGCTTCATTCTCGGTTTTATCGTCCAGCTCATCCTGCGGGATGGCTTCATCTTCCTGAGCCGCCTGGTCGATAGGTTCACTGGCCTCAGGGAGGAGAGAGCGGATCTCACTCTTCTCAAGCTCGATGGTTTTGATGATTGGGGCAGAACTCGGATGGTAAACATAGGGCCGCCAGACGGCGACCGCTAACGTGAGAACTGTAAGAGACCCCAGCATAACGCGATGGGGTCGAGGCAGATTGTTAAATGCCAGGGCGACAGAGCGGGCTATCTGTTGCACGTATTCACTTCCTCGTTAATCTCCTTTCAGGCAGCTCGCATACTGGTTCGCCAGTTGGCTGAGAAACTGCGAATAGCTCGCTTTGCTCAACTGGATATTCGTACCTAGCGGGTCAAGGGTTCCCATGCGCACGGATGTTCCCCTGGCCACGGCTTCTACGACCGCTGGCCTGAACTGTGGCTCAGCAAAAACGCATGTCGCTTTCTGCTCAACCAACTGTGTTCTGATTTCATGTAAACGCTGCGCACCAGGTTGAATTTCAGGGTTGACGGTAAAGTGCCCCAGCGGGGTCAGGCCGTAGTGTTTCTCGTAATAGCCATAGGCGTCATGAAAAACGAAATACCCTTTTCCTTTCAACGGTGCGAGCTCATTACCCACCTGCTTATCGGTTGCGGCTAATTGTGCCTCAAAATCCTTCAGGTTGGCGTCTAGTTTGGCTCGACTTTGCGGCATAAGTTCCACTAATTTGTCATGGATTGCAACCGCCGAAAGCCGCGCTATCTCTGGGGATAGCCAAAGGTGCATGTTGTACTCGCCGTGATGGTGATCCCCATCACCTTTTTCGCCGTCGGCGTGTCCGGCATCATGTTCATCACCGTCGTCGTCAGCCCCTTTCATGAGCAACGGTTTCACGCCCGGGAGTTCGGCAATGGCGACCTGTTTTTCGCCCGGCACCTGTTTTGCCGACTTCTGCATAAACGCTTCCATCTCTGGACCAATCCAGACAACTAAGTCCGCGTTTTGTAAGCGTTTTACATCAGATGGACGCAGGGAATAATCATGCTCGGAAGCCCCATCAGGGAGCAGAACCTGGGTGTCAGTAACCCCATCTGCAATCGCGGAAGCAATGAAACCGAGCGGTTTAAGCGAAGCGACAACAGCAGCGTTAACATCTTGTGCTGTTGAACCCCAAAGGGCAGCGGATAATGCTGCGAAAAGAAGCGTATTTTTATGTAACATAATGCGACTAATCATCGTAATGAATGCGTGGGATGTGATATTATAACATTCGTTGACTTCTGCAAGCTTAAATTGACATGACGACTTTGGTTTCTCTCGACAATATTTCGGTCTCATTTGGCCAACGCCGCGTCCTCTCTGACGTGTCGCTGGATCTGAAACCCGGCAAAATTCTGACGCTGCTCGGCCCCAATGGCGCAGGGAAATCCACCCTGGTGCGCGTGGTGCTGGGTCTGGTAACACCTGACGAAGGGGTTATCCGCCGTGAGGAAAAATTACGCATCGGCTATGTGCCGCAAAAACTCCACCTCGACGCCACACTGCCGCTGACGGTTAGCCGTTTCCTGCGTCTGCGCCCCGGGACACATAAAGCCGATATTCTTCCGGCGCTGAAACGCGTGCAGGCAGGCCATCTGATTGATGCCCCGCTGCAGAAACTGTCCGGCGGTGAAACCCAGCGCGTATTGCTTGCCCGCGCCCTGTTGAGCAGCCCACAGCTTCTGGTGCTGGATGAGCCGACGCAGGGTGTGGACGTCAATGGTCAGGTCGCACTTTACGATTTAATCGACCAGCTACGCCGCGAACTCAACTGTGCGGTGCTGATGGTATCCCACGATCTCCATCTGGTGATGGCCAAGACCGACGAAGTGCTGTGCCTTAACCATCACATCTGCTGTTCCGGCACGCCGGAAGTGGTGTCAATGCACCCTGAATTCATCTCCATGTTCGGCCCTCGCGGCGCTGAGCAGCTGGGAATTTATCGCCATCATCACAATCACCGCCATGATTTACAGGGACGAATTGTCCTGCGCCGGGGAAATGGACACTCATGATTGAACTGTTACTGCCCGGCTGGCTGGCCGGGATTATGCTTGCCTGCGCCGCGGGCCCACTGGGCTCGTTTGTGGTGTGGCGCAGAATGTCCTATTTTGGCGATACGCTGGCACACGCGTCTCTGCTGGGCGTTGCCTTTGGCCTGTTACTGGACGTGAATCCCTTCTACGCGGTGATTGTGGTCACGCTGCTGCTGGCCGCAGGGCTGGTATGGCTGGAAAAGCGCCCTCACCTCGCCATCGATACGCTGCTTGGTATTATGGCCCACAGCGCCCTGTCGCTGGGTCTGGTGGTCGTGAGCCTGATGTCGAACATTCGTGTTGATCTGATGGCCTACCTGTTCGGTGACCTGCTGGCCGTGACGCCTGAAGATCTGATCTCCATCGCCGCTGGTGTGGTGGTCGTGCTGGGTATTCTGCTCTGGCAGTGGCGTAATTTGCTGGCGATGACCGTCAGCCCGGATCTGGCGTTTGTCGACGGCGTGAAGCTGCAGCGCGTGAAGCTGTTGCTGATGCTGGTGACGGCGTTAACGATTGGTGTGGCGATGAAATTCGTCGGCGCGCTGATCATCACTTCCCTGCTGATTATCCCCGCGGCCACTGCGCGTCGTTTTGCCCGTACGCCGGAGCAAATGGCCGGTGTCGCGGTTATCATCGGGATGATTGCGGTAACGGGAGGGTTAACCTTCTCGGCGTTCTACGATACCCCTGCCGGCCCGTCTGTGGTGCTGTGTGCGGCGCTGCTGTTTATCTTCAGTATGATGAAGAAGCCTGCAAGCTGATCGCCTCTCCCCTCTCCCACCCGGGAGAGGGAACCTCTGCTACGGCATCGCTGGCGGGGTAATACCAAAATGGTTCCACGCCCGCACCGTTGCCATACGACCGCGCGGGGTACGTTGCAAGAAACCCTGCTGGATCAGATACGGCTCAAGCACATCTTCAATTGTCTCGCGCTCTTCACCAATCGCTGCCGCCAGGTTATCCAGTCCGACCGGACCGCCAAAGAACTTATCCAGTACCGCCAGCAACAGCTTACGGTCCATGTAGTCAAAGCCTTCGGCATCCACATTCAGCATATCCAGCGCCTGCGCTGCAATCTCAGCCGAGATCGTGCCATCGTGTTTTACTTCGGAAAAGTCACGTACGCGACGCAACAGGCGGTTCGCAATACGCGGCGTCCCCCGGGAGCGCTTCGCTACCTCAAACGCCCCTTCCTCGCTCATCTCCAGCCCCATATAGCGGGCACTGCGGCCAACAATATGCTGAAGATCCGCAACCTGATAGAACTCCAGACGCTGAACGATACCAAAACGATCGCGAAGCGGAGAGGTCAATGACCCGGCACGCGTCGTCGCGCCAATCAGGGTAAACGGAGGCAGATCGATCTTGATGGAACGTGCTGCCGGACCTTCACCGATCATGATGTCCAGCTGGTAATCTTCCATCGCCGGATAGAGCACCTCTTCCACGACTGGCGACAAGCGGTGGATCTCATCGATAAACAGCACGTCATGCGGTTCAAGGTTGGTCAACATTGCCGCCAGATCGCCCGCTTTTTCCAGCACCGGGCCAGAAGTTGTGCGCAGGTTAACGCCCATTTCATTGGCGACAATGTTCGCCAGCGTGGTTTTCCCCAGACCGGGAGGGCCAAAAATCAGCAGGTGATCGAGTGCATCGCCGCGCAGTTTTGCCGCCTGGATGAAGATCTCCATCTGAGAACGAACCTGCGGCTGGCCAATATACTCATCAAGCAGTTTCGGGCGGATGGCGCGATCCACCACGTCTTCTGCCTGAAGGGTGCCTGCCGATACCAGGCGATCTGCTTCAATCATCCTTTACCTCACAATGCCGCGCGTAGCGCTTCACGAATCAGGGTTTCACTGCTGGCATCCGGTTTGGCAATTTTGCTCACCATCCGGCTGGCCTCCTGAGGTTTATATCCCAGCGCCACCAGCGCAGCAACCGCTTCCTGTTCAGCATCGTCAGAGGCTTGCGCGCCCGGCGAGGTAAGCACCAGATCAGCGGCAGGCGTAAACAGATCGCCATGCAGACCTTTAAAGCGGTCTTTCATCTCAACAATCAAACGCTCCGCGGTTTTCTTGCCGATACCCGGGAGTTTAATCAGCGCAGCAGGATCTTCGCGTTCAACGGCATTGACGAACTGTGGAGCGGACATGCCGGACAAAATAGCCAGCGCCAGCTTCGGCCCGACGCCGTTGGTTTTGATCAGCTCGCGAAACAGCATCCGTTCCTGTTTGTTGTTGAAGCCATACAGCAACTGGGCATCTTCACGCACCACAAACTGGGTAAAGACAATCGCCTCTTTGCCCGCGTCCGGCAACTCATAGAAGCAAGTCATCGGCATATGGACTTCATAGCCCACGCCACCGACTTCCAGCAGCACTAACGGGGGTTGTTTTTCAATGATGATGCCTCTGAGTCTGCCTATCACGTGACGCTCCTGCGTTCTGGAAGAAATTAACTGCCGACATAATAAAAAAAGGCTGGATAAACATCCAGCCTGATTTGTCATTATCGTAACCTGCCTCGCGCCAGATTAAGCCGCGATTCGCTCATCTGAACCGCGTTCTGGCTTATATGACAGTGGGTAATGGCTATCGCCAGCGCATCGGCGGCGTCTGCCTGCGGGTTCGCGGGAAGCTTCAGGAGCGTGCGCACCATATGCTGCACCTGACTTTTCTCCGCGCTACCAATCCCCACGACGGTCTGTTTGACCTGTCTGGCTGCGTATTCGAACACCGGAAGATCCTGATTCACCGCCGCAACAATGGCGACGCCCCGTGCCTGACCCAGTTTTAACGCTGAATCGGCGTTTTTCGCCATAAAGACCTGCTCGATGGCAAAAAAGTCGGGCTGAAACTGGGTGATGATCTCCGACACGCCAGCATAGATTAGCTTCAGGCGCGACGGCAGATCGTCCACTTTGGTCCGAATACAGCCGCTGCCAAGGTAGGTTAACTGGCGCCCTACCTGCCGGATGACGCCATAACCGGTGACGCGCGAGCCGGGGTCAATCCCGAGGATAATCGACATCACGCGTCTCCCGTAAACGGTTTATACGCTCTCATCAGAGAGTCGCTGCAACCTCATCAGAGATTTCACCGTTATGATACACTTCCTGCACGTCGTCGCAGTCTTCGAGCATGTCGATCAGACGCAGCAGTTTAGGTGCCGTTTCCGCATCCATGTCCGCTTTGGTTGACGGGATCATGGAGACTTCAGCGTTGTCGGCTTTCAGACCCGCCGCTTCCAGCGCGTCACGTACTGCGCCCATCTCTTCCCACGCGGTGTAGACGTCGATTGCGCCATCATCATAGGTCACAACGTCTTCTGCACCGGCTTCCAGCGCCGCTTCCATGATTACGTCTTCGTCGCCTTTCTCGAAGGAGATGACGCCTTTTTTGCTGAACAGATAGGCCACGGAGCCGTCAGTGCCCAGGTTACCACCGCATTTGCTGAAGGCATGACGCACTTCCGCTACGGTACGGTTACGGTTGTCGGACAGACATTCAACCATCACCGCCGTACCGCCAGGACCGTAACCTTCATAAATGATGGTTTCCATGTTCGCGTCTTCATCACCGCCTACGCCACGTGCGATAGCACGGTTCAGGGTGTCACGCGTCATGTTGTTGGACAGGGCTTTATCTACTGCCGCGCGCAGACGCGGGTTAGACGCCGCATCGCCGCCGCCCAGACGTGCCGCTGTAACCAGCTCACGAATAATTTTGGTGAAGATCTTACCGCGCTTGGCATCCTGTGCCGCTTTGCGGTGTTTGGTGTTGGCCCACTTACTATGACCTGCCATAAAAATTTCCTCAAAGAGCGCGCCTTTTCAGGCTACGTTAATTACAAATTCTTCAATCGCCTGCCGGTTGCTCCACGATTTGGTCAGTGCAGCGGCATCCGCCGCATCCACCCAGCGGTAGGTCAGGTGTTCGGTAAACACGATCTCCCGTTCATGGGGGAGCGCGAGACAGAACCACGATTCCGTATTGCGCTCAATACCCGGCGCATAGCGATGACGTAAATGGCTAAAAATTTCAAACTCCACCGTGCGCTGACAGTCCTTCAGGGTCAGTTGCTCGCAAGCAACGTCAATGGTGACCTCTTCCTTTACTTCGCGCGCGGCGGCCTGCGACGCGGTCTCCCCCTCTTCCAGGCTGCCGGTAACCGACTGCCAGAAATCAGGGTCATCGCGCCGCTGCAACATCAGCACCCGTTTCGTATCTTCTGCATAAATGACAACCAGAACCGAAACGGGACGCTTATACTGCATATTATTCGTTCTCCGAAATCTCTTTTGAAGCTTTCGGAAGCACCTGAATGCCCAGCTCAGCCAGCGCGGCCGGGTTGGCAAAGCTTGGGGCTTCCGTCATCAGACAGGCCGCAGCCGTGGTTTTCGGGAAGGCGATAACATCACGAATGTTGTCGGTGCCGGTCAGCAGCATGGTCAAGCGGTCAAGACCGAATGCCAGACCCGCGTGTGGCGGCGTACCGTATTTCAGGGCATCCAGCAGGAAGCCGAATTTCTCGCGCTGTTCGTGCTCGTTGATTCCCAGAATACCAAACACGGTTTGCTGCATTTCGCCGCTGTGAATACGCACGGAACCGCCACCCACTTCGTAGCCGTTGATAACCATGTCATACGCGTTTGCTACCGCATCTTCCGGTGCCGCTTTCAGCTCTGCCGCCGTCATGTCTTTTGGCGAGGTGAACGGGTGGTGCATTGCGGTCAGGCCGCCTTCACCGTCGTCTTCGAACATTGGGAAGTCGATTACCCACAGCGGAGCCCATTTGCTCTCGTCCGTCAGGCTCAGGTCTTTACCCAGCTTCAGACGCAGCGCGCCCATCGCGTCAGCAACGATTTTCTTGTTGTCTGCGCCAAAGAAGATCATGTCGCCATCCTGTGCGCCGGTGCGCTCGAGGATCGCTTCCACGATTTCCGCGTTCAGGAATTTCGCCACCGGGCTGGTAATGCCTTCCAGACCTTTCGCACGTTCGGTCACTTTAATATAGGCCAGACCTTTCGCGCCGTAGATCTTGATGAAGTTGCCGTAATCGTCAATCTGCTTACGGCTCAGCGCCGCACCGCCCGGTACACGCAGGGCAGCCACGCGACCTTTTGGATCGTTAGCCGGGCCGGCAAATACCGCGAACTCAACGGATTTCACCAGGTCTGCAACGTCCACCAGCTCCATCGGGTTACGCAGGTCTGGTTTGTCAGAACCGTAGCGACGTTCAGCTTCAGCGAAGGTCATGATGGGGAAATCACCCAGTTCCACGCCTTTCACGTCATTCCACAGACTGCGCACCAGGGCTTCCATCACTTCACGCACCTGCTCGGCCGTCATGAAGGAGGTTTCCACATCGATCTGGGTAAATTCTGGCTGACGGTCAGCACGCAGGTCTTCGTCGCGGAAGCATTTTACAATCTGATAGTAGCGATCGAAGCCGGACATCATCAGCAGCTGTTTGAACAGCTGAGGAGACTGTGGCAGCGCGTAGAATTTGCCTTTGTGTACACGGGATGGAACCAGGTAATCGCGCGCGCCTTCCGGCGTGGCTTTGGTCAGCATCGGGGTTTCGATGTCGAGGAAACCGTGGTCATCCATAAAGCGACGCACCAGGCTGGTGATTTTCGCACGGGTTTTCAGGCGCTGAGCCATTTCCGGACGACGCAGGTCCAGATAGCGGTATTTCAGACGCGCTTCTTCAGTGTTGACGTGGTTGGAGTCCAGCGGCAGCGCTTCAGCACGGTTGATGATAACCAGATCCGACGCCAGCACTTCAATTGCGCCGGTCGCCATGTCTGCGTTAACGTTTTTCTCGTCACGCGCACGTACGGTGCCGGTGACCTGAATGCAGAACTCATTACGCAGCTCAGAAGCCAGCTTCAACGCATCTGCGCGATCTGGGTCGAAGAACACCTGAACGATACCTTCGCGGTCGCGCATATCGATGAAGATAAGGCTCCCAAGATCACGACGACGATTGACCCAACCACACAGGGTTACCTGCTGTCCAACGTGGGACTGACGCAGCTGCCCGCAATATTCTGTACGCATGAGATATCCCTTAATTAGCCGCAGGCTAAATGTCGCCTGGAATGCAGGCTACTATGTCGCAGCTTTCTGTATGTCACAACTGGATGAAAAAAGGCGGCTATTATACTGGAAATTCCGCCAGACGATAAGAGCGAACCACGGCCAGACGGTCGTTTGCTGCGCGCTTATTGTGTATTCTCACAAAAATTAACAAAATTATCCGACCGATAACAGGTCATTACGTCGTAAGGTGTAGCGGAAGCGACTCATTTCACTGGAGTTACCATGTTAACACTTAATGCCCGCAAAACCGCGCTTGTGGTGATTGATTTACAGGAAGGGATCCTGCCGTTTGCCGGAGGCCCGCACAGCGCCGAAGATGTTGTCAGCCGCGCCGCGCGTCTGGCAGAAAAATGCCGTGCCAGCGGTGCCCCCGTGATCATGGTGCGCGTTGGCTGGTCAGCGGATTTCGCGGAGGCCTTAAAACAGCCTGTCGATGCTCAGGTTGCAGCACATTCACTACCTGAAAACTGGTGGACCTATCCGGTTTCGCTCGGCAAACGGGACAGCGATATCGAAGTGACCAAACGCCAGTGGGGCGCATTCTACGGCACCGATCTTGAGCTGCAGCTGCGTCGGCGCGGTATCGACACCCTGATTCTCTGTGGGATCTCCACCAACATTGGCGTGGAATCCACCGCCCGGAACGCCTGGGAGCTGGGCTTTAACCTGGTGATTGCTGAAGATGCATGCAGCGCAGCGTCTGCGGAGCAGCACCAGGGCAGTATGACCCACATCTTCCCGCGCATTGGCCGCGTGCGTAGCACGGACGACATTATAAGCGCCCTATGATCTACCTTGGCCTGCCCCAGTGGTCGCACCCGAAATGGGTGCGCCTGGGTATTACCAGCCTTGAAGAATATGCCCGTCATTTCAACTGCGTCGAGGGCAATACCACTCTCTACGCGCTACCCAGAGCAGAGATTGTTGAGCGCTGGCGCGACCAGACGACCGATGATTTCCGCTTCTGCTTCAAGTTTCCGGCGACGATCTCCCACACCGCTGCGCTGCGAAACTGCGGTGATTTGACCGGCGAGTTCTTTGGCCGGATGTCGCCGCTGGCGAACCGCATCGGTCAGTACTGGTTGCAGCTTCCGGCCACCTTTAGCCCACGCGACCTGCCTGCGCTATGGCAGTTCCTTGATACCCTGCCCAAGGACTTCACCTACGGCGTTGAGGTGAGACATGCGGCGTTTTTTGCCAAGGGAGAGGCTGAAACGGCCCTTAACCGTGGCTTACATGCGCGCGGGGTGAACCGGGTGATTCTCGACAGCCGTCCCGTGCACAGCGCCATCCCGCATAACGAGGCCATCATTGATGCCCAGCGTAAAAAGCCCAGAGTGCCTGTTCACGCCGTGGTCACCGCGCAAAACCCGATGGTCAGGTTTATCGGCAGCGATAACATGCAGCAAAACCAGGAGATGTTCGCCGTCTGGCTGCAAAAATTAGCGAAATGGGAGCAAACCACCACGCCGTATCTCTTTCTCCATACGCCGGATATCGCTCATGCCCCCGAACTGGTCGATGTTCTCTGGCAGGCCTTGCAGGCTGCGGTTCCGTCTGTAGGCAGCGCCCCTTCTATCCCACAACAATCTTCTCTTTTCTGATATCAGCCCCTATCATAGGAAGGTGCCATCTGCCAAAAACAGGGAGTTAGTATGGTCAGCGCGCTGTATGCGGTGTTAGGTGCATTACTGCTGATTAAGTTTTCATTTGATGTTGTGCGCCTGCGAATGCAGTACCGTGTTTCTTACGGTGACGGCGGTTTTTCGGAGTTACAGAGCGCTATCCGCATTCACGGTAACGCGGTTGAGTACATCCCCGTTGCGTTAATTTTGCTGCTGTTTATGGAAATGAACGGCGCGGAAACCTGGATGGTGCACGTCTGCGGCCTGCTTCTGATTGCCGGCCGGTTAATGCATTATTACGGCTTTCACCACCGCTTATTCCGCTGGCGTCGTTCCGGCATGAGCGCGACCTGGTGTTCGCTTTTGCTGATGGTGCTGGCTAACCTTTGGTATATGCCGTGGGAGTTGGTTTTCTCCTTCCATTAGCGCACAATACGCCACTTTATTTTTCCCGGATTTTTACGTTATGTCAGATCGCGACACGCTTTTTTCCGCGCCTATCGCCAGCCTGGGCGACTGGACCTTTGATGAACGGGTTGCCGAAGTCTTCCCGGATATGATCCAGCGCTCTGTTCCCGGTTATTCCAATATCATCTCTATGATCGGCATGCTGGCTGAGCGTTTCGTTCAACCCGGCACGCAGGTGTATGATCTGGGCTGCTCGCTCGGCGCGGCAACGCTGTCTGTTCGTCGTAACGTTCACCATGAAGGCTGCAAAATCATTGCCGTCGATAACTCCCCGGCCATGGTGGAACGCTGCCGTCGCCACATCGACGCGTATAAAGCCCCGACGCCAGTCGAGGTTGTGGAAGGTGATATCCGTGATATCGACATCAATAACGCGTCGCTGGTGGTTCTGAATTTTACTCTGCAGTTCCTGGTGCCTGAAGACCGTCAGCTGTTGCTGGACAAAATTTATAAAGGCCTGAAACCCGGTGGCGCGCTGGTGCTGTCCGAGAAATTCAGCTTTGAAGATGCCGAAGTGGGTGAGCTGCTGTTCAATATGCATCACGACTTCAAACGGGCCAACGGCTATAGCGAGCTGGAAATTAGCCAGAAACGTAGCATGCTCGAAAACGTGATGCTGACGGACTCCGTCGAAACCCATAAAGCACGCCTGCGTCAGGCAGGCTTCGAGCACAGCGAACTGTGGTTCCAGTGCTTCAACTTCGGCTCGCTGGTGGCGCTGAAAGGTGGGGACATCGCATGATCGAGTTCAGTAATTTCTATCAGCTGATTGCCAAAAACCATCTCTCCCACTGGCTGGAGACGCTGCCGGCACAAATTGCTGCCTGGCAGCGGGATCAGCAGCATGGTCTGTTAAAGCAGTGGTCCAACGCGGTGGAGTTTCTGCCGGAACTGACCCCACACCGTCTGGATCTGCTCCACAGCGTTACCGCACAAAGCGAAACGCCGCTTCCGCCCGGGCAAATAAACCGCATTGAAACGCTAATGCGTAACCTGATGCCGTGGCGCAAAGGTCCGTTCTCACTCTACGGCGTTAACATTAATACTGAATGGCGTTCTGACTGGAAATGGGATCGCGTGCTGCCTCACCTTTCCGACCTGACCGGGCGAACCATTCTGGATGTTGGCTGCGGCAGCGGGTACCACATGTGGCGCATGATTGGCGCAGGGGCACATCTGGCGGTGGGGATTGACCCTATGCAGCTGTTCCTGTGCCAGTTTGAAGCGGTGCGTAAATTGCTGGGTAACGACCAGCGCGCGCACCTGCTGCCGTTGGGTATTGAGCAGCTCCCTGCCCTGAAGGCGTTTGACACCGTGTTTTCGATGGGTGTCCTGTACCACCGCCGCTCCCCACTCGAACATCTGTGGCAGCTGAAAGATCAGCTGGTCAGCGGCGGCGAGCTGGTGCTGGAAACGCTGGTGGTAGAGGGTGATGAAAATACCGTTCTGGTGCCGGGCGATCGCTATGCGCAGATGCGGAACGTTTACTTTATTCCTTCCGCGCCGGCGCTGAAAAACTGGCTGGAGAAGTGCGGTTTTGTGGATGTCCGTATTGCCGATGTCTGCGTAACGTCAACTGAAGAACAGCGTCGCACCGACTGGATGATCACCGAATCGCTGGCGGAATTCCTCGACCCGGCAGACCACAGCAAGACTGTCGAAGGGTATCCTGCGCCAATGCGCGCGGTGTTGATCGCGACGAAACCGTAGATTCCCCCGGTCCTCTTCCCAAAGGGGCGAGGGAGAAAAGACCGCACCGTACTGTCCCCTCTCCTCTTTGGGGAGAGGGTTAGGGTGAGGGGCATAAAAAAAGGCCCCTGTTGAAATTGCAGGGGCCTGGTACAAGCAAGCATCATATTGGGCGACATGATGCGCGGTAAAAATCGGTACGTTGCTACACGTGATGACGTTCAATCATCGATTTCATTACCGCAACCGACGCTCCCTCTACACCGTAGCGTGAGTACTCATCCGCTTCAGCATCCGTCGACATTGACAACCCTGTGTTGCGATAACGCATGGGCGATGGCATCCATTTGCCCGCAGAGCTGTGAAGCTCCTCTACCCCGGCGTTTAAAAACAGTTCCATATTGCTGGCACGCACTCCCGCACCCGCCATTATTATTGGAACACCGGAATGTGCTTTTAGTTCCGTAATTAATTGCAGTCCTTTTTCAGCAGATGACTGCTGACCCGATGTCAGGACCCGCGCCACGCCAAGTTCAGCAAGAATATCAAAGGATTGCAGGGGATTTTTACACATATCAAACGCGCGATGAAAAGTGACCGCCATCCCTTTTGCCGCGTTCATGACCTGACGCATGCGCAGCAGATCGACATTGCCGTCTTCATCAAGCAACCCAATAACCAGGCCGGGGAATCCCAGATCGCCAACGAGAGTGATATCTTCAAGCATGGCACTGAACTCGCCCGGCGTGTAACAGAAATCGCCGCCGCGAGGACGAATAATCGGGTGTACCGGAACGGTGACAGCCTGACGGGCAGACTTCAGCATCCCGTATGAAGGCGTTAACCCACCCTCTTTGGGTGCGGCGCACAGTTCAATGCGGTCAGCCCCGTGCTGTTGCGCGATGACGGCACACTCCACGCTGTAACAACAAATCTCCAGCAGCGCCATTACATCCTCCTTAATATCCACTTAACGCACCATCATGACACGCAGGCTACGCCCGGTCTCAGCGTACGGTCACATCTTATGCTTCGCTGGCAACAATCTGTTCAATCGTCCAGGGATGGAACTTCACGGTCACCTGTCCGTCAGTGACGGCCAGAGTAGGATTAGGCAGACGCTCTCGTTCGCCTTTCGGGGAACTTGTTTTCACAAAAATGCCAGGCTTGCTCAGGCCCTCGTCAGACAACAGCGCCAGTGCACGAGCATTCAGCGTTTCGGGCTCACCCGGCAGGACAATTTCGATATGCTCCCAGCCTTCATGCGGGTAGCGTTTCTCGCCCGGCCAGGGCAATTCGACCACACTGAACTGCCAGTGAGCCACGCAAACCGGTTCTTGCAGTTTGAACAGGCAGATGGGGCGACCGTTGATGATGTTCTCTGAGAGTAACTCGCCACACTGTTCAAACCCGCGACGCCAGCGCTCGGCGGTTGCGTTCTGATGGCAGCGCAAGGAGATGTGATCGGCCTCAAGCGGCGCAATATCCAGACCAAGGCGGGTGGCAAGTTCTGTGAACGCCTGGGTGAAGCGCGGTAAATCTGCGGAAATATCATGCAGTTCGTCAATGGAGTGCCAGTTCGCCATACGTCAGTCTCTTATCGTGTCGCAAAGCCGCTAATTTACTCTGTTGCCCTCTTTCGACCAACCTCTGAATAGCGGTTTTTACGACTGCATGTTTATGCATGCTTTCTTAGCCTGGATTCTGAGCAATCTTCGGCCCCCGCAATGCTGACGCCAGAAGGCATTTGCAGTATACTCCCGCCCTAAATTCTTTAACTGGCGCGGGCGGTTATTTGCCCGCATCAAAAATGTAAGGTATCCAGGTGAATATTCAGGCTCTTCTCTCCGAAAAAGTCAGTCAGGCACTGATTGCAGCAGGCGCGCCTGCGGATTGCGAACCGCAGGTTCGTCAGTCAGCAAAAGTACAGTTTGGCGACTATCAGGCTAATGGCGTGATGGCAGTGGCTAAAAAACTGGGTATGCCGCCGCGACAACTCGCTGAGCAGGTGCTGACTCATCTGGATCTCACCGGTATTGCCAGCAAAACTGAAATCGCCGGCCCTGGATTTATCAACATCTTCCTTGAGCCTGCTTTCCTGGCACGCCACGTTGACGCGGCGCTGAAATCTGACCGTCTGGGTGTCTCCCAGCCAGAAGCGCAGACCGTGGTGATTGACTACTCAGCGCCAAACGTGGCGAAAGAGATGCACGTCGGGCACCTGCGTTCCACCATTATCGGTGACGCGGCCGTGCGTACCCTGGAATTCCTCGGTCACAAAGTGATCCGCGCGAACCACGTGGGCGACTGGGGTACCCAGTTCGGGATGCTGATTGCTTACCTGGAAAAACAGCAGCAGGAAAACGCGGGTGAGATGGCCCTGGCAGACCTGGAAGGGTTCTACCGCGAAGCTAAAAAACACTACGACGAAGACGACGCTTTTGCCGAGCGCGCGCGCAGTTACGTGGTAAAACTGCAGGGCGGCGACCCGTACTTCCTCGAGATGTGGCGCAAACTGGTTGACATCACCATGTCCCAGAACCAGCTCACCTATAACCGTCTGAACGTCACCCTGACCCGTGACGATGTGATGGGTGAAAGCCTCTATAACCCGATGCTGCCTGGCATTGTGGCTGACCTGAAGGCCAAAAACCTGGCGGTTGAGAGCGAAGGCGCGACGGTCGTGTTCCTAGATGAGTATAAAAACAAGGAAGGTGAACCGATGGGCGTGATCATCCAGAAAAAGGATGGCGGCTATCTTTACACCACCACCGATATCGCCTGTGCGAAATACCGTTACGAAACGCTGCATGCGGACCGCGTGCTGTACTACATCGACTCCCGTCAGCACCAGCACCTGATGCAGGCGTGGACTATCGTGCGCAAAGCAGGCTACGTGCCGGATTCCGTGCCGCTTGAACACCATATGTTCGGCATGATGCTGGGTAAAGACGGTAAGCCGTTCAAAACCCGTGCGGGCGGTACCGTGAAGCTGTCCGACCTGCTGGACGAAGCGCTGGAACGCGCCCGCCGTCTGGTGGCCGAGAAGAATCCGGATATGCCTGCCGATGAGCTGGAAAAACTCGCCAACGCCGTGGGTATCGGTGCAGTGAAGTACGCGGATCTCTCCAAGAACCGTACCACCGACTATATCTTCGACTGGGATAACATGCTGGCCTTTGAAGGTAATACTGCGCCGTATATGCAGTATGCCTACACCCGCGTGCTCTCCGTGTTCCGTAAAGCCAGTATCGATGAAAGCGCGCTGGCCAATGCTGAGGTGATCATTTCCGAAGATCGCGAAGCCCAGCTGGCGGCACGTCTGCTGCAGTTTGAAGAGACGCTGGCCGTTGTCGCACGTGACGGTACCCCGCACGTGATGTGCTCTTACCTGTACGATCTGGCGGGTCTGTTCTCCGGTTTCTACGAACACTGCCCTATCCTGTCTGCGGAAAGCGAAGCGGTCCGCAACAGCCGCCTGAAGCTGGCTCAGCTGACGGCGAAGACCCTGAAGCTGGGTCTGGATACCCTGGGTATCGAAACCGTAGAGCGCATGTAATAAACAAACCCGGCCATCGCCGGGTTTTTTATGTTCAAAAATATTTGCGCAGGTATTCCGTTAAACACAGGATTGCCATGGCCTGTCCATAGGGCATCGACGTGAGTGGGATCTGGCGATAGAACGCCAGATCGCGGCCCATCCCCGTACCGAACGACGTCTGCAGTAACTCCCCTTCCGGCGAGATATTTTCCACAATGCCGCGAATCGCTTTCTCCGCCACCTCAGCATATTCCGCGCCGACATAGCGTTTACGCACCGCTTTCAGAATACCGTAGGCAAAGCCTGCCGTGGCTGACGCCTCAAGGTAGGAATGCGGATCGTCGAGCAGCGTATGCCACAGGCCGCTATCGTTCTGACATTTGGCGAGGGCCGCAATCTGCGCGTTCAGCACCTGCACAAGGTAGCGGCGAACGGCGTTATGTTCAGGCAAATCCACTAGCTCAAGGAAATCCGGGATCACGATGGTCAGCCAGCTGTTGCCTCGTGCCCAGCGTGCCTTCGCAAAGTTATGGTGGCCTTCGTAATTCCAGCCGTGGAACCACAGGCCGGTTTCACGATCCATCAGGTTTTGCACGTGCAGCAGAAACTGATACACCGCCTCTTCAACGTACTCCGGTTTATTAAGGAGTTTGCCGATTTTCGCCAGCGGCAGAACCGTCATCATCAGCGTGTCATCCCACATCTGCTGAGAATTCTCTTCCGCCAGGGTGATGTGCTGCATGCCGCCATGGTCGGTGCGCGGCATCTCATTCATAGCCCACTCCGCCCAACTTTCCAGCCACGGCAGCCAGGCCGGGTTTCTGGTCTCTTCGTAACGATAAGCCAGCGTCAGGAACGGTGACATGGTATTCACGTTTTTGGTGGTCGCCCCTTCCCTGAAACGATCGGCAAACCAGCGGTCAATGATGTCACGCATCGCTTCGTCGCCCGTCAGGCAGTAATACTGCCAGATACCGTATAACCCCACGCCGTGGGTCCACTCCCAGCCTGCCCAACCTTTGGTGTCAATGACCCGCCCGTCGTCCAGGCGCAGTAAAAACTCACCTGTTGTATCGTGGATATTAACGAGGTTATGCGTCACCTTTTCAATCAGCGATTTCAGCTCGTCCCGGGCGATGAAATGCGCAGGCTGACGCAGGAGTGGACTGTGTTTGACCGGCCAAACTTTCATTATCTTAACCTCTGTTGTATGTCGAATTCAGTACCGCACGCCCCTTCAGCGAAGGTGCCGCAGGCTTATTACGATTCAGATAACCGATGTTGTTATTGCCCCACAGCGACGCATAAGGCATACCGGCCAGCATCTCCACGGTGGCGCGGGCTTCTGGTGTCGCACTCTCAGGAATGGCGCGACCAGACGCGCGCATTTTGGCGGTCTCTTCACGCAGCGTGGTGTGGGTGTGCAAATTGAGTTTGAAACGCAGCGAGACCAGGAAGCCGCAGAACAGAACCAGAAGCGTTCCCACGCTCAGGATCAGCAGAATGGTGTGGCTCACTTCCGCGGGCTGGGTCTTTTGTCCGCTTACAAAGCCGGACATCTGCATCACAATGCCCACCAGCATTACCGCCCCCGCCTGCGAGGCTTTGCGGGTCAGCGTCATGATGCCGGCGAAAATCCCTTCGCGGCGCTGGCCGGTGATCACTTCATCGACATCAGCAATGTAGGTGTAGGTATTCCACGGCACATAGTTGATCCCACCGCGTCCCAGACCGGCAACTGCAGAGACCAGCAATAACAGAGAGTAGATATCACTCAGGCCCGCGTAATACAGCACGGCGTAGGAAAGCGATGCCAGGCCAAACAGCACCACGACCATTCGATAGGACGGCGCGGGTCCGAAGCGAATGCACAGCGGGATCATGGCGATAACCGCAATAAACTGGAAGATGGCCATCGTGCCCAGCAGGCTGGAGGCCATGGATGCTTCCTGCATCAGCACGAAAACCACGTAGTAGGTAAACACGGCATTAAAGACGTCCTGGGCGATATACCCGCCAAGGTACATCCCCAGATGCTGACGGAAAATTCTCACGCGCAGCGTTGAGCTCAACTCAACAAACAGGCGGTTGAGGCTCTGCCCGAGCGAGAGTTTCTTCTTCTCTTCTTCGGCACGCAGGGCGGCTTCGCTCCACTCTTCCCGCGGTCGCTCCCAGGTGAAGAACCAGACGAGCATGAGCATCAGCGCGCACAGCACGGAGAAGACCAGGCTTGCATAGAAAAAGGAGACCGCGTTGTCTTTGCCGAAATGCGTGAGCAGGATCCCCGGCAGGAATGAGGCCAGGATGGCAGACATTTGCGCCATCGAGATACGGGCACCTGAGAAGCGGGTTTTCTGTTTAAAGTCATCGGTCATTTCCGGCACCAGCGTTTCGTACGGCACCAGAATCATGGTGTAGACGATATCGAACACCAGATAGGTCAGCAGGTAATACCAGAAACTCATCTCCCCCACCCACATCAGGGAGTAGCTGAATACGCACGGGATCCCCAGCAGAATAAAGAACTTACGCCGACCGAAGCGCTTGCCGAGCCATGTCGTGCCAAAGTTATCGGTCAAAAAGCCCATCAAAGGGCTGACGACGGCATCCAGTACCCTTGCGGCAGCAAAGATGAAGGTTGCTTCAATCGGGGAGAGTCCACAGAACGTTGTATAAAAATACAAAAGCCAGGCCGCCGTCAGGGCGGTGGTTCCCGCCCCGAGGAAATCGCCTGACCCGTAAGCAAGATAATTTGCGAGTCCAATTTTTCGTGTTTTCATTGCCGTCAACCCTACTCAGTTTTGGGAGACTCCCTGTAAGCAAAATCTGATCCGGGAGTTATTACACGGCTACAGTAAGAGTATCGACCTGGTGATACCTTTCTGTTTTTGCCATCACCGGCAAGCGGCTGGCAAAAATGCAAAGAGTGTCGTTACGCGTGTCACTGATTTATAAAACAGCGTTTCTTTTACATCAAAAGAGGAGGTCATTTTTTGCGAGCCAGCCATCAGAAATGGCTGATGGCTGGCGTAGAAAGCGGGGTATTAGCGGTAGTTGACGATGACGGAATTACGCTGAACTTTCAGCGCAGGGATCAGGCGTCCGCCGCCTGGCACTTCCCAGATAAAGCGCAAAGGTTCAACAGCAGGCACGCCGTTGAAGGCCTGAGTGGTGCCATTCTCTCCGTCAATTTCCGTACAGCGTGTCTGGGAGCACAGTCGTACCCGAAGCCCGGCTGGCGTTGGGCCAATAAGCGTGTAGTTCCAGACCACCAGGGTCATCAGACCGGACACCGGCTCAGTCGGTGATAATGGTCGCGAAGACATGGCGACACCGCGGTTGCTGAGGGTCACGCCAATGCTGCTGGCCTGCCAGGTCCCTTCCCCGGCGGCCTGGGCCACCAGCGGAAAAAGTAAAATCCATAACCACTTACGCATTATTTTCCTCCGATCGTCGCCGTCATACGGATATGACGGTTATCCGACAACTCCATATTCGACAGCACGACCAGCTGGTTCAGGCTACGGCGCAGGAAGCGCGACAGCAGCGGACGCAGCGCATGGTTCACCAGCAGAACCGGTGGCGCACCCAGCATCTCCTGACGCGCCAGCGCCTCTTGTGTTTGCTCCAGCAGACGGTCGGCCAGGCCAGGTTCCAGCCCTCCACCGCCCTGCAGAGCCTGCAGCAGCAGACGTTCAAGCGGCGTATCGAGGCCGATAACCTGCACTTCCCCGGTGCCCGGGAACCACTGCTGCGTGATCGCCCGCCCCAGTGCCACGCGCACCACCGCCGTCAGTTCGTGCGGATCGCTTTGCAACGGTGCATGCTCGGCGAGGGTTTCCAGAATGGTACGCATATCGCGGATCGGCACTTTTTCCTCGAGCAGGTTTTGCAGCACCTTGTGCAGCGTGGTCAGCGTCACGACGCCTGGCACGAGATCTTCCGTCAGCTTCGGCATCTCCTGCGTGACGCGATCGAGCAGTTGCTGGGCTTCCTGACGACCAAACAACTCGGCCGAGAATTGTCCAATCAGATGGTTCAGGTGAGTCGCCACCACGGTACTCGCCTCCACCACGGTGTAGCCCTGAATTTGCGCCTGCTCTTTCAGCGCGCTTTCAATCCAGATGGCAGCCAGGCCAAAGGCCGGGTCGATGGTTTGCTCGCCTGGCAGCGTACCCGCCGCGGTGCCCGGGTTAATGGCCAGCCAGCGGCCTGGATAAGCATCACCGCTGCCAATCTCTACGCCTTTCATCAGAATTCGATAGCGCGCAGGCGGCAGATCCATATTGTCGCGGATGTGAACCACCGGCGGCAGGAAGCCCATGTCCTGGGCGAATTTTTTACGGATGCTGCGGATTCGGCCCAGCAGTTCGCCATCCTGCTGGAAATCGACCATCGGGATGAGGCGATACCCCACTTCCATTCCCAGTGAATCTTCCAGTTGAACGTCGTTCCAGGTCGCTTCCACGGCCTGCGTGTTCTCCGGCATTTTTACCGGAGCAGGTTCCGCTGCCGGGGTCATCTCACGGCCACGCATCCACCAGGCAAGGCCCAGCAATGCCGCAGTGAACAGCAGGAACACCAGGTTTGGCATTCCCGGCACCAGACCGAGCAGGCCCAGCACCGCGGCGGCCAGCAGCATCACGCGCGGGTTGCTGAAGAGCTGCCCGACCATCTGCTCGCCAACATCCTGATCGGTACTGACGCGGGTCACGATAACCCCCGCCGCCGTTGAGATGACCAGCGCCGGGATCTGAGCCACCAGACCGTCACCAATGGTCAGCAGCGTATAGCTTTCCGCCGCGTGGCCCATGTCCATGCCGTGCTGCAGCACGCCCACCAGCAGGCCGCCGACCACGTTAATCACCATGATCAGGATGCCCGCAATGGCATCACCGCGAACAAACTTACTCGCACCGTCCATTGAGCCATAGAAGTCAGCTTCCTGCGTCACTTCCGAGCGGCGCTTTTTGGCTTCATCTTCGGCAATAAGCCCGGCGTTCAGATCCGCGTCGATGGCCATCTGCTTGCCCGGCATCCCGTCAAGCACAAAACGCGCGCCCACTTCCGCGATACGTCCGGCACCTTTGGTGATAACCATAAAGTTGATGATGACAAGAATGACGAACACCACGATACCGATGGCAAAGTTACCGCCGACCAGGAAGTGGCCGAATGCCTCAACCACTTTACCCGCTGCGGCAGCACCGGTATGACCTTCCATCAGAATGATACGGGTTGACGCCACGTTCAGCGCCAGCCTTAACAAGGTGGTAAACAGCAGAATGGTCGGGAATGCGGCGAACTCAAGGGTGCGCTGGGTGAACATCGCCACCAGCAAAACCATAATGGACAACGCAATGTTGAATGTGAAAAGCAGGTCGAGGATGAACGCCGGAAGCGGCAAAACCATCATCGACAGAATTAGCAGGATGAGAATCGGTCCGGCAAGGATCTGCCATTGCGTCGATTTCAGGTTGCCGGGCAGGCGCAACATTGCCACCAGATTAGCCATCAGTGTCCTTCTCGTTCATAAAATCCAGCGCGTCAGGCACCGGAAGGTTCTCAGGTTTCACAGGCCGTTGACCGCCAGCCAGACGCCAGCGTTTCAACTGCCATACCCAGGCCAGCACTTCCGCCACCGCGGCGTAGAGTTGTCCTGGGATCTGTTGTCCAATTTCCGCATGGCGATACAGCGCGCGCGCCAGCGGAGGCGCTTCGAGTATGGGCACCCGGTTTTCGGTACCAATTTCACGAATACGCAGGGCGATAAGCCCCGCCCCTTTCGCCACCACTTTCGGCGCGCTCATTTTGTTTTCGTCGTACTGCAGCGCAACGGAATAGTGTGTCGGGTTAGTCACAATGACGTCGGCTTTTGGCACATCTTCCATCATCCGTCGACGGGCGGCAGCACGTTGCATCTGGCGGATACGCCCTTTCACGTGCGGGTCACCTTCCATCTGCTTATATTCATCCCGAATATCCTGACGAGACATGCGCAGTTTCTTGAAGTGGCTGTAAAGCTGGAAGATAACGTCAAAACCCACCATGGGAATAATGCTGAGCACCACCAGCAGGGCACAGAGCCCGGCCAGGTTCAGCGCATTGCTCATCGCGGTTAACGGCGATTCACTGATAAGGCGCATCATTTCCGGCCAGTGGTGCCAGAGAAAAAAACCGCCGGTACTGCCCATCAGGACCGATTTCAGAATCGCTTTAAGCAACTCCGCACCGGTTTGCGCCGAGAACATTTTCGCAATCCCCGGCAGCGGGTTCAGTTTCGAAAACTTGGGTTGCAGCGATTTCCCGCTAAACACCAGACCGCCCAGCATTACGGGCGAGACCAGCGCCACCAGCACGACGCCGGTAATCAGGGGCAACAGCGCAAGCATGGCATCTTTAACGAGCAGGATTATCTGGCTGAGGATCAGGTTAGGGTCGTTGACCATACTGTGGTCAAAACGTAGGCCAGCCGAGAGCATTCCCGCCAGTTTGCGGGCGAGCGCCTCCCCACCCCACCAGATAATGCACACGCCTACGATGAGGATCAGCAGGGATGTCAGTTCTCGGGATCGGGGGACCTGCCCTTCCTCACGCGCTTTTTCTAGTCGGTGGGGTGTGGGGGCTTCCGTTTTGTCGTCGTTCTCTTCTGCCACAGTGCCTGCTCGCAGCCCATTTAGTCACGGGTATCATGCCAGCCTGACCCTTCATCAATGGGTTGAAAAAACCCAATAACCGGGTTCTTTTAGCCAGTTCAGCGTCGGAGCAATCGGGTGATGAGTAAAAAACGGCAAAAAAAATTTGAGATAGCGTTTGGCAACACTGTCAGCAAGCAGTGCGTGAGCAAGGGCCAGCCACCCCAGCGTTATGCACCCAAAATTAAGCGGCATACCCTCAGGTTGCGCGCGCAACCTGAGGGTCATCACCTCAATCAGAAACCAAGGCTGTCCAGCAGGTCGTCTACCTGATCCTGGCTTGCCACAACGCCCGCTTTGGTGGCGTCGAGTTGTGGACCGTTGAGCAGGCTTTCGTTCTCGCGTTTTGGACGAGCGGCCGGTTCCGGAATGTTCTCCAGCAGCACCATCAGCAGCTGACGTTCAATTTCCTGAATCACATCCATCATGCGCTTGATAACCTGGCCCGTGAGGTCCTGGAAATCCTGCGCCATCATGATGTCCAGCAGCTGCGCGTTGGTAAAGCTGGTGTGGTCCGGCACATCGCCCAGGAACTGACGGGTATCCGTGACCAGCTCGCGGGCATCCGCCAGCTCGATTGGATTCTCAAACCACTCATCCCAGCGTTTGGTCAGCGCTTTCGCGCCTTTCTCCATCGCATCCTGATGCGGTTGTGACGCTTCAACGCTGTTCAGCGCACGTTCAGCCGCCTGAGCGGTCATCTGCACAACGTAGTCCAGACGATCGCGGGCATCCGGAATGGCTTCCGCCGCTTCGGCAATTGCCTGGTCCAGCCCCAGTTCACGCAGGCTGTCACGCAGCATGCGTGTCAGGCTGCCGATGCGGGCAATGATATCGCTGGGCGAGTGTTCTTCAACGGGTTTCATAGCAGGTTGCATCATCATAACCAACACCTCACATGCCGAGTTTCTCGAAGATCTTACCGAGCTTCTCTTCCAGGGTGGCCGCAGTGAACGGCTTCACGACATAGCCACTAGCGCCCGCCTGTGCTGCGGCAATAATGTTCTCTTTTTTCGCTTCTGCGGTCACCATCAGAACCGGCAATGACGCCATTCCCGCGTCCGCACGGATGGTTTTCAGCAGTTCCAGACCGTCCATGTTTGGCATGTTCCAGTCGGAGATAACAAAACCAAACCCGCCCGCCTGCAGTTTGTTCAGCGCATCAACGCCGTCTTCTGCTTCTTCAACGTTGTTGAAGCCCAGCTCTTTCAGCAGGTTGCGTACGATACGACGCATGGTGGAAAAGTCATCCACAACCAAAAACTTAAGCTCTTTATCCGCCATAAAATAATACTCCTGAGTCAAATACGTATTGCCTGTCCGGCACTGATTTTCGCCAGCATCTGCTGGCTTACCTGGCTAAGATCGACCACTTCGCTCACGCCACCCATATTGATGGCCTCGCGCGGCATGCCGAACACCACACAACTTGCTTCATTCTGCGCAATCGTCCAGGCGCCAGCCTGGTGCATTGCAAGCATTCCGGCGGCACCGTCGTTACCCATCCCCGTCAGGATCACCCCAACGGCGTTGCGCCCCGCATGTTTCGCCACCGAATGAAACAGCACATCCACCGACGGACGGTGCCGGTTTACCGGCGGTCCGTCATGAATTTTGATTTGATAGTTAGCGCCACTGCGCGCCAGCTCCATATGCTTGTCACCCGGTGCGATATACGCATGGCCGGGGAGTACGCGCTCACCGTCTTCCGCCTCTTTCACACTGATCTGACACAGCTTGTTCAGACGCTCGGCGAACGAGCGGGTAAAGCCTGGCGGCATATGCTGCGTGATCAGAATACCCGGACTTGACAGCGGCAATGGCTGGAGTACATGACGAATTGCCTCTGTTCCCCCGGTTGACGCCCCAATTACCAGCAGTTTTTCCGAACTGAGTAAAGGACCGGCCTTCAGCGTTACCGGTGCATCCATCGGTTTGTGCACGGCAAGCTTCGCACGTGACGCGGTGCGGATCTTCTCGGCGATCATTTCGCTGTACGCCAGCATCCCTTCACGAATGCCAAGCTGAGGTTTGGTGACAAAATCCACCGCCCCTAACTCCAGCGCACGCAGGGTAATTTCAGATCCTTTTCCGGTCAGGGATGAGACCATCACCACCGGCATGGGCCGCAGGCGCATCAATTTTTCCAGGAAATCAATGCCATCCATGCGCGGCATTTCGACATCCAGCGTTAACACGTCGGGGTTATATTTTTTAATTAAATCCCGCGCTACCAGCGGATCAGGCGCTGTCGCCACCATCTCCATGTCGCTGTGGCTATTGATAATTTCAGTCATGATCTGGCGCATCAGCGCAGAATCGTCGACAGACAACACCCTGATTTTACTCATGCTTTTTCCTTACTCAGCGCATATACCGTTTGCCCACGCAGGCTAAACTCACGCACGAGGTTGCTGAAGTTTTCCGAGTGCCCGGCAAACAGTAAACCGTCAGGCTTGAGCAACGGAACAAACCGACGCAGAATGTCCTGTTGCGTCGTTTTATCAAAATAGATCATGACGTTACGGCAAAAAATAGCGTCGAATGGCCCCGGCACGTTGTACTGCTTATCCAGCAGGTTAACGGGCGCGAATTCGACACAGTTCGCCAGCTCCTGGCGCACGCGCACCAGGCCTTCATGCGGGCCGGTTCCGCGCATGAAGTAACGCTGCAACTGCTGAGGTGACAGCGTTTTCAGTTCATCCTGGCGATACACGCCGTTGCGTGCCTTTTCCAGCACTTCGGTATCAATATCACTGGCGTAGACTTTCCAGCGTCCAGGCGCCATGCCCAGCGTGTCGGCAAGGGTGATCGCCAGCGAGTACGGCTCTTCCCCGGTTGAGGCGGCCGCACTCCAGACGCGATACTCCCCGCTGCGGCGACGCGCGTGCTCCGCCAGGACCGGGAAGTGGTGAGCTTCACGGAAAAATGCGGTCAGGTTGGTGGTTAACGAGTTAATAAAAGCCTGCCATTCTGCGCTGTTCTGGTTCGCTTCGAGCATGCTCAGATAGCGACCAAAATCGTCCAGCCCCAGCGTACGCAAGCGCCGCACCAGACGGTTGTAGACCATGTCTCGCTTATGATCGGCAAGCACAATCCCCGCACGCTGGTAGATTAACTGACATATCCGACGAAAATGCGCGTCGGACAGCGCGAGGCGCTGTGTCATCTGCAACAGTAATGACGTTTGCCCTGGGGGCATTGGTGATGTCATAGCGCCTTCTTAATTACATTCAGGATACAACTGGCACGGCCTGCGACCGCCCGACTTCTGTTACTGCTTCAACGTGCTCTTTCACATTAAATACCGCGACCAGCCCGGTCAGATGATCCGCCTGGCTGGCCAGCTGATCGGTTGCCGCTGCCGCTTCCTCCACTAACGAGGCGTTTTGTTGCGTGACCTGATCCATCTGGCTTACCGCCTGGGCCACCTGCTCAATTCCGCGACGCTGTTCATCGGACGCAGAAGCAATCTCGCCCATGATGTCGTTAACCCGCGTAACGGAGGTGACGATTTCGTGCATGGTTTTCGCCGCCGTGTCCACCAGGGCAGAGCCTTGCTGGACGCGCGAAACGGACTCTTCAATCAGTCCTTTAATTTCTTTCGCGGCGTTGGCGCTGCGGCTCGCCAGATTACGGACTTCACCGGCCACAACCGCAAAACCACGCCCCTGCTCACCGGCGCGTGCCGCTTCAACGGCCGCGTTCAGCGCCAGAATGTTGGTCTGGAACGCAATACCGTCAATCACGCTGATAATGTCGCCAATTTTCTGTGAACTGGCGGCAATATCCTGCATGGTACTGGCCACGTGAGAGGCCTGATCGCCCCCCTTCTTCGCCGTCATCGCCGCCTGTCTGGACAGGTCAGACGCCTGACGCGCGTTATCCGCGTTCTGGCTTACCGTCGCGGTGAGCTGCTCCATGCTGGCAGCCGTTTGCGCCAGCGAAGCTGCCTGCTGCTCGGTGCGCGATGAGAGATCGTTATTGCCTGCCGCAATCTCCGAGATCCCGGTGTGCATGGCATAACTGCCCTGTCGCACATCGGAGACCGTTTCCCGCAGGGCGCCCTGCATCGCCTTCAGGCTGGCAAAAATCGCCGAAATTTCGTTCTTGCCGTACACCGCCACCGGACGCGCCAGGTTACCCTTCGCAATACTGTCGAAGTGGCTGCTGACGATCGCCAGCGGTTGCACAATCATTCTGCGCGACCAGTACAGGGCACCGCCGGTCAGCAGCACCGCCAGAATCACCACCACGGCAAAAATCACGCCTGACATATGGTAGTTTTTACGGCTGTCATTCCCGGCGCGTTGGACAAACTGGTTAATGTTCTGCTGCCAGGCATTAAAGCTCGCATCAAACGCCGCCTGGGACGCCTGGACCGGCGCGGTCATAAAGTCCGAGAGCTGGTTGTTCTCAAGCCAGGTCGCCTGGTGATCCAGGTCGCTGTGCCACTGATCAAAACGCTTCTTCATCGCGACTTTCAGCGCTTTCACTTCCGCGCTGCCGGCGTCCTGTGCCGCGAAGGCGTTAAACTGCGCGTCAGCCAGCTTCAGGCTGTCGCGCGCGGTCACCATCAATGCCTTGATGTCATCCGGCGGATAACTCAGGGCGGTTAAGGTTCCCGCTTTGTTCAGCGCCGTGCTTGCCTGCAACAGTACGGCGCGCGTCTGTGCCACGGCGGCGCGCTGCTGGTTACTCGCCTCAACTTCCTGCAAATTCTGATAGCCATCGCGAAACGCCCAAAAAGACAACCCGTTACTGCCAACCTGCAACACACCGCAAAGGATCAGAATCAAAAACAGTGTGGTCGAGATACGAATACGATTTAACATCCACGCTCCCATCATGCGGCAAGCAGCCGCGGTTTAAATGTCAGTCAAAATGTTTCCCAGTTTTCATGTCCGGTCGTCGCTGCAGGTTTACGGGTCGCTGCCGCTGCTGCGGCAGGCGCGAGATACGTTGCTTGCGGGGTGACCGTGTTTCCAGCGAGTGAAGCGAGACGAAACGCCGAGACGGCCATCTTCAGACGGCTTGCCTGGTCTTCCAGCGCAGCCGCCGCCGCAGCGGATTCCTGCACCAGCGCGGCGTTTTGTTGTGTCACGCGATCCATTTCCGATACCGCCAGAGCGACCTGGTCGATACCACGACTCTGCTCATCCGACGCAGAGGCGATTTCACCCATGATGTCCGTTACGCGGGTAACGGCATTCACGATGTCATTCATGGTTTCCCCTGCGCTTTCTACCAGCACGGAGCCGGTATCGACGCGGGAAACGGAGTCTTCAATCAGGGCCTTGATCTCTTTCGCCGCGTTGGCACTGCGGCTGGCAAGGTTGCGCACTTCCCCGGCCACCACGGCAAACCCGCGCCCCTGCTCGCCCGCACGTGCGGCTTCAACGGCGGCGTTGAGGGCGAGGATATTGGTCTGGAAAGCGATGCCGTCGATAACGCTAATGATGTCGGCGATTTTCTTCGAACTGTCGGCGATTTCGTGCATGGTTTTCACCACGCCGTCCACCACGCGACCGCCTCGCTGCGCCGTTTCGGACGCGCTTTCCGCCAGCTGTGAGGCCTGACGGGCGTTGTCCGCGTTCTGCTTCACGGTCGCGGTAAGTTGCTCCATGCTGGCGGCGGTCTCTTCGAGCGCCGACGCCTGCTGTTCGGTGCGCGACGACAGATCGTTGTTGCCCATCGCAATTTCGCTGGTACCGGTATAAATGGCTTCCGATCCGTTACGCACGTTGGCGACGGTCTCAATTAGCGAGCGCTGCATATGATCAACGCTGTTTGCCAGCTCGGTAATTTCATTGCGCCCGGAGACGGTCAGCGTTTTGGTCAGGTCACCACCGGCAATCTCGCGAATGTGGGCAATGACGTGACCGAGAGGATTAAGCAGGATGTGGCGAATGCCGTACCACACGCCCACCAGCACGATGACCAGCGCCAGCGCCATGACGGCCATCTGCCATTTGGCAAAGCGGTAATCATTCTGGCTTTGCGTAAAGGCCGAGTGATACAGGTCGCCACTGGCTTTGGCGTATTCCCCGAGTGCCGCACCAAGGGCGTTTTGCATCCCCTGGGTAGGTTGCGCGAAATACGCGTCCATGTTGCCGCTTTCCAGGAACTGAATAAGCTCCGTCAGACCGGCATAGTAGGCGTTGTACTTTTCATCGATATTCTGGCTCACCTGCGCCATGGCAGGCTGTGGCGTGATTTTCTTAAAGGCGTCGTAGTGTTTCGCGGCGTCAGCAAGGGTCGCCCGCGCATTTTTCAGCAATTCCGTTTTCGCACTGCTCTGCTGATTATTTGGATCCATCATCATGCGGGCGGAAGAGCGGCTGAGGTTGATACGCGTTTGCAGCATCAGATCCCACGTCGACGTCAGTTCACTCTGCTGTACGCGGAGATCGTTCGAGGCGGCGAAACTGTCCTGGTTTTGTTTAAGTGACGAGAAAAAAAGCCCGCCGGAGGTAAGCTGAAGAAGTGCGAAAATGACCAGCACCATCATAAGCATTGTGACAACGCGGATACGGTTCAACATACAACACCTTCTCATAGATTTATTAACGGTGTTATCGGCACTGACTACAGGAACTTTACATTTGAGAAAGGGAAAAGCGCGGGGTTAAAACGCAACGTCAACGATCAGCGTATCGGTATAGGTGCCGGCAGGCGGCGTAGACTGGCTGGTAAGGACTTTGGCAGTGTAGTTGTAGGTTCGCAATAAACCGTCGGTACTGACCTGCGAGGAGGTTGCGCTGGTCCAGCGCTCGGTACCGCTGCCACCCCAGCGGTTGGTCGTGGCTTCTTTATAAATGTCGTAACTCATGTAGTTACTGCCGCTCACCATGCGGCGAACGTTATTCAGCGCGTTGGCACCATTATTAATTCCGATAGTGTAAGTGCTTCCTTTGGTACAGGTGACGGCAATCGCCTGCGAGACAGTGGGGAAACTTTGCACCAGCGGCGCACTGTTGAAGTTGACGTCCGGCGTGGTCATGGCGCTGCAGTCGTTGGTAACGGTCATGTTGAGAAGAATACTGGTGGTCGCCGTGCCTGTCTGGGGAACGGTGCAAAGGCCCAGCACGCCCACGGAACAGACGCTGTAGTTGATGCTGAAGGTGAGCAGCACCTGATAGGGCCCGGCCGTGACGTTTTGTCCGGCAACGGTGCGGAAATAAAGCGGAATGCTGTACTGTTTTGACCCCAGTAATCCCAGCAGGGTGTTGCCGCTCCAGGTATAAGCTTTGCTGATTTGCACTTCGCTGTTGCTCGAACACCCCGTTAACCCGCACAACCGGGTGGGGATCACATCCGTGATGGCCGCATTGTCGGTGCGTTTCATGGTGGCACGGCTGTTGCCTGAAACCGACGCGGCGGTGTAGTTCAGCGTCACCGAGTCGTTGGTCAGAAGATTGAGCACAGCGTCGCATGCCACGATCAGCCTGCCGGTGGTTTCGACCTCCCCGGTTCCGCTGAGCGCGAACGAGGTGACGCTACCAAATGACGCATTTACCGTACTGACGGTACACGCCGCCCAGCCGCCGCCGGAAAACAGCAGCAGTATCAACAGCAGTAAGCGCTTCACCGTTCCTCCCGGCAAATCAGCGGTCCGTATGTCTGCAGCTTATGTTCCGGGTTGGCCCCCACGGTCAGCGTGGCCGAGCAGTGTTTTCCGTCTGGCGTAATCACCTCAAGCGGGTTCACATCGCTGAGATTTTCCAGCCAGGCGATGCCGTCATACCCCACCACCGCATTGTTGCGCGAGTCGCGTCGAACCTGGCTTCCCACCGGGATAGCCTGCCCCTGCTTGTCATGCAGAATGACGCTTGCCACCCGCTCCTGCTCCATCGGGAAATCGACCAGATAACCGCTGTGGCGGCGAATAGCGATCCGCCGCTCTGTCTCTTTCAGCCGGGTATCCGCGGGCAGATTCAGGGTATCAATGCGATAACTGGCCGGGTAATAAGCCGATACCCCGCTGACCAGCAGGTAGCCGTTATTGTTTGTTTTGCCGACCGGCTGGTTCTCATAGCTGACGGGAACGTCCGGGTGACCGTCGGTGCTGATCACCACAAACGCATCGTTGATTTTATTTGCCGCAAACAGCTCGCCGTCCATCAGCACAACCGCGCCCATCGCCTCTCCCCACCAGGTCATCATGCCCCTTTCGCCATAACCACCGCCCTGAAGTTCGATGTTGTTATTGCGCCAGCCCAGCGTTCCCTGTTGATAATCATTGGCTTTCGACTGGTTGGCCCATGCCATGTTCCAGCTAAAGCCACCGTCGGAAGGCATGGAGTGGTTGTAGTTGATACGCTGCGTGCTGCCGGCATCTGGCGTGTTTTCATAGGTTACGGCGGCACTGTCACGCTCTCCCAGCGGCACCTGAAGCGACATGGCCACCGTCCAGTCTCCCCGCTGCTGATCGCGGCTTGCAGCCAGATAAATACTGCTCGCCCCCCACAAATTGCGGCTCCAGGAGAGATTCAGCAGTTCGGTTTTTTGGTTGTCAAAGCTCTCCACGCCGATCCACGCAGCACCGAGACTGCCATATTCGCCCAGGTTAAAGGTGAGAGAGTACTGGTCGGTGTTGCGACTAAAACTGGCGATGGGCCGGTCATTTTCGTCATAGACCGTCGGTTGGTCGTAGAGGGCGAGGTTGCCAAAGTCGCGATCGCGCCGCGTATGCTGTGTCGCTACACTAAATTCACTGGTACTGTACTGATAGCCCCAGTTGATTTGCCCGCCATTATCTCCACGCATGCGGCTTTGAGAATACGCGGTATTCACGATGCCAAACCGACCCAATTTAACCACCGTCCCCATCCCGCCCAGCGCCAGCGCTTCTGCTCCTTCGGCATGGCCCTCCAGCGTCAGCCAGTCCGTAACGCCATAGCGATACGACCCACTACCCGCCGCCGGGCCGTAGTCAAAATTCTTGATGCCGTAATTACGCCGCAGGCTGCCGAGCGTCACCGCCCCGTCGCTCAGGCCCTGTTTCAGCAATTCGCTGGTGACGTAAAACGGCAGCGTGGTACTCACCTGGCGCCCCAGCGCATCGGTGGTGACCAGTACCGCGTCCCCTGCTCCGTTGATATAGGGCAGATTGGTCAGGGTGAACGGTCCCGGCTGAAGCTGGGTCGAGCCGGAACGATAGCCATTGATAAAGAGATCCACCGAGGTGGGAACCGCCGCTTCGCCCGAGAACTCTGGCAGTGGCCAGGTCACGAGGTCAGGACGCAGGGAGAAATCCCGCCCGTAGCTGATCCCGCCCATGCGCACGCTGGTGCTCCAGCTCAGGGCATCGCTGATCACATCCCCGGCGGTCCAGGTCGTGGCCTCGTCCTCGTTCGTCATCAGAAGCGTCGTGTCATAGCGCACATACCCTTCCTGCTGACCGTCGTTTCCGGTGAAATTTTCCCGGGCATAGCCGGTTGAAGAAAAGGAGCCGTTCTCATTGAAGTAGCGGAATTCATGCCAGAGCGAGGCCTGTCCGCCGACATGTTCCGTATGGTTGGTGTAGAGATCGTAATTGAGCAGCGCTCCCCGCCCGAAGTGCGGTTTGCTTTGTGACATTTGTCCGCTGAAAGGGGTCACGCGTGAGGCGACCCAGTCGGCCGGAACGCCCAGCAGCAGACGCTGCGCCGCGCTGTCGTACTCTACGCGCACCTGCGGCAGGGTAGAAAGGTTCACGTCTCCGGCAGGCACATGCTCCGGCGGAAGCCCTGCCCGCAGCAGGTCGGCGCTGGAAATAAAGAATGCCCCCTCGCGCTGCGTCACGGGCACCACCATACCGGTGTCGTAGTGATTCAACACAATCGAGAGCTGAAAGACCGCTTCGCCGTTCAACGCCTGAGCCTGCGGCGGCGGCGGTAAACTGTCATCGCCGGGCTCAGCCCAGGTGCTGGTACTGACGCAGAGCAGGATCATCATCGCCGGTTTCAGTTGACGGGCGTCGACTGCCATTGCGTATCCCTGGCATTAATCTGCGCGCTCAGCCGGTCTGGCTGACCTATTCCGGCCGGGATTGACCAGGTGCGGGTGCTGCCCGCAAGAACATACCCGAGTAATCCGTCTGCAACCGTCCGCTTCTGCCCGCCCTGCTCCAGCGCCACCTGGCTGAGTTTGACGTGCACATCCCCCTGATTACGGACCTCCAGGGCAGGATGTCCCTTCTCCTGCGTCACCCGCCAGCTCAGATTTTTGGTCTCCACCAGCGCATGATGTGCCCCCTCTTTTAGGGTCGGGATCCCCTGTCCATAAACGAACAAAGGAATGGAGTAGCGCATTTGCAATTTCAGGCCAATGGCCGGCTCGGCTTTGGCATCCGGCTGGGGGATTTCATCCACAATAATGCGGTAGGCCTGTTCGACGCCGAGCGGCACCGAACCCTGCTTAATCAGACGAATAAGCTGCTTACTGCCTTTGCCAATGGTGACGATGGGCGGGCTGGCCACCACATCCTGCTGTGCGGAGTAGCGTTCATAACCGCCCTCCTGCTTCCAGCGCACAATGCGGACCTGCATTGTCGTTGCGCTGTTCCCCTGATTCTGGATCCATAATTCAGTGGCTTTGGCATCCGCTGACAGCCACGGATCGATGGGCCACAACAGAATGGTTGCCGCCGCCTGCGCCTGGCCTGTCGCCGCAGCCATTCCCCCCAACAAACTCACCAGACAAAGGTGTCTGAAAAATGGCTTCATCGACTGTCTCCCTTTATCACCATGACAAGGTCACGGTGAGCTGATCAGAATACGTTCCTGCCGGGCTAAACCCGGTCAGCAGCGCCACACCAAAAAGCGGCAGCGCAATGTTATTACTGTTGGTATAGGTCACCGGTATTGCCTGATTGACGCCAATTTCGCTGTTCGCCGCCAGCGAACTGCTGCTGTAAAGGCGATATCCCACCACTTCCGTCCCCCCTGAGCGCTTCATACGCCGAACGGAGGAGTAATTCTGTCCGCCGTTAATGCTCATACTCAGCGCCACGCCGGGCGTGCAGGCGATGGACAAGGCCCCGTTAGGCACAAAACTGGTGCTCACCGGGGCACTTTCCACCCCGTTGTGGGTACCGAAATCGAGCGTACCGAAAACTCCTCCGCTGCCCGTGGATACCGCGCACCCGGGTACAATGGTCGCGCTGACCTTAAATGACTGTGACGTCACAGCACCCGCCGCAGGCACCAGCATCAGGCAGACGATCAGCGCGTACAAAGGGTGCACGATCCCCTCCGCGCTGTTGCGCAGACGCAAAATGGATGCCTTCATGGCTGCGTGAAACTAATAGGTGACGCTGACGTTAATCGTGTCGGTGTAGGTGCCCGGAACGACCGTAACGCTGTTACCGCCCCCGGTAATGCGCCCGTAAAGTGTGTAACTGTCGATGCCCCCGGCGGTTGACGCTATTGGCAGTGCCGCGTTGTTGGCAACGACGTTGTTAAATCCGCTGTCGCTATACAGGCTGTAAGCCACACCCTGTGCAGCATTGGTGGTGTTGACCAGATAGCGCGCAGGCGTGCCTGGCGTCCCCACAACGGTACCCGGCGCGGTGGAGTTGGTATTCCCGGTGATCGCCACCGTATAGCTGGCGGTCGTACATTGAATGGTGAACGTGTTACCGCCGCTGGCACCGGTCAACTGCGTCGTCAGGGTGGAAAACGTTGCGGGATGGGTGCCGAAATCCAGGGTCCCGAAGTTAATGCCATTTTGCGTGGGCGAGCCGTTTATCAGACAACCGTTCGTCAGGGTTAACGTCGCGCCAATAGTACCGCTGCTGGTCACCGCCAGCGCCTGTTGGGCTGTTGTCGCCGTCAGCAACGTGCCTGCACAGATCAAAAGGAGTTTTCTTTTCATTTACCACCCTCCAGAAGACATTTCCGTTCGCTTGCCACATTTTATTTTTGCTGTTCAAGATGTTAGCCCCACTTAACGTTCCTCTTCCGGGGGTTATTGAGAATTTAGTTTATGGATACCGCTTCGACCACCCGCGCCGCGGAGGGCAAGACTGATGGCTTATTGACTGAATATTTATTTATAAAACAGGATGTTAATACTTTGTAAATGCCTTATTTCTCGTATACGCAGAGGATATATCCATCGAAATGTGATCTGCATCACAATATATCGTCGAGGCGTTAACAACAAAATTAATAAAAATTAAAAACTAGTTGTATCTCCCTCCGCTTTACTTCAATTTATGTGCCGAATAATTTCCTGCGTCGTAATAAAAAATCTATATACATCGGCGCAGACGGCAACCAAAGCGCATAGAGGGTCTTTTTTCGTGGCAAGTGCAAACAAACTCACACTCTTCATCGTGATTTTCATGCTGGCGGGTATTCTTTCAGGGGCGGCGATTCATGAGTATGCCTCTGCGGATGCCATCAAAGCATGGTCGGATAACATCACGCTGCTGACCGATATTTTCCTGCGTCTGATTAAAATGGTTATTGCACCACTGGTCTTCAGCACGCTGACCGTAGGCATTATGAAACTGGGTGAAACCTCCACCATTGGTCGCGTGGGCGGCAAAGCGATGGTGTGGTTTATTAGCTCATCCGTGCTTTCCATTCTGGTGGGACTGTTTATCGTCACGCTGGAGCGTCCGGGCAGCGGCCTGAACCTGGCTATCCCGAAAGAGGCGGTAGACACCGGCCTTGCGGTGGGGGGGATGACGCTGAAAGCGTTCTTGTCCCATACCATTCCGACCAGTATTGCCGGTGCGATGGCGAACAATGAAATCCTGCAGATTGTGGTCTTCTCTATGTTCTTCGGCATCGCCGGCGCGTCGCTGGGGCAAAAATTCAATGCCCCGCTGGTGGCCGCGCTGGATGTGGTCTCCCATATCATGCTGAAGGTGACGGGTTACGTGATGTACGTCGCCCCGCTGGCCATTTTCGCCGCCATCTCATCTGTGATTGCCACTCAGGGTCTGGGCATTCTGCTGAACTACGCCTCCTTTATTGGCGGCTACTACGTGGCAATCCTTCTCACCTGCATGGTGCTGCTGGCCGTCGGCTATATGGTGCTGAAGAAAGAGGTGTTCCGCCTGGTCAGCATGCTGAAGGACCCAGTGCTGGTGGCGTTTACCACCAGCAGTTCAGAAGCGGCGTATCCAAAAACGCTGGAACAGCTTGAGCGTTTTGGTTGCTCGCGCAATATCGCCTCTTTCGTTCTGCCGATCGGTTACTCCTTTAACCTGGTGGGCTCTATGGTGTATTGCTCTTTCGCCTCGATGTTTATCGCCCAGGCGTACAATATTCACCTGAGCTTCACCGAAGTGACCGTGCTGATGCTGACGCTGATGCTGGCTTCAAAAGGGATTGCTGGGGTGCCTCGTTCGTCGCTGGTGGTGCTGGCGGCAACCATCCCGAGTTTCAATATTCCGGTGGCGGGTATTTTGCTGCTGATGGGGATCGATCATTTCCTGGATATGGGACGTTCAGCGATTAACGTGCTGGGTAACGGTATTGCGACTGCGATGCTGTCGCAAAATGAAGGGGCGCGTGAAGCGGAGACTGAGCTGGTAGAGCAGGAAGCGTAACGGGTTGGCCGAATGGTTTCGTTCACCTTAAGGCCAGCAGAAAATACCATGTCTGCAGTAGTCGAATAAGATAAGGGGGCTGCAATAGCCCCCTTAATACGTTCACCGCAGCGGGCGAATCAGATAACCGAAATGCCCGACTGAACGAAACGGTTCCACGAAAGCCTCACAGAACCGTTTAGAGAAACATTACGCCACGTGATTCGCCGCGATATCCAGCAGCGCCATCTCATCACTGTTCAGCAGCTTCTCAATATTCACCAGAATTAGCATACGCTCACCCAGCGCTCCCAGCCCGGTCAGATACTCGGTAGACAGCGTGACCGCAAACTCCGGCGCCGGACGGATTTGATCGGACGTCAGGGACAGCACATCAGATACGCCATCCACCACGATCCCAACCACGCGCTGCCCCAGATTCAGGACAATCACCACGGTGTTCTCGTTATAGTCCACGTCACCCTGGCTGAACTTCACGCGCAGGTCAACGATAGGCACAATCACGCCGCGCAGGTTGGTGACACCTTTAATAAAGGCAGGCGTGTTCGCGATGCGGGTAACCTGGTCGTAACCACGAATTTCCTGCACTTTCAGGATATCGATGCCGTACTCCTCATCGCCTAAAGTGAATACCAGGAATTCCTGCCCTGATGGCTCGCCCGCCAGTTTCGTTACATTACTCATACCGGTCATGTTATTACCTTCTACTTAATCAGGCGGCTGTGTACGCCACACGTTGTTCACGATTTAATCCCTGAAGCGCCGACACATCAACGATCAGCGCCACGCTACCGTCACCCAGAATAGTGGCGGCAGAAATACCTGGCACTTTGCGGTAGTTGCTTTCGAGGTTCTTCACGACCACCTGGTGCTGGCCAATCAGCTGATCAACCAGCAGCGCGTAGCGGCGACCCGCACTTTGCAGGATCACCACGATCCCCTGCGTGGCCTCGGTTTTCGCGCCATCCACTTCGAACACTTTCCACAATTCGACCAGCGGCAGGTACTCACCGCGCACTTCAAGAACGCGCTCACCACCCGCCAGCGGATGCAGATCTTCTTCACGCGGCTGCAGCGATTCCATCACTGCGTTCAGCGGCAGAATAAAGACTTCGTCCGCCACTTTCACCGACATGCCGTCGAGGATTGCCAGCGTCAGCGGTAGCAGGATACGAATGGTGGTGCCGGAACCTTGCTTAGACTTGATCTCAACGTGGCCGCCCATCTCCTGAATGTTACGCTTCACCACGTCCATTCCCACGCCGCGTCCGGAAACGTCCGTCACCTGCTCTGCGGTCGAGAAGCCTGGCGCGAAGATCAGCATGCCCACTTCTTCGTCAGTCATGTTTTCGTTGACCGCCATTCCCTGCGAAATGGCTTTCGCCAGAATGCGCTCACGGTTCAGGCCCGCACCGTCATCGGTCACTTCGATGCAGATGTTCCCGCCCTGGTGTTCGGCGGAGAGGATCAGATTCCCGACCGGGGATTTTCCGGCGGCAATGCGGTTTTCCGGCAGTTCGATACCGTGGTCGAGGCTGTTACGCACCAGGTGCGTTAACGGGTCGATAATGCGTTCGATCAGGCTTTTATCCAGCTCGGTGGAGCTGCCCATCAGCGTCAGTTCAATCTGTTTATTCAGTTTGCTGGCCAGGTCACGCACCAGACGCGGGAAGCGGCTGAAGACATATTCCATCGGCATCATACGGATGGACATCACCGATTCCTGCAGGTCGCGGGCATTACGTTGCAACTGCCCCATGCTGGTGATCAGATCGCCGTGGGTCACCGGGTCCAGTTCGTTAGACCGCTGTGCCAGCATCGACTGGGTAATCACCAGTTCACCCACCAGGTTAATCAGCTGGTCAACTTTCTCGACGGCGACGCGGATGCTGGTGGATTCACTGGAGCGCGCGGCCGGTTTTTCACCACGGCCTGGCGCGGCAGCATCTTTTGGCACCGCTTTCAATACCGGCGCCGCAGGCGCAACGGCAGGCGCGGCCGCCTGAGGAACAACCGCCACCTCTTCCACTGCCGCTGGCACGTCAACCGCCGCCGTTTCGGTTTCAAACGCGATCTGGTCGGCTTCGATAACAAAGCACAGGACCGCCACGATATCGTCCTGGCTAATCCCCTCTTCCAGCGTCGCACTCAGGCTGTCTTTGCCTTTCACCACGTTGCTTAATTTCGCCAGGTTACTCAGCTCTTCTTCAAGAAGGTCAACTTCGTTCTCTTTGAGGCGAGACAGCACCACGCGCACTTTACTCGCAGCGGCGGCCGGGGCCGCCTCTTGTGCGGTAACGGCATCGACAACGCTCAGTTTGGCTGCCGGAACAACAGCTGCGGCTGCGTCACCTTTGGCTTCCAGCGCGAGCTGGCGCAGCGCATTGCAGATGTATTCAAAGCTGGCGGCATCAGGCTCTGCCGAGCTTTTATAGGCGTCGAGCTGTTCCTGCATAATATCTTTGGTTTCCAAAAACAGGTTGATAATGTCGGTATTGAGCTGCATCTCACCGCGTCGTGCTTCATCCAGCAGGTTTTCCATTAAATGGGTCGTTTCCTGCAGGATGGTAAATCCAAACGTTCCGGCTCCGCCTTTAATCGAGTGCGCTGCACGGAAGATGGCATTGAGCTGCTCGGAGTCCGGTGCTTCAGGCACCAAATCCAGCAAGTGTTGCTCCATATCGGCCAACAATTCGTCGGCTTCATCAAAGAATGTCTGGTAAAAATCGCTAATATCCATGCTCACGCTATCACCTCGGATTGGCTGGTGGCGATGTTGGAACGGCAGCCGAAGGAACGGCCCCAGGCTGTTTTAAATCGTCCAGTGACTCATTCTGACTTTCGGCGTTTTCGTGCAGGATGGCCTGCTCCGCCTGCTGGTTCAGCACTAAAAGACTGATACGACGGTTGATGGCGTCATCCGGCCCGCGGTCAGTGACACGCATGGTTGATGCCATGCCGACCACGCGCAGTACCTTGCCATCATCAAGCCCACCTGCCACCAGCTCGCGACGCGAGGCGTTGGCACGATCGGCAGAAAGCTCCCAGTTGCTGTATCCCTTCTCACCCGTGGCGTATGGGAAGTCATCCGTGTGTCCAGACAGGCTGATACGGTTAGGAATACCGTTCAGCACTGGCGCAATGCCGCGCAAAATGTCGCGCATGTATGGCTCAACTTCCGCGCTGCCCGTTTTGAACATCGGGCGATTCTGGCTATCAATAATCTGTATACGTAAACCTTCCTGCACCAGATCGATCTTCAGGTGTGGTCGCAGGGCACGCAGTTTAGGATCCGCCTCAATCAGCTGATCGAGATCGCCGCGCAGTTTCTTCAGGCGCGCTTGCTCCATGCGTTTTTTCAGCTCGTCGATGTTCGGCTCTTTCTTCACCTCACCCTTCTGCTGGGTGTAATCATCGCCGCCGCCAGGGATCGGGCTGTCGCTGTTAGAGATTCGCTGCCCACCGGTCACGGCGGTCGCCAGCGGCGTTCGGAAATACTCGGCAATCTGGATCAACTCTTTCGGGCTGGAGATGGAGATGAGCCACATCACCAGAAAGAATGCCATCATTGCGGTCATAAAATCGGCGTACGCGATTTTCCAGGAGCCATGCGCGCCGTGCCCATGCCCCTTGTGCTTGCGTTTTTTTACGATGACGATCGGATGGGACTGAT
Source organism: Enterobacter sp. MEB024 (assembly GCF_030209635.1). Taxonomy (NCBI): domain Bacteria; kingdom Pseudomonadati; phylum Pseudomonadota; class Gammaproteobacteria; order Enterobacterales; family Enterobacteriaceae; genus Enterobacter; species Enterobacter sp. MEB024. The sequence continues at coordinate 457,422 of NZ_JARVRQ010000003.1, read as the reverse complement.
TTTTCATGCGTCCTCAGTTGTCGTCTGTTGGTTTGGGTTTTTCACCGCACGCACGTGTTCTTCAAGCTCGATAAACGACGGGCGCTCGCTGGAATAAAGCGTTTTACGGCCGAATTCAACTGCGATAGGTGGCGCATAACCGTTGAGGTTAGAGAGCAGCGTGATCTTCACGCACTGCATCATTTTGGTCGTTTCCGCGCTCTTCTGACGCAGAACGCTGGCCAGCGGAGAGATAAAACCATACGCCAGCAAAATACCGAGGAAGGTGCCCACCATCGCATGCGCAATCAGCGCGCCCAGCTCTGCCGCAGGACGATCCGCCGAGGCCAGCGCGTGTACCACGCCCATCACCGCCGCGACGATACCGAACGCAGGAAGGGAATCGCCCACCAGCGCCAGGCTGTTTGCCGGCACTTCGGATTCGCTTTCATGCGTTTCAATCTCTTCGTCCATCAGCGCTTCGATTTCGAAGGTATTCATGTTGCCGCTGATGATCAGTCGCAGGTAATCGACGATGAAATCCAGCATCATTGCGTCAGCGAGAATGCGCGGGTAGCTGGCAAAAATTTCGCTCTCTTTCGGGTTTTCAATATCCCGCTCAAGCGAGAACATGCCCTGCTGACGCGACTTCGCCATCAGACGATAGAGCAGCGCAAGCAGATCCATATACATGCTTTTGGTGTATTTAGAGCGACGGAACAGCAGTGGAATAGCTTTCAGCGTGCCCTTGATCGATTTACCGTTATTACCAACGATAAAAGCCCCTACCCCTGCGCCGCCGATGATAATAAGTTCAGCCGGTTGATAGAGTGCTCCAAGGTGCCCGCCGGTCATCATGTAACCGCCGAAAACTGTACCGAGAACTACCAGGTAACCTAATAAGATAAGCACGACATCATCCTTCCGCTAGTGACTATGGCAAGGATGTTCAGCTCGCAGCGTTTACCGTTTGCGGGGTAAAAAAAAGCAGCGGTAATTGCTTACCGCTGCTGGAATCTTGCCCACACGTTCGGGTTAAACAGCTTGTTCGATCTGTTCATCCAGCAGTTGTGGAATAATATCGGCAGCTTCCCGGGAAAGTTTACGTCTTTTTACTGCTCGGGATGGAGGCTGGCATAAACTACAGGCGAAGCTGCCTGCAGGCTGATGCGCATGGGTAATAAAATTGCCATCGCAGCAGTTACAGCGCGACAGCTCAAGCATTCCGCTTTCAACAAAACGCACCAGCGTCCATGCGCGGGTGAGCGCCAGCAAAGGACCCTCGTCCTGCTGCGGGCATTGTTCAAGGTAAAGTTTATACGCTTTGATCACGGCATCAACGCCGCTACACAAACCGGTTTTGAGAAGGTACTGCCAGGCATTACAGAACATGGAGGCATGAATGTTCTGTTCCCAGGTCATAAACCAGTCCGTTGAAAACGGCAGCATTCCTTTCGGCGGGGGACTACCACGTAACTCTTTATACAATTTGATGAGGCGACCACGACTCAGCTGAGTCTCGCTTTCCAGCATTTGTAAACGAGCACCGAGCGTAATCAGCTCCATTGCTAACTGTATGTCACGCGCTTCCTGAACAATGCTTTTCTCGCTCATTGCTAGGCCCTTTTCTTACGGGCTGCGTCATCAGGCTGGCTGATTTCGGTAAGCAAGCGAGTGGAAAGAAGAATACCGGTATGGATCTGTTGAAGATCGTCAACACGGGAATCCTGCGTCAGACGCGTGATAGTCTGAGGATTGTCAAAACGGAACTGGCAAACCAGTTGGTTTGTTTCCGCCAGTTTAACCATTTGAGGAAGGGTTAACCCACCCAGCATGGTTGCCATTTCTTCATTAATACCCAGACGAAACATCGCGGACGCCTTGTCCTGACTAATCAAACGCTGCGCGAGCAGTAAATACGACAAATTGATGTCATAGATATGTTTTAGCAACTCGGATGTATGCATTGTTCCCATCCCGAATAACCAACTATTATTTTTATGCGGAAAGACCGCACCCCGTGATGTCGCCGGGAAATCACCCGGTATAAAAAAGAAAAGGCTAAATGCATAGTCGAATTTAGGTTTGTATTCATTGAAACGCGCAACAGCTGAAACGCGGTTACGTCTCTTACACGTTTTATCATTTCTTACAAATAACTAAGATTTTTCCTAATTCGACGCAAACTCTACTCGTCAGTTTTGACACATACAATGCAGCTACCCCCAAATTTAAAAAAAATGTGATCTACGTCACACAATTTAAGTGAATATCTCCCATAAATCCATCAGTATGACTTGTAAATTGGTTGTTTTTTGAACGATCGACACTGTTTTCTATTCTTTATGGGCGAATACTCATGCAGGAGTATGAGCAGAAGTGGCATGACATGTGCTGTTCGAAACGTGTCAGCGACCGGATGCGCGTCACAGCAAATCCATCGTAAGGTCACATTTTCATTATCTATAAAAAACATGTAGTTATGCAAAACGCCTATAACAATTGTTTCACATGGTAATCATTAGAAATGTGTTTATAACGTCTTAAAACGATTTAACACAGGAAACGTAAAAAAGTGTGATTCAGGTTAAGTTGTTAATTTTTTTCATTTAGGCACGTTTTCCCGGTATTCTTCTTATAAGAATAATTAATGAATAATTATGATTAGCTTCACACTTATGTCGTATTCACCTCTTGCAGATCCGGTGAAATCGCGGTAATGGTGACTAAGACGCTGTCTTTCAGACACCTAAGGAGTGCGTTATGAGTTACTCCCATCTTCTTGTTTCTGTTGCGGTTTCGCCCGAAAGCCATGAACTCATCGCCCGGGCGGTTTCCATTGCCAGACCGCATAATGCCCGTATCAGCCTGATCACCCTCGCGGCCGAGCCTGAGATGTATAATCAACTGGCTGCCCCCATGCTGGAAGATATTCGTGAGGTATTACAGGAAGAAACGCAGCAATTTATGCGAGAGCTGGTAGAAAAGGCGCAATATCCTATATATGACACCATTATTGCGACCGGGGAGCTTAATGCGCATATTCTCAGCATATGCAGTAAGCAGAATATTGATTTAGTAATATGCGGGAATCATAACCACAGCTTTTTTTCTCGCGCAGCCTGTGCGGCGAAATCGATTGTGGCGTCAAGCCAGGTGGATGTGTTGTTAGTGCCTCTTGGGGGTCGTTAAACCCCCAGAGGAAAATCAGGCGAGTTTAGGGAATGTCGCGATCTTTTTTTGCAGATGGCCTTCATTACTCTGCGGGGCAATATCACGAAGATCGCGAATAAAACGCGCCTGCCAGTGGTTAATATCGTTCTTACGGATCGTTTCCATCATCTCGGCATGGCGGGAAATACGCTCCGTGAGCGGCATCGTCAGCGCACGGTTGAGGGCATTCGCCACGTCGTCACGATCGTAAGGGTTGACGATAAGCGCAGACGTCAATTCATTGGCGGCCCCGGCAAACTGGGAAAGCACCAGCACACCCGGATCGGCGGGGTCCTGGGCGGCGACGTACTCTTTCGCGACCAGGTTCATCCCGTCCCGCAATGGCGTTACCAGCCCGACATCCGCATAGCGGAACACTTTCATCAGGATCTTACGGTCAAAGTGTTGATTGAGATAAAAGAGCGGCGTCCAGCCCAACTGACCGTAGCGGCCATTAATGCGCCCAGCTTCCGTCTCCAGCTGGTGACGAATATCCTGATAAGCCTGCACTTCACCGCGCGAGGTGGGCGCTATCTGCGTATAGCGGATTTTACCGTGATGCTGCGGATACTTCTCCAGCAGCGTTTCATACGCCAGGAAACGTTCCGGCAGCCCTTTGGAATAATCAAGACGCTCCACCGAGAAAATATTCTTCACGTGCTTGAGTTCATTCTTAAGCTGCGCCAGTTTGGGCGGCAGCGGACCGGAAGCCTGCTCGGCAATCTCTTCAGGTTCAATACCGATGGGATACACTTCTGTGTGGAATGTCTTGCCCCAGGCCGTATGGGTTTTACCCCCTTTGGTCACCACTCGCGTTTTGCCGGACACAGAATCAAGGAACGCAAGTCGGTCATTCTCGGTCTGGAAGCCCAGCAGATCGTAGTCACACAGCGCATCCAGCAACTCTTCATGCGGCGGCAGCGCGGTAAAGATTTCCGGCGTCGGGAACGGAATATGCAGGAAAAAGCCAATCCGGTTATTCACTCCCCTTTTACGCAACTCTCTGGCGAAGGGCAGCAGGTGATAATCGTGGATCCATAAAATATCGTCTTCCTCGATTAAAGGCAGCAGTTTATCCGCCAGCAGCGAATTCACCCGCGTGTAGCCTTCAAAGGACTCGCGCTGGAATTTGACCAGATCCAGACGATAGTGAAACGCTGGCCACAGCACAGCATTGGAGAACTGCGAATAATACTCGTCATAATCTTTTTCGTTTAACGCAAACGACGCCCACGTAATATTTCCGCGCGTCACTTTCTTGAGCGGTTTCTGTTCTTCACTGATTTCACCATTCCAGCCAAACCACAGCCCACCGGCGGCTTTTAAGGCACCTAATACCCCAACCGCCAGGCCACCTGCACTGGATTTTTTATCATCAGGCGGTGCAATTCGGTTAGAGACGACGACTAAGCGACCCATAATGGTTTCCCCCTTTGTTTTGCGCTATTTGTTGTTGTTGCTGGTTAGCGATGTCAGATATCCACTGCCAGACGCTGGCGACATCCGCCAGACGCCATTCGGCGACAGTCTCACCAGGCCCGACCTTGATGGCGATCCCTCCGGCCTGATTCACCACACGAAACCCTGCCTCATCGGTCAGGTCATCCCCAATAAAAACGGGCGTCCTGCCGTTAAAAGGCGGTGTCGCCATAAACGCCGCAATCGCCGCGCCTTTATTGATCCCTTTAGGTTTAAGCTCCACCACGCATTTACCCGGCTGCAGCGCCAGCTCCGGATGTGCATTTGCTATAGCGGTCGCAAGCGCAAGCACAGCCGCTTCGTGCTGCGGCGCCTGGCGATAATGCAGGGCAAAGGCCATCCCTTTGGCTTCAAGCTCCGTACCGGGCAGTTCTGCCAGCGCAGACGAGAGTTGTACCTGTAGCGCCTGGATTAATGCGTCGGGGAGTGAAACGATATGCGTTTGATCATGGATGTCGCGGCGCTCCGCTCCGTGTACACCGGCCAGCGGAAAGCGATAAGGCCTGGCAAGCTGGTCCAGTTCGGCCATCGAGCGCCCTGATATCAATGCCACTGCTCCCTCAGTCATCTGCGAGAGCTGATGCAACTTCTGAAGAACCGTGGCGGGGATCGCCACCAGGTCAGGATGCGGCTTTATCTCGGCGAGCGTACCGTCGAGATCAAAAAAGAAAGCATAGTGTCCGGGCAGTACAGGCGGTGCAGTTAACAAGTCAGCCACCCTATTCCTCCTTACGGTTTACGAGAGGTAAACGCCTTTACCTCTTTCATAGCCATGTAAGTATAGACAGTGTGACGTCGCTCGCCATTTGACAACCGCCCCGCCAGCAAAACTGGCGAGGCGGTTCGGGGGTCAGCTAAGGTTATTAGTTGAGCAATATAAAGATAGGAAAAATCTCAAACGGTACGCTTCGCTTTTTGCTTGTAACGGTCGAATATCACCGCTGCCAGCAGGATCAGGCCACGAACGACGTACTGAGAGAACGGCGAAATATTGAGCAGGTTCATGGCGTTCTCTACCGTCCCCAGGATCAGGATACCGGCCACCACATATGAGATTTTTCCGATGCCGCCTTTCAGGGAAACGCCCCCCAAAACACAGGCTGAAATGACGATAAGCTCATAACCGATAGAGGTCATTGGCTGGCCACTGGTCATTCGCGACGCCAGAATAATCCCTGCGGCTGCAGAGACCAGCCCGGAGAGAACAAAGATAATAATCTTGGTACGCACCACCGGCACACCGGCCAGACGTGCGGCTTCTTCATTGCCCCCGATAGCCAGGGTATTACGGCCAAACGTGGTCCGGTTGAGCAGGAACCCGAACAGGATAAGACAGGCCACGGTCAGCCAGATTGGCGCTGGCAGCCCCAGCCAGTTAGCGTAACCGAGGGTAAAGAAGCGCTCGTCTTCAATCCCCACCGCTTTACCGTCAGAGATGATATAGGCAAGACCTCGCACAATTTGCATGGTCGCAAGCGTTGTGATCAGGGCGTTAATCTTCAGGCGAGCAATGACAAAGCCGTTCACCAGACCGCTGAGCACGCCCAGTAACAGACCCGCCAGCACGCCAATCCACAGGCTCTCCGTCATGTTGATTACCACAGCCGTGGTGACACCGGCACAGGCAATAACCGAGGCCACCGACAGGTCAAAATCGCCCGAGGCCAGGCAGAACAGCATACCGCAGGCCACCATGCCGGACATGGAAATGGCCAGCCCCAGCCCTTTCATATTAATAAAGGTGGCAAAATTAGGAACGAAGATCGCACAGGCGACAAACAGGGCGGCAAAGACCACCAGCATGCCGTACTGATCCCAGATTCGGCCAAAACTGAACGCCGACTTTGGCGCTCCGGATGTAGTAACAGAGGACATCATTAACTCCTTACTCAGGCGACAGCCTGGCTGACTTTAGGCATGGCGAGATTCAACGCCTGTTGTTCATTCGCCTGTTCATGAAGCAATTCACCGGCAATTTCACCTTCACGCATGACGACAATGCGATCGGCGACGCCAAGCACTTCAGGCAGATCGCTGGAGGCGAAGAGCACCGCCACGCCGCGTTTTGCCAGTTCATAGATCACGTTATAAATCTCGTGTTTTGCCCCCACATCGATACCGCGCGTCGGTTCGTCCAGTAAAATGACCTTCATATCCTCCGACAGCCAGCGGCCCAGAATGGCCTTCTGCTGGTTGCCCCCGGAAAGATTCATGATCAGCTGTTCCGGTCCCGGCGTTTTGATATTGAGTGAACGAATGTGGTGATCGGCATTGCTCGATTCCCAGCTATCGTTGATCAGGCATCCTGCGCGGATAAATTTGCGACGGGCGGAGATATTGATGTTGTCACGCACCGAATGCACCGGAATAATCCCCTCCGCTTTGCGATCTTCCGGGCAGAGCATCATGCCTGCCTTAATCGCGTGGGCGGGCTTCTGAATATCCACCGCTGCGCCGTCAATAGACACCACGCCTTCGGTAATGCGCGTGCCGCCGAACAACCCTTTCATTAATTCGCTACGCCCGGCGCCCACCAGGCCGAACAGCCCGACGATTTCACCGCTGCGTACCGATAACGAAACCGGCATGCGTACTCCCGGCGCTTTTACATTATCCAGTCGCAGGCGTTCAGGGCCGTACTCACGCGGTTTCCAGTGGTAAATGTCCCCCAGATCGCGTCCGACCATCGCCTGGACAAGCTGGTCATGGTTCACCTGCGCCATATCGCTAAAGGTGCGCACATAGCGGCCATCTTTAAACACGGTGATGGCGTCGCTCAGGGCAAATATCTCCTCCATACGGTGCGAAACATACAAAATCGTGCGGCCTTCCTGGCGCAACTCCCGGATCACGCGGAACAGGTTTTCGATTTCACGTGCGGAAAGCGAACTGGTGGGTTCGTCAAAGGCAATAATTCTGGCGTTACGCGCCAGAGCCTTGGCAATTTCAACCATCTGCCACTGGCCGATGGAGAGGTATTTCAGCGGCGTCTGAGGATCGACGTCCAGCCCAAGATGTTTAAGCTGCAGCCCTGCTTCATAATTAAGTAGCGAACGATTAACCACGCCGCTTTTGTGCGGGAGCTGTCCTAAATAGATGTTCTCGGCCACGGTCATCTCTGGGATCAGGTGCAGTTCCTGATAGATAATGGCCACCCCGGCATTAAGCGCCGCCGTGGTATCAGTAAAAGCCACCTCTTCGCCACGAATGGCCAGTGTGCCGGTCGTAGGGGAATAGTTGCCGCTGAGGATTTTCAACAGCGTGGATTTCCCCGCGCCGTTTTCACCCATCAGGGCATGAACCTGGCCGGGATAGCAGTCGAAACTGATATCGGTCAGCGCGTTAACACCGGGGAACGTTTTCCCGATGCCGCGAAATGAGAGATACGGATCAGACTGTCGCATAACGTCTCCGTGATTCCTGTAGTGTGTACGTCTGGCCCCTCATGGTGAATGAGGGGCGCAATCACAGCGTATTACTTACCGCCCAATCCTTTTTTCGCCAGTTCCTCTTTGAAGTTGTCGCGGGTAATCAGCACCACGTCGGTCACTTCAGTAAATTTCGGCGGTTCAGCCCCTTTGGTCACCCAGTTGTAGAGCATTTCACTGGATTTGTAGCCGTGTACGTCCGGGCTTGGCAGCAGAGAGCCATAGAAGCCGGTCGCCTGCGCTTTGGACAGTTCGCTGACGGCGTCAACGCCGTTGATGCCGATACCGATAACATCCGGAGCTTTGAAGCCCTGACCTTCTGTCGCACGCACGCCACCCAGCACGGTGTTGTCGTTCATACCGACCACCAGCCAGTGTTTAACTTCCGGGTGTTGAACCAGCATTGAGTTCGCGGCGTCGAACGCGCCGGGGATATCGTTGGATTTGGTAGGAACTTTATAGATCTGTTTTTCCGGGAAGCCGGCGGCTTTCAGAGCGTCCATGGAACCGGTAGTACGACGACGTGCAGTATCCAGCTCATCAGCCGTGATGGCCATGACGCCCGTCTCTTTTACATCCCAGCCGCGCTTTTGCATCTCTTTATAGAGTTCCTGACCCTGGCGCTCACCAATTTTGGTCGCGGCCATCATTACCAGCGGCACGGTGTCCATTGGCTTGCCTTTGGCATTGACGAACTGATCGTCAACGGCAATAACCTTCATGTCGTAACCGCGCGCTTTAGCCGCAATTGCCGACCCCAGTTTTGGATCGGGTGTACAGATAACGAAACCTTTCGCACCGCTGGCCGCCAGGCTGTCGATGGCGTTCAGGGTTTTTTCACCGTCAGGCACGGCGATTTTAATGACGTCAAAACCTAAATCTTTTCCGGCTTTATCGGCGAATTTCCACTCAGTCTGGAACCACGGCTCTTCTGGCTGTTTTACCAAAAAACCGAGTTTTAAATTCTCTGCGATAGCGGATTGTGACATAACAGCAGCCAGACCAACGGCCGCCAGCGCTTTAGTAAATTTGTGCATGGTAAACTCCAGCTTTAGCATTCTTTTCTGTAGGGAATATTTGCGTGCTTCTTATTTAATCGGACTTAAAACAAGGCATTAGCGCTTACCTCGTCATAAGCGTTATTGCTGGTGATAGTTTTAGCGGGAAATTAATCATCCATAAGAGAGCGCCATCACACCGCAGAATTACAGTAATTGCGTACATAAATTCAGCGGAAAATGACATAAAAACGGCAGGAATTGTCGGACAAATGAAACGGGGTTAAGCAGAATTATCCATAAGATCAGCTAAGAAGTCCCTGAGCGCCGGACGCTCTAGCATCCGGCGGGAAATTTACCAGGCGTAATAATAGATGTGGTCAGCGTGATCGCGAACGGGCGTTTCGTCACCCAACAGTCGAGCAGCCAGGGCCAGCGCAAAGTCAAAAGCATGACCAAGACCTTTGCCGCTGAGCAGGTTTTTATCCTGGACGACCGGTGCATCCACATATTCACCGTCTTTTACCGTCTCCCATAAATCCCCGGAGCAGACGTAGCGACGCCCCCGAAGCAGCCCATTTCCCCCCAGCACGCGCGCCGCTGCTGAACAAATAGGGCAAATCAGCTTTCCGCGCGCGTCATGTGCAGAAATAAAACGGATAACCTGCGGATCCGCGGCCAGATTTGCGCTGCCCTGCGGTCCCCCGGGTAGAACAATCGCATCGTAAAGCGAATCGCTGCGTTCTGATAAGGTGCTGTCTGCCACCATGGGAATGTTATGGTAACTGACCACTGCACGCGACTGCGCGCAGGCCAGAGTTTCCACGTCGATGTTCAGCCGGCGCAAAATATCAATGGTGATAATCGCCTCTGCTTCCTCAAAACCGGGTGCCAACAGCACCGCAACCTTTGCCATCATAGATCTCAATGATTGAAACAAGATAAAACAGTGTTTCATTTTTACATAATCATTAAGAACAATCTTGCACAGCGATCACACACTCGCCTTTTTGCGATAAATTGATTTAGCGCAATTTTATTCCTCAAAATATATCCTGATTGATTGATCTGTTTTTCACATCGTCACAGAAGATTCTGTTGCCTTAATATTTTCACTCTTGAAAAAACGAGATAAAAAATACACAAACACATAAAAATCAATCAGTTATTAATGTGTTAATTTATATCCACCTGTTTTCATTTCTGTACTATATTAAATTTTGTAATGTATGGTAAACACAGCCTAATTAAGAGTTTTCTTAGACAGAATACAAGGGTATGCTTATTTATATCGAACACAGGAAGTGAATATTCGATCGACTTTTGTCGCCGCAGAAATGCCATTTCTGCATTCCATTATATGTGCCTGCCGGGTCAGGTTAGCCGCGGACATCACGTCCCACAGTCAATAAGGATATGAGTATGACTACCCAAACGATGATGCAAAAACTCAATGCCCAGTTGAACCTCGAGTTCTATGCCTCGAATCTGCACCTGCATATCAGCTCGTGGTGTTCCGAAAACAGTCTCAATGGCTCTGCCACTTTTTTTCGCAGCCAGGCGCAAAGCAACGTCACCCATATGATGCGTGTTTTTAACTTCATGAAAGCCGCAGGGGCGAACCCAACCGTAAAAGCGCTTGATACGATCGACGATAACTACTCTTCTCTGGAAGAATTGTTTGAGAAAACGCTGGAACAGTACGAACAGCGTTGCAGCACGCTTAACAAGCTGGCCGATGAAGCCAGAGCACAACACGACACCAAAACCCTTAAATTCTTACGCGATATGGATAAAGCGCAACAGCAGGACGGCATGCTGCTCAAAACGCTGGCGGACGAAATCCATAACGCGCAGCAGGCGGGTTTATGTCCGGAACAAACCGACCGTCATCTGCTTGACCTTGTGACGGTACAGCACCACTGATCATTTTCCTGCTCCCTGACAGGCGCGCTTTTCGGCCTACCGGGAGCAGGTTCCCCCTCTCGTCGCCAACCTTCTGCTTTTGCTAAGATTTAACAAATCAGATCTCGCTCTCAATGATTAACCACACAACATGTAATGATTTATTTAATTACATTATCATTGAAGAGGGAGCATCATGATCACCATTGAGTTTATTGTCATCCTCCTCTGCCTGCTGACAGGTACGCGTTTCGGCGGCATGGGGCTTGGGTTGATAAGCGGTATTGGCCTTTTTATTTTATGTTTTGTCTTTGGTCTGCAACCCGGCAAACCGCCGGTTGACGTGATGCTGACCATTCTCGCCGTCATTGGGTGTGCCGCAACGCTTCAGACCGCAGGCGGCCTGAACGTCATGATGCAATTTGCTGAGCGCCTGCTGCGCAAACATCCTCAACACATCACGCTTCTCGCCCCTTTTACCACCTGGATGCTGACCTTTCTCTGCGGGACCGGACACGTGGTGTACACCATGTTTCCCATCATTGCGGATATCGCCCTGAAAAAAGGGATCCGCCCGGAACGCCCAATGGCCGTGGCATCAGTGGCATCGCAGATGGCAATTACGGCCTCGCCGGTCTCCGTGGCCGTTGTGTCACTGGTCTCCATTCTGGGCGCGCAGCATGGGCTCGGCCACGCGTGGGGAATACTGGAAATTCTCGCCGTCTCGGTTCCTGCCTCACTGTTCGGTGTGGCGATTGCTGCGCTGTGGAGTTTGCGTCGTGGGAAAGCGTTAGCGGACGATAAGGAGTTTCAGGAAAAGCTCAAAGATCCGAAGCAGCGTGAATTCATCTACGGCGGGACGGAAACGTTAATGAATCAACGTTTTCCAAAGCAGGCCTACTGGTCCACGTGGATTTTCTTCGCCGGCATTGCCGTGGTTGTCCTGCTGGGGGCATTCCCTGACCTGCGCCCTGCATTTGAGATAAAAGGAAAGATGACGGCGCTGTCGATGAACCTTGTCATCCAGATGATGATGTTAATTGCCGGTGCCGTAATGCTGATGGCCTGCAAGGTCAATGCGTCTGCCATTTCTAACGGCGCGGTGTTTAAGGCGGGTATGGTCGCGATCTTCTCGGTGTTCGGGGTGGCGTGGATGAGCGATACCTTTTTCCAGGCGCATCTTGATGAGTTAAAGCTGGCGCTGGAAGGCGTGGTGAAAAGCCATCCGTGGACCTACGCGATTGTGCTGTTCCTGGTATCAAAGCTGGTGAACAGCCAGGCGGCAGCCCTGACGGCCGTTGCGCCTATGGGGCTGATGCTGGGAATCGACCCGAAAATGCTGATCGCCTTTTTCCCGGCCTCTTACGGCTATTTTGTCCTGCCGACCTACCCAAGCGATTTAGCCTGCATCGGCTTTGACCGTTCGGGCACAACCCGCATCGGCAAATTTATCATTAACCACAGCTTTATTCTGCCGGGATTAATTGGCGTAAGCTGCGCGTGTGCGGCGAGCTATCTGCTGGTACAGACGTTCTTTTAAGGTGAGCGAAGGGCGACAAACGGTCGCCCTTTTTAGCGTCAGGCGGGCTTTAGTGAGACTCGCCCTGCGGCGTGAATCGCAGTTCAATCAGCGCGATGGCTTTCTGAATAGCGCGAAGCGTGACCGGGTCAGCCGCAGCGGGATGGCTGTTGAAATCGATATTTTTCAGCTGCGTGGACATCTTCTCGCGCACTTCAACCGGCGCAATAACGTCCAGGACATCAAGGATTTGTTTGATAACTAACTGACAGGCGACAACGTCAGACACCAGCTCCTGATCGGCGCTCAGGTTTTGTGACATGGGGCTTTCTCCTTATTTAAAGGCCGCCATAGTAACAAAACGCAGGCCCATTCATCTCCCTCTCGTCGCTTACGGGCACAAAAAAACCCGCCGAAGCAGGTTTTTTTCATCAGAACATTGCGCCCGGTGGCACGTCTTTAAAAGTGTTGCAGTAGTTAGCCCACATGCTTTTCAGGATTTTGCGAAGTTTCATCAGGTAGCTCCATTAACTTGTTATACAACTTTATCGTCAATGTGCTTATAATATGACCATCGTCACAAAAATCAATATTTTTGTGATGTGCGTCACAATTTTATGCTTCCTGCCAAACCTGAAAAGTGGGGCTCACGGCACCTTAAAGCGTCAGCCTACGATCCCGCGAACAAAAGCTTCGATCTCTTTGTCCTGGCAATTCTCAAAGAAGCACTGCTGGAAACGCTGACCCGAAACGGCCGTCTTCACCAGCTCGGGATCGATTGCGCGCAGCGTATCCAGATAGTTTTCTTTCACGACCGCCGCTTTAACCTGGTTCAGAATACCGGCGTTACGCACCTGCGGCTCTTTGCGCTCGGGCGGATAACCTTCACCGTTTCGACCAGTGAACGCTTTTTCAAAGATAAACCGAACGTTCAGTTCAGCCCCCCAACCGAAGCCTTTGGCAAACGGCAGGGAGAGCGCATTACCGTTGTTGATCTGAGCAAACAGGAACGCATCCGCAGGATCAATGCAATAGCCGCAGATAACGCCCGGGTGGATGTTCAGCGACATCAATGCTCCCTGCCCCGTACCGCAGCCGGTCACAACAAAATCAACGGCTTTCGCATTCAGTAAAATGCTCGCCATAATCCCCAGATGGATATAGGTCAGGTGATGGTCATTCTCGTCGCTCATGCCCACGTTATAAACCGGGAACCCTTTTTCATCGGCTACCGTTTTCAACTCTTTCAGTATCACTGGGTTTTTCGCGGCCTGGCTGTTTTCCATCATCAGTGCAATTTTCATTTCATCTCTCCTGAATGCGTGGCGGGAGATCCCGCTATGGATACCTTTACCTGTTCACCCTACTATCAAACAAACAACCTTTCAAATTAAATGAAAGGTTGTTTTAAAAAATAAAGACAGGTTCACAATTTAGCGAGAATGAGACCGTACGCCAAACGTGCATTAAAAAGTTAAAGCAAACCTGTTGCCGCTTCAGCCCGTTAGCTAGACTGCAAAAGTACACGCTAAAACCGTATGGGGTTGACCTGTGAATCAGCGCTGCCGGATGCTTCGCTCCCTCTTTCTACTCGCGTTGACGGGTCTGTTGCTTGTTTGCCCCCCTGCCCGGGCAGAAGAGCCTGTACCGGTCTGGATCTTTGATGCTAACAACTTCGAATTCTGGCGCACACCGCAAGGAGAGTGGCAGGGTTTTTATCCTGAACTGATTAAGGCCATCAATAAACAGGCGGGTACGCAGCTGCAGCTGCGGCCGCTCTCCGGAGCCGATATTAGCCAGCGTTTTGCACAAAATGAGTATGGCGTGTATGCCGGGGTATTGCGCACGGAGAAGCGAGCCAGAACCAAAATTCTCTCAGCACGTTTATTTGATAACGACGTGGTGGCCGCCAGTCCATCGATGACGGTGACAACTGCCGAACAGCTCAGCCATGCCCGGGTGCTGTTCCGTAAAGATGACGCGACGCTCGACAGTGTGCAACAACGTTATCCCGACCTTAAATTTCGTTCTCTGCGCCTCGTCGCCACCAGCGACGAGGCTTTTCGCTTACTGAGCGACAACCAGGCTGATTTCTATATTAATGACGCTCCGGAGATGGAGAATACCCAGCGCTATTATCTGGTCTCCCGGCCCTTTCCTGAGCTACGCATTCCTGTCGTCCTCGCCTTCAGCCCTGACCTGCTTCCCTTGCGGGATAAAATCAATGCGCTGATTGGCACCTGGTATCGCAACGGCGAAATCAACACGATGCTGGAGGAGAGCAAGCGCAATTACCTGCTAAGCCGTATCACCCTGTCAGAGGAGGAGCGAACCTGGATCGCGCATAACCGCCTGCAGATCAACCTGCCCAAAAACGAGAATTTTGCCCCGCTTATCTGGCGGGACAGCAAGGGCTACCACGGCACAGCCATTGATATGATTAACAACATGCGCGATTTACTGGGCATGAAGGTTGATGTCAATTTTATCGATCACTATTCGAGTCTTCCGCGACAGCAGTGGGCGGTTCGATTGATTGATATCGTTGATCGAAGCGACAGTGCGCATGCACAGGGTCGTATCGGCCCCGACATCGCCTGGCACAACGCCTATTACAATCGCAGCAGTCAGCCCTTCTTGTGGAACGAAGAGAGTATTCGCAGCCAGCGCGTCGGCGTAATCGACGGTTCGTTTGCCGCAGCCTATTTACGCCAGCGTTTTGGCAGCGATGTGATCATCGTGACCCGGCCAACCATTGACGGTCTTATCGACGCGATTGAGAACGATGAGATTGACTATATTCTGGGCGACCTCAGTTCGCTGGAGTCCACGCTTCGCGGCAACGAACTGTTTCGCGGGGTGCTGAAAGTCGCGGGGGTCACCCGCTCTGAATTTATTATTGGCCCGTGGGTGGATCCGCAGCATCCGCTCTTTCATCTGCTGACTCAGGTTCATCGCCTGTCAGAATACCGCACGCAAATAGAACGTCAGGATGAGCAGAGTTACTTACCCGATTTTTCTAAAAACACGCTGAAGATTATCAGCGTAATTTTGCTGATCGTGGCCCTGTTCAGCATCGGTATGCTGATCATGATGCGTCGCCATTTACGCCAGAACCGGATGGTTAACCGCAATATGGTGCAGGCGCTGGAGAAGGTAAACCGCGCGCACGATGACGAGACCGGCAGCCATATTCAGCGCGTCGCCCGATATTGCGGCTTGATGGCGCGTGAGCTTGGGCTTTCGCGCAAAATGACCCGTGAGATAGAACATTTTGCCTCTCTTCACGATGTCGGAAAAATTGCCGTGCCGGAGCGTATTCTGCGTAAGCAAGGCCCGCTGACCCAGGACGAGTTTGCCGAGATGAAACTTCATACCGTGAAAGGGTGGCGGATTATTCAGGGCTTAGAGCTGGGCGCAGTTGCGGAGAATATTATCCATTTCCATCATGAAAAATGGGATGGCAGCGGATATCCGCAGGGGCTGCGGGGAGAACAGATCCCGCTGGAAGCCCGCATTCTGGCGCTGGCCGATGTGTATGATGCCCTGAGGCAAAAGCGGGTCTATAAGCCGGGATTCACACACGAGCAAGCCTGCAAAATCATTCTGGAGGGTGACGGCCGCCATTTTGACCCGCAGCTTATTGCGCTGTTTCGCCTGCATCATCTTAAGTTTAAAACCATTTTTGACAGCCTGGCCGACTAAACGGCCCGTCGCAAAGAGAAAGCGCAGATTGCCCGGCTATTCCTCCCATTGCGACTCACATCTGCAGGTACGATAACGTATTTCCACTCACTCAGAGCGAACCATGAAAAGAGTCTTCGTCGCCGGTACGATCCTGCTGCTGGCGGGCTGTAACATTAATCGCCAGGCTGAGGTCAGCACCCTGGACGCGCCAAATGGCATCGTCCGCCTCGACTACGGGCAAGCAATGCTGCAAAACGCCTATTCCGATGAGTATGTTAATAACGGCACCGCAGCTAAAGCGTGTCAGAGCATGGGATATGCCACCGCCTCTGCCTATGGCCAGCCCATTAAAACCTGCACCCTGACCAGCGGCTCTCTGTGTCTCAATGAGAGCGTGACGATCCAGTATAAATGCATGGGCTTTGCCGTAAACCCTAAGGCAAATAACCCGTGGTATTAATCTGTGCTGCCAGTATTGACTGGCAGTGTATTTCATTACGAACAAAAACAATTCTCATTAATAAAATATAAATCGGCAATGCGTTTTATTCCCATTCGTATTTTAAATAAAGAAATAATTATTTTACGTTTTGCAAATAATTAAATAACAAATTATAGTGTCGCTCATTGTGAACCAGAATTAATAACCCGGAGCGTCACCATGCTGAAAACTGAAATGATCGACAAGCTCAATGCGCAAATGAACCTTGAGCTTTTTTCATCCCTTCTCTACCAGCAGATGAGCGCCTGGTGCAGCTACCACAGTTTTGAAGGCGCTGCCGCCTTCCTGCGCCGCCACGCGCAGGAAGAGATGACCCACATGCAGCGTCTGTTTGATTATCTGACTGACACGGGCAGCCTGCCGCGCATCGATAACGTTGCGTCCCCGTTTGCCGAGTATAATTCGCTTGATGAGCTCTTCCGTGCGACCTATGAGCACGAGCAGCTGATTACGCAAAAAATTAACGAACTGGTTCATGCGGCAATGATCGGCCAGGATTATCCGACCTTTAATTTCCTGCAGTGGTACGTGGCAGAGCAACACGAAGAAGAGAAACTGTTTAAATCCGTGCTGGATAAATTGTCTCTGGTGGGGAAAACAGGCGAAGGTCTTTACTTTATCGATAAAGAACTTTCTACCCTCGATACACAGAAATAATATTGCTGCGGTGCTGTTTTCAGCGCCGCACTTTTTATTCTCCGCGCACAGATTTACATACACCCCGCACAGCTTGTACACCGCCAGTCCTGCGTATTGACCGCCTGGTAAAAATACCGGTAGTTAGCCGTCTCCAGCGGAATACCGGCGTCAAAAAAAACATCTGTCAGCCAGTCTACGTTTTCGATGATCCACTCATTTTCTTTTAGCCCCTGCGCAAAGGTGTCGTCCTCAGGATCGATGATCGAATAAATGGCCCAGGTGCCCATATCCTTTTCACGACGCGATTCAGGAAGCTGCAGGGCCTGGTTCTGCCAGCTGATTATCCAGTGACCATGGCACAGTAAATTACCGCCCCGGCTCCACGCCGCGGTAAAGGGATTATTTCCCGCCATCTGCCCTCACTTTATTTGAAAACTTATAGTTATTGTTTAAATTACGCCTGATTTTTCGGCAAAAATAGTGCCCTTACGAAGTAGGTATCCCCTCCCAAAGGGGCAGGTGCGGGGAAATTACTTAAAGTCGAAAAAATATCGTAAATAATTCATTACACCTACTGTAACGGTCATTTGACGAGGCGGGGCTTTTCCCTTACTCTGCGCCGCAGAATTTGTCGCGATTACGAATCGTTGTAGAGGAATGCGTGAAAAACAGAACCCTGGGAAGTATTTTTATCGTCGCCGGAACGACGATTGGCGCAGGAATGCTGGCGATGCCTCTGGCTGCCGCAGGCGTTGGATTTGGAGTGACACTGCTGCTCCTTGGCACACTCTGGGCGTTGATGTGCTACACCGCCCTGCTGTTGCTTGAGGTTTATCAGCATGTGCCCGCGGATACCGGCCTGGGTTCTCTTGCGGCACGCTACCTGGGACGCTATGGCCAGTGGATAACCGGCTTTAGCATGATGTTCCTGATGTACGCCCTGACCGCGGCCTATATCAGCGGCGCCGGAGAGTTAATCGCCTCCAGCGTTAACGACTGGTTCGACGCTGACATCACGCCTTCAACGGGCGTTATCTTCTTTGCGCTTATTGGCGGGGGTGTGGTCTGTGTGGGGACTTCGCTGGTCGATCTGTTTAACCGTTTTCTGTTCAGCGCCAAAATACTGTTCCTGATTGTGATGCTGGTTCTGCTGGCACCGCATGTTCACAAGGTTAATCTGCTGACGCTGCCGCTGGAAAAAGGGCTGGCGCTGTCCGCGATCCCGGTTATTTTCACCTCGTTTGGCTTCCACGGTAGCGTGCCCAGCATCGTGAGCTATATGAACGGCGATATCCGCAAGCTACGCCGCGTCTTTATGGTGGGGAGCGCCATCCCGCTGATTGCCTATATTTTCTGGCAACTGGTGACGCTGGGGAGCATTGACGCGTCGACCTTTACCGGGCTGATGGCGGAACACGCTGGCCTGAACGGTTTTCTGCTGGCACTGCGCGAGGTTGTCACCTCCCCGCACGTTGAGCTGGCGGTCCATCTGTTTGCCGACCTGGCGCTGGCCACCTCATTCCTGGGCGTGGCGCTCGGCCTGTTTGATTACCTGGCCGATCTGTTCCAGCGTCGTAATACTGCCGCAGGACGCTTACAGACAGGGGCAGTCACCTTCCTGCCTCCTCTGGCGTTCGCGCTGTTTTACCCGCGTGGGTTCGTGATGGCGCTGGGGTATGCAGGTGTGGCGTTATCCGTGCTGGCCCTGCTGCTCCCTTCCCTGCTGGCCTGGAAGAGCCGCCAGCAGCATCCTCAGCAAGGGTACCGCGTCATGGGCGGCAAACCGCTGCTGTGCATTGTGTTTGCCTGCGGAGTGATGATTATTCTGGTGCAGTGCTTGATAGCCGCAGGGATGCTACCGGAAGTGGGTTAACAAAAAAGGGGCTGAAATCAGCCCCTTTTTATTAGTGCAAACAGCAGCTCTTAAACTTCTTACCGCTGCCGCACGGACACGGATCGTTACGCCCGACCTTTGTGCCGTTAACAATCGGTTTTTTTGCTTCCGGCTGCTGTGGGTTGTCCACCCAGTAATTGTACAAACGCAGAGCCGCAGGCTGAATGCTCTCAATGCTGGCTTTATATTCGTCTTCGCTCAGCTCATCCAGCTTCTCGCTGTTCTCGTCTGTACCGTGCAGCGCAATCGCATCAAGATCGGCCTTCAGTGCTTCCGGTAAGGCTGACCAGTCCGTCAGCGCCACACCGCGCATATAGCCATAACACCACTCTTCAACAACGGTATAGCTCTCGCCGTCGACATCGTTGTAACCAAACATCGGCTCAAACTGATCCGGGTATTCGCTCAGGCGCTCAGCAATGTCGTTCATATGCTTAAAGCAGAGATCGATAAAACGGTGCATTTCACGATCGTTTTTCCAGCGCGGAATGTATTTCTCGCCACCCCACACGGCCACCAGCCAGGTATCTGGCTCAACGACAACAGGGCCGGAAAGGACTGCGGTAAGCATGCCGTCCAGTTCAGACACGTCAATCACGGACGCATCGTCATGACCGTAAGACATTAATGTCTCTTCAAGCCACGCCATTTCGCTTTCATTCAATGGGCCTTCAGTCATCGCTGACACTCCTGATAAAAAAGGAAAAGATCCTGACACATATCTCACGGCTTTCCTATCTGAAGTTTAGGTCTTTATTGCTGCAAAAACGTGCAAATCGTGACCATTGCACAACTTATGGGCTTTGTTGTTAACGATATGTGATCTCCGCTGTAATTTCATCGCGTCCCACAAGGTGCCATATCACCGCACTCTATACTCAAACATGTCACAACCCGCTCAATGGGTTAACCATTCTGGCAACGATTTTGCTTAATGTTCTTCGCGCGAACCTGCGCAGGGAAACCTCGCCGTATTACGCAGGCGTTGTCTGGATCTTGTTCGTTTAGTGCATTTTGTTCTTGCTCGTGTTTTTGGATTGGCTGCGCCGTCGGCGTCCGGGTTTACGCCGTGGTGCAAAAACCTCTTTGCTAAGGAACATAATAATGTCGCTGAAATTTATCAGAACTCCCCTTTCTCTCGTGCTGGCCGGTTGTCTGGTGACGGCATTTTCTGCGCATGCAGATATTGTCATTGGTGTGGCCGGGCCGTTTACCGGCCCAAACGCCACCTATGGCGATCAGTACTGGCACGGTGCAACGCAGGCCGCTGAAGACATTAACGCCGCAGGCGGCATTAACGGCGAGAAGATTAAGCTGGTTCAGGGGGATGATGCCTGCGAGCCGAAACAAGCCGTGGCCGTCGCCAACCGTCTGGTCGACCAGGATAAAGTCAACGCGGTGGTCGGCCATTTCTGCTCCTCTTCCACAATGCCCGCCTCCGAGGTGTACAGCGACGCGGGGATCCTTGCCATTACCCCCGGCTCGACCAACCCCCTCATTACCGAACGAGGCATGACCGATATGTTCCGCATGTGTGGTCGCGATGACCAGCAGGGCCAGGTCGCCAGCGATTTCATTATCGATAAGCTGAAAGCCAAACGTGTGGTCATCATCCATGACAAAGACACCTACGGTCAGGGGCTGGCAGACGCCACCAAAGCTGCGCTGGCGAAGCGCGGGGTTCAGGATGTGATGTATGAGGGCTTATCCCGTGGTGAGAAAGACTTTAACGCGCTGGTGACAAAAATCGGCGCGCAAAAGCCGGATGTGGTGTTCTTCGGCGGTTGTCACCCTGAAGCCGGCCCGCTGGTTCGCCAGATGCGTGAACAGGGCGTGCAGGCGAAATTCTTCTCCGGCGACTGTATCGTCAACGAAGAGATGGTGACCGCGGCGGGTGGGCCGCAATATACCAAGGGTATTTATATGACCTTCGGTAAAGACCCGCGTCTGATCCCGGATGGGAAAGCGGTCATTGAGAAATTCCGCGCCGGAAAATTCGAGCCTGAAGGTTATACCCTCTACTCTTATGCCTCCGTTCAGGCCATTGCCGCGGCCTTCAAGGCCACGGGCGGTAAAGACTCGGCCAAAGCCAGCGAATGGCTGAAAGCCAATGCCGTCGACACGGTTATGGGCAAAAAAGCCTGGGACAGCAAAGGCGATCTGAAAGTGTCTGACTACGTGGTGTATCAGTGGGACGATAACGGAAAATATAAGGAAGTTCAGTAACGGGACGGAGTCACGCTCAACGCCGGCAGGTTCGCCTGTCGGCGCGTAATAAACATCAGGCTGCGCGTGCCGCGCAGCTTAAAAAAACGAGCGCGCTATGATGAGTACATTCTTCCTGCAACAGTTAATAAATGGCTTAACGCTGGGCTCCGTGTATGGATTAATCGCCATCGGCTACACCATGGTGTATGGCATCATTGGTATGATTAATTTCGCCCACGGCGAAGTGTATATGATCTCCGCCTACCTCTGCGCCATTGGCCTGGCGCTGCTCTCCTTCTTCGGCCTGCAGTCGTTCCCGTTGCTTATCCTCGGTACGCTGATCTTCACGATTGTGGTGACCGGTGTTTACGGCTGGACTATCGAGCGCATTGCCTATAAGCCGCTACGCAACTCTACCCGTCTGGCACCGCTTATCTCCGCCATCGGGATGTCTCTGATTTTGCAAAACTACGCGCAGCTGAGCCAGGGGCCGCGTCAGCAAGGGGTGCCCACAATGCTGGATGGCGTACTTCGCCTGCATATCGGTGAGGGGTTCGTTCAGATAACCTACACCAAAGTGTTTATTCTGGTTGCCTCGTTCGCCGGCATGCTGTTGCTGACATGGATAATCAACAATACCCGGCTTGGACGGATGTGCCGTGCGGTGCAGCAGGACCGCAAAATGGCCTCCATTCTGGGCATTAACACCGACAGAATCATTTCGCTGGTCTTTGTGATTGGCGCGGCGATGGCCGGTCTGGCGGGTGTACTCATCACCATGAATTACGGCACCTTCGATTTCTACGTCGGATTTGTCATTGGCATCAAGGCGTTTACCGCAGCGGTGCTCGGCGGGATTGGCTCCCTGCCCGGTGCGATGCTCGGCGGGTTGATTCTGGGCGTCGCCGAGGCGCAATTTTCCGGCATGGTGAACTCAGATTATAAAGATGTGTTCTCGTTTGGCTTGCTGGTCTTGATCCTGATTTTTCGTCCTCAGGGTCTGCTTGGCCGCCCGATTGTCGCCAAAGTGTGAAGGAGAATACGATGACCTCTCACGGCTTTTCGCTTAAGCGCTGCATTCTGGACGCCATTTTTTCCGGGCTGATTGCGTTAATAATTTTTGGCCCGATTGCCGGCGTGGTGCTGGACGGATACAGCTTTAATTTCGCCGGACAGCGGCTCGCATGGATAGTCGGCATCGTGATGCTGGGCCGTTTTCTGCTGAGCGCTTTTTTAGGCACCGCTCCGGGTGCACGTTTCCAGGCACGTTTTGAAGCCGACAGCGCGGGGGTTTATGTCCGGCCGCCGGAATACAAAAGCCGCATGCGCTGGATAATCCCGCTGATTATCGCCCTTGCGATCTGCTTTCCCTTTGTTGCCACCAAGTACGTTCTCACCGTCGCCATTCTTGGTCTTATCTACGTGCTTCTCGGTCTCGGGCTAAATATTGTGGTCGGTCTGGCCGGGCTTCTGGATCTCGGTTATGTCGCTTTTTATGCCATCGGCGCTTACGGGCTGGCGCTGGGGTATCAGTATCTGGGATTAGGATTCTGGAGCATGCTGCCGCTGGCGGCGATTATGGCTGCTGCGGCCGGCGCCCTGCTCGGCTTTCCGGTGCTGCGAATGCACGGTGATTACCTGGCGATCGTCACGCTTGGCTTTGGGGAGATTATTCGCCTGATCCTCAACAACTGGCTGACCTTCACCGGTGGCCCGAACGGCGTTTCTGCCCCGCCTCCCACCTTTTTCGGACTGGAGTTTGGCCGCCGTGCCAAAGAAGGAGGCGTACCCTTTCACGAATTTTTCCATCTGACCTACAACCCGAACATGAAGTTTATCTTTATCTACACGGTGCTGTTCCTGGTGGTGATGCTGGTGCTGTATATCAAGCATCGTCTGACGCGGATGCCTATTGGTCGGGCATGGGAAGCCCTGCGGGAAGATGAAATCGCCTGTCGCTCAATGGGATTAAATCATGTGCTGGTCAAGCTCTCGGCCTTTACGCTGGGTGCGTCGACTGCCGGCATCGCCGGGGTGTTTTTTGCCACTTATCAGGGCTTTGTCAACCCGACATCGTTTACCTTTTTTGAATCGGCGCTGATCCTGGCGATTGTGGTGCTCGGCGGTATGGGCTCAACGCTTGGCGTGGTGCTGGCGGCGTTTGTGCTCACGGTGACGCCGGAGCTGCTGCGCAGTTTTGCCGAGTACCGGGTTTTGCTGTTTGGCATGCTGATGGTGGTGATGATGATCTGGCGTCCACGCGGGTTGATCCGCATTAACCGCAGCGGGTTTGCCGTGCGTAAGGGCGTAGCGCCATGAACGGAACGATATTAAGCGTTGAACATCTGATGATGCATTTCGGCGGGATCAAGGCGTTAAACGACGTCAACCTGGACGTGCAGCGCGGTTCAATTACTGCGCTTATTGGCCCAAACGGCGCGGGAAAAACCACCGTCTTCAACTGCCTGACCGGTTTCTATAAGGCTTCCGGCGGCAATATTTTCTTCAATACGCGCAATAAGACGACCAACGTCATTCAGATCCTCGGGCAAAAATTCCAGCCAGGAGACTGGATCCACCCTGCGCAGTTTGGGCAACGCCTGTTCTACAAAATGTTCGGCGGCACTCACCTGGTGAACCGCGCCGGACTTGCGCGCACCTTTCAAAATATTCGTCTTTTTCGCGAGATGTCGGTCGTGGAAAACCTGCTCGTGGCCCAGCACATGCGCGTCAATCGCAACCTGCTGGCTGGCGTATTCAATACGCCAGCGTACCGACGGGCGGAAAACGACGCGCTGGACAGGGCCTTTTACTGGCTGGAGGTGGTCGATCTTGTGGAGTGCGCCAACCGCCTGGCGGGCGAGATGTCGTACGGTCAACAACGGCGCCTGGAGATCGCGCGGGCCATGTGTACCGGCCCGGAAATGATCTGTCTGGATGAACCCGCCGCCGGGCTGAACCCGGTAGAGACACATAAGCTGAGTAACATTATTCGTTTTCTGCGCGACAACCACGGCATAACGGTATTACTGATTGAGCACGACATGGGGATGGTGATGGAAATATCGGACGACATTATTGTGCTCGACCATGGCGATGTAATTGCCCGGGGGAAACCTGATCAGATCCAGGATGACGAAAAGGTGATTGCCGCCTATCTGGGCACCGATGAAAGCGAGGTCACTCTATGAATGAGCCGCTGCTGGCATTTCGCGAGGTGGATGTGTTCTATGGCGTGATTCAGGCGCTGAAGCAGGTATCCCTCGAAGTGCATAAAGGGGAAACGGTGGCGCTTATCGGCGCGAATGGCGCGGGTAAATCGACATTGCTGATGTCTATTTTTGGCCAACCGCGTATTCGTAACGGGCAAATCCTGTTTTGCGGCGAAGACATCAGCCATAAATCTACCCACTATGTGGCCTCCGGCGGCATAGCACAGGCACCCGAGGGGCGGCGTATTTTTCCGGATATGACGGTTGAAGAGAACCTGCTGATGGGGACCATTCCTGTCGGCAATCAATTTGCCGCCGACGATATGCAGAGCATGTTTGAGCTGTTCCCGCGCCTCAAAGAACGCCGTAAACAGCGAGCCATGACCATGTCCGGCGGAGAACAGCAAATGCTTGCCATCGCCCGCGCGCTAATGAGCCGCCCTAAACTGCTACTGCTGGATGAACCCAGCCTGGGTCTGGCGCCCATAGTGGTTAAGCAGATCTTCCAGACGCTGCGCGAGCTGGCTCGCAACGGCATGACCATTTTTCTGGTAGAGCAAAATGCGCATCATGCTCTGAAGCTTTCTGACCGTGGCTACGTCATGGTCAACGGGCAAATTCGCCTCAGCGGCAGCGGCGAGGAGTTGCAGGGAAACCAGGAGGTAAGAAAAGCCTATTTAGGCGGAGTGTAATTCATACGCGTGTCATACGCATGTCGCGCATAACTGTAAATATATGTCAGGCGATACGACGCGGGTGATTCAATATACCGCTTTTAACATCTTCGCTGATTATTTATGAAAGATAGACATTTGCGGCCATCGGTCCGCTGAGTCCGTTGATGCGACAGAACTCAACGCGAATCCCGGGAAGGAGCGTTTCTTTTTCGTTGTTATTAAAGGCTGAAATGTGGAGAAAAACGTCCTTTCGACCATCTGAAGGGATGATTAGGCCTTTGCCACTGTGCATATCAAAACTTTTGACAATTCCTGTCATTTTACGAGACAAATAAGATCCTCTTAGAAAACATGCATTAACTATACACACAAATTAATTTTAAGCTAATGCAGTATGACACTTTTTATGTGAGCCTTCCGGAAGGCTAAAATAAAAATTGCTAATTCTCCCTCCTCATGCATTAATGAAGTCGTTGGTTTAATCCACACACGAGCGTAAAAAATTTTACCCGGCAGTCCTCATAACCAGGCGCTATCGCTGATATCCCCTCCTTTTGAGTCCATACGTTTAATATTATACGTTTCTTAGCATTTCAAATACTCACAAGGAGTCTGCATGTCTTCAAGAATTATAGGTTTGGTTAAGTGGTTTAACGAAGATAAAGGTTTCGGTTTTATCTCTCCTGTCGATGGTAGCAAAGATGTGTTTGTGCACTTTTCTGCTCTGCAGGGTGATGATTTTAAAACTCTCTTTGAAGGCCAGAAGGTCGAATTTGCTATCCAGAGTGGCGAAAAAGGCCCTGCTGCTGCAAGCGTAATACTTTGCGATAGATAAAGTTATCACGGACCCGCGATCACGATGATGGATTTTTCCTGAGTAGACGGGTCCTGGATTAGAAGGCTTTTTCTGAGCAACAGGTCAGCATATTTTTCTCGTAGAAAGAGTGTGCTGACCGATGTGATGAAGTGCAGGTCTGCTGCACGAAGAGTCTTAAAGCAGAAGCGAGCTGCTTGTAAAATATCAAAGTGCGTAAGAGGTCAGGCAACCTCCAAAAGCATCACTTCTTCAATGTTGCTTTGCCAAATGAGATCGTCTGTAAAGACGCAAATTCATCATCTGGCAAATGCATTTTTAGAATTTTTGAGCGGTTTTGAAAAGAGTGCTGCAGTGTGGGCAGACAAGTTGAGCCCCTTTTTGTACACGGCTGAAACTATGCTCAGAGTCTTTTGAACAGTTTGGACATGGACATTTTACTAAGTAATTGCGACGGAATTGTGTATTTTTACGTCCTGACATAGGCATCTCCTGATTTAAACGACTGTCACCATACACGTTCACGAAGATGATTGCTTGCTTTTATTTCCGAATAATTGCAAAAACCAAAGAAAGTACAAATGCAACGTTTTTTCGAAAATTAAATACCGCTAATGTTAAAAAAGGTAAATGATATCAACTTAAATATTCACTTCAGATGCCCATGTTGTCATGGCTCCCAATACAGAACGTCGATTTTTGATGTGTCTGAAAAAAATCCGTATGGCGCTAAATGCATTTTCTGCAAATCGACGATGACATTCGCAGACAGGCCTGACAGCCAGACAAAAATTTTCGCGCCGTCCTGATCCCCCTAGCCTTCACAGAGAAGGTGCTTAAGCAGATAACGACCAACAAGGTGAGATATGAAGAAAGTCATCGTCTTTTTCAATGGTAAACCGAGCAATGTTGTCACCGTGCTTAAGGGTATTACATCCATACGGCAGGAATATCCGAATGGTGAAGCAATAAACCTGCAGATAATGTCCGCAGGTTTTCCTTCTCTGACCGGCGATCATGAAGTGGTTTATGTGGCGTCGGACAGGGAACTGACTTCTCAGGAAATTCTGGATGCGGCTAAGAAATATTTATAATTACTCTGAATGTATTGCTGTTCTTGTAGATGCCCTTGTTTAAGGGTAATCCCCTTCTTATTTGTGCTGCTAACATCTTTTATTTACCCTCCCCGCGTTAAAAACCTTATACGGAATGAATAATACGTTAACGCTATCGCGAACAAACACATCCCTAATAGACTTAATTGCGTCATAATGTGTCAGGTGGCTTATTGTCTCAGCCCTGATTCATTCAGTTGTGTGTCAGACACAATATGCGTTACCTCATCCAGGTGCCCAATTCTGGCCTCCCCTGAACGATTAAACTTACTCTTATCTATCAACAATAAAGACTGAGAAGCACGCTTGAGTAGCAGCGATTTGAAGCCAGCGTTGACCCTGTTGGAATCCCACAACCCTCCATGACTGTCTATCCCTTCGCAGGAGAAGATAAACAGGTCGATGTCCAGCACTTTGAGTTGTGAAATCAACGAGGGGTTAACGTAGCAGCCATACTTACGCTCGAGTTTACCGCCGGAGCTAATAAGTTGAATCTGTTCACGTTTGCCCAGTTCCAGACAGATGGGGTGACTGTTAGTAAAGACCTGAATATCGATGTCAGGCAGTTGACGCGCAAGATACCAGCAGGTTGAGCTGGCATCCAGAGCAATGACCATCCCGGCTTCAATCCACTCCAGCGCTTCTCTGGCGATATCCGCTTTATGCGTGAAGTGGCTCTTAAGGCGAATATGAAAAGGATCGCCGCTGTCCTGGTTTTCCCGGTGAATATATTTCGCCCGACCGTGGTTGCGCAGCACTTTTCCCTGCGCCTGCAGTTCGCTGAGATCGCGGCGAATGGTCTCTTTACTGACGTTAAGCTGGGTGGATAAAACGTCCGTCGTCAGACTATGATGCTGAATCAACAGGTCGATTATCGTTTGCTGACGTGCCTCTTTCATTTTTTCTCACCCATCATTCGATACACGCCCGCGCTGGCGGGCGCACCGGCATGAGATTACGGCGTTACCCCCTTTTTTAAAAGAATATTCCCGTATTTAGCACACTCCCCTGTGACAACGATCGCAAAGGATTTTTTGGCACGTGCGTAAAACGCATAGCGGTCAATGCGGGTAATTGCCGGACAGGGTGCCTGACGTGAAAGCGCATCGCGATAGCGAGCCTCAACACGGGGATCGAGGGAGTCACACTCAACTGCAGCCATCATCACCAGTGGCGGCGCGTAGCTGTCGAGCTCAAACAGCGGGATAATCGCATGCAGCAATTCGCTGACCTTTAGCCCATCGGCGCGTATAACCTGCGGTCCCATAGTGTGGGCGGGGAAATGGGCATCAGAAAAAATAATCTCATCGCCGTGGCCCATTTCGGCCAGGACTTTCAGTAGTTCAGGTGATATTAACGGTGAAATCGTTTTTAACATCTCAAACTCCCTCGATCGGTGCAGATTCGGTTTCCGGAAAGAAATAGCGGTACTGATAATGCATCTGCGCTCTGGCATGTTCCGGGCTCGTAAATTCTCCGACCCCGTACCAGCCAAACAGGGCTGCCCCCGCGACAGTGGTTTCTGCATCATCAAGTACCTTGATGGGGATGCCGAGCATATTGGCTTTGATCTGGTTCCACAGCATGTTACGGCTGCCACCGCCGACCAGCAGCAGTTCAGTCGCGTTGAAGTGACCAATCTTTTCCAGCGTGCGCAGATTCTGCGCCAGCTGCCCGGTGAGGCCCTCCAGCGCAGCGCGATAAAAATGACCGCGTGTGGTGTTGAGTGTGACGCCCTCCCAGCCCGCATGCTGACAGCCGAGGAGATCACAGTGCATTTTCACCCCTTCGGACCCCATGGGTATGCGGCGGGCTGTCTCAATCAGCGTTTGCCAGGGCGTCTCTTCGGTCCAAAGCAGTTTACGTACCCATTCAAGTACGCCCGATGCCAGCCACTGCATGCCAGGGTTATACAGCCCTGGCTGGCTGTCCAGTTCGCAGGTAGAACCGACGTAGCGACTGAGCAGCGGCGTGTTGACCTGCGCACTGCGCACCATCAGGATCTCCCATGTTCCCGAGGAGAGGACGGGTTCATCCGCCGCGGCACCTGCACCAAACAGCGCAAACTGGGTATCGTGTCCGGCGGAAATCACCGGGATACCGGCGGGTAGGTCAAGCCATTGGGCAGCATCAGATTGTAATTTACCGACGAGCTCACCGGCTTCCACCAGACGTGGGAAGAGCCGACGCGGCAAACCCGCCGCCTGCAAAATTTCATGGCTGAAATCGCGCTGTTGAATATCCAGCATCTGGCTGGTCCCTGCCATAGTAACGTCGGTGGTGAATTCGCCGGTCAGACGGTGGTTAATCAGCGACGAGATAAACAGCCAGGCGTGTGCCTGTTCCAACAGCTGCGGGTGATTTTCTTTTAGCCACACCAGCTTATACAGCGTATTGAAGCCAAATGCCCCCACGCCGGAAATGTCCTGAAGCCGCTGAGGTGACAGCAAGCGGCCAATATTTTTCATCACTTCGGCGGTGCGTGGGCATTTCCAGCTGATGATTGGGTAGAGCAGCCTGCCGTGCTCATCGACCAGCGCGCCATCAACGCCGAAGGTGGTCACCGTGACGCCGCGAACGTGGCAGTTTGCCAGACTCGTCTTCAGCGAGCGGCAACAGTCCGCGAAGCGTTGCATAATGGCCTCGAGAGACCACTGGTGCCAGGCGCTATTTTCTATGGCGATGTCGCTGGCATTTGCCGTAGCGGCACGGGCGATAATTTTGCCCTGCCGGTCAACGGCAATGGCCCGGATATTGGTCGCTCCGCAGTCGAGAACCAGAATAACCTCTTGTTTCATAGCAACTCCTGAAACGTCGCCGGCTAACGTGTCGCTTATCCGGCCTGCAATTCGGTGTTTTACAGGCCCGGTAAACATACGCTACCGGGCAAAAACGTTTACTCAACGTTTGTACAGCGGGCCATAGTTTTGACAGGCGCGGTAATCCTGGCCTTCGCTATCCATGCCGTGCGCAGCCCAGGCGGAAGGACGATAGACCTTCGACTCTTCCACGTTATGCATGCAGACCGGAATTCGCAGCATTGATGCCAGGGTGATGAAGTCTGCGCCAACGTGGCCGATGGTCAGCACGCCATGGTTTGCCCCCCAGTTCGCCATCACGGAATAAACGTCGGTAAAGGGACCTTTACCCGTCAGACGTGGCGCAAACCAGGTGGTCGGCCAGGTTGAGTTGGTACGGGCGTCAAGCTGATCGTGCATCTCTTTCGGCAGTTCCACGCTCCAGCCTTCTGCAATCTGCAGAACCGGGCCAAGACCTTTGATGATATTCACGCGGGTCATGGTGAACGGCACGCCGCCTTCCGTCAGGAAGCGAGAAGAGAAACCGCCGCCGCGGAAATATTCATGTATCGCCGGACACCATTCAGTGGCCGCCAGGCAGGCATCAACCTCCTGCTGGCTAATGTCCCAGAATGGCTTCATCGTTGGCTTGCCATTGCTGCCACGCTGTTTGCATGAGCCATCGAGAGCCGCAGAGCCGGAGTTGATCAGGTGGATAATACCCTTCTCAGCCAGACCGCTGAGCGGTTGACCGGTCACGCGCGCTACCGCGTCTGAAGACCAGTAGGTGCGCACGTCGGCGAACACCTGTGCTGTGCCGGTCAACTGGTGGCCCATTAGCATCGCCACGCCGTTGAGGCTGTCATTTTCGGTCGCGACGACAAAGGGTTCACGCACGCCATTCCAGTCAAAGGAACTGTTAAGCAACGCTTCGGCGGTATCGCCGTTCGGGTATTGATCGGTCCAGTGACGCTGGCCCTGGAAGCCTGCCGCAATGGCGTTGTAGCCCAGCGATTCTTCCACCCGCCCTTTTTCCGCCAGTGCTGGGTTGCCCTGCATCATGTCGCGGATACACATCGCCATCAGCAGGCTCTCTTTCAGCACCTCGCGGTTCTGCGCTTCGTTACGCTTATACTGCTGCGCGTTCTGGTCTTCGCCGTAGCGGAAGTTTTTGTCCGCCCAGGCCAGCGCCATTTCCAGTTCGGTTTCATCGAAGATTTTCTGATCAATGCGGCGGCGCAGTTCAGTCATATCAACTGCCTGTACCTTCATCCCCAGCCAGGATTCGAAGAAGTTAGGGTCGACGATGGAACCGGCAATCCCCATCGACACCCCCCCAATGGAGAGATAGCTTTTCCCTTTCATACTGGCGACGGCTAAACCGGCACGCGCAAAGCGCAGCAGTTTTTCCTCAACATCTTCGGGAATCGAGGTGTCGTCGGCGTCCTGGACATCATGACCATAAATAGAAAATGCCGGGATCCCTTTCTGGCTGTGTGCAGCCAGCGCGGCGGCGAGATAAACGGCGCCCGGACGTTCAGTCCCGTTAAAACCCCAGATGGCTTTCGGACGCATGGGGTCCATATCGATCGTTTCGCTCCCGTAGCACCAGCACGGCGTCACGGTGATGGTCACGCCGACGTTCTGGCTGCTGAATTTTTCTTCACAGGCGGCAGATTCGGCCATCCCCGCAATGCAACCGTCAGCAATGACGCATTCAATTTGCTCGCCGTTGGGGTGACGAAGCTTTTCAGTGAGCAGCGCGGCGGTGGCGTTGGCCATATTCAGGGTTTGCTCCTCCAGAGACTCACGAACCCCCATACGACGACCATCAATCACCGGACGGATACCTATTTTCGGTAAGCTGATTTTTTTCATGACAGATCCCTCACGTTTTCGGATACAGGTTTAATTCGTTGCCGCTTGCGAACGGAAACGGGCAAAGATGAAGATGACGGCAAAACACACTGCCGGAACCAGTTCTGCTGTTGGGATATTGCCTGCAGCATCGCTGACAAAGCCCATGACCGGCGTCACAATCCCGCCGCCGATAATGGTCATGACGATGAATGACGAGCCGTATTTGGTGTCCTGACCCAGGTTCTTAATCCCAAGGGAGAAAATGGTTGGGTACTGAATAGACATAAATGCACTGCACAGCGTTAGGGCCAGTAGACCGAAATGGCCGCCGAATACGGCGGAGAACAGGCATAGCACCATGGCAAGCAGGGCATAAGCGGCCAGTACTTTATGCGGTGCGAAGCGGCTGATTAGCCATGTACCGGTAAAACGACCGATGAAGAAGCACACCATGGTGCCGGTCAGGTAGTTGGCGGCGAAACCTGGTGTCATGCCGGGGATCTCTTCAATAGCGTACCGGATCAGGTAGCTCCAGCAGGCAGTTTGCGCGCCGACATAGCAGAACTGCGCCAGCACAGCCCAGCGCCAGTGGCGAATACGGACCAGACGGGAAAAAGAGGCAGAAAATGTGCTTTGTGTGCCGTCGACGTGATTATCGCTCTGAAGGACCGGAAATTTGGTCAACATAATCAGCAGGGCGACCAACAATACAATTGCCACGATAATCATATAAGGCGTTTGTACGGATAACACCAGGCTATGCTTATAAATGCTTAGCTGTTCTGGCGTCATTTTATCGAGTACCGACTGAGAGTGATGGGGCACGTGAGACAAAATTAGGCTTTGTCCAAACACAACGGCAATAATAGCGCCAAAAGAATTAAAAGTTTGCGCCAGATTAAGACGGAAATGACCACCACTCTCTGGCCCCAGCACTGTCACAAAGGGGTTAGCAGCAGTTTCAAGGCAACCTAACCCCGCCGCTATAATAAAAAGACCGACAAGAAACAATGTATAATTCATTAACTCAGCCGCAGGCCAGAATAATGCAGCACCAATGGCATATAAAAACAACCCGGTAATAATACCTGCCTTATAGCTGAGTTTTTTCATCAGTATCCCGGCAGGAACTGGAATGACAAAGTAGCCGAAATAGAACGCAGATTGTATCAGGCCAGCCTGGAAGTTTGTCAGGGTAAAGGCTTGCTGAAATTGGGGGAGTAAAATGTCATTCAGGTTATTAGCGACTGCCCAAAGAAAAAACAGTGAACAGAGTAACGCGAAAGGAATAATGTAACGCTGGGCTTGCCCGGCATTGACCGCACGAAAACTCTGCGTTGGTATTGTTGTATTTCCCATAACACCCTCGTTAGTCAGAAGCGTCAGAATGTGACTTTCCTTTCTTGCCAGACGGTAAAAATAAAAAGGTGCTTTACTCTTACTGGCGCGAATCTGGCGATCGGAATGATCTCGTGAATGCATTTTCATGTAAAAAAGGGGGGCGAATATGATGACAATCACATTTAACGGCAACGCGATATCTTTATGTGATCGTTATCACTTTAAATTTAATAAAAACGCCCCCCGCCGGGGAAAATAAACATTAAAACCCACAACCCCAGTGACCGATTTAATGTATTACTCCGAAAACGGGCATTTTCACGGTAAAAATCATCAAAACGACTGTTTGAATAAAAATCTTCTGAATCGGTCATTTTTACCGAAATGAATTAATCGAATAAGGATCAATTCCCGACTATTAATTGATGGCGATCACAAAGTGAAACCACCGTAATTCTTTTAGCGTTATTCCCTATAAAGATGGTGCGCAAATATACGGTTAATTCATCAGGACAACAGGCTTGTTCTGCTGGTGCTTTAGATCATCAAGAGAGGTAACAAATGGAACGAAATAGACTGGCGCGGCAGATTATTGATACCTGCCTGGAAATGACCCGCCTGGGGCTAAATCAGGGCACGGCTGGCAACGTCAGCGTGCGCTATCAGGACGGGATATTGATAACGCCAACGGGGATCCCCTATGAAAAACTGACGGAGTCACACATCGTTTATATTGATGCCGACGGTCAGCATGAACAGGGCAAACTGCCTTCCAGCGAGTGGCGTTTCCATATGGCCGCCTACCAGACGCGTCCGGATGCGCAGGCGGTGGTGCATAACCATGCGGTGCACTGTACCGCCGTGTCTATTCTTAACCGCCCTATCCCAGCCATTCATTACATGATTGCCGCCGCAGGCGGTAATTCCATACCCTGCGCGCCATATGCCACATTTGGGACACGCGAGCTGTCCGATTATGTCGCCTTTGCCCTCAGGAACCGCAAAGCAACGCTGTTACAGCACCACGGCTTAATTGCCTGTGAAGCAAATCTGGAAAAAGCCCTGTGGCTGGCGCATGAAGTTGAAGTACTGGCACAACTGTACCTTTGCACGCTGGCAATAACGGATCCGGTCCCGGTACTGGATGACGATGCTATCGCCATTGTGCTGGAAAAATTCAAAACCTACGGACTGCGCATTGAAGAATGACATCGCATAGCAAACAGGAGAAATGCCATGGCGAAAAGAATGATTTTGAACGAAACGGCCTGGTTTGGCCGGGGCGCGACAGGGATGCTTTGCGATGAGGTAAAGCGTCGCGGCTATCAAAAAGCGCTGATTGTCACCGACAGGACGCTGATACAGTGTGGCGTGGTGGCGAAGGTCACGGATAAGCTGGACGAAGCGGGGTTGGCCTGGGAAATATACTCCGGCGTGCTTCCTAACCCGACAATCGGAATAGTACAGGAAGGGTTGGGTGTTTTTCAGAACAGCGGCGCAGATTACCTTATCGCTATCGGGGGCGGCTCGCCTCAGGATACCTGTAAGGCAATCGGCATTATCAGCAATAACCCGGCGTTTAAGGATGTTCGTAGCCTTGAAGGCCTGTCCCCAACCCGTAACCCCAGCGTACCCGTTCTGGCCATTCCCACTACAGCCGGAACAGCGGCTGAAGTGACCATTAACTACGTGATTACTGATGAAGAGAAGCGGCGTAAATTTGTTTGCGTCGATCCGCACGACATTCCGCAGGTCGCTTTTATCGATGCAGATATGATGGACGGTATGCCGCCAGTGCTGAAAGCAGCAACCGGCGTTGATGCGCTGACCCATGCGATTGAAGGGTATATTACCCGGGGCGCATGGGCCTTGACCGATGCGCTACACATCAAGGCGATTGAGATTATTGCCGGCGCACTGCACGATTCAGTCAAGGGCGATCGAGATGCCGTCGAGGCGATGGCGCTGGGCCAGTATGTTGCCGGCATGGGCTTTTCCAACGTTGGCCTGGGGCTGGTTCACGGTATGGCGCACCCGCTGGGTGCTTTTTATGACACACCGCACGGCGTGGCGAATGCCATTTTGCTGCCTCATATCATGCGTTACAACGCTGACTTTACAGGCGATAAATTCCGCGATATTGCACGGGCGATGGGCGTGAAGGTTGAAGGGCTGAGCCTTGCAGACGCGCGCAATGCTGCCGTGGATGCTGTCTTCAGGCTTAATCACGATGTGGGCATCCCGCTCCATCTGCGTGAGGCTGGAGTACAAAAAGAAGATATCCCGATGCTGGCCCAGGCGGCATATGATGATGTCTGTACTGCCGGCAACCCAGGGGAAGCGAGCCTGGCAGATATTAGCGAGCTGTACCATACCGCCTGGTAGTGCGACTGCGTTACCCGGTTTAGAGGACCCTTCTGGGCCGGGTTACGCAGAGAGACAGCGCCATCAGTATTTAAACCGTGATTTCGCAGCTGACGACCGACGCCGACAGATCCTATCGCTAATGGCCATTGTTGGGCATGATTGCCCTCTTATTGTGGCGAAGTTGAAAGGTGAAACTATGGTATACGGCGAAGAGTTGATTAGATGTAGTTAAAGAATCAATTCGCCCCTTGTTTCTCCAGCCCTGAACGTGTTGCAACGGATATTTTCAGCAAGCGTTCAGAATATGCGCCCGCATTGAAAAGCACGAAAGACACCGTACGACGAAGCGTAAGGAGTTACCCATCATTCCTTACACCCCGCCCTTTAATTGCTATTTGTTTAGCCTATTTCTGGCTTCGTTTAGCTCATATTGAGCGTCTTCCAACTTCTGCTGTTTTTTAATGATTTTATCCGGACGTCCGTCGACCCTGGCTTCAGCCAGTTCCTGACGGCGTTCCTCTACCTTCAGCTCTTTTTTACGGATATCGGCTTCACGCTCAGCACGCAACCCTTCGTTGGTGCAGTTGGTATTAAGTTCAGAAAGCGCTTTTTCAAGACCCGCTATGCGGTGATTGTTGTCATGGGTGCGGGCGTAATCTATTTGCTCCTCAATATTCTGACGTTTGGCGTCACAGCCTGTGCTTACCTGAGAGGCAGCCTGAACAGAAAAAAGAGGGGCAAGTACCAGCAAACCTGCCAGCAATGTTTGAGTATGTTTCATAATATTCTCCAGATTAATCCTTTTACCTTTATCGAGATAATACAGATAGTGCATTAATATTGTTAATGGTTTTTTAGGAATGTTCTATAAATAAAAAATTCTGAACCGACGAAAAAAAGCCAGGATAAAACGAGAAAAAGTAGTTTATCGTATCCTACATCCACAACATGATGATGTACATCGTACTTATTCTTTCTATATATATTAACCTCTCGCGAAAGTTGTAATACTTACCTCTTTAGTCTAAACACTCTATTTTCTGAAGCAACGAATACTCGTAAAATGTAAAGGGTAATAAAGCAACGATTTTTTAAGCTTTTTGCCCCATAACCATCTCAAACTTACTCTTATGTCGAAAATCCAATTCTATTAACAAAATTAACCTTAAAAACAAAGCCTTTTTTATCGATAAAGATAAAACACAAAAAACTTAGTAATTCATAATCCTGTCCGATAGCTAAGTTATGCGAGACTCACCCCCCCGCACTGCATTCATCCAGCACGTTGTGGATTGCCGCTACTTTTTCATCTTTATACGAGTCGTGGATGTGCAGGGGTGGTGCTGACCTGCGCTATACCAGTTCAGATGGCGGCAGCCAGCGAGAAACGTTTCCGCATGTAACGTACACCCGACTATATCTCTGATTTTTTTATTGCCAGTAGTCCCGTACTCCAGCGTGAACGCTGATAACCAAAATCGCGGGAACAAAGCTTTATCCGTTCACGTAACAAGGTACAGATATGTTCAAAAAGCCATCGGCGGGATCGTCCGGCGGGTAAAGATATCTGACCTTCAACCCCTGACAGTGTTAACCAGTTATTCCAGCGTCCAACGGATGAACGGACACAACAGAATGTGCTGACGACCTCGCTGATGCTTGCTCCCCGGTGCAACATCAGCATGGCTGTCAGCCTGCGGGCATAATTATTATCGTTCGTTTTATGAATGGCTTTCTGCATCAGGTACCGTTCGTCATGGTGAATGAGAACCATGATCGACATCGTTCAGTCCGTTTGATGATTTGTTTTGATTTGGCGATTGATCAGATCACAAAATATGGGCTGGGTTCCCTTTAAGTGATCTATTTAGCTATTTAGTAATATGACAGTGGTCGGCCAATTTATGCTTTAGCCAACCGTATGGGAATAAAATCACATGGGAGATTATTCAATTAAAAAAATTACTAATCATTTCATTGAATTATTTCCTTGAAAAATAGACAACCATCAACTATTACTGAAAAGCAAAAGTTTTTTCCGTATCAACTGAGATTTATATGTGAGGGGTTATATGACTACGTTAGGCACCGTAGAAAGTGACTGGAGTACAGATGTAGATAATGACTTCATTGTTATTAATGAAGGGGATGTAGCAAAAGGATACATTCATCTTTCCGCAGGTGATGAAATCACTATTAAACCAGATGGGAAATGTACATTCAAATCTTCATCATTAAGTAACACCATACCTGTCCAGGGGGGGGAAGTATAGCGGTGGTGGCTATGGAGTGTTAATGGCCCTGGCAGGGAAAGTTAAAATAACATTATCACCTGTGTATTTTGATTCCAGCGGGAATGAAGTGACAACGTCTGGAATGAGTGATAGCTATTTGCGACTCACGGATCCAATCGTGAATGGTGACGAACTGATTGGGGCGAAAAATGCAACATTAAATAGCACCTCAAATATCATCCTCAACCAAAACCTGGTCTTGATAAAAAAACAATATACACACCTCTATGATGATCTGAGAATAGCATTCAGCGATGCATTGAATAATTTATATCCGGATGTTAATAAAAACATCAATACTGACGGTGAATATGTTGATGATGAATTTAAAAAAGCATGGGACATTCTTAGTGAAATGTATAATAAAGGGAAAATCACCCTTATTAAATAGCTGCGTTTAATATCGTTACAAAAACCGGAAAAACCGCTTAACTTCCAGACATGATGATTTTCGGCCGCCGCTATGACAAAGGCCCAACTGGAGTCCCAGAGTGGATCTGACATTCATGGAGCAGAGGTGCGCTATGCCCGAGAGCCCAAACGCACACGCTGCTCTTTATTTCCATCAACTGGGATATCATAGATGAAGATACATCTAACCTGGCAGATAGCGGCCTTCCGGTAAGGATTGGCTTTACTGTTCTATTCCCGACAGGAGATGGAAATGAATTTTGCTCTATGGAACACGTAAAAACTGGTGAGTTAACCATCATCCACAGTGCTGACACTAATATTGCTAAGGGGTGCTTTGAGGTTGATATTCCGCAACCATTGGGCTCTCCCCCTTCAATGTTACAGACGCAAAGTTATATGCTGGACTAACTGATTAATTGACAAGCAGTCAGTATCCATTTGAAACTCGTTCTCTATTCTTGCACTACTAGCTTTTGATCAATAGTGTTCCCCTGCACGGGCAGTTCGCTTACCACGTTTTGTTATACATAAGGGTGACTTTCTTCGCCAGGCGGACCATAACATCTATGTCGCGACGACAGTTCTGAAGCCTTCAGGAAAAACAGCAAACTTCTGGACACAAGACCATCACTCATACAGTACGTTATGATCCTAACGTTAACCTTGTGCCGCTCGCATGCGGGCAAAAATGACAAATAATGTTAGGAACGATGTTAGGAAAATGGATTTCAGGCACAAAAAAACCACCTTTCGGTGGTTTCACGACACTGCTTATTGCTTTGATTATTCTGCTTTTTCCCATGGTAGCCGGAGTGGGACTTGAACCCACACAGCGCGAACGCCGAGGGATTTTAAATCCCTTGTGTCTACCGATTCCACCATCCGGCCAGGGAAGAAAGTGGAGGCGCGTTCCGGAGTCGAACCGGACTAGACGGATTTGCAATCCGCTACATAACCGCTTTGCTAACGCGCCGTAAAACTTTTTTACGCGACACCCGCGATTGCGCATGTCTTTAATCTGGAGCGGGAAACGAGACTCGAACTCGCGACCCCGACCTTGGCAAGGTCGTGCTCTACCAACTGAGCTATTCCCGCATGTCATCAAGTTAACTTCTAACCACTTGATTTCATTATCGTCCGGCTAGCTGTGCCGCCGTTCGATGCGTTGCATTCTACTGATATGACGGTATGAGTCAACGTTATTTTTTGCATCCCCGGATCGTTTGCTGAAAATTACGTCGAAACGATCACTGATCAAGCAAATCGCCGCGGGCAGCGTTTAAATATTGCAGCATAGACCACAGCGTCAGTACCGCAGCAACCCACAGCAGCCCAATCCCCGCCCACTCAACCCAGGCGTTTGGACGCCAGAGCATCCAGACCAGCGAGGCCATCTGCGCGGTGGTTTTCACTTTACCAATCCACGATACCGCGACGCTGCTGCGCTTACCCAGCTCCGCCATCCACTCACGCAGTGCAGAGATGATGATCTCACGACCAATCATGGTTGCTGCAGGCAGCGTTACCCACCACGTGTGGTAGTGCTCAGCCACCAGCACCATCGCGATAGCGACCATGACCTTATCGGCGACCGGGTCGAGGAAGGCACCGAAGCGGGTGCTTTGGTTCCAGCGGCGTGCCAGATAACCGTCAAACCAGTCCGTAACCGCAGCCACCAGGAAAATCAGTGCACAGGCAAAAGGGGCCCAGACGACTGGCAGGTAAAACGCCAGTACAAAGAACGGGATAAGCACAACGCGAAAAAGAGTGAGCAACGTAGGGATATTAAATTGCATAATGACGGTAACTGTTTGTTGTCAGTAAAATTTAGCTCTATGTTGCTACAGAGCCCTCAATGTTTCAACGAGTAGTAGATCTTTTCTGCCAGCGCTTGCGAAATACCCGGCACTTTTGCAATTTCCTCCATGCTGGCATTGAGTAATCCTTGCAATCCGCCCATATATTTAAGCAGCATCTGCCTGCGTTTTGGCCCGACGCCTTCGATGGTCTCAAGCGTACTGGTGTTTTTTACCTTCGCCCGTTTTTTCCGGTGCCCGCTGATGGCGTGATCGTGTGACTCATCGCGGATATGCTGGATAACATGCAGTGCCGGAGAATCCGGCGGCAGGCTGAAGCCCTCCCCTTCCGGCTCAAAGAAGAGCGTCTCCAGACCGGCTTTACGATCGGCCCCTTTTGCCACACCCAGCAGCAACGGATGGTTTTTATCCCAGCTCACATCAAGTGAGTCAAAGACCGCTTTCGCCTGCCCGAGCTGCCCTTTCCCGCCGTCAATCAGTATCACATCCGGGATTTTGCTCTCTTCGATGGCTTTACCGTAGCGACGGCGCAGCACCTGGTTCATGGCGGCATAGTCATCGCCCGGCGTGATCCCGGTGATGTTATAGCGACGATATTCCGCGCGCAGCGGGCCGTTAGCATCAAACACCACGCAGGAGGCCACGGTCTGCTCGCCCATCGTGTGGCTGATGTCGAAACACTCCATCCGTTTAACCTCCGGCAGCTTCAGGAGCGTAGCCAGTGCCGTTAAACGCTGGTGGACCGTCGATTGCTGGGACAGTTTTGTGGTAAGCGCCGTCGCCGCGTTGGTCCGGGCAAGCTTCAGGTAACGCGCGCGGTCACCGCGCGGTTTGGTCTGCACGTTAACCCGACGACCAGCCAGTTCTGACAGCGAATCCGCCAGAAGCGTTTTATCATCGAGATTGAAATCAAGCAGGATCTCCGATGGCAGCGTGCGCATCTGACTCCCCTGCAGATAGAACTGCCCGACGAAGGTTTCAACCACCTCACCCAGCTCCGTCCCTCCCGGCACTTTCGGGAAATAGCTGCGGCTCCCGAGCACTTTACCCTGACGAATAAACAGCACATGCACGCAGGCCATGCCGGCGTCAAAGGCAACGCCGATCACGTCGAGATCGTCACCGGTGTTCGAGACAAACTGTTTCTCAGTGACTCTGCGCACCGCCTGGATTTGGTCGCGGATCCGCGCGGCCTCTTCGAACTCCAGCGCTGCACTGGCTTTCTCCATCCGGGCGATCAGCTGCGTTAATACCTGATCGTCTTTCCCGGCTAAAAACAGGCGCACATACTCGACCTGCTGCGCATACTC
This sequence comes from Enterobacter sp. MEB024, assembly GCF_030209635.1. Taxonomy (NCBI): domain Bacteria; kingdom Pseudomonadati; phylum Pseudomonadota; class Gammaproteobacteria; order Enterobacterales; family Enterobacteriaceae; genus Enterobacter; species Enterobacter sp. MEB024. Next base: position 415,952 of record NZ_JARVRQ010000003.1, on the reverse strand, counting down.
GTCTTCACTCACCAGCCCGGCAACGCATGGCCCCAGACAGCGGCCAATCTGGTACTGCAGACACGGGCGTGAGCGATTGCGATAGACACTGTTTTCACACTGGCGAACAGGGAAGATTTTTTGCAGCAGCGCCAGCGTCTCACGGACGGCATAGCCGTTGGGAAACGGGCCGAAATATTCACCCTTGGCATGTTTTGCACCGCGGTGCATAGCAAGCCGGGGGTGCGTATCGCCACTCAGGAAGATAAACGGATAGGATTTATCATCGCGTAACAGCACGTTGTAGCGCGGCTGATAGAGCTTAATATAGTTATGCTCAAGCAGCAGCGCCTCCGTCTCGGTATGCGTGACGGTAACATCAATATTCTGTATGAGTGCGACCAGTGCTTCGGTCTTGCGGGAGGCAAGGTTACTGCGAAAATAGCTGGAGAGGCGCTTTTTGAGATCTTTCGCTTTCCCCACGTAGATAACCGTACCGCCAGCGTCATACATACGATAGACGCCAGGCTGGCTGGTTACGGTTTTCAGAAATGCTTTTGAATCGAACACATCACTCACTGACTTAACAACGTCTCCGCATTACATAAACCATGCCGGATGGCCAGATGAGTCAGTTCAACATCACCATGAATGTTCAGTTTGCTGAACATGCGATAACGATAGCTGTTCACCGTTTTCGGGCTAAGATTCAGCTGTTCCGAGATCTCATTTACCTTCTGACCTTTGGTGATCATCAGCATAATCTGCAATTCACGCTCGGACAAACTGGCAAACGGCGATTCCGTTTTCTCGGGTTCGATCTGACTCAGGGCCATCTGCTGAGCAATGTCGGAAGCAATGTAACGCTGTCCGGCAAACACGGAACGGATAGCATTGACAACCTCCTGCGGCGCGGCACCTTTACTCAGGTAACCGGCAGCGCCCGCCTGCATCACTTTCGCGGGCAGCGGGTTTTCAGTATGCACGGTCAGCATGATGACTTTTGTATCAACAAAGGTACGCGCGATTTTGCGGGTTGCTTCAAGACCACCGATACCGGGCATGTTCATATCCATCAACACCACATCGGCTGAATTAGTGCGGCACCATTTTACGGCATCTTCGCCGCAACAAGCCTCACCAGCAACTTTAATACCTTTTATATCTTCAAGAATGCGTCGTATCCCTGCGCGCACCAGTTCGTGGTCATCAACAAGAAGGACGTTGATCAAAGGAAATGTCTCCAGAATAGGGATAACGCTACTGAGTGATAATTTGGTTTATATTAACGGTTTTCCTCACAAGATTAAAACGTTAAAAAATCGGCTATTCGATTTCGCTCTCGTTTTTGGAAATTAGGCTGTACAGAACGTGGAAAGAGAGCCCGCGCCACCAGGGCTTGTGCAGCTTTTTTTAAGCATCTGTATTCAAAAAGTTACAAAAAACCTGTCGCCTGAGTCCGTAAAAAAACAGTTCTTAAATTTTTGTAACAATAATTAACGGCAAGCGAACCGGGTATAAACAATTCGTCGCTATTAACGCCGTACAGTTTAGCGGCACGCGTTGTTTACGCAAATAAACATCCAGTGTAAAAGTACGAAAAACAACCGCTGCATTTTTTGCTGCGCCTTGTGGTATACTCCGCCGCCTTGACTTTCATCGTCGCGCACGAGCGCCGTTTTATAATGAGGAAAATAAATGAGCACACCTGAATTTGCCACTGCGGAGAATAACCAGGAACTGGCACAGGAAGTAAACTGCCTGAAATCGCTGCTAACGCTGATGCTACAGGCGATGGGCCAGGCTGACGCCGGTCGTGTGATCATTAAAATGGAAAAACAAATCGCGCAGATGGAAGACCAGGCGGAATCCGCGGTATTTGCCAACACCGTTAAGCAAATTAAACAAGCCTACCGCCAGTAATAAAAAACGGCTGGATGCGGTGCATTCAGCCGTTGCCTCGTCTGACACGCAGAACGTACTCTCTACTCAAATAAGCCCGGTCGCCGCCGCGTAACACGCGATCTGCGTCTTGTTAGGCGCATTGAATTTCTTCTGCATATTCTTCTGATGAAAGTTAACCGTATTCTCTGAGATGGAGAGAATGATCGCAATTTCCGCCGACGTCTTCCCTTCCGCGGTCCATTTAAGAATTTCCCGTTCACGTTTGCTGAATTTCATCTCAGGCGGCATCACCATCTCATCCTCAAATCGAATCAACGATGTTAAGGCCACTTGCACCAGCAGTTGTAACCGCAGCTCTATTTCCTCGTGGTCTAGCGGGCTCTCCAGCATGCTAGTACGAGAAACCGACAGAAAACCGAGAGCATGATTCGGCAGCATCAGACACTGCGTTATTCCTGTACGTAAGCCGTGCTCCCGTGCGCTATGCCATAATTCCTCAGCATCAGCGAATAATTCGTCTGTCCAGGGTAAATGCCCCTGGATGAAATTCTCCGGTTTTAACACCGGGTCAATGGCGAAATAATTCTTCGACTGATATTGCGCCTGCCACTGTGGCGGATAAGTGGTATGCACAGAAATCTTAGGCCGCGTAAAAGGCACGGGATGGCGTACGCAGAGTGCGTAATAATCGAATTCTAGCGCCTGAGTTTGTCGCTGAAGTTCCTGATATACCTCGTCGGCACAGGTCAATTTCTGAAACCGGAGGGAGCATTCCCGTCGCCAGGTGAAAAAGTCTGAATCCTTCATACTTACTAAATGAAGCCTCTGAAATGATATTCATTATTATGGTGAATATAACCTAACACATAAAACTTATTTCTAACTACAAAATATCGGCAACAGCACAATTAACTTTACGTTTGATAAGGTTTATTGGGCCTGAGCGGAATAAAAAAACACGGTGTCGGGCGCAGGGGGAGAATAATTTGCCCCAGATGAATTTTCTGGAGCAAATTAGTGCAAAAATTCTACTGCATAAGGAATTTTTCAAGGAACTGACGGGTTCGCGGCTGCTGTGGGTTGGCAAATAAGTGTTTTGCCGGCCCCTGCTCCACAATCCTTCCCTGATCCATGAAAATGGCGCGGTCCGCCACATCACGAGCGAAGCTCATCTCGTGGGTAACGATAACCATTGTGCGTTTCTCCTGTGCCAGCTGGCGGATGGTGTTCAGCACCTCTCCCACCAGCTCAGGGTCGAGCGCAGAGGTCGGTTCATCAAAGAGGATCACATCCGGGCGCATCGCCAGCGCGCGGGCAATCGCCACACGCTGCTGCTGACCACCTGACAGGCGGCGCGGGTAGCTGGTTTCTTTACCGGCCAGCCCGACTTTTGCGAGCAACTCGCGCGCGCGAACCGTCGCGTCCTCTTTGGCTTCCCCTTTTACAATGACCGGGCCTTCAATGATGTTCTCCAGCACCGTCCGGTGTGGGAAGAGATTGAAGTTCTGGAAAACAAAGCCCACATGCTGGCGCAACTGGCGAATCAGACCTTTTTGCTGGCTGATGGATTTGCCGGTATCAATCGTAATGTTCCCTACCCGAATCGTGCCTTCTTCAGGCTGTTCAAGCAGGTTGATGCTGCGCAGCAGCGTTGTTTTCCCGGAACCACTCGGGCCGATAATGGCGACCACTTCACCCTGCTCAACCTCCAGATCAATCCCGTGGAGCACCGTTTGACCGTGGAATTTTTTCACCAGGTTTTTAACGTCGATAGCACTCATTTTGGATCACGCTCCTGGCGGTTAAGCTGGTTTTCGAAATAGTTTTGCAAGGCGGATAACACCGTCGCCATTACCCAGTAAATCAGCGAGGCCGCCAGATACATGGTGAACACTTCCAGGGTGCGCGAGGTAATAAGCTGCGCCTGACGGAACAGTTCCGGTACCTGAATGGTGGCCGCCAGCGACGTGTCTTTCACCAGGCTGATAAAGCTGTTGCTGAGCGGCGGAAGCGCCACACGCGCCGCCTGAGGCAGAATGGCTCTGCGCAGCGTTTGCCAGGGCGTCATACCGATACTGGCCGCCGCTTCCCACTGCCCTTTATCAATGGACGAGATTGCCGCACGCAGCGTTTCAGAGGTGTATGCCGCCGTATTGAGCGACAAACCAATCATCGCCGCCGGGATCGGATCCAGCTCAATACCAAACTGCGGTAAACCGTAGTAGATCATAAAGAGCTGCGCGATAAGCGGCGTGCCGCGAAACACAGAGATATAAAAACGCGCCACCCAGCGTACTGGTAAGACGGGTGACATACGCATTAAGGCCAGCACAAACCCGAGTACCAGACCGAAGAACATCCCGCCAATACTGAGCTGTAACGTAAATACCGCACCTTTAAGCAGGTACGGCAGGGAATCAATAACCAGTTGAATACTTTCTTGCATTATTATTTTTCGACCTGATTTTAGACATGAGGATGGTAGGCAAACAGCGCAGGTGCCCCGCCGGTGTGAACAAACAAAATCGGCCCTTCATCCTTAAAGCGCTTCTGTTCAATGCCATCGATAAGACCGGCCATCGCTTTGCCCGTATACACGGGATCAAGCAGTATACCCTCGAGGCGCGCCAGCAATTTCACCGCGTCCATCCCCTCTTCATTAGGCGTGCCGTAGCCTGGTGCAAAATAGTCGTCCCAGAGCTGGATATCAGCCGTTGCCTTCAACGCCAGTTGCTCTGCCACCGCCTGCTGTAAGGTGACCACTTTCGGCTTCTGGTCCGCGACGCTACGCGATACCGTCACGCCAATAAGCTCGACATCGGGTAATAATTGCTCCAGACCTACGGCCAGCCCTGCGTGGGTACCTGCACTGCCGGAAGCAACAACGACAGAAGAGAGGCTGACCGCCCCCTCGCATTGCTGGGCAATCTCCAGCGCACTTTCCACATACCCCAGCGCGCCCAGCGCATTCGAGCCGCCGACAGGAATAACGTAGGGACGAAAACCCTGCGCTTCCAGACGCGTCGCCAGTTCATCAAGTTGTGCGGTCGGGTCGGTTAATGCCTCGACCATTTCGACTTGTACGTTAAACAGATCCAGCAGCAGACGGTTGCCGTTAGTCAGATAGTTTTCTGCTTGCGTTCCAATTGGGTTTTCCAGCAATGCCACACAGTGGAGACCCAGCTTTGCAGCCACCGCGGCGGTCTGGCGGACATGGTTAGACTGAATGGCACCTGCGGTAATGAGCGTATCCGCGCCTTCACGCAGGGCGTCAGCGGCCAGAAACTCCAGCTTACGGAGCTTATTGCCCCCCATCGCCATCGGCGTTACGTCATCGCGCTTGATAAAAATATCGCGTCCTAAATAGTCAGAAAATCGCGGCAGATACTCCAGTGGAGTCGGCGCGCCGATAAACTCCAGGCGGGGAAAGCGCGTTAAATTCTGTAGTGACATGGGTTCTCCGGTAACACTGACTCAATGTGATATTTTTCATTATGCACGCAGACGCGTAAGAAATAAAAAAGGCGCTTTTAAAAGCGCCTTTTTTTAACGTCAAAGACTTATTTCGTGACGTCTGCCCCGAACCACTTCTCAGAAAGGGCTTTCAGGCTGCCGTCTTTTTGCATGTCAGCAATCGCGGAGTCAATCGCTTTAACCAGGTCGTCGTTGCCTTTACGAACGGCTACACCGGATTCCTGACGAGAGAACGCATCACCGGCTACCGCCAGGGTATTGTTGGTTTTCTTCACCAGATCCAGCGCGGCCAGACGGTCAACCAGAATCGCATCAATACGACCTACGCGGAGATCCTGGTATTTTGTCGGGTCATCATCGTAAGTGCGGATATCCACACCCTGAACGTTCTGGCGCAGCCACTCTTCATAGTTGGTTCCCAGACCGACACCGACTTTTTTGCCTTTCAGGTCAGCGGCCGTTTTGATGGTGCCTTCGTTACCTTTCTTCACCAGCGCCTGGATACCAGACACGGTGTACGGCGTGGAGAAGTCATACTTCTTCTTACGCTCGTCAGAAATGGTCACCTGGTTAATCACCACATCAATACGTTTGGAATCCAGCGACGCCAGCATACCGTCCCATTTGGTCGGTTTGATGGAGGCTTTCACGCCAAGGTGTTTCGCCAGTTCCTGTGCAAATTCCACTTCAAAACCGGTGAGTTTACCGTCATCGCCCTGGAAGCTGAACGGAGGATAGGTTCCTTCCAGCCCGACCAGCAGCGTACCGCGCTCTTTCACTTTATTCAGCAGATTTTCTGCGGCGAACGTTTTCACGCTCATACCCGCGACCAGCGCGACTGCCATTACACCCATCAGCGCCTGACGACCCAGAAGTGCTAATTTCATAAATACCCCGATATAGTGGAATTTTTGAGTAGTGTAGAGAAATCACCTGCAAGGTCAAAGGCGACTGCGCTACATCTTATTCTTTTTTAATATATATCAGAAGTTGTTCCAGCGTGGGCTTTCTGCTTTATGACACCCGGCATTTGTACCTTATATTGTGCATACTTGCGCAGCGCAATGCGGTAGTTGTTGGTGCTGGTCGCAGGCAACCACGGCTCAAGATTCTCATCCAGATAGCCGGTCTTCAGCAGATCGTGGGAGATGTTGTTCACGGTGAGATGTTGTCCGAGACGGCGCAGGCGGACGACATATTCGCGTACGGTTCCGTGGCTCATCTCCGTTTGTTCAAACAGGAATTGTTTGAAGCCGATAATGTCGAAGAAGTCGCTTTGCTCTTTGCAGTGGAGATCACCGCAGAAACGGCAAAGTGCCACCCACTCTTTTTGTTCTTCGAGCCATGCTGCTTCATCCATCAACGTGTCGAGGCGTGAAATCGCGATCTTATTAACGATTTCGCCTCGACGAACCAGCGTGATACGATCGAGTAACTTGTTACAGTGGGCGCAATGCGTCTGGCTGTGTTTAAAGTCTTTCAGGTAGCGGCTTAAAGGCCGTCTTTTAGATTGCTGCACCGTCATGATAACTCCTGGTTGTCAATACGTTGTGCGGCATTTTTCAGGTGAATCAATCACCTATAACTTACCCAGCTTTGTGCGTAAACGTTTAATGGCCTGGCTGTGCAACTGGCTTACCCGAGACTCCCCCACTTCCAGAACAGCGCCAATCTCTTTGAGATTAAGCTCTTCCTGATAATAGAGGGTCAACACCAGCTGTTCGCGCTCAGGTAAAGCCTCAATCGCTTCCATTACGCGCTGGCGTAAATTACCTTCCATTAAATGGTGTAACGGGTTTTCTTGCTGATGCTCATCCGTCACCAGCTCGATGCTATCGCCATGCTCTTCTCGCCACTCGTCATAAGAGAAGAGTTGGCTATTATTGGTATCGAGCAACATCTGACGATACTCTTCAACAGCAATGCCAAGACGTTCCGCCACTTCTGTTTCCGTTGCGTTACGTCCCAGTTCCTGTTCCAGCTGCCCCATCGCATGCGCCACTTCGCGCGCGTTGCGGCGAACACTGCGCGGCACCCAGTCGCGGCTGCGCAGCTCATCCAGCATCGCACCACGAATACGCTGAACTGCGTAAGTCGTAAATGCCGTTCCTTGCAGAGCGTCGTATCGGTCAACTGCATTCAATAACCCGATACCGCCCGCCTGTAGCAGATCGTCAAGTTCCACGCTCGCCGGCAAACGCACCTGGAGGCGCAATGCTTCGTGACGCACCAGTGGGACATAACGCTGCCACAGCGAGTGTTTATCCATTACACCTTCAGCGGTATAGAGTGAATTCACGATAAACAGCCCTGCGTTAGTTGAGTTATCGGCATGATTATCCGATTCTGCAGGGCGTTCAATTGGATGAATAGTGGGTAAAATAAGGGGTTATTTGGGGGTTACCGATGCATGCAGGGATAACATGCATCCTGTGGTAAGGATAACGTCAGCCTTTTTTACATAGCAAGAATATACTTGAACATAAATCAGGGTATTGATGGCCTAACTCGTAGCACCCCTCAAGATATTGCTTTGAGATGATATCTGTCTGTAAAAGTTTGTCCCACTGGAAATTAGCGAGCGCCTTGAAAAAAATACCCGTGCGATAAACAACGTTAAGTCCCGCAAGACGGGCATCTCTTTCAAGAGTATCCAGAGAATAAGTACAACGATGGCCATGCTGAAACTCAGCCTCCGTCACCGCACTGTTATGCGAGATTAAGTTCATTTTTACGGCAATCTGTCGGGAGGCGGCATGCGCATTTGGACAAACCAAAAAAAAGTGGCCTTCATCCGTTAACCATTCATTATTAATGCGTTTTAAGAGGTTAACGGGATCGTCAATATGCTCCAGCACATGGGTGAGAATAATATTGTCATAACGCTCCGGCAGTTCAACATCCTCAAAGCGGGAATGCACAAACGAGACATTTTCCCCCAGGCGCTTACTGGCGATATTCATCGCCTCTGCCGAGGCTTCCACGCAGGTGATGTCGCTGAATTTTTCGGTCAATCGTGCGGTAAAATCACCTTTAAAACTACCAAGTTCAAGTAAATTACCCGGCTTAAAAAATGGTGTGAACGCACGGATCATAAAAGGGTGCATCACATCAAAATCAAAGTTATAGGCATACTGATGATCGGCAGTATCTTTGATTTCCAGATTGTAATCACGAAGGGTCATGTTGTTATCTCACTGTGCAAAGTCATGGTTATCTTTGAAGCGTTTGATCTGCCGAAGATAAATCCATGCTTTAGATATAAATGTTGTGCCGACACGTTATTCTTATCGACTTCAAGATTAATTTCCATCACACCCAGGGACTGTAGATGTTCAATGCTTTGAATTAATAGCTTGCTACCCACACCGCAATGCTGGGCGTCAGGCAAAACGGAAACATGAGTAATAAATCCCTGCTGACGCTGCGCGTTATAATAGGCTGCAACCAGTCCGGTGAGCGTGTTGTTATGCCAGGCTTCGGTTCGCCATGCCCGCTCCGCTATTTTTTTGGCATAGTCCTGCAACGCGATTATTTCGGTAATAGACGCGACAAAAAGCGGGTCACACTGATTAAAGTGTTCGACGATCTCCTCCGGTGAGGCACGGTTCTGGCAAAACGCCCAGCAATTCATAACACCAGTTCCGCCAGGCCAAATCCTGCTTTGCCAAACGCGTTACCGTTATAAAGCAAATAAACTTTCTCATCGCAGCGGAACAGATGGGGATAGCACTGCATTTCGCTGTCCCAGTCATTCACGGACGCGAGCGACGCCATCTGGCTGTCGTCACGATGCCAGTGGTGTAAATCATCAGACCAGGCATAGCCCAGACGATAGCCGCGCCCCTGCTCTGTGCGGAAATCGAAACACTCACGGAAGCAAAAGACCATATGATAACGGCCATTGATTTCAATCACCGTCGGCAGTGCCTGGCATTCATCGTCCCCCAGTACGGAAGGGATAATTTGCTGGCTGTCACGCTGCCAGTGGATGCCATCGTGTGATTCCGCATGAGCAATTTTATAGATGCGATCCGGAACCGAATCCGGTGTGCGCTTCTTCCAGCCCGTTCCAAAGATGTACCACATGTGGAAACGTTCACAGGTATGTATAACAAAGGCATCTCCCACTAAGTGTGGCTCGTGCAATGAGGGGCCCATCACGGGCCCAGTACCGAAACGGGTGAAGTGTTCGCCATTGTCTGTGCTTACCGCAAAACCAATGGCTGTATCAACCGAGACCGAAACGCGACGATTCCAGCCCGTCGTCCATGCCATGATTTTTCCTTCATGACGCAGAACGTTACAAGGGAAAATACCGTGCTCATCGAATGTGCCCAACTCAGCAGATGCTATCACCGGCTCGGGACTGATACGAAGCACCTCCCGCAAAGATTTATCCATATCCACATAGCAGACACGGCTAATAAACTTTGCTGAATTCGCCTCCCGCTCACGCGTGGAAAAGTAGATTCGGACAAAGTCATTAAACACCAGCGCTTGCGGAGACTGGGCAAAACCCACCCCATTTGCCAGAGGAGGAACCTGTGAAGGCGAATAGATAAGCCCGTGCTTACGCCATTTCAGGGTCAGCATAATTTGCCCTCAAGTTGTGCCAGGCCAAAGCCATAGCGGCCCACCTGATCCCCCAGATAAGCCATGTAAATATTGCCATCGAGTTCAAAAACGTGTGGGTAGCTGATCATTTCTGCATCCCATCCGGAAGCAGAAACGTCAATGCCAGCTTTGCTATCATCCCGGTGCCACGACATCATATCCAGACTCCACGCGTAGCCGATGCGGTAACCGTTCTGCTTTCCGCGGTAATGGGCGCTGTAGCGGTAGCAAAAAAACATATGGTATTTGCCGTTGGCGTAAAAGACATCCGGGCTGGCCTGTGCCTCGTCCTCTTCGATACGGCTGGGGATCAGATCTTTATTCAGCTTCGTCCAGTTGATGCCATCTTCAGATGTCGCCATGCGAATCTTGTAGACCGGCTCTGCGCGGCCATCCACCCATTTCCATTTGCGACCAGCAATATAAAAAAGCTGCCATTGGTTATTGAATCTTCGAATTTTCGGCCCACTCATTACAAACGGCTCATCCGGAGAGTAACCGATTGCTGGCCCCGGACCCGCTTTAACAAAGGTCTCCCCCTGGTCATGGCTTACTGCCATGCCAATTGCCACGTTGAACGGCACCGATTCGCAGCGAGTCCAGCCTGCATACCAGGCTTTTACCACATCCTTATCGCGCATCACGGAGACGGGATAGGTACCAAATTCGTCAAATTCTCCGTATCCACCCAGCGGGAGAATCGGTTCACGGGCAAAGCGCAATACCTGGAAGAGATCGTCACGAGCCAAATCCACCCAAGCGGAATAGCTGACATATTTCCCCTGTTCATCAGCAGGCGGGCGGCAGGAGAAATAGACGCGCACGAAATCATCAAAGATCAGCGTCGCAGGGGCCTGAGCAAACTCTTTAAGCCAAGGGAGATGAGTCACCTCCTGCGGGGTAAAGACCTTACCCAATTTTTTCCATGTAAACATATTAAATTAACTCATAACCAAGTTGCAGGCGACGAACCACCTCATCGCGAGAGTTAAACATCATGACGTCAATAATGGACAGCCAGGGAATAAACGCCGCGTCAGAATGCGGGTAGTGCCACGGTTGCGGCTGGATAAATTGCAGCTGAAGCCCGCGTTCGACAAAATCCTGCCGGGAATAGAGCGCCATGCCCCCCGGGGGGTTAATATACGTACGGACGTTCATCACCTGACAAATATCGATGACGCGATCCTGAGACTTTAACGCGTGATTCGCCGGTAACGAAGACGAGACAATTAGCTCACACGAGAAGCCAAAATAGTCCCGCAACCGGTTCAGGCCCAGCCACAGATAATTAAAAAGATTATCCTCCGGGTTCTGAATAATCTCCTCAACGATCGGCATTACCGCGGAAAATGAGGGTGCGTGGCGATACGCACCGACAATTTGATTGCACAGCTTATTGCGGTCAAATGCTGCTGAGAGCTGCCGCTCCCTGATATCCAGAAAGTCCGAGTCTTTTTTTAGTGGCAGCGAGATTAATGACTCCGCACCGCGAACCTGAATACGGTTACGGTTAATCCACCCTTTTTTCGTGTACTTGATGTTGTCATACACCACGAAAGCATCCACTGCCGCCATCAGTTGGAAATAGCCGCAATACGGGAAAAAATAGGGTTGCATGATCGCCAGCTTCATCGGTTTTCTTTCCTATCCATTGACCACAAGCGCAGGCTCTGCCGCACGGGCGGCATTGATAAAGAGTTCCTGGATAATCTCAATAATACGACGTTGATCGGCCACCAGTAGTCCGGGATAGATGGGCAGGCAGAGCACCGCATGAGAAATTTCATCGGCAACCGGGAGATGTTGTGCATTCGCCGTCGGGAAGTGGCGATACATCGGGAACGCGCTGATAAGCGGATAGAAATAACGGCGGGCATAGATATTATGCTTGCGTAATTCCGAATAGATAGCATCCCGGCTGACCGCCGAATCTTCGCGGATAAGTACCGGGAAGTAGGAGTAATTCCATTCAATATTACTGGCAGGTTTAATGTACTCCAGCGCCGGAAGAGCGGAATCGAGCAGTTCAACGTAACGTTGATAAATAACCGCGCGTTCCTGCAGCGCACTGTCAATATACTTTAACTGCAGCAGCCCCATGGCCGCCTGCACTTCATTCATTTTGGCGTTAATACCCGGCGCCATCACAATGGTTTCATCGGCAAAACCAAAGTTTTTAAGATAATCGATGCGCTGCTTGGTTTTGGCATCATGGCAAATAATGGCCCCCCCTTCGAAGGTATTAAACACCTTTGTGGCATGGAAGCTCAGTACGGACAGATCGCCATAATTGAGAATGCTGGCGTTATCCTGTTTGACGCCGAAACAGTGGGCCGCATCGTAAATCACCTTCAGTCCATAGGTATCGGCAATCTTCTGGATGCGTTCCATATCGCACGGAATACCATAGCAGTGGACTGGCATGATCGCCGTCGTTTTAGGCGTAATCAGTTCTTCAATGCGATCCGGATCGATATTAAAAGTGGCGGGGTCAATATCAGCAAACACCGGTGTTAAATCATTCCACAGCAGGCTGTGAGACGTGGCGACAAAAGAGTATGGCGTGGTGATCACTTCACCGGTTATACGCAATGTCTGAAGCGCCGTCAGCAACGCGAGCGTGCCGTTGGAGAACAGGCAGACATGTTTTACCCCAAGATACGCCGCCAGCGCCTCTTCCAGTTGCTGATGGAATTGCCCGCTGTTGGTCAAAATTTTACTTTCCCACAAGGTCTCCAGGTAAGGGATGAACTCCTCAAGGGGCGGAAGAAGTGGACTGGTAACGTAGACATTTTTCATAAGTTAATCCTCAGTACCTGATACCTGGAAACTGCGGGGTGCTTCATCAGCACACCATTTTCGCCAGGCCCCGCGCAGGGCCTGCTGGAAAGGAATCGCCACATTGCTCTGGCTCTGGAGTGGGATTGTGCTCCGCATGCTTTGACGCAAAGCGCTGAGGGTTTCCAGTCGGGTTTGCCAGCTAACGGCCTTGTCGAAATAGTCTTGCTGACTTTCCGCCACAAACTCATCCAGCCCGTAAATATGCAAGATCTCCAGCCCCTGCCGCGCGGGATAGGTTGCGCCTGCCAGGGTAAGCGTCGGGACGCCCATCCATATGCCATGACTGGTGGTGGTTCCCCCGTTGTACGGGAAGGAATCAAGCAACATGTCTACCTCATGATGCATATGAAGATACGACTCCAGTCCCGTCGTTTTACGGAAGATAAGCTGCTCATCCGATACGCCCAGCGCATTGAGCTTTTTGCGGTAGCGGGCGATCATCGCATCGTCATCCATAAAACCAATCAGCAAACGTGACGTGGCGTTATGCAGCAGAATGCGCGCCCACAACGCAAAGACCTGGTCATTCAATTTTTTCGGGCGGTTGAAACTACCGTAGGTAAACCAGCCGTTCGTTAGGGCTGGCAAGGCATTGACGTCAGGGCTGGAAGCATCCGGCTCAAAGAAGTTATCGAGTGGAATCGCGATCAGCTTTTCAGTGAACTGAGCGTCTATCGCAGCATTCCTGACAAACCCGGTGCTGATAATGCGGTAATCCATCTGCCGCATCCCGGTCGTGCCCGGGTAACCGAGCCAGGTGATTTGCACCGGCGCAGGCTTAAAGGCAAACGCGGGTAAACGCGTCCCGGTGGTATGACCCGAGAGATCAAAAAGAATATCAATCCCGTCGCTGTGGATCTGTTTTGCCAGCTCAACGTTATTGAGATGGGTAACAGATAACCACTTCGTCGAGGTGTTACGGAAGTGCTCCGTGACGGCATCATCTTTATCCAGCGTACTATATCCGTAGAGGGAAAACCGCTCCCGATCCATGCCGTCCCAGAACGGGCGCAGGAAGCGGCTTACGGGATGGTTACGGAAGTCTCCGGAGACAAAGCCGACGCGCAACGGCCGCTCAGGATCCTTACTACCCTGCCACGGCAGCGCCAGGTCGAAGTTTGTCGCCCACTCGGTCACCAGTTCACCATAGGCAAGATGGCGATTGAAAAGCACTTCCGGCGAGACAGAAAAATCGTGGGTAAGAACAAACAGCAGGCTGGTGAAACAGTCAAAATCACCCGGCGCAAACTCGAGCGATTTCTCGAGGAAATAGCGTGCTTCCGTCAGTTTCTGATTATCACTGAGAATAATGCCCATCATCGCGAGATGCAGCGGATTCGTGGCGTTATAGCGCAACGATTCCCTGGCGCAGCGTTCAGCCATGGCCATATTGCGACGCGCATGATAAACCACCGCCAGCGTATTCCAGAATGACGCATTATGTTTATTCAACCGCAGCAGCGCCTGCAGGATCCGGGCGGCATAATGCAGCTCACCTTTTTTCTGCAGCACGGTTGCCAGGTCGAACCAGATATCCTGCCCAGCAGAGTAGCGGCTCATGAGCTGGCAGAGTGCCAACAGAGCCTCGTCCCAGTCGCCCATCAGCAGGCTTGCACGGGAAGAGCAGCGAAGCAGATGCAGATTATGAGGATCGTTTTCAATCTGTCCCGTAATGTAATCGCGCGCGTCTTTCGCCAGACCTGCGGCAATCAGCGCGTTTACGTTTTGGTAAATGAGATCGATGCCAGGATCCTGTTCATCCCTCTCCCCTGCCATAATCTGCCCGTCAACAAGTAAACCGCCCTGTTGCGATCCGACATTAAGCAGTAAAAGCGTATCAATGTTGCTTTTAAGGTAGTCGACATCCCCCAGACGCAAAAAACGCTGCAGTGCTTTGCGCCAAGCTTCAGGGGTACCTTTCAATAGTCCTTTCGCCTTCAGTGCAGAAAAGCACTCTCGGCTTCTGGCCTGATTCACATCCATGCCGGCAATCGCGAACTCCCGTTCGTCGTCACTGAGGGTCACACGCTCCCCCCAGAGATTAAGCATGATGTCAAAGTCTTGCCCTACCAGAAGAGGAGCAATTAACGTGAGTTCACTTTCAGGCTGAACATTGTAAGGCCCCGGTGAACCCGCCCAGTGGAGCCCCGGAATTTGGTTGAGAAAGAGATCTTTTAGAGATTCAAGTACGCTCTGGGAGACATCCTCCTCTTTTTCGGGAAGACGAGCGTTGCTCACCAGTTGATCAAATGACAGGCTCAGCGGCCATGCGCCGCCAAGCAGATCGAGAATATGCAGCGTCGTGGTATTTTGCGTCGAGAAAAATTTCCCTTCAGCGTTGGTGTGAGCATTGACGATCTCGCCGCGATCGTTGCGGCAACGTCTGAAATCACCGGCCCAGTGCAGCGTGTTTAACCGGGTAAAATCCAGCGCCGCCGCGTTAACAGTATTATCACGGGAAAGCAGGCTGACGCGCTCGCGACGGTTGACGGCAAAATCGAGATATTGCTGCGCGGCAATCGATGCCTGCCCAGATGAGACCAGTGCGTGCAGCTGATGAATTTGCTCGCTAAAGCTCTCACCCGTTTCGTACTGAGGCAGCGCATCCCCCACGTAGCGCAGCCCGCAGGATGAGAGAGTATCGGTGAACTGAAGGAACTGCCCGGAGATGTGCGTGGCGCTTGCCAGGCTCTCAATAAGGGTCGTGTCGTCAACGCGCTCCATCGCGAGCACATAGTCTTTGATCTCCCCTTCCGGCTGGGTCAATGCCAGATAGCTGAGCATACCACGAGCAAAAGCAACCTTCTCATCTGACCGGCCCGCAAGGCGTGCGTGGAAGGCCAACGCATCCTGAACGTATTGTGCCGCGGATTCAGGCGGGGTAAAAATCTGGTGGATGGCAATAATGCCATACGCCGACAGGTGGCGACGACACCACTGCAACAGCGCGTCACGCTCTGGCATGCCTGCAGGAATAAAGTCCCCGCGAATAAGAATGTAATCGAACTCACCCGGTGACACGCTCAGCACATCGTTAAGACCCGCCGCAACCAGTTCAATACTGACGATACCCAGACGCTGCGCCTGCCTCTGCCCCGCTGCAATAGCGTCTTCGTTAATATCAATACCTATCCCGACACAATCAGGCCAGGCCAGCGCAGCGGATAACAACACCTCGCCCTGTCCGCAACCTAAATCCAGGACGCGTGCATTCTCAGGTGCCCCGGCAGGAAACTGATACAGGGCAGCGGCGGCCTGCAGACCCGATAGCGTGAATCGATTATCTGGATACAACATACAGAGAAAGTTCCATGAGTTCAGTGGTTAGCAAAAATAGGTTTGTTGCATCGCAGCTTTGTAGTTCTGGTACGCTTCGCCGCCTGATTTTTGCGTGGTCACTGTCCAGCTGAACGTGGCGTCGGTGTAGCGAATATCGATCAGTTTCTCCAGCGGCTCGCGATGAATGGCCATCTGCTCAACCGCAGGCAGTGCATCCAGCGCGACAGAAAGTGCGACCTGGTCGAGGAACCACTCCGCATTGCCGCGGCGTAGATTCCAGTCAATAAATGTCGCAACAAGCGACAGGTATTTACGCGAAAGCGTCCCCGGAGCCGTATAGACAAAGCCGGCGGGAACCTGCTCCCATGGCGGTGCGCCGTTACTGTAAGAGAGGACAATTTCCTTATCAGGAAGATGTTGCTTAATATCGGCCCAGTTCTTACGAACGAGACAATCTGCATCAAGAACAATAACTGGAGAGGTGAACACGCTCAGTGCATAGCTGAGGAAAACAAAACGTCTTGAGGCGTACCAGACATTGATACCAAAAACGGGCGCAATCTTTTCGGCTGTCGCCGATATCACCATTCCCGGAAAATGCTGGTGCAGCGAATGAACGTGCGCCTTTGTCTCATCATCAGGGTTATAAAGATGCAGGTGAACGTTAAGCTGGTCGCCGTTGGTATGGAAGATCGAACCTAACAGCGTCAGGGCGTGATCGAAGTAATAGCGTTTGTCGCACGCTACCAGAACCGTTGTTTTTCCGTTTTCCTCTGCCGGAAGAAGCCACTCGTAGTGCGAAAAATCAGGCTCATAATCAGGCATGTTCAGGGCGGAGAAATCGATGAACGTTTCAGGGCAGCCACCCAGTTTATGAATCCCCGTGACGATCATTAGCATCGTTAACGCGTCTTCACCAATATGTTCAGGATCGGCGGTTAGCTGCTGGATAAGCGTCTGCATCTGATTAAAATCATCTTCCATCAGGCACACTAACAGCAATATTTTCATCACGGTTGGGGATGGACTCACCACCGCGTAGTAGTTTGAAATCAGGAATAAGGCGGCGTCAATTTCGTTAATACGGAAGAAAACCTGAATACCCGCTACCAGAAGATTTATGCTGTCGTCATGCTGAAGCGCCTCTACGACCCAACCGGTAATGGTTTCACTCAGCTCTTGCGAAAAGAGTGTTGGCTTGCCCTGGTTTTTAAAATCAAACGCGGCGTTTGCTGCAGCGATCGCGCACAGCATGCGCTTAACAGCGAGTTCTTTTTGTGCATCCAGATCGGTCGTTGCGTCCATGATCTGGGGTTCGAGCGTGGCAATATCAGAATTTTTATAGTGCAGGATTTCGGTTACAACATGCGCAGGCAATGCATCCGTTTCTGGCAAAAAGATTAGCCGTGAAAATTCATCACGGTAATACTGATGCAGCGATCGTGTACGCTCGAACTTGTTCATCCCGATTCTCTTAGTAAGATTGCGATTCTTACCCATCGTACAAGGGAATATTCGAGATAATGGAAGGAACACCCCCGGTAATAATGGCTTATTTCGGAGATTGTCTGGCGGGCAAAAAAAAGGTTGCTGTCTCCAGCAACCTTTATGAAACAGACGCGGCGATTAACGCAGCAGAGACAGCATAGCCTGAGGAACCTGGTTTGCCTGAGACAGTACAGAAGTACCAGCCTGCTGCAGGATCTGCGCGCGAGACATGTTGGAAACTTCGGTAGCGTAGTCAGCGTCCTGGATACGGGACTGAGCAGCAGACAGGTTATTGATAGAGTTGTTCAGGTTGTTGATGGTAGATTCAAAACGGTTCTGAATCGCACCCATGTTAGAACGCGCGGTATCAATTTTCGCGATTGCAGCATCAGCAGCAGAGATAACAGCCTGTGCAGAGGCGTTATCGGAGATTGCAGTGCTCAGACCAGCGCTCAGGGTACCAGAGGTCGCGTTGATCAGCGCGTTGCTGTCTACAGAGATGGTGTCGTTAGCAGAAGTACCAGCACCAACCTGAATTTTCAGCGCGGTAGATACAGAGCCGTCCAGCAGTTTTTTACCGTTGAAGTTAGCTGAGCCCGCGATACGGTCGATTTCAGCCAGACGCTGAGTAATTTCAGTGTTGACGGAAGTCAGGTCAGAAGAACCGTTGGTGTCGGTAGCAGCCTGAACAGACAGCTCACGAATACGCTGTAAGTTGGTGTTGATTTCGTTCAGGTTACCTTCAGCAGTCTGAACCAGGGAGATGCCGTCGTTGGCGTTACGCGCCGCCTGGGTCATACCTTTAATCTGGGAGGTCATGCGGTTAGCAATCGCCTGGCCAGCAGCGTCATCTTTCGCGCTGTTGATACGCAGACCAGAGGACAGACGCTCGATAGCAGTGCCCAGAGAAGACTGAGATTTGTTCAGGTTGTTCTGAGTGGTCAGGGACAACAGGTTAGTATTGATAACTGCCATAATTTTAATTCCTTCAAAAATGGTTTCTAGGGTCGGTGCCTAACACTCACGGCGTCTCTCACCGTCAACAAGGTTATCGACGCTCGAACAGCAGACTTTAGAAAATATCGAAGAAAATATTTAATTATTTGTTTTATAAAGATTTATTTTGCTCTAAAGCGGCTACAGAGTGCATGATGAATAAAAGATTAACGCAAAAAATCACCGTCTTATTCTCTTCGGTATATTTCTTCGTCATGCACCCTGTTGATTTAAAACGCGTCATTTAGGTCGCTTATTCAGCGATATATTTTTTAAGCTTGCCGTAAACTTTTCGTCGAACGGGCCGATAAACGACTGAAACATCCATTAAGAAGGAACACTACATGGCGACTATCAGTAATCTCGGGGTGGGCATGCCCGGCCTGTCAGATCTGTACGATAAGCTGCAGGCAGCAGAAGAAACAAAATTGACGGCTATTGCCAAGCAAAAAACCACCTACGACGCGCAGATTACCGGTTACGGCAAATTACAAAGCGCCCTGACGAATCTGCAAACCGCAGCTGCTAAGCTCGCAAAAACAGATACGTGGAACTCAACCTCCATTAGCAGCACCAATACTGCATTTTCGGCTATCAGTACCTCCGGCGCTAACGTTGGTGATGTGACAGTCAACGTGAGCAAGATTGCTAAAGGCCAGGTGCTGACAACCACGCCAGGCACTATCGACAGCAATACTAAGCAGTTAGGTGGCACCACGGGCACCAACAGCCGAACCATTACCATTACCCAGGCAGGCGCTGACAGTAAACCACTGACGGTAACCCTGGCCGATGGCGATACCTCCCTGAACGGGATCGCTAAAGCCATTAATGCTGCCAACGGCAGTGTCTCGGCAAGTGTGGTGAAAGCGGATGATGGCGACTATCGTCTGATGCTGACCTCCAAAACCACCGGTACCGATTCTGATATGACGGTAACAGTGACCGGCGACGATACGCTGAAAGGCATCATTGGCAGTGGCGCACTTACCGAACAGGTAAAATCACAAAATGCCGTCGTTAACGTCAACGGTATCCAGATTGTCCGCCAGACCAATACCATCACTGACGCCATTCCAGGGGTAACATTAACCCTGAAAGCACAGAGCACAGCCGATGAAACCCTGACCGTAACCCGCTCTACAGACGATAACAAAAAAGCCATTACAGAATGGGTAACTGCCTATAACTCTCTGCAGTCCACCATTGCCTCATTGACGAAATATGAGCCACCTGCGGTGGGTGCAACCGCCCAGTCTTCGAATAACGGCGTACTGATGGGTGACAGTACTATCCGCGGAGTACAATCCGATCTGCGTGCTTTATTGACCAATGTGCAGAGCGGTTCCTATGCCATTATGGCCCAACTTGGCATCACACAGGACCCGGTCAAAGGCGCGGACGGCGCGGTTGGCAACCTGAAAATTGATGATAAGAAATTAACCAAGATCCTCACGGACGATCCGGCTGGTGTACAGGCCTATTTTGTGGGTGACGGGAAAACGACCGGTTTCGCTACCCAGATGAATAACAAGCTAACCGATATGCTGAGCACGTCTGTCGGCAAAGAAGGCGTTATTCAGAATGCGAAGGACGGTATTAACGCCACGCTCAAATCCATCGGTAAACGTTATGACGCGATGGAGTTGACGATTGAAGCCACGATGGCGCGCTATAAAAAGCAATTTAACGATTTAGATAAGCTGGTCACAAAATTCAACGGCACGGCCACTTATTTGACCCAACAGTTCAGCAGTAAGTAAGAAAGGAAACGATATGTATAGCAAATCTGGTGTACAAGCCTATCAGCAGGTAGGTCTTGAATCTGCTGTCTTGAGTGCCAGCCCGCACCAGTTGGTTGTCATGTTGTTCGACGGTATCCATAGCGCGCTTATCCGGGCGCGCCTTTTCCTTGAGCAGGGGGACATCCCGGCAAAAGGAGAGGCCCTGTCTAAGGCCATTAATATTATCGAAAATGGCCTTAAGGCTGGGTTAAATATGGATGTGGGAGGAGAACTCCCCCGCAACCTTTCTGCGCTTTACGACTATATGGTACGCCGTTTGTTACATGCCAATCTGCGCAATGACATCGAGGCGATTACCGAAGTCGAGGCTCTGCTGCTCAATATTTCCGACGCCTGGAAGCAAATCGGCCCGGGTTATACTCCCAAGCAGGATTAACTTTAATGAACGACTCCAGCTTATCCCTTAAAAAGTGGCATGCTCTTTATGCGCTTAGCAATACAATGCTGAGCCTTGCTCAATCCGGGAAATGGGATGAGCTCATCGAACAGGAGGTTGCATACGTTTCGCTGGTTGAAGAGATCAGTACGACTCCTTTTCCGCCCGACAGCAAACACATCCAGGATCAGGCGATGGTGATACTGAATCAGGTGCTGCAGAATGAGCTCCTCCTCAAGGATTTGTTGCAGGAAAGAATGAGTGAGTTGAGCGGTCTTATTGCCCAAACCAACAAGCAAAAAAACGTTAACGTTACCTACGGGAAGTTGTCAGGCAACATATTATTTCCCGGAGAGATGAATCATTAATTCACATTAGCGATTCTTGATCCATACTCCAGAAGTCTGCCAAACGGCTTCTGGAGCACGGACGATGAAAAACCCCACCCTGTTACAATGTTTTCACTGGTATTACCCTGCGGGCGGTGAATTGTGGCGAGAGGTCACGGCGTTAGCCCCCAATCTTAACGAAATCGGCATCAATATGATCTGGTTGCCGCCAGCCTGTAAAGGCGCATCCGGCGGGTACTCGGTCGGATACGACACTTACGATCTCTTCGACCTCGGTGAGTTTGACCAGAAAGGCAGCGTCGCCACCAAGTACGGTGACAAAGCTCAGCTGCTGGAGGCCATCGACGCACTCAAAAGTAATGAGATCGCCGTCCTCCTTGACGTGGTGGTTAACCACAAAATGGGCGCGGACGAGAAAGAACCCGTCCGCGTTCAGCGCGTCAACGAACAGGATCGCACGCAGATCGACGATGAGATCATTGAGTGTGAAGCCTGGACACGCTACACCTTCCCTGCCCGTGCCGGGCAATATTCGCAGTTTATCTGGGATTACAAATGCTTCAGCGGCGTCGACCATATTGAAAACCCCGATGAAGACGGCATTTTTAAAATCGTCAACGACTACACCGGTGAAGGCTGGAACGACCAGGTTGATGATGAGATGGGTAATTTTGATTACCTGATGGGCGAAAACATTGATTTTCGCAACCATGCCGTCACCGAGGAGATCAAATACTGGGCCCGCTGGGTCATGGAACAAACTGGCTGTGACGGTTTTCGTCTGGACGCCGTCAAACACATTCCCGCCTGGTTTTATAAGGAGTGGATTGAACACGTTCAGGAAGTTGCAACGCAACCGTTGTTTATCGTGGCGGAATACTGGTCCCACGAAGTGGATAAACTGCAGGCCTATATTGACCAGGTCGATGGCAAGACGATGCTGTTCGATGCCCCCCTGCAGATGAAATTCCACGAAGCATCGCGCCAGGGTCGGGAATACGACATGAGCCAAATCTTTACCGGCACCCTGGTCGAAGCCGATCCGTTCCATGCGGTAACTCTGGTTGCCAACCATGACACTCAGCCTTTGCAGGCACTGGAAGCGCCGGTTGAAGCGTGGTTTAAACCGCTGGCCTATGCCCTGATCCTGCTGCGTGAAAACGGAGTACCCAGCGTCTTTTATCCGGATTTATTCGGTGCCAGCTATGACGATACGGGCGGTGACGGCGAAACCTACCATATTGATATGCCGGTCATCGAGCAGCTTCACGAGCTGATCCTCGCCCGCCAGCGTTTTGCCCACGGTGTGCAGACGCTGTTCTTCGATCACCCAAACTGTATCGCCTTCAGCCGCAGCGGCACCGAAGACGATCCTGGCTGTGTGGTGGTGATGTCGAATGGCGATGACGGCGAGAAAGTGATTTGTCTGGGTGAAAACTACGGCAACAAAACGTGGCGTGATTTTCTCGGCAATCGCGAAGAAACGGTCACTACCGCAGCGGATGGCGAAGGCACCTTTACCTGCAAAGGTGGAAGCGTCAGCGTGTGGGTGATTGAGGATGCGTTGTAGTTGTAAAAGCATCTGACGTGAATTGAATGCCGGGTCAGGCGAAGCTGCCACCCGGCAACATGCACTACGGAAGTTTACTCTCAAGCGGATTTTTGCTCAGATAATCTGCGCACTCTACCGTCGGGCGATCGACCTTCTGTAGCTCCATACCATCATACTCAAGAACAGAGCCATCGCGCTCCAGCGGATAAATATCCAGCTTGCGGGTGACGTTATAATAACTGTTTGAACGCAGCATGATTTTACCCGGTACAGCGATCACGCGCTGCCACTGACGGCAGTCCAGCGTATCGCCCTCCTCCGTCACCACCAGCGTGGCAATCGCCTCTGGGCTCACCATTTTGCTCTGCGGCCCTTTTGACTGCCAGTACCCTGCCAGATGCGCCGGGACGGGGTGTTTGATCACTTCCTGATAGTTATCCACCTGAACGCACCCGGTCAGTGCCAGCAGCGCGCCAGCAATTGCTATTTTTTTCATCATCTTTCCTGCATTCGAAGAAAAAAATATTGTGGCATTAAAGCGCTTAGGCTGCCAGCGAAGATCGACGGGTCTTAACATAAGGAATGAGGACTTTACTGAAGCCTGTCAAAACCCCGTTGAGACGGGGTTTTATATGACAGTTTGAGGGAGAATTAATACAGACTCGAGATAAACGCGCTTACAGGTTCTGGCAACAAATCCTGTGGGTGATCGCCACCGAAGGTAGCCCACTTGCTTTTGCCATTGATAATGGTTGATGCAACACGATTATTAGATTCAGCATTATAAACAGTGATTTTCACTTCAATCTTGTCTGGAATGCCGGACCACTCAGTTGCACGATCCTCCCAGTGCAGTATCTGTGGGACCACATAATATCCCCGGCTGAGTGTATGCCGGTTTTTCAGACATGCGAGATCATCACAGTCATTAAAAACTGTCACATTATCTGAATACCGCAAAAATGCCGCTTTTACAGCATCCGCCGTTGCTTTGCCAGAACCAGAATAAGTATGTGTTTCATATACGCCGTCAGTTGGCTGAGAGATCGCAACTGGAGCATCTTTTGACAGGGATTCTGTACGCTCCTGAATATTATTTGTGCTGTATTTGGCGGAACAACCTGCCAGTAAAATTGCAGAAAAAAACAGAAACAAACTTTTCACTTTTCTATCCCTGTAAAATAAAGGAGTTACATTTTATCAGGCCAGTCCAGGTGAAACACATGTTTGCATCATGAAGACGTAACAAAACTGATGATATGTGTCGGGGAGGGCCCAGCTCTGGAAGACGAAAAATGACCGGATGAGACGCCTGTCCAAAACGAAATGTCATTAGCTTTGCCCCGCCCATGCCCCACAACATGTATGAGGGCAATAATTAACTATAAATAGCATTAGGTTAGATAACTTAAACCTGCATCCCCATCACTTCCTGATAAGCAGACACAAGCTTATTACGCACCTGAATCCCCATCTGCAGGGAAACCGAGGCTTTTTGCAAATCGGTCATCACATCATTCAGTGCCACGCCCGGCTCGCCGAGGGTGAACTTCTCCGCCTGAGTACGTGCGGCGGTCTGGGTATCGCTGATACGGTCAAGCGCGGCGTGCAGTTGTCCTGCAAAACTGATGCTCGGTTGTTCTGCCACATTCTGATTACGGGCCGTCATCGCCGTTGCCTGCAACTGACTGATCACCCCTTCAATACCCTGTATAGCCATGACTCTCCCCTGAATGGTTTTTTACGGGGTCAAGACTAACAGCTTGTCAATAAGATAATGGCGGTAAATAGCGTGAAAAAACCAGGTTATTTGACGCATAGAAAATCCTGAATCATCAAATAATGGCAGGGCCATCAATATGGAACTTTTGTCGTGTTTGCCGACCCGGGAGTCAGTTTTGTTTCTCTACACGAATAACGTAAACCACCAGGATTTAAGAGGTGCGCAATGAGTGCAACAGCATCGACAGCGCCACAAAATAAATCACTCGAGTGGATGAACCGCCTTCGCGCGAATCCTAAAATCCCGTTGATCGTGGCAGGCGCTGCCGCAATTGCGATCCTTGTAGCGATGGTCTTGTGGGCGAAAAGCCCTGATTACCGCACGCTTTACAGTAACCTTTCCGATCAGGATGGCGGTGCTATCGTCACCCAGCTTACCCAGATGAACATCCCTTATCGCTTTGCGGATAACGGCGGTGCGCTGGAGGTACCGGCTGATAAGGTGCACGAACTTCGTCTGCGCCTGGCGCAACAGGGACTGCCAAAGGGCGGTGCGGTTGGTTTTGAACTGCTGGATCAGGAAAAATTCGGTATCAGCCAGTTCAGCGAGCAGGTGAACTACCAGCGTGCGCTGGAAGGTGAGCTGGCCCGTACGATTGAAACATTGGGTCCGGTGAAGAGTGCCCGTGTGCACCTGGCCATGCCTAAGCCCTCCCTGTTTGTCCGCGAGCAGAAATCCCCGTCGGCCTCAGTCACCGTTAACCTCCAGCCTGGCCGTGCAATGGATGAAGGACAAATCAGCGCGGTGACCCATCTGGTCTCCAGCGCCGTTGCCGGTCTCCCGCCGGGTAACGTGACGCTGGTTGATCAAAGTGGTCATCTGCTGACCCAGTCCAATACCGCAGGCCGCGATCTGAATGACGCGCAGCTGAAATATGCCGCGGATGTGGAAGGTCGCGTGCAGCGTCGCATCGAAGCCATCCTTGGCCCGGTCGTGGGTAACAGCAACGTGCATGCGCAGGTTACCGCGCAGATTGACTTCTCTAATAAAGAACAGACCGAAGAGCAATACAGCCCGAATGGCAACCCGGCTCAGGCGGTAATGCGCTCTCGTCAGGTCAATGAAAACGAACAGGTTGGCGGCGCATACCCAGGCGGTGTGCCGGGCGCACTGTCTAACCAGCCAGCACCGGCTAACGCGGCGCCAATCTCAACGCCACCGGCTAATCAGCAGAACGGTCAGCAAACGAATCAGCAGACCACATCAACAGCCAGCACCGCCGGTCCGCGTACCAGCAGTCGTAACGAAACCACCAACTACGAAGTGGACCGTACTATCCGCCACACCAAACTGAACGTGGGCGATGTACAGCGTCTGTCGGTTGCGGTGGTGGTGAACTACAAGACGCTGGCGGATGGCAAGCCGTTGCCGTTGACCGCTGAGCAGATGAAACAGATTGAAGACCTGACCCGTGAAGCGATGGGTTACTCCGAGAAGCGCGGCGACACGCTCAACGTGGTGAACTCACCGTTCAACTCGGTTGAAGAGTCAGGTGGCGAACTGCCGTTCTGGCAACAGCAGGCGTTTATCGATCAGCTGCTGTCCGCAGGTCGCTGGCTGCTGGTTCTGATTGTCGCGTGGCTGCTGTGGCGTAAGGGCATTCGTCCTCAGCTCCAGCGTCGTGCAGAAGCTGAAAAAGCGGCGCGCGAACAGGTCAGTACCCGTCAGGAAGTGGAAGATGCGGTTGAAGTTCGCCTCAGCAAAGACGAACAGATGCAGCAACGCCGTGCTAACCAGCGTATGGGCGCCGAGGTCATGAGCCAGCGCATTCGCGAAATGTCAGATAACGATCCGCGCGTCGTGGCGCTGGTCATCCGCCAGTGGATGGGTAACGAACATGAGTAACACGCTTTCAGGCACCGATAAAAGCGTCATCCTGCTGATGACCATTGGCGAAGACCGTGCGGCCGAGGTGTTCAAACACCTCTCCCAGCGCGAAGTACAGATTCTCAGTGCGGCAATGGCAAACGTACGCCAGATCTCTAACAAACAGCTGACGGAAGTGCTGTCTGAATTTGAGCAGGAAGCCGAACAGTTTGCCGCGCTCAACGTCAACGCCAACGACTATCTGCGCTCCGTGCTGGTCAAGGCGCTGGGCGAAGAGCGTGCTGCCAGCCTGCTGGAAGACATTCTGGAAACGCGCGATACCGCCAGCGGTATCGAGACGCTCAACTTTATGGAACCGCAGAGTGCCGCCGACCTTATCCGCGATGAGCACCCGCAGATTATCGCCACCATTCTTGTCCACCTCAAACGTGGCCAGGCGGCCGATATTCTGGCGTTGTTCGAAGAGCGCCTGCGTCACGATGTGATGCTGCGTATCGCGACCTTCGGTGGTGTCCAGCCAGCCGCGCTGGCGGAGCTGACCGAAGTGCTGAACAACCTGCTCGATGGCCAGAACCTCAAGCGCAGCAAAATGGGCGGCGTGAGAACGGCGGCAGAGATCATCAACCTGATGAAAACGCAGCAGGAAGAAGCGGTCATTACCGCCGTTCGCGAATTCGACGGCGAGCTGGCACAGAAAATTATCGACGAGATGTTCCTGTTCGAAAACCTGGTCGAAGTGGACGATCGCAGCATCCAGCGCCTGCTCCAGGAAGTGGACTCCGAGTCGCTGCTTATCGCCCTCAAAGGTGCCGAGCAGCCGCTGCGCGAGAAGTTCCTGCGCAACATGTCTCAGCGTGCGGCAGATATCCTGCGCGACGACCTTGCCAACCGTGGCCCGGTCCGTCTGTCTCAGGTGGAAAACGAACAGAAAGCCATCCTGCTTATCGTTCGTCGTCTGGCGGAAACCGGCGAGATGGTGATTGGCAGCGGAGACGACACCTATGTCTAATGAACTGCCGTGGAAGCGCTGGACGCCCGACGATCTGGCGCCTCCCCTGTCAGAGTTCACACCCGCCGTGCTGTCGCCCGAAGAGGGCGACCCGGACGTCGAGCAGCCTGAGCTGAGCGAAGAAGAGCAGCGCGCGCAGATGCTGGCCCAGTTGCAGATGCAGGCCCATGAGCAGGGCTACACGGCTGGCCTGAACGAAGGACGCCAGAAAGGCCACGATCAGGGGTATCAGGAAGGTCTGGCCAAAGGGTTAGAACACGGCATTGAACAGGCGCGCCAGCAACAGGCTCCGCTTCACGCCCGTATGCAGCAGCTGGTCAGCGAGTTTCAGCACACGCTGGATGCACTGGACAGCGTCATTGCCTCAAGGCTGATGCAGATGGCGCTGGAAGCCGCCCGTCAGGTGATCGGCCACGCGCCGGCGGTGGACAACACCGCGCTGATTAAACAAATTCAGGGCCTGCTTCAGCAGGAGCCGCTGTTCAGTGGGAAACCGCAGCTGCGCGTGCATCCGGACGACCTCCAGCGCGTGGAAGAGAGTCTGGGCGCGACGCTGAGCCTGCACGGCTGGCGTCTGCGCGGCGACCCGTCGTTGCATCACGGAGGCTGCAAGGTCTCTGCCGATGAAGGCGACCTGGATGCCAGCGTTGCGACCCGCTGGCAGGAACTGTGCCGCCTGGCAGCACCGGGAGTCGTCTGATGACTGCACGCCTCACCCGCTGGCTCAACACGCTCGATAATTTTGAAGCGAAGATGACGCAGCTGCCGTCCGTTCGCCGTTACGGACGACTCACGCGTGCCACCGGCCTGGTGCTGGAAGCCACTGGCCTGCAGCTTCCGCTGGGAGCCACCTGCGTGATTGAGCGTCAGGATGGACAAGAGACGCGTGAAGTTGAGAGCGAAGTCGTCGGTTTTAACGGCCAACGCCTGTTCCTGATGCCCCTTGAAGAAGTTGAAGGTATTCTGCCCGGTGCGCGCGTGTATGCGAAAAACATCAGCGGCGATGGACTGCAAAGCGGGAAACAGCTCCCGCTTGGCCCTGCCCTGCTTGGCCGCGTTCTGGACGGAAGCGGTAAACCGCTGGACGGCCTGCCCTCGCCGGACACCACCGAAACCGGCGCGCTGATCACCCAGCCGTTTAACCCCCTTCAGCGTACCGCCATCGAACATGTCCTCGACACCGGCGTGCGCCCGATTAACGCCCTGCTGACCGTAGGCCGCGGGCAGCGTATGGGCCTGTTTGCCGGCTCAGGGGTGGGCAAATCCGTCCTGCTTGGCATGATGGCACGCTACACCCAGGCCGATGTCATCGTCGTGGGTCTGATCGGTGAACGTGGTCGCGAAGTAAAAGACTTTATTGAAAACATTCTCGGCGCAGAAGGCCGTGCCCGCTCGGTGGTCATCGCCGCACCGGCGGATGTCTCACCGTTACTGCGTATGCAGGGTGCTGCGTATGCCACCCGTATCGCGGAAGATTTCCGTGACCGCGGCCAGCACGTGCTGCTGATTATGGACTCCCTGACCCGCTATGCGATGGCGCAGCGTGAAATCGCTCTCGCCATCGGAGAACCTCCGGCGA
The DNA here is from genome assembly GCF_030209635.1 of Enterobacter sp. MEB024. Classification (NCBI taxonomy): domain Bacteria; kingdom Pseudomonadati; phylum Pseudomonadota; class Gammaproteobacteria; order Enterobacterales; family Enterobacteriaceae; genus Enterobacter; species Enterobacter sp. MEB024. The sequence goes on along the minus strand of NZ_JARVRQ010000003.1, from coordinate 387,089 downwards.
CCAAAGGTTATCCGCCTTCGGTCTTTGCCAAGCTCCCGGCGCTGGTCGAACGTGCAGGAAACGGCATCAGCGGCGGCGGCTCAATCACCGCTTTTTATACGGTTCTGACCGAAGGCGATGACCAGCAGGACCCGATTGCCGACTCCGCGCGTGCGATCCTCGACGGTCATATTGTGTTATCGCGCCGTCTGGCCGAAGCCGGTCACTACCCGGCAATTGATATCGAAGCATCAATCAGCCGTGCAATGACGGCATTGATCACAGAGAAGCACTACGCCCGCGTGCGTAACTTCAAACAACTCCTCTCCAGCTTCCAGCGCAACCGCGATCTGGTGAGCGTGGGGGCGTATGCCAAAGGCAGCGACCCGATGCTCGACAAAGCGATTAGCCTGTGGCCGCAGCTGGAGGCGTTTTTGCAACAAGGTATTTTTGAACGCGCCGACTGGGAAGACTCACTCCAGGCACTGGAGCTGATTTTCCCGCAGGTGTAACACAGGTGGAGGGCGAAGGTCATGGCGCAAAACAGCGCGTTATCAACGCTGAAAGATCTGGCTGAGAAAGAAGTTGATGATGCCGCATTGCAGCTCGGTGCAATGCGACGCGGGTGCCAGCAGGCTGAAGAGCAGTTGAAGATGTTAATCGACTATCAGCATGAATATCGCACCAACCTCAATACCGATATGACACAAGGCATTGGAAGCCAGCGCTGGATTAACTATCAGCAGTTTATTCAGACGCTGGAAAAGGCGATAGAACAGCATCGCCAGCAGCTTAACCAGTGGACCCAGAAAGTCGACACCGCGCTGAATTTCTGGCGCGAGAAAAAGCAGCGACTGCAGGCCTGGCAGACCTTACAGGACCGACAGATCGCGGCAACGACCCTGGCGGAAAACCGTCTGGATCAGAAGAAAATGGATGAGTTTGCCCAGCGCGCATCAATGAGGAAACCGGAATGATCACATTGCAACAACTGCTGATGACCGACAGCGACCTGTCGGGCGGCATGCAAACAGGGAAAGGCACCGACGGTGCACAAGACTTTCTTTCTCTGCTGGCAAGCGCCCTGACGGACGCAACAGGCCAGGGCAACGATGCGCCGCTGACGCTGGCTGACCTGAAAGCAGCCGGCAGTAAGCTGTCAAAAGTTGCTCAGGAAACCGGGGGAGAGAACACCCTGCAGGCCAAAATAGCCAACCTGCTCTCGCGTCAGCCAGCCCTGACAGGCGATGAACCGACAGCAGCCACCCCGCTGGAAACCCTCGTTTCCGGGCTGGTGCCGGTTTCAAAAGGTGATGCCCTGAAGACCCTGAGCGCGGTGAAAACGCAGGATGACAGCAAAAGCGAGCTGAGCGAAGAAGAGCTGGCAGGGTTGAGCGCGCTGATGGCGATGCTGCCCCACCCGCAGACGGCAACGCCGGTGGCCTCTGGCGCGACAGGTATTGGCGTGACGGCGAAATCAACGCTGAACGCTGCCGCGCTTTCGCAAAATGGTGCAGGTCAACAGTCCATGAGCACCCTGCTGGCGGGCCATGAAAAAGCGCAACAAGCGTCGACTTATCAGGCGCAGGCGCAAAACGCCGATCCGTCTCAACCGGTCAACGCACCGGCGACCCCGATCGTGGCCGCCGCCGCTGAGAAGCAGGATCTCGCCAGTTCACCCTCTTCAACAGCCCCGACCGCAACGCTTGCGCCCGTCATTTCCAGCAACGTCACCAGCCACGCTGCCGCAACCGTTGCCACGGCACCGGTATTGAGCCAGCCGCTGGGAACCCAGGAGTGGCAGCAATCTCTGAGTCAGCACATTACGTTGTTCACGAAACAGGGCCAGCAGACCGCAGAGTTGCGTCTGCACCCGGAAGATCTGGGCCAGGTCCAGATTACCCTGAAACTGGATGATAACCAGGCACAGCTGCAAATGGTGTCGGCGCACAGCCACGTGCGTGCGGCCCTGGAAGCTGCACTGCCGGTCCTGCGCACGTCGCTTGCTGAGAGTGGCATTCAGCTCGCGCAAAGCAGTGTCAGCAGCGAGAGCTTTGCCGGACAGCAGCAGTCCTCCTCTCAACAGCAGCAACAGGCTTCACGTTCCGGTAATACCGGCGGTTTTAATGAGGAGAGCGATGAGTTACTGCCTGCCCCTGCCGCCCTGCAATCCGCGGCGCGTGGCAACAGTGCCGTAGACATCTTTGCCTAAACGCCCGAGGTAGCGTGATTATCCCCGTCTTTTCCACGCTTTGACGACAGCAGGACACGGGATAATCACCTTATTAAGCTGTACCGAAACAGGAAGCTCGTATCAGATGACTGACTCCGCGATCACCAAAAAAAGCAAGCGTTCCATCTGGATCCCGCTGCTGGTGTTAATCACGCTCGCCGCCTGCGCTACCGCGGGCTATAGTTACTGGCGTATGCAGCAGGAACCTTCTACCGCTGCGGCCAAAGCCGAACCGCCTCCTCCGCCGGCACCGGTATTCTTCCCACTGGATACCTTCACCGTGAATCTGGGTGATGCGGATCGTGTGCTGTATGTGGGTATTACGTTACGCCTGAAAGATGAAGCCACGCGTGCGCGCCTGAATGATTATCTTCCTGAAGTGCGTAGCCGTCTGCTGCTGCTGTTCTCTCGTCAGGACGCCTCAACGCTTGCTACCGATGACGGTAAGCAAAAGCTGGTCGACGCCATTAAACAGACGCTGGCAACCCCGCTGGTAAACGGTCAACCCAAGCAGGAAGTCACTGACGTTCTGTATACAGCCTTCATACTGCGGTAACGACATGGGCGACAGTATTCTTTCTCAGGCAGAAATCGACGCGCTTCTTAACGGCGACAGCGATAAGAACGATGATCCGCAACCGGGTATTGGCGGCGATAGCGATATTCGTCCCTATGATCCCAATACCCAGCGCCGCGTAGTACGTGAACGTCTGCAGGCGCTGGAGATCATTAACGAACGTTTTGCACGTCAGTTCCGTATGGGGCTGTTTAACCTGCTGCGTCGTAGCCCGGATATCACGGTCGGTGCGATCCGCATCCAGCCGTATCATGAGTTTGCCCGCAACCTGCCGGTGCCAACGAACCTTAACCTGATCCACCTGAAACCGCTGCGCGGCACAGGTCTGGTGGTGTTTTCGCCAAGCCTGGTGTTCATTGCGGTGGATAACCTGTTTGGTGGCGACGGGCGTTTCCCGACCAAAGTGGAAGGGCGTGAATTTACCCACACCGAGCAGCGCGTCATCAACCGCATGCTGAAGCTGGCGCTGGAATCTTACAGCGACGCGTGGAAAGCAATTAACCCGCTGGAAGTGGAGTACGTACGTTCTGAGATGCAGGTGAAATTTACCAATATCACCACCTCCCCGAACGATATCGTCGTGAATACCCCGTTCCATGTGGAGATCGGTAACCTGACCGGTGAGTTCAACATCTGCTTGCCGTTCAGCATGATCGAACCGCTGCGTGAACTGCTGGTCAACCCGCCGCTGGAGAACTCACGCAACGAAGATCAGAACTGGCGTGAAAACCTGGTGCGTCAGGTTCAGCATTCTCAGCTTGAACTGGTGGCGAGCTTCGCGGATATCCCGCTGCGCTTATCCCAGATCCTGAAATTACAACCCGGCGATGTTTTGCCGATAGAAAAACCCGACCGCATTATTGCCCATGTGGATGGTGTCCCCGTGCTGACAAGTCAGTACGGCACAATTAACGGTCAGTATGCGTTACGCGTTGAGCACTTGATCAACCCGATATTGAATTCGCTGAATGAGGAACAGCCCAAATGAGTGACATGAACAATCCGTCCGATGAAAACAGCGGAGCACTGGACGATCTGTGGGCTGACGCGTTAAACGAGCAAAAAACGACTCCGGCCAAAAGTGCAGCGGATGCTGTGTTCCAGCAGCTCGGCGGCGGCGATGTCAGCGGTACGCTGCAGGATATTGATCTGATTATGGATATCCCGGTTAAGCTGACCGTGGAACTGGGCCGCACCCGCATGACCATTAAAGAGCTGCTGCGTCTGACGCAGGGTTCCGTGGTGGCCCTTGACGGTCTCGCCGGCGAACCGCTGGATATTCTGATCAACGGTTATCTCATTGCCCAGGGTGAAGTCGTGGTGGTTGCCGATAAATACGGCGTGCGCATCACCGACATTATTACGCCATCTGAACGTATGCGTCGTCTGAGCCGTTAAGCATGAAAACCCAGGCAACAATATCACAGCCCTCTGCCGTTCCCGGCTCTCCGCTGCTCCAGGTGAGTGGCGCGTTGCTCGGTATTATTGCCTTTATTCTTATCGTCGCATGGCTGGCGAAGCGCTTCGGCCTGGCGGGTAAAACCGCCGGCACCCGCGGTCTGAAGGTCAGCGCCAGCACGACACTGGGGCCACGCGAGCGCGTGGTCGTTGTCGATGTGGAAGATGCACGGCTGGTGCTGGGCGTGACTGCCTCCAGCATCAACGTCTTGCATAAACTGCCGCCAGCCCCGGCAACGGGTGACGAGCGCGCAGAAGTCCCTGCGGATTTTCAGTCCGTCATGAAGAGTTTGCTTAAGCGTTCCGGGAGATCCTGATGCGCCGTTTGTTATCCCTTACGCTTGCGGGCGTCGGCCTGTTTGCCCCTGCGGTTTACGCGCAACTGCCCGGTCTGGTCTCAACCCCTCTTGCAGGCGGCGGGCAAAGCTGGTCGCTGCCGGTGCAGACGCTGGTTTTCATCACCTCGCTGACGTTTATTCCGGCGATCCTGCTGATGATGACCAGTTTCACCCGAATCATCATCGTCTTTGGTCTGCTGCGCAATGCGTTGGGCACCCCGTCCGCGCCGCCTAACCAGGTACTGCTGGGTCTGGCGCTGTTTTTAACCTTTTTCATTATGTCGCCGGTTATCGACAAGATTTATACCGACGCATACCAGCCGTTTAGCGAAGATAAAATCTCCATGCAGGAGGCGCTCGATAAAGGGGCTCAGCCGCTGCGGGAGTTTATGCTCCGCCAGACCCGGGAAGCCGACCTGGCACTCTTCGCCCGCCTGTCCAATACCGGCGAGCTTCAGGGACCGGAAGCCGTTCCGATGCGTATTCTGCTGCCTGCGTATGTCACCAGTGAGCTGAAAACGGCCTTTCAGATTGGCTTTACCATCTTTATTCCGTTCCTGATTATCGATCTGGTGATCGCCAGCGTTCTGATGGCGCTCGGGATGATGATGGTGCCCCCGGCCACCATTGCCCTGCCCTTTAAGATCATGCTCTTTGTCCTGGTCGATGGCTGGCAACTGCTGGTCAGTTCGCTGGCGCAGAGTTTCTACAGTTAAGGAGCCGTAATGACGCCAGAATCGGTCATGATGATGGGCACGGAAGCGATGAAAATCGCGATAGCCGTTGCCGCGCCGTTACTGCTTGTCGCGCTGGTGACCGGTCTGATTATCAGTATCCTGCAGGCCGCCACGCAGATTAACGAAATGACGCTGTCATTTATCCCAAAAATCATCGCCGTGTTCGTGGCGATTATCGTTGCCGGGCCGTGGATGCTGAACCTGTTGCTGGACTATATGCGCAACCTGTTTACCAATCTGCCGTACATCATCGGCTGACCCGACGATGCTGCACTTCACCAGTGACCAGTGGGTTCAATGGCTTGGCGTCTATTTCTGGCCGATGCTGCGTATCCTAGCGCTGATTACAACGGCCCCCATTCTCAGTGAGAAAACGATACCCAAGCGCGTCAAAGTGGGGCTGGGCATCATCATCACCATTATCGTCGCCCCTTCTCTCCCGCCCGTGGATATTCCGATCTTCTCGGCGAAAGCGGTGTGGGTTGCACTGCAACAGGTGATGATTGGCGTGGCCGTAGGCTTTACCATGCAGCTTGCCTTCGCGGCCGTGCGGACCGCCGGCGAACTGATTGGCCTGCAAATGGGTTTATCATTCGCCACGTTTGTGGATCCCGGTAGCCACCTCAACATGCCGGTGCTGGCGCGCATTATCGATCTGCTCGCCATGCTGCTGTTCCTGTCGTTCAACGGCCATCTGTGGCTCATCTCCATGCTGGTGGATACTTTCCATACGCTGCCGATTGGGGAAAACCCGGTGAACAGCAACGCGTTTCTGGCGCTTACGCGTGCGGCCGGGCTTGTTTTCCTGAACGGCCTGATGCTGGCGCTGCCGATCATCGCCCTGCTGCTGACCGTTAACCTCGCCTTAGGCTTACTCAACCGAATGGCACCGCAGCTCTCAGTGTTCGTCATTGGTTTTCCGCTGACGCTGACGGTCGGTATTTTATTAATGTCATTACTGATGCCCCTTATCGCCCCCTTCTGTGAGCACTTATTCGGCGAGATATTCAATCTGTTAGCAGATATTATCAGTGAGCTACCGCGTAAATAATAGCCCTCACAGTTGATATTGTCTTTCTGAGGATATTCCTAAAATAAAATGTGAAAAACATCTTCCAGGATATATCTGACGCGGTTTAATTGTTTCTAACCACCTCACAATACTTAATATTTACTTTACTTTAAGAAGATTCCTGGCAAATTATACGTAACTTTACGGGATAGTGAGTCCGCCTGAAAGTCTTTGTCATGCTCACAGGTTTATTAATTTTTTCCATCCCGTATGGCTGTTATGAGCTCTCAGGCAGATGGTGAATTATCGTTACGCATTGAGTGAGGGTATGCCATGTCAACGATCATTATGGATTTATGCAGCTACACCCGGCTAGGGTTAACCGGGTACCTGGCAAGCAGAGGGGTAAGAAAGAGAGACATCAACGATGCACACACCGTTGACGAACTCGCAGCCGCTTGTGACGAACTTAAACCAGGCGTGGTGTTTATTAATGAGGACTGTTTCATTCACGATCCAGCCAACAGTCAGCACATTAAGCAAATCATTAATCAGCATCCAAAAACCCTGTTTATTGTTTTTATGGCGATCGCGAATATCCATTTCGATGAGTATTTGTTGGTTCGTAAAAATTTATTGATCAGTTCTAAATCGATTAAACCAGAGTCGCTGGATGACATTCTGGGTGATTATTTGAATAAAGAAGTTAAAAATGTAGGAGCGGTTAACTTACCCACCCTATCATTAAGCAGGACTGAATCAAGCATGCTGCGAATGTGGATGGCAGGGCAAGGGACTATTCAGATCTCAGACCAGATGAATATTAAAGCCAAAACCGTTTCGTCACATAAAGGAAATATTAAAAGGAAAATTAAAACGCATAATAAGCAAGTGATCTATCACGTGGTACGCCTCACCGATAATGTGACGAACGGGATTTTCGTCAACATGCGTTAGTCGCTAAAAAAACCCTTTGCACCCTACCTTTGATCTCTGGCCTGGCCAGAGATTTTTGCTTCTGCGGACAGTGTCGGGCGCGCCAGTCGCCACCCGACGCCATGCTATTGCGCTTTCTCTACAAAGATGCCATCCGGGTGTCCTAGTTCGTTAAAAAACCAGATGCCGAGCGGGTAGTCTTCAAGTGATACCAGGTACATCGTGCCTTCACTAAACTCTTCAATTGCCAGGACCACACCCGGGCGGCGCGGCCCACCGTCCGTTTTAACGGTTACCCGATCGTTGACCTTCATACGTTCCTCCTCTGGTTTTGAGCCAGTGTAGAACAAAACGCCTTAACTGGCATCGCTGCCCGGTGTGAATGGCGTTTTTGTGCGCAGTCTATACTTACGGTTGGAGACGGCAAAATGAGGTACCCCGTAATGAAGACCGACAAAGAGTACAGCGACACCATCAAACGCGAGGTTGAGGTGGATGTCGATGCCCTGCTGGCCGCCATCAATGAGATCAGTGAGTCAGAAGTCCGTCGTTCAGACGACAATTCAGACAGGGTCATTGTGAACGGAAGGGATTATCACACCTACCGTGAACTGGCGGAGGCCTTCGAGCTTGATATCCACGATTTTAGCGTGTCTGAAGCAAATCGTTAGGACGAAAAAAATCCCGGTCATGGGGATGGCCGGGATCAAAACTTGCTTATGCAAGAAGCACTTGAAAATTCGTTACACCAGGAAATCTGATGTACACAAAACACTATCCTCAACCATTTTGTATGACAAGCATATATTCTCATGGCGAATATAATATTTGGTACATAATAAATTTAGTTATGAGGGACAACATGCGCCGCATGCGGGTTTGGCAGGAGAGATACCCTTTTGCCTCACTTAAGCATTAGGAATTTTTTTAGGAATATTCTTAGGCGGCAGTTTGCCAGTTATCAGGAGTCGTTATGCCTTCACTGCAGGATAGCCTGCTGATCTTTTCCGATCTCGACGGCTCGTTGCTCGATATTCATACGTACGAGTGGCAACCGGCCATGCCCTGGCTGGACACCCTCCAGGATAATCAGGTGCCGGTTATTCTCTGCAGCAGCAAGACCGCAGCAGAAATGCTGGATATCCAGCAGGATCTGGGTCTGGAGGGGTTACCCTTCATAGCTGAGAATGGCGCGGTGATTCAGTCCGACGTGCGCTGGGAGACAGGTCGACGCCACATCAGGGGGATGACGCACCGTGACATTCGCCCGCTGATCGACCAGATTCGCCAGCAGAGGGGCTTTAAATTCACCACCTTTGATGACGTCGACGAACGGGTTATCAGCGAGTGGACGGGGCTGACGCGCTATCGTTCGACCCTCGCGCGCCGACACGAAGCCTCCGTCACGCTCATCTGGCGCGACAGCGATGAAAAAATGGCGCAATTTGACGAGGCGCTGGCGCAGTGCGGCCTGAAATGCCTGCAGGGAGCCCGCTTCTGGCATGTTCTGGATGCTCGCTGCGGTAAAGACGTTGCGGTTGACTGGCTGATTGAGCAGTACCGTGAGCGGGAAGGCATTGTGCCGGTCACCCTGGGGCTTGGCGATGGTCCAAATGATGCCCCGCTGCTGGACAGCGTGGACTACGCCGTGGTGATCAAGGGCATTAACCGGCAGGGCATCACGTTACGTGACGATAACCCCGCCCGGGTGTACCACACGCAACAGCCCGGACCCGCGGGCTGGCAGGAGGGGCTGGATCACTTCTTATCCTGATCGTGCCAGAACACCCGGTTACGCCCGCACTGCTTGGCCTGATACAACCGGGCATCCGCCACTGACTGCAGCTGTTCGAAATCGTAATTGTCCTTTTCCTGGGCGCTACTTACCCCCAGTGAGGCACTGATACGCACGGTGGTACTCTTTTTCACCAGGATCTCTTTACTGTTGATGCGTGAGCGAATGCGTTCCGCAATCCCCCTCGCCTCTTCAAGCCCGCTGCCGGGCAGTACCACGCAGAACTCTTCCCCACCCACGCGTCCGGCAACATCATTCTTGCGCAGTGCGCTGCCAATCAGGCCCGCGGCATGGGAAAGCACTTTGTCCCCGGCCTGATGGCCAAAGCGATCGTTAATGCTTTTAAAATGGTCGAGATCGATTTGAATCACAGAGAACGGCAGCGACTGCTGCCGACATTTTTCCGACAGCATTTTGGCACGCTCAAACAGGGCACCACGGTTATTCAGGCGGGTGAGCGGATCGTGCCAGGCCTGCCACTGCAAAGAGTGCTGAAGCGTGTACATATTGCTGACCATCCGACGGATAACCAGCCACGAGATTAGAAGCATGGCGGTGAAGAGTGCCCAGAGCAGCGCCAGCACGATACTGATACTGCCGAAGTCCCCCTTCACACCTTCATGCAGGGTATGAACGCGTAAAATCACACCATCGAAGTGGTCGAGCCGCTCCCAGCTGATAAAGCGGCTTCCGAGACGGATCCCCCCGCCGGTATCGTTCTCGATTGCGTGTGCTATCTGCGCCGTTTCGCGTTCGTCAAACCGGTTCACCAGGCTGCCGGCCTCTTCTGACGTGGCAATCATATTCAGCCGGGTGTCGTACAGCTGATATTCCCCCTCTGTACGCTCTTGCGTTGCCTCTTCCAGCAGATGTTTCATGGTCTTCAATGAGAAATCCATCGCCACAACGCCATACCAGTAATGGTCAAAATAGATCGGCACGCTGGCCGTGATCATCCGTTCACCACCGGTCCAGGGCGACGGGCTGGAGATAAACCAGCGCACCGCGCGAGCGCGATTGTTACGTTCAGACTGCTGGGTAAACCACGGCTGGGTAACCAGATAGTAATAGCGCTGGCTAATATCACTCGTCTGTTCAGGCGCGTCCGTCGCAAGGTAAAACCCGGCGCGTGACGCATAGATTACCCGCTCTTCACTTTGCCCCACCGAGGACGCCAGTCGGAGTAAATACCCCACTTCGAGGGCGGCAGAAATTTCATTGCTGATACGCTCAGGATCACGATTCAACAGCGTGGTTTTTTCGACGAACGCATCCGACACGCCGTTAATGGGGAGAGTGCGTTTTTTATCAACGGCGAGCTGCCAGCTGGGGCGCGTGCGAAAGGCGTTAAAGCGTGAAATCGCTTCATAAAGGACATCAAAGGCCAGCGGCGTCTGGATGGCATCACGCATGCTTTTGCGGAAAAAAAGCATTTTATCCACGCTGTACTGTAACTGCCGGTCCAGCGAAGTGGCTACCGTTTCCAGATGATTACGCTGGCTGGAGATATACGCATCTTCCAGTACCACCACCTCTCGCCAGGTCAGGAGCGTGGAAAATATCAGTACGATGAGAAAACAGAGATTAACAATCAACCCCGGATTGCTACGCATATGCAGCCATTGCAGAAAAGATCGTCTTACAACAAAGGTCTCGCGCTGCACACACACTCCCTGATTACTGCCCGACGCCGGATACGGAAGGTAAAAACGCCCGGCAAAGCCGGGCGTTATGTCATTAAGCCTTGTCTCGCTTGCGCTGCCCGTCTCCCGGCTGAAGCTCATCTTCACGGAACGCTTCCCGCTTGATGCTATAACCGTCGTGCCACCGGCATTCCACCATACCGCTGGAATACCCGGTGACAATCATACGTGGGCCGCCCTTCTTAGGCTTAACTTCATCACTGACCAAAAAGACCATACCTGCCTCCTGTATCAGGGTGAAACGTTTTCAATTTAGACGAGGAATGATCTTTTTGCACCCCGCAACAGGTAACAATTAGTGCGACGTTCCGCGGATTTTTTCGACCAGTTTTACGGCCCCAACCACGATAATGCCAATGATAAAGCCCAGCACAAGATTAAGCAGCGTGGGCAGAATTGCCGCCACTATGCTGCCCTGCGTCGAGGCGAAATGTTCAATAGCATGGTGCAGCGGCGCGATACCGTGAACCACAATACCGCCTCCGACAAGGAACATCGCCAGCGTGCCAACCACTGACAGGCTCTTCATCAGCCAGGGCGCGGTCACCAGCAGGCTTTTGCCGATACCTTTAGCGATAGCGCTCGATTTTTCTTCCAGCCAGTAGCCGATGTCATCCAGCTTAACGATAAGCCCCACCAGCCCGTACACCCCCACCGTGACCAGAATGGCGATCCCGGAGAGGATCAGGACCTGGTTCAGAAGCGGTGCTTCAGAGACAATACCTAACGTAATGGCCACGATCTCCGCCGACAGAATAAAGTCGGTACGAATGGCACCTTTCACCTTATCACGCTCGAAGGTTTTAGGATCCTGCGCGGCCAGCGCCTCAAGACGCTGCTGGCGCATTTCCGGCGTGTCGCTGTTCTTACGTGCGGCGAACGAGTGCAGGATCTTCTCAGCGCCTTCGAAGCATAAAAATGCGCCGCCAATCATCAGCAACGGCGTGATCGCCCAAGGGATAAACGCGCTGATCAGCAGCGCAAGCGGCACCAGGATCACCTTATTCAGGAATGAACCCTTCGCTACGCCCCATACCACCGGTAATTCACGGTTGGCCCGAACGCCGCTCACCTGCTGGGCGTTGAGCGATAAATCGTCTCCCAGAACCCCGGCGGTTTTCTTCGCCGCCAGTTTTCCCATCACCGAAATGTCATCCAGTAAGGTGGCAATATCATCCAGTAATGTTAATAAGCTACTTCCTGCCAAAATCTCATTCCTTCTTTTTTTGGTAATTAAGTGAATAGTATGGAGCAAAAGTGTAAACCCGGAAACAGGCACCTCGCGTCAACAAAAAATTCACATCAACTACACAATTAAAGCGCTCGCCAGGCCGATAGTTTTGGCGTTTACTGTCAGCGACCTTTTCATTTTGTCGCGAGGGATTATGCGTTTCCGGCAACTGCTACCGCTCATTGGGGCACTTTTTTCGCTGTATATCATCTGGGGTTCCACCTACTTTGTCATTCGTATCGGCGTGGAGAGCTGGCCGCCGCTCATGATGGCGGGCGTACGCTTTCTCTCGGCGGGCGTGTTACTGATGGCCTTCCTGCTGTTACGGGGCCATAAGTTGCCTCCGCTTCGCCCGATGCTCAATGCCGCCCTGATTGGCCTGCTGCTACTGGCCATAGGGAATGGGTTTGTGACGGTCGCCGAGCACCAGAACGTGCCGTCCGGAATTGCCGCCGTCGTGGTCGCGACCGTCCCGCTGTTTACCCTGTGCTTTAGCCGTCTTTTCGGCATCCGCACCCGCAAGCTCGAATGGGTAGGGATTGGGATCGGGCTTGCCGGGATCATCCTGCTCAACAGCGGCGGTAACCTGAGCGGAAATCCGTGGGGCGCAGTGATTATCCTGATCGGCTCCATGAGCTGGGCATTTGGGTCGGTATACGGTTCACGAATTGAGCTACCGACCGGCATGATGGCGGGCGCGATTGAGATGCTCGCGGCGGGAATTGTGCTGCTGATTGCCTCAACGCTGACGGGCGAAAAACTGACAGCCATGCCGGACCTTTCGGGCTTCCTGGCCGTGGGTTACCTGGCTCTATTTGGCTCTGTCATCGCCATTAACGCCTATATGTTCTTGATCCGCAATGTCTCGCCGGCGATCGCGACCAGCTACGCTTACGTGAACCCGGTGGTTGCCGTACTGCTGGGCACCAGCTTTGCGGGCGAAACGTTATCTCCCGTGGAATGGCTGGCGCTGGGCGTGATTGTCTTTGCCGTTGTGCTGGTAACGCTGGGGAAATATCTGCTTCCTGCGAAGCCGGTTGTTACGCCGTGTGAGGTGGAGAAACCGTAAGCGGGTGAATACCCTGGGTGTCGATCTGCGCGGCCTGCCCGCCGCCGCAGATCCACTCTTCCAGCCGTTCTGTCAGGTCGGCATCGTTACGTCTTAATCTGCCGCGCAGCGCGCACTCCCAGACAATCAACACCCGCCAGCCCTGCGCGAGAAGCGTGCTAAGGTCACGGTTGTCCCGCGCGACGTTCTTGCCAATCTTCTCCAGCCAGAAATCCGTACGCGTCGCGGGAACCTTAAACAGGTAGCAGTCGTGGTGATGCCAGAAACAGCCGTGGGTAAAGATGATGCATTGATACGCATCGATAACGAAATCCGGACGGCCCGCAAGCGCGGCATCCTGCACGCGGAAATCAAACCCCGCCTCGGTCAGCAGCCCGGCTAGCCGCTTTTCAATGGCGGTATCACGCGTGCCGATGGCACGCATGTTTTTACTGCGCGTCGCCTTATTGTGAACATCCGTCATTGACGGCCTCACTCTCACGTAACGCCACGGCCTGTCTGATGCGGGAGGCCAGCAGTTTTGCCACCGCCGCAAACGCGGGAACAACCACCGAGTTACCAAACTGCCGATAAGCCTGGGTGTCCGACACCGGAATGCGGAAGGTGTAACCCTGCGGGGTCTCAAACCCCATCAGCCGAGCGCATTCACGCGGCGTTAAGCGGCGCGGACGGTGACGCTGGTTATCGGGATCGTCAAAATCTTTCTCCCCCAGCGCTTTATCCCAGCCCCGGTCGATCAGGATCTCTGCGCCATCTTTATAGTAGCGAGCGGACAACGTGCGCGTCACACAGTGCGGATCGTTCGGATTAACCATCCCGAAGCCAAAACCGTTGCCTTTGGCCTGGTGTTTTTTCGCATAGCGGTAGAGGTATTTCCACAGCACCGGGGTGAGGATAAATTTCGCGTCGACAACAGGCTCCAGCAGGTCGGCCACGGTTGGGCGACGCGCAGGATATAAAGAGGGAATATCCCGCAGGGTAAAATCCCCCTTCAGTTTGAGGTCGCGGCGAAAACCAACCAGCACAATGCGTTCGCGGTGCTGCGGCAGGAAATGCTTACCGTCGATGATTTTCGGGTCATCCGCGCCCATATGCTGAGCGTCCGCTACGTCATACCCCAGCTCCTCGAGCGTTTGCATGATAATGCGGAAGGTCTTCCCGCCGTCATGGCTCTTGAGATTCTTGACGTTCTCCAGCACGAAAATCGCCGGACGACGGGCATCGATAATGCGGACAACATCAAAGAACAGCGTGCCTTGCGTATCGCAGGCAAAACCGTGGGCGCGTCCGAGGGCATTCTTTTTCGACACGCCGGCCAGCGAGAAAGGCTGACACGGGAAGCCCGCCAGCAGGACATCATGGGCCGGAATTGACTGGCGAATGTGCTCAGCCGCCTCTTCATCACTCACGCCGCTTTTGTGGCTCAGCGTAACATCACGGATATCGGCGTTGAAACGGTGTTCATGGGGATCGCAGTACCAGTTGGCTTTGTAGGTACGGACCGCATGTTTGTTCCACTCGCTGGTAAACACACACTGCCCGCCAATAGCCTCAAACCCGTGTCGAATGCCGCCAATGCCGGCAAACAGATCGATAAAACGGAAGGCATAGTTCGGGTGCGCGGCTGAAGGACGCGGAAGCAGGTTTTGCAGGTAACGAAACTCGCCCTCACTCAGACGCTGCCCTGCCCGCTCGCTGGTCAGCAGTCTCTTCAGGATTGCCGGACTCCAGTGGCTCTCACCGTGCGCCACCAGCTGATTCGCCAGCGTTTTAGCATCATAGATATCCAGCAGCTGGCGCAATAAAGCCTGCACCGTTGCCGTTGATTTCTCAGCCTGCTCTGGCGCGGGCTCACTCACTGATCGATTTTCCTGCATTCTTTTAACCGGAGAATAAAGACTGGAAACAGATTACCACAGTTCACTCGCTCAAACTGCGACGGAAGCGGCTCAGCACCTGGGTATCCAGCCCCAGGCAGTCGCCCTGTAATTCGGCACTTAATTTCGCCATAAACTGGATGAGAAAATCGGCGTTGTGTTGCGCAAGTTCGCGCCCCACGTCTGTGTGCATTGTATCAGGCAAGCGCAGCAGCTTGGTCTGAAAATGGTCGAGGGCAAAGGCGCGGTCATTAAGGGTGCGCGCATCGGCAAACGGGTCTTCAGCGTTAAAGAGCGCCACGCCCAGCGCCCCCGATACCGCAAAGACGCGCGCAAGACCAATAGCACCAAGCGCTTCCAGCCGGTCAGCATCCTGAACAATTTTGGCTTCATGACTTTGCGGCGCGATACCGGCGCTAAAACTGTGCGCTTCAATGGCATGCTCCACGGCCGCATAGCGTTCAGAGGAGAAATCCGGAAAATCGCGACGCAGAATGTCGAGCGTCTTGCTGGCCGACAGACGTGATGACTGACTGCGTTGGGGATGGTTTTTCGGCAGGCTGACAATGTCATGAAAATAACAGGCGGTCAGTACCACCAGTGAATCGACCGCCTGGTTCGCCATGATTTTTTGTGCCGTCATCCAGACACGACGAAAGTGCGAAATATCATGCGCGGCGTCGTGGGTCGCGTGGTTTTCATCGAGCCAACGCTCAAAGCGAGACTGCCACTGCGTAAGTTCCATCATCACGTCCTGTTGTTAAAACGGCTACAATAGCAACTTTCCCCGCCGCTATCACGGCTTGTCCTGACAGGGACGCGTGTACCCTGCATTCCCGAGGAAATATATTTAATATCAATTGGAGATATTAAATAATACTGCCGCTAAATACTTAATGATAATTTATTTCTATATATCCTAAACTCTAATTCACCAGAAAAATAAAGCGACAGATAGAAATATTTTGCAATATTTCTACGATTTTAATTACATTTATTTTTGAACCAAAATGACATTGCGTAGAATAGTATCAATTCTGTAATGACAGAGAGTGATTACATATATTCATATTAATTATCTTTAAAGGGAATATATAATGAAAAGAAAAGTTCTGGCAATTCTCGTACCCGCGTTATTAATGGCTGGCGCAGCACATGCAGCTGAAATGTATAACAAAAACGGCAATAAAGTTGATCTGTACGGTAAGATCGATGCGCGTCATACCTTCTCTGATCACCCTGGGGATGATGGCGATGAAACCTATGTACAAATTGGTTTCAAAGGCGAAACACAAATCACTAACGATGTTATTGGTTATGGCCAGTGGGAATATAAAACCTACGCCAATAATACCGAAGACGCCGGTGATACTTCTTTTAACCGTCTGGCGTACGCTGGCCTGAAATATGGCGAATACGGTTCATTCGATTACGGTCGTAATTACGGCGTCGTGTATGATGTTGAAGCCTGGACCGATATGCTGCCCGTATTTGGGGGCGATTCTTATACCTGGACCGACAACTTCATGGTCGGCCGTGCAAACGGTGTGGCGACCTACCGTAATGCCGATTTCTTCGGCCTGGTTGAGGGTCTGAACTTTGCGCTGCAGTATCAGGGGGCAAACGAAGGTCAGGACGCAACAGAAGATCAGGAAGGGACCAAGAACGGTCATAACGACGTGCGTTTCCAGAACGGTGACGGCTTCGGTATGTCCACGACCTATGATTTCTCCGGCGATCTGTCTGGCCTGACCTTAGGCGCGGCCTACTCCTCTTCTGACCGTACCAATGAGCAGGAAGCGAAGGGTATACAAGACAGCGCACGTTTCGCCGGCGGTAAGACTGCGGAAGCGTGGACCGTTGGCGCGAAATATGATGCCAACAGCGTTTATCTGGCGATGATGTATGCGCAAACCCGTAATATGACGCCATATGGCGATACCGGGATTGCGGATGAGACGCAGAACTTTGAAGCCGTAGCGCAATACCAGTTCGACTTCGGCCTGCGTCCGTCCCTGGCATGGGTTTACTCCAAAGGCAAGGACATGACTTATCCTGGCAATGCGGGTAACCCACAGGGCCAGCATGGCGACATGGATCTGGTTAACTATATCGACGTCGGCATGACCTACAACTTTAACAAAAACTTCTCCACCTATGTTGATTACAAAATCAACATGCTGGACAACGACGAAAGCTTCTACGAAGCAAATGGCATCTCTACAGATGACATCGTTGGCGTAGGTATGACGTACCAGTTCTAACTTCCCACTATGATAAAAGCCCGCATCGCGGGCTTTTTTTTATTCAACAGAGAAATGTTACGGAGCTTCCTGCAGTGCCAGACGAATAAAGCCGTTATTCTGCGCCAACAGTTCATGCGCCTTCCAGGCATCCAGCCCTGTCAGCACCATCAGCACCGCTGTTTTACAGTTATGGTTGCAGCTCTCCAGCGCGGCTTTCGCCGCTGACCGGGTGCATCCCCCCGCTTCCATGACGATGGCAATTTGCCGTTCAGACCATTTGGTGTTGCTGGCGTCCAGATCCACGCGCAGGTTGCTGAACACGCGTCCGGTTCGAACCGCCAGGCCGGTGGTTATCATGGTCAGGATCATTTTTTGTGCGATCCCGGCTTTGGTATTGATATAACCCGCGATCGCGTCCGCGCCAAGCTCCGGGGCAATCACCATGCTCGCCAGCTGCGCGGCTTCACTTTGCGCGTCATCCGTAATAGCCGCGACCGGGGAACCCAACGACCACGCATGGCGCATCGCGCCCCAGACCCACGGTGTTTTGCCGCTGACGGTGACCGCCAGCATCATATCCTGTTCACCAAATTTGATGGCCTGCAGGTCGGCGACACCGCGCTCGTAGCTGCCCGCCTCCTCTCCCGCCGTTATGGCGATCACTGGCGTTTTTCCCGGGGCATACTCATCGGCTGCCTGCTGCGCGACACGGCCTGACGGGCCGGCGCCAACAATGACCAGACGACCACCGTGACTCAGGGTCGCAGCGGCGTTATCCACCACGCGGGCGATCGTTGTTAAACATGGGGTTATTGCAGCGGAGATGAGGGCATCATCCTGGTGAATGACTTTCAGCATGTCCAGCGTGGACAATCTATCGATATTCATCGTGCTGGCGTGCCGTCTTTCCTTGACCGAACCGGTAAGCGTAATGCTCATAAACAACCTCCTTATTATGAGTACCCCTACACTATAAAGTGTTTTAGACAGGTGACCTGCGAGGAGGGTCACGAAAAGAGGACCGAATCCATGCCTTTACATGGCTTTAAGAAACGCGCGTCATCGGCGATAATTACCCCTTTCTTAATCATCGCGGAGTTTTGATGAGCGATTTGCAGCCCTTCCCCCTGACGCGCAAGCGCCCCATGAAACTGAACACCCTGGTCACGTTAATGGTGTGCGCGATTATCGGTTCTGTGCTGCTGTTGGTATTTGCGCTCTATTCCGTCCAAATCACCCGCGCCACCCGCGATGATGTTAAGGATACGGCCCTTGGGATCGCGCGAACGCTGGCCGACAGTCCCGAAATTCAACGCGGTCTGATGCAGGCTCCCCAGGCGGATATTATTCAACCCATCGCCCAGGCGGTCACCAGGCGCAACGACCTGCTCTTCACCGTCGTCACCGACATGCGCGGTATTCGTTACTCGCACCCGAACGAAGCCCTGCTAGGTCTGCACTTTATCGGCGATGACCTGACGCCCGCGCTGGAAGGAAAGGAGCATGTCGCCGTTAACCGGGGTGCCCTCGCCGAAGCGCTTCGCGTCTTCACCCCCGTCTTTGATAGCCAGCACGAGCAAATCGGCGTGGTGGTGGTCGGTATCTCCCTTAAAAAAGTGGAAGATCAGATTGCCCGCGGGCGGCTTAACGCCGTCTGGACCATATTATTCAGTATATTGATGAGCTCGCTGGCCATCTGGGGTCTGGTTCGCGTGCTCAAACGTATCCTGTTCGGCCTTGAGCCGTATGAGATCTCGGCGCTGTTCGAACAGCGGCAGGCGATGCTGCAGTCGCTTCGCGAAGGGGTACTGGCCGTGGATATTCAGGGCCGGGTGACGATGATTAACCACACCGCCAGAGAAATATTGCTTCTGCCTTCCGGCAAACAGACCGAAAATGCCAGTGCTCCCCTTCTGGCAAGCCTGCGGGAAGTCTCGAAGAGTGGCATTGCACGCAAGGATCAGGAGATCAGCTGCAACGGGCGACTCTTGCTGTGCAACATGGTGCCTGTTAAAAGCCAGGAGCGGGTTATTGGTGCCATCACCACTTTTCGCGATAAAACGGAAATCAGCCAGCTGATGCAGCGTATCGATGGCATGGTCAATTATGTCGATGCCCTGCGCTCCCATACGCACGAGTTTATGAACAAACTGCACGTGATCCTCGGTCTGCTGCATATGAAGCGCTACGACAAACTTGAAGAGTACATCATCCAGACGGCGCATAATTATCAGACCGATATTGGTACCATTCAGAGCAAAGTTAAATCTCCGGTGATAGCCGGGTTCCTGCTGGGTAAAATCAACCGGGCTAAGGAAGCAGGGATCGCCCTGACGCTGGCCGATGAGTGCCAGATACCGGATACCGCCAACGAAGAGCAGGTTGCGGTGCTGATTACCGTGCTGGGTAACCTCATTGAAAACGCGCTCGACGCGATGGAAGGACAGCAGGAAGGCGAAATTGGCCTGCTGCTACATTATCAGAATGGCTGGCTCAGTTGCGAAGTCAGCGACGATGGCCCCGGTATTGATCCGGCTCAGCTCGAGGCTGTTTTTACAAAGGGCTTCTCAACCAAAGGCGAAAATCGCGGCGTTGGGCTGTTCCTTGCTCGTCAGCAGATCCAGAACCTGGGCGGAGACATTACCGTCGAGTCTGAGCCTGGCGTATTTACCCAATTTTTTGTTCACATCCCCTGGGATAGCGAGAGGAATATCGCGTGATAAATGTGTTAATTGTCGATGATGACGCCATGGTGGCCGACCTCAACCGTCTGTATGTCAACCGTGTTGAAGGCTTTAGCTGCTGCGGCGTCGCCTCCACGCTCAACCAGGCCAGGGCCATCATTAACGACCCCAGCCAGCCTGTCGATCTGGTGCTGCTGGATGTCTATATGCAGCAGGATAACGGGCTGGATCTCCTTCCCGTCATCCGTGCCTCAGGCCGGCCGATCGATGTCATTATGATCTCCTCCGCCGCCGATGCCGCCACCATCCAGACCTCCATCCATTACGGTGTGGTGGATTATCTGATTAAACCGTTCCAGTTCCCGCGTTTTGAAGAGGCGCTGAACGGCTGGAAGGCAAAGCACAGCCTGATGGGATCGCATCAGTACTATGAGCAAGCCGACGTCGACAGATTGATCCACGGCGGTGCGCCGGAACTGGCGGACAGTAAAAAACTGCCGAAAGGGTTAACGCCGCAAACGCTGCGTACGATTTGTCAGTGGATTGATGCGCACCCGGAGACGGAGTTTTCCACCGATGATCTGGCAAACGCGGTTAATATCTCGCGCGTGTCCTGTCGCAAATACCTGATCTGGCTGGCGCAAATCAACATTCTGTTCACCAGCATTCACTACGGTGCCACCGGGCGGCCAGTGTATCGCTATCGCCTGCAGCCCGAACAGACGGCACTGCTCAAGCAGTACTGTCAGTAACGCGGTAGCTGTTATCCAGCAAGGTAAAGCGGAAGTGGTGCGCTGAAGAGAGCACCACTTCTTTTGTTTTGGTCACGAAGATTGCTTCAATGTCGGGTCGTGCACGCAGCGCTGAACAGCCTTTACTGACGCCCATGCCGTACATCAGCGTGGTCCAGATATCACCGTCAATGGAGTTTTTCGAAATGATGGTGACGCTGTCCAGTTCATTATCCAACGGATAGCCGGTGCGCGGGTCAAGTATGTGGTGATAACGCCTGCCGTTCTGCTCAAAAAAGCGTTCGTAGGTACCCGATGTCACCACCGACATGTTCTCTACGTTCATCGTACCGATCAGCGCCTCCCCGGCGAACGGTTTTTTGAGCCCCACGCTCCAGCCCCCTTCCGGTGAACCCAGCGTCTGGATATTACCGCCAAGATTAATAAGCCCCAGTTGAGCGCCCTCTTTACGCAGGTAATCGCGCACTCTGTCGGCGATATAGCCTTTGGCGATGGCCCCCAGATCAATCTCCATGCCCGCCCGGGTCAGGAACACGCTGCTGCTGGCCTCATCAAGGACCACATCCTCAGGACGGGTAATGGCGAGCAACGACGCGATTTCATCGGCAGGCGGAACGCTATCTCCCCGAAAACCGATTTTCCAGCGTTTCACCAGTGGGCCGATGGCCAGGTTGAATGCGCTGTCCTTGAACTGGCTTGCCGCTTTCGCACAGCGGATAAGCTCAAAAACCGGGCGACTGACGGTGACAGTATGCAGACCGGCAGCATGGTTGATATCCATCACCTGCGAGCTGGCACGGTTGACGGTCAGCAGGTCTTCATACTGTTTAATCAGTCTAAAAACGCGAGAAGCGAGGGCTTCATCATGAGCGAAAAGCTTCAGGAGAATGGGCGATCCCATCAGAACGGCGGAGTAACTGTAGACGCGGTGGTCAGAAGACATGGTGCAAGCTCCCTGGTTGAAATGCCGGATACACGGTGCGTATCCGGCATACCCTTACGGCTGACTTACGCCCTTTTCGCGCGCATCGCCGCCTGATGTCCGGCAAGCGTACCAAAAATAATGATATCTGCCACCGCGTTACCCCCGATGCGGTTACCACCGTGGATACCACCGACCACTTCACCGGCCGCAAATGCCCCTGGCAGCACGTTGTGGTTGCTGTCCAGTACGCAGGTTTCGGTGTTAATGGTCACACCGCCCATGGTGTGGTGCACACCCGGCGCAATCTGAATGGCATAGAATGGCCCTTCGTTGATTGGCGCACGCAGCGCGGTCGTACGGCCAAAATCGTCATCGTGCTGTTTTTCAACAAAGCCGTTGTAACGCTCCAGGGTCGCCAGGAAAGCGTGGTAATCCATACCCAGGGCTTCAGCCAGCGCTTTAGGTGAGCTGGCGCTGGTGACAAACCCTTTGGCGATGTACTCATCTGCCGCTTTGTTTTTGGCGCGGACATGCTCATCAAAGACGATGTAAGCGTATTTCTCCGGCAGGGCGATAATTTGTGCAGAGACTTTATCGCGGGTTTCCATCTCGTTGAAGAAACGGTTCCCCTGCTGGTTCACCAGAATCGCCCCGCCACCGCGGATGGATTCGGAAATCAGGTACGAGGTTTTCTGCTCAACGGTTGGGTGGATCTGGATTTCCCCCATATCGACCGTACCGGCGCCAATACGCTCCAGCAGCGCGATACCGCCCCCTGTCGCCCCTTTGTGGTTGGTGGTCACGAAACCTTCCAGGTCAGGACGGTACTTCACCACCATCTGGCTATTGGCGCTGAAACCACCGGTAGCCACAATGACGCTTTTGGTTGCTACGGTAAGGGTTTCGTTTTCTTCCGTGGTCAGACGTACGCCGGTGACTTCGCCGTTCTCGAAGAGAATGTCGCTGACCGACGTATCGAGCATGACCTCGATGTTGCGTTTGTTGACGTTACGCACCAGGCCGCTAATCAGATAGCCGCCCACCGCAGAACCGTCTTTTGGACGGTGAGTACGGTCGATGCTCATCCCGCCGGTGGTGGTGATGTCGTTGAGCATAATGCCGCGGGTCGCCAGCCACTCGATCGCCTGCGGGGCATTTTCCACAAAGCGGCGCAACAGTTCCGGGTTGTTCTTGTTTTTACCGCCTTTCAGGCTTTCCTGATAGAACAGCTCTTTGCTGTCCTGAATTCCTTTCACCCGCTGGAAGCGTGTTTCCGCGGCGTTCATCCCCGCAGACGCTTTAATGGTGTTACCGCCGATGGAGGGCATTTTCTCGACAATCAGCACGCTTGCGCCTTCGTCATGCGCCTGGATTGCTGCGGCCAGACCCGCGCCACCGCTACCGACCACCACAACGTCAACGCTTCGGGTCTCGCTCGGGTCGACACCCTCTTCGGCTGCCAGCGCTTTGCTGGATTTCAGCATGGCTTTGGACACCGCTTTTTTGACCGCTTCACTCTGGCTGGTTGCACCGGTAATGGCATCCACGTGCGGGGTGTTTGCATCCAGAATACGGGTGCGGATCTCTTCGAAGCTGGTGACAAACTCAACGTCCTGGGTCGGGCCAGAAGCCAGTTCAATGTCGGCGATGCGGTCGGTCTCCAGGCTGACGTTAATCACCAGTTCATTGCTATCGTCCCGAACATTCTCAATAAACATGCCCGGTTTAAATTTCGATTCACCCATGCTCATATCGCGGATCATCGCCTCCACCAGCGAGAAACGCCACAGCGGCTCAGGGATGCTTAGCGCTTCGCGTCGGGTGCTGTCCATAAACAGTTCCAGCGTTTCTCCCGCCGCGATGCGGTCTGTCCAGTCCGGATAGGCGATGGTGGCGCGGCCTACGGCGATAAGATCGTAGCCATGTTCCAGCGCCTCGTTCGCATCCGCGGCATTGACCACGCCACCGACGCCCATGACCGGCACCTGCGCCAGCGTGTCAGAACGCATTGCGCGGTATTTTTCGATAAGCGGGGTCGGATCCTGCGTGTCGACAATAGAAGGACGCAGGGTTGCGCCAACGGAGAAGTGCAGATAATCCACACCGCGCGCGGCCAGCTTTTCCAGCAGGTACATGGTGTCTTCAAAGCGGATGCCCGGCTCTTCCAGCTCTTCAGGGGAGAAGCGATAGCCGATGATAAAGGCGTCATCGGCGTACTGGCGCACCATTTTATGGGTGATGTCGAGCACGGCCAGCGGGAATTTCGCGCGGTTATCGCGGCTGCCACCCCACTCGTCGTCACGCTGGTTAGAGTTTGGAGAGTAGAACTGCTGAATCAAATAGGTGTTGGCCCCATGGATTTCAACGCCATCGAAACCCGCCTGAATCGCACGGCGTACTGCTTCACCGAACTTACCGATCATCCCTTCGACTTCTTCCCCCGTCAGGGCAACCGGCGTGGCGGCGCCGTCACGCGGCGCGGCAACGGCACTTGGCCCCACCGGCGTGCGGCCACCGATCAGTTTCGGATCAACCATGCGGCCGCCGTGGTAGATCTGCAGCAGCGCTTTAGATCCTTTGGACTTAATCGCCTCAGCGATCTTCGCCAGCCCGGCGATTTTCTCGTCGTTATCAATGCCAATCGCACCCGGGAAGGCGAGACCGAGATCGTCAACAAAGCAGCACTCAACAATAATGGTACCAATACTGCCTGAGCGGGCGCGATAGTACTCAACCAGCTCGCTGGTCACCGTACCGTCGTAATAACCGGTACAGGTCGTCATAGGGGCCATTAACAAACGGTTTTTCAGTTCGGTACCATTCGGTAATGTGAAGGGGCTTAGAATACGTTCGTTAGTGCTCATAATAGAAACTCCAAACTTTAAAATTAAGAATTCGTTATCGGGCTCAGTTTTATTTCGATTTTTTTATTCCGATGTCATAATACTAATATAATGATTTTTTTAGTTTCTAAAGCTATTACGTTAGTTAAAAAACTATTTAATCCCTTCAATAACATTAATAACACATTGGTGTTAGCAATATTAATTACTCCATTCACAATCCTTTAAACACTGTTAACGTATCAATGACCTTTTTACGATCCCAAGAGACAAAAACAAACCATTAAAAACAAATAGTTATATGAAAATGGTTATTTGAAATGTTAACAACATTGAGTAAAATACATATCAAAATAAATAATACCCACATACGCCAGAGTGGTTATTATCAACTGAACAAAAACACCACCGCAACTCTATTTTTTTGATCGCGATCAAGCATCGAGACAGTCAAAGGCGCAATATATAAATATCATCAATTTTTAATTTAGCGCATCAAAAATGCGTTAAATCGCTATTACTGAAATAGCAAATGCGCACATTTAGTAACTAAATAAAATAAAAACAAACTAAAGAAAGCAAATGAATATTTCAGCGCATAACCGAATTCCTGACAACTTAAGACGCGAAACTATGAATACAAAAACTGCTGTAACGCCCCCTGTGGCGAGTCAAGCATCCAACGGAAAGGCAAAACGTCTGCTAATGATGGCATTGCCCATTGTCGTTGCCGTGCTGTTACTGTTTGTTCCGGTCCCGGAAGGGCTTCCTCCTTACGCGTGGCACTACTTCGCTATCTTTGTCGGCGTGATTGTCGGTTTAATCTTCGAACCGCTGCCAGGCGCGGTCATTGGCCTGACCGGCGTCGTGGCAATTGCGCTCTGCAGCCAGTGGGTGTTGTTCAGCCCGGAACAATTGGCCGACCCGAAATTCAAACTGGCGGGTGCCTCCTTTAAATGGGCCGTGAGCGGTTTTGGTAACTCTACCGTATGGCTGATTTTCGGTGCCTTCATGTTTGCCGCAGGCTATGACAAAACCCGCTTCGGCCGCCGTCTGGCGCTGATTCTGGTGAAATATCTGGGTCGTCGCAGCCTGACGCTCGGTTACGCTATCACCTTCGCGGACCTGCTGCTGGCACCGTTTACACCTTCCAACACCGCGCGTAGCGGCGGGACCATCTATCCGATTATCGCTAACCTGCCGCCGCTGTATGGTTCAAAACCGAACGATCCAAGCGCGCGTAAAATTGGTTCTTACCTGATGTGGGTGGCGATCACCGCGGCCTGTATTACCAGCTCAATGTTCCTGTCTGCCCTCGCACCGAACCTGCTGGCGCTGGCGCTGGTGAAAAGCACCGTGGGGATCGACATCTCCTGGGGCACCTGGTTTATCGCATTCCTGCCGCTGGGCGTGCTGCTGATTCTGACCATGCCGCTGCTGGCCTACTGGTTCTACCCGCCTGAAGTTAAAGTGAACAACGAAGTGCCACTGTGGGCGACCCGTGAACTGGAAAAACTGGGCAAACTGTCCCGTAACGAAATCCTGCTGCTGATTTTCGTCTGCTGCGCGCTGCTGATGTGGATTTTCGCCGCCGCGTGGATTGAACCGGCGATGGCTGCATTGTTAATCGTGGGTCTGATGCTGTGGACCGGGGTGCTGGAGTGGAACGATATCACCGGGAATAAAGCCGCCTGGAACACCTTCGTCTGGTTCGCCACCCTGGTTGCGCTGGCGGATGGCCTCTCCTCCACGGGCTTCATTAGCTGGCTGGGTAAAGAAGGCGGTCTGCTGATGAGCGGTATCTCGCCGGGTGTTGCCACCATCGTACTGCTGCTGGCGTTCTACCTGCTGCACTACCTGTTTGCCAGCACCACCGCACACACCACGGCGCTGCTGCCAGCGATGCTGACCATCGCCTCTACCATTCCGGGCATGAATATGGAGGTGTTCGTCCTGCTGATGGTGACCTCCCTGGGTGTCATGGGGATTATCACCCCTTACGGTACCGGCCCTAGCCCTATCTACTACGGTAGCGGCTACCTGCCAACCAAAGACTACTGGCGCCTCGGCACCATCTTTGGTGCCATCTTCCTGGCGGCCCTGCTGCTGATTGGTTATCCGTGGATGTCCATGATGTTCTGATCCCTGACCGCCGGGCTACCTCTCCGGCGGTTTTATTTTTTTGGAGCAATACGCTATGTCAAACAAACCGTTTTACTACCAGAACCCCTTCCCTCTCGCACACGACGATACCGAATACTATCTGCTGACCAAAGAACACGTCTCTGTTGCCGAATTTGAGGGTCAGGAGATCCTGAAAGTGGAACCCGAAGCGCTGACGCTGCTGGCACAGCAGGCTTTCCACGACGCCGCCTTTATGCTGCGCCCTTCGCATCAGAAACAGGTTGCCGCGATTCTTAACGACCCACAAGCCAGCGAAAATGATAAATACGTTGCCCTGCAGTTCCTGCGCAACTCTGAAATCGCGGCCAAAGGCGTGCTGCCCACCTGCCAGGATACCGGCACGGCGATCATCATGGGTAAAAAAGGCCAGCGCGTCTGGACCGGTGGCGGTGACGAAGCCGCGCTGAGTCAGGGTGTCTATAACACCTACATCGAAGATAACCTGCGTTATTCCCAGAATGCCGCGCTGGATATGTATAAAGAAGTCAATACCGGCACTAACCTGCCTGCGCAGATCGATCTCTACAGCGTCGACGGGGACGAATATAAATTCCTGTGCATGGCAAAAGGCGGCGGTTCCGCGAATAAAACCTATCTCTATCAGGAAACCAAAGCGCTGATTACCCCGGCGAAGCTGAAAAACTACCTGGTTGAGAAAATGCGTACCCTGGGTACCGCGGCCTGCCCGCCTTACCATATTGCCTTCGTGATTGGGGGAACGTCGGCTGAAGCGACGCTGAAAACCGTTAAGCTCGCCTCAACGCGCTATTACGACGCGCTGCCCACCGAAGGTAACGAACACGGTCAGGCGTTCCGTGATGTTCAGCTCGAACAGGAACTGCTTCAGGAAGCACAGAACCTCGGCCTGGGCGCACAGTTTGGCGGGAAATACTTCGCCCATGATATTCGCGTGATCCGTCTGCCGCGCCACGGCGCCTCCTGCCCCATTGGTATGGGCGTCTCCTGCTCCGCTGACCGCAACATCAAAGCCAAAATCAACCGCGACGGTATCTGGATTGAAAAACTGGAGCACAATCCGGGCCAGTATATTCCTGAATCCCTGCGTCAACAGGGCGAAGGCGACGTGGTCAGCATCAATCTGAATAAGCCGATGAAGGAGATCCTGGCCCAGCTTTCTGCTCATCCGGTCTCTACCCGCCTGTCACTGAACGGCACCATCATCGTGGCGCGCGACATTGCCCACGCGAAGCTGAAAGAGCTGCTCGACAACGGTGAAGAACTGCCGCAGTACGTCAAAGACCATCCAATCTACTACGCAGGCCCGGCCAAGACTCCGGAAGGCTATGCATCAGGCTCTCTCGGCCCAACCACGGCAGGACGGATGGATTCGTACGTCGACCTGCTGCAGTCTCACGGTGCGAGCATGATCATGCTGGCGAAAGGCAACCGTAGCCAGCAGGTGACCGATGCCTGTCATAAGCACGGCGGTTTCTACCTCGGCAGCATCGGCGGCCCGGCGGCGGTACTGGCACAAAACAGCATCAAGCGTCTGGAGTGCGTGGCCTATCCTGAGCTGGGTATGGAAGCCATCTGGAAAATCGAAGTGGAAAACTTCCCGGCGTTTATCCTGGTGGATGACAAGGGTAACGACTTCTTCCAGCAGATCCAGAATCAGCAGTGCAATGGGTGTTCACAGCGCTGAGTTTTTCCACAACGCCGGTAACAGTGACAGCGTTTCAGCGATCCTCTCTCGCTTGTCGCTTCCCGGCTTCCAGATGGTCACCATCGTCTGACTTATCCCCTGGCTGCCCACTTCGGTGTGCAGCCTTTTTACCTTTTTCCACCCGGTCGGCTGGAAATGCGTCGGTAAAAATCCCCAGCCGCATCCCTGCTCCAGCAGGCCCCGCAACATCTCCAGCTCGTTGGTAAAAAGGGTGTGCCCCGAAATTTGCAGACGACGCGCCACCGGCTCATCCGAGGCGGCGTGCATAATCACCTGCGGCACCAGCGATAACTCAAGCAGCGACAGCGGCTGCGTGGTTTCAGCGAACAGCGTGTTGCAGGCGTAGAAATCCATATCGATCGCCCCGAGCGCCCGCCACTCCATTTCATTACCCACACTGCGATTACGTGCCTGGCAAATGCCCAGATCCGCCTGCCCGCTGGCCAGCATCGCTTCCGCCTCATCCCGGGAGGCGCTGACCAGGCTCAGACGTAAATGTCGCTTCGCCATCTCGCCAATCAGCGCCTGCAAAAATGGCCTCGAGGTAAAGGGATCGTAAACCAGCGTGATGTCCTGCGTAGCACGCTCCGGTACCGCGCTGGCAAATGCCTCAAAGGCTTTCACCTGGCGCATCAGCAGGTGCGCCTGCCGCTGCAGCTGCTCGCCCTCAGGGGTCAGACGCAGCGTGCGTCCTTCACGCACAAACAGCCTGTACCCTAATCCATCTTCGAGAAAATCAATCAGGTCGCGCAGCGTCGTACGATCTTTCCCGAGCTTCATCGCCGCTTTTGCCAGGCCACCGTATTCCACCACGGCGGTAAACGCTTCCAGTTGGGCAAAGGAATAAATTACCGTCGACACGCCACTCTCCATTCAGTTTTCGGGGGGAATTTCCCCCATTACGCGTTTTTTATTATAAGTCGCGGGTTCTTAAACTGAAGGCGTTCCTAATCACAGCGAGAAAAATGATGAATTATCCTTCACTGAACCGCACGCTGCTGGCGGGCGTTGTAATTAGCCTGTGCAGCGCTCTGTTTGCGCCTGTCGCGCTGGCGGCCTGCGACGGTACTGACCTGAACACCTGCCCTGCTCCGTTCGACAAACAGCTTCCTGACACGCACAAGATGCTCACCTGGAGTCAGGCGGATCGCGTGGTCGGCTTTCGAAATGACTACCGCAACTACGCGGGAGATGTGTTCCATCACGGCAACGCCACGCCGCTGCTCAGCGCAGAGAAACCGCTCACTGACGCCCGCTATCAGGTCAACGGCAAGACCTATAACCTGCAGGACTACCTGAAACGTCAGAACGTGAGCGGCATGCTGTTACTGAAAGACGGCAAAATCGCGTGGAAATATCTCGGCGAAGGCAATACGGATACGACGCTCTGGACCTCCCGTTCGGTCGGGAAATCCGTGGTCTCAACGCTGGTTGGCGTGGCTCTCAAAGAGGGAAAAATTCGCTCACTCGACGACCTGGTCACGCAATACGAGCCAGACCTGAAAGGCACCGCCTGGGACGGCGTGACGTTAAAACAGCTGATCACCCACACCTCCGGCGTGGCATGGAACGAAGACTACACTAATCCCGCCTCCGATTTCGCGCAGCTCACCGAGTGTGAAGCGAAACCAGGCACCTATGACTGCGTGCGTAAGCTGGTGTCCGGGCTGAAACGCGAACACCCGGCAGGCCAGCACTGGTCTTACTCCTCCGGTGGCGCCTGGCTGTTGGGTGACGTGCTTGAGCGTGCAACGGGCATGACCCTGGCCGCCTATCTTGAGAAGAGCATCTGGCAGCCGTACGGCATGGCGAGCGACGGTGTATGGCATGCCTACCGTAAAGGTCAGCATGATGTCGGCGCGCATGGCTTTAACGCCACGCTGGAAGACTGGGGACGCTTCGGGGAGTTTATCCTGCATAACGGCACACTACCGAACGGCAAACAGATCCTGCCCGACAACTGGGTGAAAGACGCCTCACGCTGGACGCAGGCTGATGGCTCTGTCTCTGACGCACACCCGACCGGCTTGTACGGCTATCAGTGGTGGAACAACGAAGTGCCCGTCACGGCCACGAAGGTGGTGCCCGCGGCGAATGAGTCGCTGAAAGGCTCGCTCTGGGCGCTGGGCATTTTTGGGCAGATGATCATGGTAAACCAGGCGGAAAATCTGGTGATCGTTCAGTGGTCCACCTGGCCGCAGGCCGAACCGTCGTTTAGCGCACAGCCGCTGGAAGCCTCACTGATGTTCAGTGCGATTGCCAACGCGTTGCGGTAAGTCGCGGTGAGTCATCGTTAACAGCCAGGCATCGCCTGGCTTTTGTCTTCTCTGCAAACAAAGGTGCCTCTGCGCGATGTCACAAAACGGCAATATCAGTGACTTACCCAACCTGGTGAATAAAAAATCAATTAATTGTTAAGTTGTTGTTACGACAATCACTCCCGATCGACCACGCGCTATTGATGCGTTAAATGCATCAGTCCATGTATTAATTGCGCTTATAAATTTGGGGTTCTTGATCCAGTTTTCAGAAACAGACGAGCAAAACGTCAACAATAAACTGGAGATAACCATGTTTTCCTCAACCTCACCTGCAACCGTTCGCTCGAAAGCGGGCGCGATACTTCGCGTTACGTCCGGCAACTTTCTCGAGCAATTCGACTTCTTTCTCTTCGGCTTTTATGCGACCTACATCGCGCATACCTTTTTCCCGGCGAGCAGTGAATTTGCTTCCCTGATGATGACGTTTGCCGTCTTCGGCGCAGGATTTTTAATGCGCCCCATCGGGGCAATCGTACTGGGTGCCTATATCGACAAGGTTGGGCGCAGAAAAGGACTCATCGTGACCCTGTCGATTATGGCGGCGGGTACCTTCCTGATCGTGCTTATTCCGTCTTATCACAGCATAGGTCTGTGGGCACCGTTACTGGTTCTGACTGGCCGACTGTTGCAGGGGTTTTCTGCCGGAGCGGAGCTGGGTGGCGTATCGGTCTATCTGGCAGAAATTGCCACGCCCGGCCGCAAAGGTTTTTACACCAGCTGGCAGTCCGGCAGCCAGCAGGTCGCTATTATGGTTGCGGCAGCCATGGGTTTTGCGCTGAATGCGCTGATGGCAGAGAGCGCCATTCGTGAATGGGGCTGGCGTATCCCGTTCCTGGTCGGCTGCTTAATCGTACCGTTTATCTTTTTCCTGCGCCGCAAGCTGGAGGAGACAGAGGAGTTCAATGCACGCCGCCATCATCTGGAGATGCATCAGGTCTTTAAAACCCTGCTCGGTAACTGGCAGGTGGTCATTGCCGGCATGCTGATGGTGGCAATGACCACCACGGCCTTTTATCTGATCACCGTTTACGCGCCGACTTTCGGGAAAAAAGTGCTGATGCTCAGCGCCTCGGACAGCCTGCTGGTCACGCTTCTGGTGGCAATTTCCAACTTTATCTGGCTGCCGATAGGCGGTGCGCTGTCGGACCGCTTTGGGCGTAAACCGGTGCTTATCGCCATGACGCTGCTGGCTCTGGCGACGAGCTACCCGGCACTGACGCTGCTGGCGCAGGCACCGAGCTTCTCAATGATGCTGAGCGTCCTGCTGTGGCTCTCTTTCCTCTATGGCCTGTACAACGGTGCGATGATCCCGGCGCTCACGGAGATCATGCCTTCTGAAGTTCGCGTGGCGGGGTTCTCTCTGGCCTACAGTCTGGCAACGGCGGTATTTGGGGGGTTCACGCCGGTAATGTCTACCGCGCTGATAGAATATACCGGGGATAAAGCCTCTCCCGGCTACTGGATGAGTTTCGCCGCGGTGTGCGCCCTGCTGGCAACACTTTACCTGTACCGTCGTCGTGCAGTGACGCTGCAAAATACCGTGAAATCAGAGGGGGCGGCATGAGACTGATTCCTCGACTGACCACCAGCGCGTTGATACTGACCGTCCTGAGCTTCAGTGCCTCAGCGAAAGAGGTGACGGTCATGATCTCAGGCGGTTTTAAAGCCGCCCTTGAAAAGCTGGCACCGGAATATGAACGCCAGACCGGCGATAACATTGTGCTCATTCCCGGCCCGTCTATGGGAACGACTCCGCAGGCAATTCCTAACCGGCTTGCGCGCGGGGAAAAAGCCGACGTGGTGATCATGGTGGGCGATGCGCTGGCAACACTTGAAAAGGACAACCTGACTCAGCCAGGCTCACGCACGGAACTTGCGGACTCCCCTGTCGGTATGGTGGTAAAAAAAGGCGCTGACGTCCCGGATATCAGTAACGAGGCGAAACTTCGCCATACGCTGCTTCAGGCGGAGTCCATCGCCTACTCCGACAGCGCCAGCGGCAGATACGTCAGCCAGACGCTGTTCAAAACGCTGGGGATTGAAAAAGAGGTGATGGGTAAAGCAACGAAGGTTGAGCGCATTCCCGTCGCCGAAGAAGTGGCGAAAGGGAAATACGCGGTAGGTTTCCAGCAGGTCAGCGAACTGCTGCCGATTCCGGGAGTGACGTTTATTGGCAAACTCCCGGACAACCTGCAATACATCACCCGCTTTGCTGGCGCCGTCACCCGCCACGCCGACCATCCTGGCGAAGGGAAAGCGCTGCTGGATTACCTTTCCTCGACACAGTCCAGCGCCGTGATTCGCGACACGGGGATGAGCCCCGTCACGTCCCGCGGTACTGCTCAGTAATGTGTTTTTCCAGTTCAGCCGCAATGTAAGACTGGATACGCCCCCGGCGTCGAATCAGCCCCACAGTGCGTTTCACCTCCGGTGCCACGAGCGGGACAGACGTCAGTAGCGAGTGCTCTGACGTCGGCATCGACATGGCGGGCACGGCAGCAATGCCGATGCCCGCCTCTACCATACCGAGCATCGTGGTCACATGGCGCGTTTCGCAAACGCTGGGACGCGCAGGCACGATATCCCCCAGCATCCGGTCGAGCAGGTTACGGTTGCCTGACGTTTTGTCGAGGATGATATAGTCCTGCTGATAAAACGCCTGCCACGTCAGGTGAGTCTTTTTTGCCAGAGGGTGATCGCGCCTGCACGCGGCGACATAGCTATCTTCCACAAGGGGGAAAAACTCGATTTCAGAGGGCAAACTCCCGGCGAAACAGATCCCGAAATCCGCCTGGCTACGGGCAACCGCGTCAATGACATTCCCCGCGCTGCTGTCGATGAGCTTAATCCGGACACGCGGATAACGGGACTGAAAGCGACGAATGACATCCGGCATAAAGTAATAGGCCGCAGACGGTACCGTAGCGACGGTAATCAGCCCGGTCCGCTCTTCACTCACTTTATCAATATCAGCCAGCATGGACTCAACGTTATCGAGCAACTGCGCTGAACGTTCAGCAAAGTTCTGCCCGTACAGTGTCAGAGCCACGTGGCGGGTGGTCCGGTCAAACAGCTTCGCTCCCAGCGCCGCTTCCAGTTTTTCAATCCTGCGGCTCAGTGCTGACGGGGACAAACAGATAGATTCAGCAGCAACCCGAAAGTTGCCGTATTCCACTAACGCTCTGAAAGCATAAAGATCGTTAAGGTCAAAATTTACGGGCATAGCGTCTGAATGTCCTGTCTGGCAATACGAACGAAAGTCAAAAATAATAGCGGCTTATTGTCCTGCCGCAACCGGTGAAGCGCCGAAATTCCTTAAGGAGTTGGTTTTCACGCTGAACTTAATGGGGTAAGTGTCATAAGATTAGGCTTCGACTGAGTTCACAAAATGAAGGTGATACCAGCAAACCGCTATCCACCGTTACGTACGAAGTGATAGTTTATCGAGGCTGGAATTGAAGCAATGACCGAATGTCTGGCATTTTAACAGAACCTTACCTTCCCCTTTTGTTCAAGTGACGAGTTTGCGAGCAAAGCGATGATTAAGTGGCCCTGGAAAACGAATGACGCTGGCCGAAATATGGCGCTGCCGTGGGATGAAGCGCTGGCGATCCCTGTTCTGGCTAATCTTCAGCCGGATGAACAATCAAAACTGGTTCAACTGGCGGATCGCTTTTTGCAGCAAAAACGTCTGGTTCCGCTGCAGGGCTTCGAGCTGGATCCCCTGAAAAACGCGCGTATCGCCCTGCTTTTCTGTCTGCCGGTACTGGAACTCGGTATTGAGTGGCTGGATGGCTTCCATGAAGTGCTCATCTACCCAGCACCGTTTGTGGTGGACGATGAATGGCAGGACGATTTCGGCCTGGTGCATAACCAGCGGGTGGTGCAGTCCGGGCAAAGCTGGCAGCAAGGACCGATCATCCTGAACTGGCTTGATATTCAGGACTCCTTCGACGCATCAGGCTTTAACCTGATCATTCACGAAGTGGCGCATAAGCTGGATACCCGCAACGGCGATCGTGCCAGCGGTGTACCGCTGATCCCGCTTCGTGAGGTTGCAGGTTGGGAACACGATCTGCATGCGGCAATGGATAATATCCAGGATGAGATAGATCTGGTGGGCGAAAGTGCCGCCAGCATCGATGCCTATGCGGCAACCGATCCTGCGGAGTGCTTTGCGGTGCTGTCAGAATATTTCTTTAGCGCGCCTGAGCTTTTCGCCCCCCGTTTCCCGGCCCTGTGGCAACGGTTCTGTCAGTTTTATCAGCAAGACCCTCTGCTGCGTCTGCGGCAAAATGAGGATCCTGCCGGCAATTCATCTCACCAGCTCCATTAAGACGGGTCGACATGGGTACGATTGACCGCCCGTACCCATAGGCTCATCACCAGAAACATCAGCGCCATCACCCAGGCGGCCTGCGTTAAAAATACCTCGCCGAATAAACGCGTGACGACAGGCACCAGCAGCGCACTCAGGCCGTAACCCAGCGTGTGGCTGGTGGCAATCACTCCCGCCCCTTTTCCGGTGGTCAGCCGTTCATTCAGCAGCAGCTGGTATCCCGGCGTCGCCATGGCGGCTCCCAGCGACGTCATGACAATCCCCACGTAGAACAACACCAGACCGGCAATACACATTAGCCCCAGTCCCGTCACCATCAGTACCGCGGCCAGGCAGAGCAATGTCACCGGGCTGAAATGCTGCGGACGGACCACCAGAAATTGCGCAGCGAGGGTTGCCAGCGCGGCCAGACTCAGCAGCAGCGCGACATGATGACTCACCTCTCGCGGGTTACCGTCCAGCAGAGGGCTGAGATGCGGTGACAGGCCAAGCTGCATCAGGCTCACCAGTGCGGCCAGAAGCAACGCCAGCACAAGGTACGGCAGCATTGAAACCTGCACATGCGTTGCCTGATGCGCGACAGGCGGCAGCGGCGGTTCGGCGACCTCTCGAAGGACCAGCAGGAGAGCAATAAACGGTGCAATCGCCATCAACCAGAGGGGTGCCACCGGATTGACGCTAAGCATCATCGCCGCCAGCGGCGGCCCCAGCAGACGACCGCAGCTGAGGCCGGAGCTAATGGTCGCCAGCGCGGCCATGCGTTTATCCAGACCCGCGCGCTGAATGGCCCATGTCTGAGCCGCTGGCACCAGCCCTGAGACGGTCAGGCCGTACAGCGTGCGCGAGAGGATCAGGCCCGCCAGCCCCCAGACAGCACTCATCATCCCGCTTGCCATCGCCCAGACCACCAGCGCCATCACGACGAAACTCGCCAGATAGCCACTTAGCGAGGCCAGCATCACGACCTTACAGCCGTGTCGCTCGCTCTGACGCCCCCACCAGGGCGATGCGGGTAAAAAGAGCATGGAGCCGAACATTAACAGCCCCGCCCAGACGGAGAGCGATAACCCGGTCAGGGTGACCAGTTGCGGCAGCATGACCAGCAAACCGTTTTGCCCAATACCTAACAATCCGGCGCATAACGCCAGTGGCCAGTTCGCTTTCGGGGTGAGGTTTTCCGTCAGTGTTTCAGGGTAAGTGCGCATGAGAATGTGAACATAGTGTCAATAAATGTGTGGAAATCATGAAGTTTATGAAAACAAATATTGCAAAAATAGTTGCGACTGTAAACAGAATGCATATCATAACGATAATTATTATCAATCATGGAATGAGGTACACCTATGCGTACTCTGCCCCGCTCCGCCGGTACAGACGTTGCGGCCCAGTGTTTTTTGAACGCCCTGTTGCGTGAAACGAAGGACTGGCGCTATCTCCCCGCTACCGTTGCGGATGAGCTATCGCAGATTCATATTCCGCTCTCTTCAACCCAGGCCATTCGGGTTCCGGTACGCTATTTCTCTCCGACTCAGCATCATCAGTATCACTTTCCGGCGACGCTTATCCAGCGCGACAGCGACAGCGGTGACGCCGTCACTTTCACGCAACTGATTGACTTAATTCTGGAAAAACCTTCAGTTAAAGGCTCACTCGATACCGAAACGCTGGCTCGCTTTAAGCAACGCGCCCTTGAAAGCCATGCCCACACCTGGCAGGCCATCGATTTGCGCCACAACTGGGCAACCCTGCGTGACAAACCGCTGAATTTTGCGCAAGCAGAACAGGCGCTGCTGGTGGGCCATGCGTTTCACCCGGCCCCCAAATCTCACGAGCCGTTTAACGAAAGTGAAGCGCGCCGTTATTTGCCTGATTTTGCCTCCCGCTTCCCGCTGCGCTGGTTTGCGGTTAAGCGTGAATTGATTGCCGGCGACAGCCTGGCCGTCTCTCTTCGCGAACGCCTGCTGCGCTTCGCAGCGCAGAGTGCCCCTGAGCTCCTCGGTCACTTCACCGATACCTGCTGGCTGCTGCCGATGCATCCGTGGCAGGCCGAGCATCTGCTGGGTCAGGCCTGGTGCCAGCGTCTTGTGGCTAACGGCGACCTGCAGGATTTGGGCGAAGCGGGCGCGCAGTGGCTGCCCACCAGCTCCTCGCGCTCGCTCTACAGCGAAACCAACAGCGACATGATCAAGTTTTCCCTCAGCGTGCGCCTGACCAACTCCGTGCGCACGCTGTCGGTGAAAGAGGTTAAACGCGGTATGCGCCTGGCGCGTCTGGCTAAGACAGCGCGCTGGCAGACCTTACAGGCACGCTACCCGACCCTGCGTGTTATGCAGGAAGACGGCTGGGCGGGGCTGCGTGATGAAAATGGCGTCATCCAGGAAGAGAGCCTGATGGCCCTGCGCGTGAACCTGCTGTTCGAGACGCCAGAGAGCCAGACCAACGTACTGGTGAGCCTGACGCAGGCGGCACCGGACGGAGGTGACAGTCTGCTGGTTGCGGCGGTACGTCGTCTGAGCCATCGCCTGGATTTACCCCTTGCCGAGGCTGCGCGCTGCTGGGTGCAGGCGTATTGCGATCGCGTTTTACTTCCGCTGTTTAGCGCGGAAGCGGATTACGGCCTGGTTCTGCTGGCGCACCAGCAAAATATCCTCGTTGAGATGCAGCAGGATTTCCCCGTCGGGCTGATCTACCGCGATTGTCAGGGCAGCGCCTGGACTGAAGGGGCCAATGAATGGCTAAAAGAGGCGGGTGAACATGATGTGGAAAACCGTTTTGGCGAAAGCCAGCTGCTGCGCTACTTCCCCTACTACCTGCTGCTGAACTCAACGCTTGCCGTGACTGCCGCCCTCGCCGCCGCCGGTTTCGACAGCGAAGAGAGCCTGATGGCGCAGGTGCGTGACGCACTGGCCGAATTACGCAAAACAGCGAAACAGACCCGCTGCCTCGACTACGTGCTCGACAGCCCAACCTGGAACTGTAAAGGCAACTTTTTCTGCTACCTGCACGATCGCAACGAAAACACCATCGCCGATCCGGCAGTGATCTATTTCGACTTTAGCAACCCGTTTTACAAGGAGAAGGCGTGATGGCAAACGCGAATATCGTCCATTCTGGCTATGGCTTTCGCTGCACCGCAACGGAGAACACTCTGCCCCTGACGTTAGGTCTCGACGGCAGCGCAGTGCTTGAGCGCGTGAGTGGTATCCCGGAAGGCTGGTTAGTCAACGCGCTGGATCAGCTGTTCATCGCCGCACCGGCACTGACCGGCGTCACGCTCCCCTGGTCTGCCTGGCAGGATGAACCGCAGGCGCAGGCGCTGTTTACGCTTGCCAGCGGGGATTATCTGGCGCGCGAAACGTTCTGGCAGTTGCCTCTGTGGCTGCAGGGAGAACGGCCCCAGAACCACGGCGGCATGCAGTTCGATGAAAGCCGTCAGCTTTACTTCCCGCTACGCCCTCACCGTCCGCAAGGCGAAGTCTATCGCCGTTACGACCCGCAGATTAAACGCACCCTGAGTTTCCGCGTGGCCGATGTGGCGCAGGACGGCGAACGTTTCACCCGCTGGATGAACACCCCGCGCGTTAACGCCTTCTGGGAGATGGCCGGCCCGCAGGCGGAGCAGGAAAATTACCTGCGCCGTCAGCTCGACTCGACCTATTGTTATCCGCTTATCGGCTGCTTTGATGACCAGCCGTTCGGCTACTTTGAAATTTACTGGGCGGCGGAAGACCGTATTGGTCGTCACTATCGCTGGCAGCCGTTTGACCGCGGCCTGCACATGCTGGTTGGGGAAGAAAACTGGCGCGGCGCGCAGTATATCCGCAGTTGGCTGCGCGGTCTGAGCCATTATCTGTGGCTGGATGAGCCACGCACAACACGCATCGTTGCCGAGCCGCGTTTCGACAACCAGCGCCTGTTCCGCCATCTTTCGTCTGCCGGTTTCGAGACCGTAAAAGAGTTCGACTTCCCACATAAACGCTCGCGCCTCATCATGAACCAGCGTCACCGCTTCTTCAGCGAGGTGGGACTGTGAACGTGTACTGGCAGAAAGTGAACCGCGACATGGTGGCGAAGATCCTCGCCGAGCTGGAATATGAACGCACCCTGAGCGCCCGGCAGCTGGCAGACAATCGATGGCAAATCACCATGGGCGCGGAGACCTGGCAGTTCCAGGCCACGCGCGGGATCTGGGGCTGGCTGCATATCGACCCCGAGAGCCTGACCACCGTCAGCGGTAACGCAGTGGACGCAGAAACTGCACTGCTGCAGCTTGCGACGGTACTGGAGATGAGCGACGCGCAGACCGCGGAGCATCTGGAAGATCTCTATGCCACGCTGCGGGGTGATATTCAGCTGTTACAGGCGCGCGAAACGCTGGATGCTGACGCGCTCATTCATCTCGACCCGGACGAATTACAGTGCCTGATGAGCGGCCATCCTAAGTTTATCTTTAACAAGGGACGCCGTGGCTGGGGGCTGGATGCGCTACGCCAGTATGCCCCGGAATACCGTGGCCGTTTTCGCCTGCACTGGGTCGCCGTGCAACGTGCGCACCTGGTCTGGAGCAGCGATGTTGATTGCGATATCAATACTCTGCTGGCGAGCGCCATGGATAACGCCGAGCGCGCCCGGTTTGATGCCCGCTGGCAGGCGCTGGATCTTGATGATAACTGGCTGCCCGTGCCGCTGCATCCGTGGCAGTGGCAACAAAAGATTGCTGTCCATTTCCTGGCGCAACTCGCGCGCGGCGAAATGGTTGAGCTGGGCGAGTTTGGCGACGAGTACCTGGCGCAACAATCGTTGCGTACCCTCACCAATGCCAGCCGCCGCGCGCCGTTTGACATCAAGCTGCCGCTGACCATTTACAACACCTCCTGCTATCGCGGTATTCCGGGTAAGTACATTGCCGCTGGCCCGCTGGCCTCACGCTGGTTACAGCAGCAGTTCGCCAGCGATGCCACGCTTATTCGCTGTGGCGCGCAGGTGCTTGGCGAGCCCGCGGCCGGGTATCTTTCCCACCCGGGTTACGCCGCGCTGCCGAAAGCGCCTTACCGTTATCAGGAGATGCTGGGGGTTATCTGGCGCGAAAATCCGTCCTGTTATCTTCAGCAGGGTGAAGAAGCGGTGCTGATGGCTGCGTTGATGGAGAGCGATAACGCCGGACGCCCCTTGATTGACGCATGGATCGCCCAATCCGGTTTGACCGCTGAAGCCTGGCTGGAAAAGCTCTTTGACGCGACGGTCATCCCCTTCTATCACCTGCTCTGCCGCTACGGCGTGGCGCTTATCGCCCACGGCCAGAACGTGACGCTGGTGATGAAAGACGCCATCCCGCAACGCATCCTGCTGAAAGATTTCCAGGGGGACATGCGCCTGGTGGATGAAGATTTCCCGCAGGCAGCAAGCCTGCCTGAACAGGTGAAGTCCGTCACGGCGCGCCTGAGTGCGGATTACATCATTCACGATCTGCAAACCGGTAACTTTGTCACGGTGCTGCGGTTTATTTCACGCCTTACCCTGCAAAGCGGCGTCAGCGAAACCCGTTTCTACCAGATCCTGGCCGAGGTATTGCACCGCTATATGGCCGCGCATCCCGATCTCGCCGAACGCTTCGCGAAGTTTGATCTGTTTAAGCCGCAAATTATTCGCGTGATCCTCAACCCGGTCAAACTGAC
The DNA here is from genome assembly GCF_030209635.1 of Enterobacter sp. MEB024. NCBI lineage: Bacteria > Pseudomonadati > Pseudomonadota > Gammaproteobacteria > Enterobacterales > Enterobacteriaceae > Enterobacter > Enterobacter sp. MEB024. The sequence continues at coordinate 346,491 of NZ_JARVRQ010000003.1, read as the reverse complement.
CTTCTCCGAACACGATGGCGGCAGCCGCATGTTGCCGAACTATGTCACCGATCTTGATAACCCTCTTTTTCTGGTCTCCCAGGAGTCAGCGCAATGAAAACGTATGATTTCATCGGCATTGGTATTGGCCCGTTTAACCTCAGCATCGCCGCACTGGCTGAGGGACTGGACGGTTTTAGTTCGCTGTTTCTTGAACGCAAGCCGCATTTCTCCTGGCACCCTGGCATGATGGTACCGGACTGCCATATGCAAACCAGCTTCCTGAAAGATCTGGTGAGCGCCGTGGAGCCCACCAATCGCCACAGTTTTCTTAACTATCTGGTGCAGCGTAAAAAGTTCTATCGTTTTCTGACCACCGAGCAGCGTACCGTTTCTCGCGAAGAGTTTGCCGATTACCTGTGCTGGGCCGCGGAAAATCTCACTAACCTGTCCTTCAGCCAGCAGGTACAGCAGGTCAGTTTTGATGAAAAAAACGGTCTGTTCGACGTGGTGACTCAGCGCGATCGCTTCCTGGCGCGTAACGTCTGCGTGGGAATTGGCAAACAGATTAACCTGCCTGACTGCGCTCCGGCGCAGGATGACAGCTGCTTCCACGCCAGCGAGATGATGCTGCGCACGCCGGACTTAGCGGGCAAGCGCGTCACCGTCGTCGGCGGAGGTCAGAGTGGTGCGGATCTGTTTCTGAATATCTTCCGCGGGGAGTGGGGTCAGCCACTGAGCCTGAACTGGGTTTCCCGACGCAACAATTATAACGCGCTGGATGAAGCGGCTTTCGCCAACGAGTATTTCACACCGGAATATGTAGACAGCTTCTCCACGCTTGGCGAAGAGGCGCGTCGTCAGATGCTGCACGAGCAGAAGATGACCTCCGACGGCATCACCACGGAGTCTCTGCTGGCGATTTATCGCGCCATGTATCACCGCTTCGAAGTGCTGCGGGAAAAACCGTGGGCACACCTCCTGCCCTCTCGCTCGGTCACCGCGATCGCGCAGCAGGAGAACGGCAAGCGCCTGACGTTACAGCATCACCTTGACGGCGGCCGTGAACAACTCGATACCGACGTGGTGATTTTCGCGACCGGCTATCGCACCGTGCAGCCTGCGTTTCTGGCACCGCTCTCCCATCGCCTGCGTCTGGACGCCGACGAAACCTTCTGCATCAACAATGATTTCACCCTTGAATGGGACGGTCCGCAGAGCAACCGCCTGTTCGCCGTGAATGCCGGGATGCACCGTCTTGGCATTGCCGAACCCCAGCTCAGCCTGATGGCCTGGCGCGCCGCGCGTATTCTGAATCGCGCGCACGACGACGAGCCGTTTGAGCTGGCCACTACCCCTGGCGTGATCCACTGGCGTAGCACTCCCCGCCCGGACAGCAGCCAGGTTTATCAATCTTTAGCAAGAACCACCGAGTACTGACACACACATTCAGGAACTACATAACAATGAAACGTTCTCATCTTTGGGTTTTAAATCCTTGCTTGCTTGCAATGCTTTCTACCTCTGCGTGGGCGGAAGAACAAAAGGAAGAAAATATTGTTGTCTCCGCCAGCCGCGCGCACCGCAGCGTGGCGGAGATGGCGCAGACTACCTGGGTTATTGAGCGTGCTGAGATTGAACAGCAGGTTCAGGGTGGAAAAGAGATTAAAGAAGTCCTGGCGCAGTTGATCCCGGGCATGGACGTCAGCAGCCAGGGCCGCACCAACTACGGTATGAACCTGCGCGGCCGCTCGATGATGGTGATGGTGGACGGCGTGCGCCTGAACTCCTCCCGCAGCGACAGCCGCCAGCTCGACTCCATCGATCCGTTCAACATTGACCGTATCGAAGTGATCTCCGGCGCCACGTCCCTCTACGGCGGCGGCAGCACCGGCGGTTTGGTGAATATCGTGACCAAAAAAGGCCAGCCTGATACCGAAGTGGAGTTCCAGACCGGAGCAAAGAGTGGCTTTAACAGCCATAACGATCACGATGAGAACGTGTCAGCCGCGGTGAGCGGCGGCAACGACAATGCCTCTGGCCGGTTGTCAGTATCGTATCAGCGCTACGGCGGCTGGTACGACGGCAAAGGCAACGAGGTGATTATTGATAACACCCAGACCGGATTACAATATTCCGACCGTCTGGATGTGATGGGAACAGGCACCCTCAACATCGACGATCACCAGCAGCTGCAGCTTACGACGCAATACTACAAGAGCGAGTCCGACGGGAAGCACGGCCTGTTCCTCGGGGAAAACTTCTCCGCGGTTACGGGTGATGCCAAAGCCTACAATAAAGGCAACCTGAACTCTGACCGCCTGCCGGGCACAGAGCGGCATCTGATTAACCTGCAGTATTCCAACACCGATTTCTGGGGCCAGGATCTGGTCGCACAGATTTACTATCGTGACGAAAGCCTGACCTACTACCCGTTCCCGACACTGACCAAAGGCGTGGTGAGCAGCATCGGTGCGTCGCAGCAGAAAACCGATTTTTACGGCGGCAAGCTGACGCTGAACAGCAAACCGATGGATGATTTAACGCTGACCTGGGGTGTGGATGCTGACCACGAAACCTTCGACGCTAACCAGCAGTTCTTCAATCTGGACAAAGCGGCAGCAAGCGGCGGTATGGATCTGGAGAACGCCTATAACGTGGGCCGTTACCCGGGTTACAGCATTACCAACCTCGCCCCGTTCCTGCAGGCCAGCTACGACATTGATGCCATTACCCTGAGCGGCGGCGTGCGCTATCAGTACACCGAAAACAAGGTGGATGACTTCGTTGGTTATACCCAGCAACAGGCCATCGCTAACGGGAAAGCCACATCGGCTGATGCGGTACCGGGCGGGAAAACCAATTACAACAATTTCCTGTTCAACGCCGGGATCCTTGGCCGTCTGACCGAACAGCAGCAGCTGTGGTTTAACTTCTCCCAGGGCTTCGAAATTCCGGACCTGGCGAAGTACTACGGCTCCGGTACCTACCAGCTTGTCGACGGGCACTATCGCCTGCTGAACAGCGTGAACGTTAACGACTCGACGCTGGACGGCATTAAGGTTAACGCGTATGAGCTGGGCTGGCGCTACACCGGCGATAACCTGCGCACGCAGGTTGCGGCGTATTACTCGCTCTCGGACAAAACCATCACCATCAACAAAACGGACATGACCATCAACCTGGAAGACGACAAACGTCGTATCTACGGGATTGAAGGCCAGGTGGACTATTTCTTCACCGACAGCGACTGGAGCACGGGCGCGAACTTTAACGCCATTAAGTCTGAAACCCGCGAAAACGGCAAATGGGAGAAGCTGACGGTAGACAGCGCCAGCCCGTCGAAAGCCAGCGCCTGGGTCAACTGGGCACCGGGCGACTGGACCCTGCGCGTGCAGAGTACTCAGACCTTTGACGTGTCAGATGCCGACGGTAAGAAGATCGATGGCTATAACACGGTCGACTTCCTGGGCAGCTACGACCTGCCGGTGGGTAAAGTGAGCTTCAGCGTGGAAAACGTGCTGGACAAAGACTACACCACCGCCTGGGGTCAGCGTGCGCCGGGGCTGTATAGCCCAACCTACGGTGCACCAGGTCTGTATACTTATAAAGGCCGTGGCCGTACGTTTGGTCTGAACTACTCCGTACTGTTCTAATCCTGCGCGCCGCCTGCGGGCGGCGCAATTTGCTGTGTAATTTCAGCACAAATTTGCTATAAAATCAGCGATTTGCTGAAATTGTCGGCAAACGAACGAAAAGTGCGTTTTCCCCCTTTGACAAGACGGACTGAGGTCGATACTATGCGCCTCGTTCACACGATTCCTCTGTAGTTCAGTCGGTAGAACGGCGGACTGTTAATCCGTATGTCACTGGTTCGAGTCCAGTCAGAGGAGCCAAATTTGAAAAGCCTGCTTTTAAAGCAGGCTTTTTGCCTTTCTGTTAGCCGTTACTTTCCACAGCCCCTGTCACCTGACGCCAGGTCGCCACTTCCTCATCCAGCCACTCACTAAAGAGAGCCACCTCCGGTTTCGCTTCCCTTAACTGCGATGTCACCAGCCAGTAAGGCCAGGGATAAGGTGCAGTGAAAGAGGTAAGCTGGACCAGCTCGCCCCGGGTGATGGCATCCTGTACCAGAGAGCGACGCTCCAGCGCGATACCTTTACCGAGTCTGACAGCCTCAAGGACTAAATTTGAGTCGTTAATGCATAACCCGCCGGGCACAATATCTTTTTCCAGTCCCGCATTGAAACACCAGGTTTTCCACGACTCCATGGAGAATATGATTTTACTCTTCGCCACCTCAGCTGGCGTTGCCGGGAGGACGCCGCCGTTATAACCGGGTGCTGCAACCACAATCAGTTCATCTGAAAAAAGATAATGGCAGTTGCTTCCTTCCCAATTACCTTTCCCCATGCGTATCGCCACATCTATCCCTTCCTGCTGCATGCGGGTGATCGTCAGACTGGCCTGGATCCGCAGCGTGATGTGTGGATATTTTTCCCGAAACCGCTCCAGACGCGGCAACAACCAGTGACAACCAAAAGACGGCACCATCGCCAGCGTCAGTTCCAGTATTCTCGGTTTCACCTGCACTAACCGGGTGGCATCTGCGATATGATTCAGTGCTTCGCGCACCTGTAACGCGTAGAGACGCCCCTCTTCGTTGATCTGCACCCCTCGCCCATAACGGATAAACAGCTTCACCCCCACCATTTCCTCCAGCACTTTAATCTGCTGGCTGATGGCGGAATGGGTAACGTGAAGCTCTTTCGCCGCAAGCGTTACGCTGCCAAGGCGAGCCACAGCTTCAAAACTACGCAAACTTGCGATAGGTGGAAAATCCGACATGAAACCACGCCCTCATACACTGAATCTGATAAACGCTAACCGGCCAATCTGTCAGTAATACTAACTTAGGCCGTAAGATACTGATGATATTCGCCATAACGAATTTATTGTAATGTCTGTTTATCATCTTCAATGAAGCGTTTTTTCACACAGACAGGAAAACGGGAATCATGATAAAGCTGATTGGCATGATGGATTCTCCTTATGTACGCCGCGTGGCGGTCTCCCTGGAACTTTATGGCGTTGCGTTTGAAAGCCAGCCGTTGTCCGTATTCAGCACGTTTGAGGAATTTTCCCGGATTAACCCTGCGGTAAAAGCGCCAACGCTGGTTCTGGAGAATGGAACACATCTGATGGACTCGTCTCTCATACTGAATTATTTTGAGGCTCAGGCCGCGCCTGAACGGAGACTCCTGCCCGTGACGCCGGATGCACTGGCGAACGATCTCCAGACGCTGGGCTTTATCCTCGCCGCCGCGGAGAAAGCTGTGCAAAATGTGTACGAACACAATCTGCGCCCGGCGGAGAAACAACATAATCCGTGGATAGAACGTATTACCGTCCAGCTGCTGGCTGCCTGTCGGGAATGGAACGCGCTGCTGGAAGCACGCCCGGAAAACGCGGTGGCCGATCAGGTTGCTGTTACCAGTACGGTTATCTGGACATTTATTCAGTCAATGATCCCTCACGTCGTTAACGCCGGGGATTTTAAAAGAATTCAGGCGGTGGCCGACGTTTTCGAAAACCAGGCGGCATTTAAAAAGTACCCTTTTAGTTAACGCTTCGCTCGGCGTGTTATGGGGCTTTTCAGCCCCTTTTTTTGCCGCACGCGAATATTATCCTCATCTAAAAGATTCATATTTTTTTATTTATTCTTATATGTAACCCAATGGAAAATATGAGAAACATTTCAATATAAAACAATCTTATGACGTCACAAGGTATCGTTATTCATCTGGGTATTCTTGAGAACAAGCGGTCAGGAAATTAAACGGTTTCAATAAAAAAGCCTGCTTTAATTGCAGGCTTGTGCTTCTTGTCGACGGGGACGGGTGCTATAAGGGGCTTAAATCTGATAATCAATCGCCACTTCTTCTGGCTCCATCACCTGACGTTTAATCTCATCCACGGACAGCCCGGCGTTGCAGAGTTCGATAAAGCGCCACACATAGTTGCGCTGCAGTTGTCCACGCTTCAGGCCGAGCCATACGGTATTGGCATCAAAGAGATGACGCGTATCCAGTCGTACCAGGCTCTCCGTCTCGCGTTCACCACCGGACTGTTCCGCCACCAGACCAATGCCCAGCCCCAGCTCGACGTAGGTTTTGATTACATCAGAGTCCTGTGCACTCAGCACCACATCCGGCGTTAAGCCTTTGCGGTTAAAGGCTTCATCAATGCGCGAGCGTCCGGTAATACCCTGCCGGTAGGTAATCAGTGGCCATTTCGCGATATCTTCCAGCGTCAGGGGCGTAACCTGATTCAGCGGATGGTCGACGGGAAGTAACAGACTGTGGTACCAGCGAAACCACGGGAAAGCCACCAGCAGCGGATCGTTGCTCAGGCGTTCACTGGCAATGCCGATATCTGCCCCACCGTTTTGCAACAGCACTTCAATTTCCTGCGGTGTGCCCTGGATAAGCTCCAGACGAACGTCAGGGAAAAGTTCACGGAAGGCTTTAATCACCGGCGGCAAGCTGTAACGCGCCTGGGTGTGGGTGGTGGCGATAGTGAGGACGCCCGAGGCGTCATTGGTAAAGAGATCCGCCAGGCGACGCACATTGCTGGCCTCGTTGAGGATCCGCTCCGCGATGGTCAGCAAGGCTTTTCCCGGCTCCGTCATGCCAAGCAGGCGCTTGCCGCGACGGATAAAAATCTCTATCCCCAGTTCTTCTTCCAGCTCGCGGATATGGCGACTGACGCCGGACTGAGAGGTATAAAGCATATTGGCGACCTCGGTCAGGTTGTAGTCCCGCCTGGCCGCCTCACGGATAATTTTAAGTTGCTGGAAATTCACGATTCACTCCGGCGCATCTGACATAACGCTATTGTTAGAGTCAGCCGACCTGCAGAACAAATAATAAAAACCAGCATCTTATGCTTTTATGGAATATCAACTCACCAGCTGCAGCTCACGGTTCTCCAGAGACGGTTTGCTGACCAGGGACATCAGAATCTCTTTTACCGCCTGCGCCTGAGGTGACAGCGATCCGCGCGCGGACATATTCAGCGACAGCGGTAAGCTCATCGAAGGCGTGGTGATGCGCGCCATCCAGCCGTTTGCCGCGCTGCACAGCGAACGTGCTGCGGATTCAGGCAGAACTGTCACACCCATACCGCTGGCTATAGCGGCGGTTAGCGTGGAGATGGAATCAATTTCACCGATAATTTTTGCCGTCAGGCGGCGCAGGGAAAACGCTTCATCCACACGCACGCGCACCGCGCTGTAGTCACGTGGCAGGAAAAGATTCATTTCTGCAACGACCGTCAGATCGACGCTCTGCCCCGGACAGTCGCGGGTGCCCACAAGGTAGAGATCTTCTTTCAGCAGCGGCTGGCTGGTGATCCCGGCCACCGGTGAGCGGTCGTACAGCACCGCCATATCCAGTTGGCCGCTAAGAAGTTTGTCATTCAGCACAGAACCGCTGTTCTCATGCAGGTAAACCAGCACTTCTGGCAGCTCTGCGCGGACGGCCTGCAGCAGCGGCATGGTAATAGAGGACGCGGCCGTTCCCGGAGCCAGCCCAATGGATACGTGGCCGCTCAGCGTCTGGCCCACGTTATTCACCGCCAGCTGCGCCTGTTCGCACTGGCGAAGGATGGTGCGCGCATGGGTATAAAGGATTTTGCCTGCTTCCGTTGGCGTCACGCCACGTTTGGTGCGGATCAACAGCTGCTGATCCATCTCGCCTTCCAGAGTAGCCACCTGCTGGCTCAGCGCAGGCTGCGCGATATGCAGCACTTCCGCCGCTTGAGTCAGGCTGCCGATATCGACGATTTTTACGAAGTATTTCAGTCGTCTTAAGTTCATTTTGCCCCCTGTTCGAAATGCTGTGCCGGTACTGGCTTTTCATTGTTGATAGGGTTTTGCAATATGAATGCCAGTTTTACGAAGAGGTCTGATTTGTCGCTAAGCGGCTGAAAATAAGGAAAGCTAATCATAAGCAGCGGTTTTATTACTGAAACAGCAGTTTATGATCTGCCCCATTAGGGGTATGTGCGCACCATTACGGTGCATTCCGGCGTCAAAAACGCCATTTTGCTGATTTTGTCAGCAAACGATCAAAAGGCGTTGATCCACCCTTTGACAAGGCCGGCTGACGTCGATAATATGCGCCCCGTTCACACGATTCCTCTGTAGTTCAGTCGGTAGAACGGCGGACTGTTAATCCGTATGTCACTGGTTCGAGTCCAGTCAGAGGAGCCAAATTTGAAAAGCCTGCTTTTATAGCAGGCTTTTTGCTTTTCTGCGGCAGGTAAAATTGCCCTCAGTTGCCGAGCTTAACCGGCATCCCTGACCGACGTTCCAGTTCCGCGCCCGCCCCCTCGTTGACAAGCTCGGTTCGCAGCGAGGCAGATATCGGCAAAGGCACTTTCCGGGTCGATTCAAATTCCGCCCGGTTCCGTGATAGCGGTTCATGCACCTCAACCCAGCGGCTGCCGTCCGGCTCTGTCGTCACTTTAACGGGCTGATCGATAAGCTGCACACGGGTGCCTACCGGGACGTTATCGAAAAGATATTTAATGTCGTTATTGCGCAGACGAATACACCCCTGGCTCACCCGCAGTCCGATGCCAAAATTGGAGTTTGTCCCGTGAATGGCATACAGCCTGCCAATATAAATCGCATACAGTCCCATTGGGTTATCGGGCCCAGCGGGCACGAATGCAGGCAGCGTTTTCCCCTCTGCCGCATAGGCACGGCGCGTATTCGGCGTAGGAGACCAGGTGGGGCCTTCCTGCTTACGTTCTACCGCTGTGACCCAGTTTCGCGGGGTTTCGCGCCCGGCCTGACCAATGCCGATGGGTAACACTTCAACAGTGTTGCTTCCCGGTGGGTAATAGTAGAGGCGCATTTCTGCCGCATTAACGATAATTCCCTCGCGGACGGTGTCAGGCAAAATCAGCTGCTGGGGTATCACCAGTTGCGTACCGGATTTAGGCAAAAAAGGATCCACGCCCGGGTTCGCTTCCAGCATATTGCTCAGACCCTGCCCGTATTGCGCGGCAAACGCTTCGAGCGGTAGCGTATTGTGATCCGGCACGGTAATGGTTTGCGAAGTGCCCACCAGCCGACTGCCTGTCGGCGGTAAAGGATAACTTACCGCCTGAACGCTCTGGCTGATAAGTAATGCAGCAAGACAACTCAACACATTTATACGACACATATTCCCTTCCTCAGTCGCACCTTGATTTGCTAAGCATAGCGTAGCCGCTTTGCATTACCCATCAGGAAATAAAATCAGTTTGCACACGCGCCCTGGCGCGGTAGTCTCATACGTTCCGTTTATATGACGGTGGCTATGTGAGTGACCTTTTCTTATACCAATAATTAGAAATACGTGCAGACAGGACAACTATGGACTCCACTCTCACCTCCACACATCCCAACGAGGAGACACCTTCGCTCAATCGTGCCCGCCGCGCAGCCCTCGGCAGCTTCGCGGGTGCCGTCGTCGACTGGTATGATTTTCTGCTTTACGGCATTACTGCCGCGCTGGTGTTTAACCGCGAATTCTTCCCCCAGATTAGCCCGGCAATGGGTACGCTCGCCGCGTTTGCTACCTTTGGCGTCGGCTTCCTGTTTCGTCCACTGGGCGGAGTGATCTTCGGCCACTTCGGTGACCGTCTCGGTCGCAAACGCATGCTGATGCTCACCGTCTGGATGATGGGCATCGCCACCGCGCTGATTGGCGTTCTCCCTTCATTTTCCACCATTGGCTGGTGGGCACCGGTGCTTCTGGTTACGCTGCGCGCCATTCAGGGCTTCGCGGTAGGCGGCGAATGGGGTGGCGCGGCGCTGTTATCCGTTGAGAGTGCCCCAAAAAACAAGAAAGCGTTTTACAGCAGCGGCGTGCAGGTGGGCTATGGCGTAGGTCTGCTGCTCTCCACCGGGCTGGTGTCGCTGATGAGCCACTTCACCACCGATGAACAATTCCTGAGCTGGGGCTGGCGCATTCCGTTTATCTTCAGCATCGTGCTGGTTGTCGCTGCCCTGTGGATCCGCAACGGCATGGAAGAATCTGCTGAGTTCGAACAACAGCGGCAAGAACCGCCCGTTGCCAGAAAACGGCTGCCGGTGATGGAAGCGCTTGTCCGGCATCCTGGCGCTTTTCTGAAAATTATTGCCCTGCGCCTGTGCGAACTGCTGACGATGTATATCGTGACCGCGTTTGCCCTCAATTATTCAACGCAAAATCTCGGTCTGCCCCGCGAGCTGTTCCTGAACATTGGCCTGCTGGTCGGCGGGATCAGCTGCCTGACTATCCCCAGCTTCGCCTGGCTGGCGGACAGGTTTGGTCGCCGTCGCGTCTATATTACCGGGGCGCTGATTGGCACCCTCAGCGCCTGGCCGTTCTTCATGGCGCTGGAGGCACAGTCGATCTTCTGGATTGTCTTCTTTGCTATCATGCTCGCTAACATCGCCCACGATATGGTGGTCTGCGTGCAGCAGCCCATGTTTACCGAACTGTTCGGGGCAAGCTATCGCTACAGCGGCGCGGGCGTAGGCTATCAAGTGGCAAGCGTGGTCGGCGGCGGGTTTACGCCATTTATTGCCGCCGCGCTGGTGACCTTCTCCGGCGGCAACTGGCACAGTGTGGCACTTTATCTGCTGGCCGGTTGCCTGCTGTCAGCGGCGACGGCGCTATTGATGAAAGAGACGAGCCACACCTGATCTCACTTTTGTTTCACAGGCGTGTGACATACTATCGGGTAGAGTCGCACACCTGTGGAACAAGGAGACAGAGATGAATAATAAGGGCTCCAGCCTGACCCCGGCTCAGGCACTGGAAAAACTCGATGCACTGTATGAACAGTCCGTCAACGCGCTGCGCAGCGCCATCAGTGAGTATATCGAAACAGGGAAACTCCCCGACGAAAAGGCCAGAAGTAAGGGCCTTTTTGTTTATCCATCGCTTTCCGTCACCTGGGACGGCAGCGCGACTAACACGCCGAAAACGCGCGCCTACGCACGCTTTACCCACTCCGGCTGCTACAGCACCACCGTCACCCGCCCTGCACTGTTCCGCCCTTATCTTGAAGAGCAACTCACGCTGTTGTATCAGGATTACGGTGCGCACATTGCCGTTGAACCTTCACAGCATGAGATCCCGTATCCGTATGTGATTGACGGTTCGGCATTAACCCTTGACCGCTCCATGAGCGCGGGGCTGACGCGCCATTTCCCGACCACCGAGCTGTCGCAGATTGGCGATGAGACGGCGGATGGGATCTACCACCCGGCAGAATTTTCACCGCTGTCGCACTTTGATGCCCGCCGCGTGGATTTCTCTCTGGCGCGCCTGCGTCACTACACCGGGACGCCCGTCGACCATTTCCAGCCCTTTGTACTGTTTACCAACTACACCCGCTATGTCGACGAGTTTGTCCGTTGGGGCTGTAGCCAGATCCTCGACCCGGATAGCCCTTACATCGCGCTGTCCTGCGCCGGCGGGATCTGGATCACCGCGGAAACCGAGGCACCCGAGCAGGCCATCTCCGACCTGGCGTGGAAAAAACACCAGATGCCTGCCTGGCACCTGATCACCGCTGACGGCCAGGGGATCACCTTAATTAACATCGGGGTTGGTCCGTCAAATGCCAAAACCATCTGCGACCATCTGGCGGTATTGCGCCCGGACGTGTGGCTGATGATTGGACACTGCGGCGGCCTACGTGAAAGCCAACTGATTGGCGACTACGTGCTGGCACACGCCTATCTGCGTGATGACCATGTGCTTGACGCTGTGCTTCCACCGGATATTCCTATCCCGAGCATCGCCGAAGTGCAGCGTGCGCTGTATGACGCCACCAAAGAGGTGAGCGGTATGCCGGGTGAAGAAGTTAAACAGCGTCTGCGTACCGGTACGGTAGTGACGACGGATGACCGCAACTGGGAACTGCGTTACTCCGCCTCCGCGCTGCGTTTCAACCTCAGCCGTGCCGTCGCGATTGATATGGAAAGCGCCACCATCGCCGCACAGGGATATCGCTTCCGTGTCCCTTACGGCACGCTGCTGTGCGTTTCCGACAAACCGCTGCATGGCGAAATTAAGCTTCCGGGTCAGGCCAACCGTTTCTATGAAGGGGCAATCTCCGAACATCTGCAAATCGGCATTCGCGCCATTGATTTGCTGCGTGCGGAAGGTGACAGGCTGCATTCCCGTAAATTACGTACCTTCAACGAGCCGCCATTCCGCTAACCAGAACAAGGAATAACCATGCACACCCCATCACGCTTATCGGCCCTGCGCCGGTGGCTACAGGAAAACAATCTTGATGGCATGATCGTGCCGCGCGCGGATGCCTGGCAGAGTGAGTATTGCGCGCCGTACGATGAAAAGCTGGCCTGGCTGACGGGCTTTGATGGCTCCGCAGGTCTGGCGCTGATACTGAAAAACACAGCGCTGCTGTTTGTCGATGGCCGCTATCAGGTTCAGGCTCGCCTTCAGGTCAATATGGATGAAATTGAAATCCACCATCTGCACAATGAACCGCTGGCCGAATGGCTCACAGCCAACGTGGGGTCTGGCATGCGTATTGGGTTTGAAGCACTGCTGATGACCAATACGGAGTTCGGGCAACTGTCTGCAACACCCTGTGAACTGGTTCCGCTCAGTCAGTCGCCGTTTGATACCTTATGGCACGATCGCCCTGCCGCGCCGGCGGGACGTATTCGAGAAATGCCGGTGGAGGTCAGTGGCGAAAGCAGCCTCGCCAAACGCCAGCGCGTTGCCGCCGTGCTGGCCGCACACGATGCCGATTATCTGGCCGTGACTCTGCCGGATAACATCGCCTGGCTATTGAACGTGCGTGGCACTGACATTCCATCCAGTCCTGTTCCCCTCTCCTTTGCCCTTCTTGATCGTGACGGTAGCGTGGAGTGGTTTGTTAACGACAATAAGCTCAGCGAGCTACCCGAGAGCGTGAGAAATACGTTCAGGATTGCGCCACAGGATGCCTTTATCGAACGCTGCCAGCGCCTGTCACAAGGCAAGCGGGTGATGGTTGATGCCGATTCCGCGCCGGTCGCCCTGCGCTTTGCCATTGAGCCAGAGGGCGAAATAGTCTGGCGAACCGATCCCATCACTCTGATGAAAGCTACTAAAAACCCGGTCGAACTTGCCGGGTATCGCGAGTGTCATCACCAGGACGGTGCTGCCTGGGTGAATTTCCTGGCCTGGCTAAGCCGTGAAGTCCCCCTACGTGAGGCGGCGGGAAAACCGCTGACGGAGCTGGAAGCGCAGGCGCAGCAGCTTGCATTCCGTAAACAGCAGCCTGGATTTATTGAGCAAAGTTTTGCCACCATCTCCGCCTCCTCCAGTAATGCGGCGATGTGCCACTATCACTCAAGCAAAGCCAGCAATAAGCCCATCGGTCAACATCATTTTTACCTTAATGATTCCGGCGGTCAGTATCATAACGGCACCACTGACGCCACGCGTACGCTGGCATGGGGTAGCGTGCCGCCACAGCAGAAGTTGCACTACACCGCCGTACTGAGAGGGTTCCTGTCGTTGATAACCTTACAGTTTCCCTCCGGCAGCCAGGGCCATCAGCTTGATGCCTTCGCGCGTCGCCCGTTGTGGGAAATGGGGCTGGATTACGATCACGGGACAGGGCATGGCGTAGGACATCAGTTGCTTATTCATGAGAACCCGCATCGTCTCGCCAAAAAGGTTAACCCGTGGCCCCTGGTGGCCGGCACCATCATGACTATCGAGCCTGGATATTATCTGGCGGACAGCCATGGGATCCGCATTGAAAACCAGGTGGAGATTGTCGAAAGCCGTCCGGGATTCTGCACGTTTTCCTCACTGACGCTGATCCCGATCGACCTGAGCCAGGTCGAGTTACAGCTGTTGAACGAACAGGAAAAACAGTGGCTGGATGAGTATCATCAGCAGGTGCGTGAGGCCCTGTTACCGTTGGTCGACAGCGACGCGCGGCAATGGTTGCTTGAGGCGACGATGCCGGTTGGGGTTAACCACTAGAAATATCAGGTGGATGCCGGGCGGCGGTTTCGCCTGACCCGGCTGTAAGCCCGTCGCATCTGACCTTTTCAGAACGCAGAAAAGCAAAAAGCCTGCTATAAAAGCAGGCTTTTTAAATTTGGCTCCTCTGACTGGACTCGAACCAGTGACATACGGATTAACAGTCCGCCGTTCTACCGACTGAACTACAGAGGAATCGTTGTGGAGGCTTATCTTAGCGGCGAAAAAAGTTTTGTCAAACCTGATCTTAGCGATTAGCGATCGATTGATGATTCTGTCGACAGTTTGTTGTAAATCCACACATCTTTTTATGGAAAATACTTTGCAGGTTTAGCATTTCTCCCCCATCATTTGAAATGGAGTTTCAACTTTCTCGTTAAGGTCCATTTTGAACGTCACTGCCCCCCTACGCCAGGCGATTATGCGCACGCCATGGTATGCAAAGCGTAAAAGCTATCGTGTTCTGTTCTGGCGTGAAATCACCCCCCTTGCCGTGCCTATTTTCCTGGAAAACACCTGCGTTCTGTTGATGGGGGTGCTGAGTACCTTCCTGGTCAGCTGGCTGGGTAAAGAGGCGATGGCCGGTGTCGGGCTGGCGGACAGCTTTAACATGGTGGTTATTTCTTTTTTTGCCGCCATTGACCTCGGGACGACAGTTGTCGTCGCCTTTAGCCTCGGCAAGCTCGATCCTAAACGTGCGCGCGAGGCTGCCCGACAGTCGCTGATGATCATGACCATTTTCTCGATCGTGCTGGCGGCGGTGATCCACTATTTCGGCAGGGAAATTATCGATTTTGTCGCCGGTGAGGCCACAAATGAAGTTAAGGACCTGGCGCTGACCTACCTGGAAATGACGGTTCTGAGTTATCCGGCTGCAGCCATCGCGCTGATTGGCAGCGGCGCGCTGCGCGGGGCGGGCAACACCAAAATTCCGTTGCTGATAAACGGCGGGATGAACATCCTGAATATTATTATCAGCAGCGTGCTGATCTACGGCGTCTTCTCCTGGGACGGGCTCGGGTTCGTGGGTGCCGGGCTGGGGTTAACGATTTCACGTTATATCGGTGCTGCTGCCATTCTCGGGGTGCTGATGGCGGGGATCACGCCGTCACTTCGCCTTACGCTGAAGAGCTATTTCCGCCCCTTTAACTTCGCCATTATCTGGGAAGTGATGGGAATTGGTATTCCCGCCAGTATTGAATCCGTGTTGTTTAACGGGGGCAAGCTGCTGACGCAAATGTTTGTCGCCGGGATGGGGACTGACGTTATCGCCGGTAACTTTATTGCCTTCTCCATCGCCTCCCTGATAAACCTGCCGGGCAACGCCCTCGGTTCGGCGTCGACCATCATCACCGGTAAACGGCTGGGGAAAGGGCAGATAGGGCAGGCGGAACGGCAGTTGCGGCACGTCTTCTGGCTGTCAACCATTGGCCTGACGCTGATCGCCTGGGGAAGCGCCCCCTTTGCCGGGCTTATGGCCTCTTTTTATACCCACGAAGATGATGTCAAAGAGGTCGTTAAGATCCTGATCTGGCTGAACGCGGCCTTTATGCCCATCTGGGCGGCTTCATGGGTTTTGCCTGCCGGGCTGAAAGGGGCACGCGATGCACGCTTCGCGATGTGGGTGTCGATGCTCGGCATGTGGGGTTGCCGTGTGGTGGTGGGTTACACGCTCGGGGTCATGCTTGGCATGGGGGTAGTCGGCGTCTGGCTGGGGATGTTCCTTGACTGGGCGGTGCGTGGGGCGTTGTTCTACTGGCGTATGGTCAGTGGGCGCTGGCTCTGGAAATACCCGCGAATAAAACAGGAACCAACGACCACAGAATCAACAGAATGCCTGACAAATGCGCGAAGTGGAGAATAATTCGGCAAACAGTCAGAAATATGCATTCTGCCTTTGACATCATCGGGGAGCATCGATAATATGCGCCCCGTTCACACGATTCCTCTGTAGTTCAGTCGGTAGAACGGCGGACTGTTAATCCGTATGTCACTGGTTCGAGTCCAGTCAGAGGAGCCAAATTTAAAAAGCCTGCTTTTATAGCAGGCTTTTTGCTTTGCTGGTGAGGGAAAATGAACGCTCTGTTTGTCTACGGCACGCTACGCCCGGGTCACGCGAATGCACATATTCTTGAAAACATCGGTGGCGAATGGCAGGCCGGTTTTGTCACCGGAACGTTTTACGAACGTGGCTGGGGCGCGGCGGCAGATTTTCCGGGGATAGTGCTGCACCCGGACGGCCCACGCGTGGAGGGCTTGCTGTTTATCTCTGATAGCCTGAGTGCACACTGGCCAATGCTGGACGAATTTGAAGACGGCTACGATCGGGTTGAGGTCAATGTGACCACGCCGGATGGAAAACAGGTCAACGCCTGGATTTATCAGCTACAGCCGCGTACTGCGTAATAAAAAAGGCTCTCTGTCACCAGAGAGCCTTTTTTGTATTCATCGGCGATTACTCGCTTTTGGCTTCACCGTTTTTGATTTCGCCCATTACTTTCAGTTTCTTGGAGATATCACGGCGTTCTTTAGACAGCTCAGCGTTTTTGATGATGTAGTCATCAACGCGGTCTTCGTAGTCACTCTTCATGCTGGCGATGATGCCCTGAATAGCCTCAACGCTCATGCCTGGCTTAATGTAGTCGCTCAGGTTATCGAGCAGCAGGACACGTTTTTGGTTGTCACGGATCTTCTTCTCAACGTCCTGGATTTCACGCTGCAGTTTGTTTTTGCGGCGGAACAGGCGGACGAATTCCAGAACATCCTGGAACGAAGGCTTGGTAGTTTCCATTTTTACACCCCTGATAATGTGAGATTCGGATTCGTTAAAGCAACCGTTGTAACAATAACCTTACTGACAGCGGCTGCGAATGACAATGAGTATATCGTTTAAAGCTATCATAACCCCAATTGATGCTGAATCGAAGCAGCAGGCGTCACATATGGAGATAGCTGCTCTTTATTTGCGCAGCGCCCGGCAAATGAGATGTGACAGTAGCTCCAGCTGCCGCGCCAGCTCCATACTCAGCCAGACATAACCATGAATAGGCGTTTCCGCGACGTTATCGCTCTGACGCTCATTCATTAACTGCTTCAGCTCCGCAACGATCTCATTCAGACGTTCACTGTTCGCCAGGATGGGCTGCGGGTTACCTTCATAAAGCGCGTGGGCGATGGTCAACAGCGTTTGCTGCGTCATCTGCTGCGTCTCTTTTAAGGTATGGGCGTTGAGCATTAAAAGGTGGCTGGGACGAGAAGCCCAGTGCGCGTTGATTTGCAGCTCAAGCATGCATACCAGATTGCGGCTTACCGTCTGTATGGCTTCAAAAATGGATTTCTGGATATGGGTTTCTTTGCTGGCCGGGGTAATCAGCCCGCGCATCCTGACCACATCGTTGAGGATCGTTTGCAGGTGTTTTTCCAGCCGGGGGCGCTCAACCAGGTTAGGGGAAAATCCGGCCTGATAGACGCGGTTGAACGCGGTGACATAGTTAGCCATCTGAATACGCCAGTGCAGAAAAGCACGCTGTGGCCAGATGCCGGTAAAAAGCATAGCCAGCAATGAGCCGAGGATAACGTCCCCGCTTCGCCACAGGGCGGTCGTCATATCCCCTGCCGGGGCACCGACCACCACCGACAGCGTGATACCAATCAGCAGCGCCTGATAGGGCCTTTTGCCTAAAGCCAGCCAGCCGCAAAGGAACATCGCGGCACCGCACCAGATCAACATAACCGGAAACGAGATAAGCTCAAGCTTCAGCGCGATAAGCCCCAGGGCAGAGCCTAAAACGGTACCGCCAATGCGCTCGAAGGCGCGTGGAACAACGTTCCCCCAGAACGAAATAGGCCCCATCACGACCACCAGCGTGATAAGCGGCCATGTTCCCTCAGGAACATCCAGCAAACGAACCAGCACAAACGTCAACACAAAGGCCAGCGCGATACGGCACCCATGTACCACGCGGTAGTGTTTGTACAGACGAATTTCAAAAGGGGTTAATGATTTGTCGGGACGCACACCCGCTCTCCAGCTACACGGCAAATCACAATTGTACTGTGTTTTCAGCCGGGCGGATCACACCCGGCTGAAAAACCCTGTAATAACCAGGCTTAACCGGCTTTGTGCTCTACACCAATATACATTTCGATGTCCCAGTAACCGTCCGCGTTACCATCATTAAGGTAGCGCTCGAAGCAGGGTTTAGGGGCCATCTGGTAGCTGTTGTCCTGCAAGAGGGAATTAAAGAACTGGTTCCAAGGGGTCGCGAAGTCATGGTTTTCAACGCGTGCCGTCGCCACCGCATACTCTCCAGCGGCGATTTCCGTCATCATGACGCCTTCGCTGTTTTCAGGAATGACAAAATCGTCCGGGACCGTTACGGCCGTGTCACAGCGCAATTTTTCTGCCGGGACCTCGTCCGGATTATCGTAGTAAACCGCAACCCACTCCAGCGGCTGAATGTGACGTCCATCCACCCACATGACTAACTGTTCGAAGCCCTGTTTTACCGTTTTGTCCCACGGCCCGACCAGATGAAAGCCGGCGATTTTACGTTTCTGTTGCTGCTTGATGCTGTAGTCCATGCTGCCTCCTTTTATTACTGTATATTTATACACTATAAAGCAGGTTTTAACTGTTCAGCAAACGAGGAGTGTTTATTATGTGAGCAGACTCGCAACCGCGCCAGTCTGCTCATGTGCTTTAATGCAGGCCGTTACAGCGTGTGATGCAGATAATCGCTCAGACGGGAGAAGAGGCCGCCTTTATTCACCGCTTCGAGCGTCACCAGAGGCCAGTGCGCCACGACTTTGTCACGGTCGTAAAGCTGGATCTCCCCTACCCGCTGATGAGCCGCAATCGGCGCTTCCAGCTCTTTTTTATCCAGCACGTACTTGGCTTTGATGTTAGGAACTTCTGTTTTAGGCAAGGCCAGCCAGAAATCCTGGTCGGTGCCCAGTTCCACCTGCTCTTTATCGCCGTACCAGATACGCTCTGTTCCCACTTTTTTGCCGTTATGCAGGATCTGCACCGTATCAAAGTTCTGCTGCCCCCAGTGCAGCAGCTTCCGGGCCTGTTCCTCACGCCCTTTCGGGCTGTCAGCGCCCATCACCACCGCGATTAAACGACGCTGACCGTCAACCGCTGACGCAATCAGGTTAAAGCCCGCTCCCGACGTGTGCCCCGTTTTCAGGCCATCAACGTTCATGGTTTTATCCCACAGCAGGCCGTTACGGTTTTGCTGGGTGATCCCGTTCCAGGTAAGGCTCTTTTCGCTGTACATGTGGTAGAACTCTGGCTCGCCGTGAATGATAGCCCGGGAGAGCACGGCCAGGTCATAGGCAGAGCTGTGCTGGCCCGGCGCGTCCAGACCGTGGACGGTTTCAAAGTGGGTATCGCGCAGGTTCAGCTTTTGTACATAGTCGTTCATCATCTTCACAAACTGCGGCTGACCACCCGCTACGTGATCCGCCAGCGCCACGCAGGCGTCGTTACCGGAATCCACAATCAGACCACGGCTCAGGTCGCGCACCGAGACGCGATCGCCCTCTTTCAGGAACATCAGCGACGATCCTTCAAACACCGGGTTCCCTTTTGCCCACGCGTCGCGGCCAACGGTAACGATGTCATCCGGGGTAATGCGGTGGCTGTCGATGGCCCGATCGACAACGTAGCCCGTCATCAGCTTGGTCAGGCTCGCCGGATTACGTTGTTGATGTTCGTTGCCCGCCGTTAAGATCTGACCAGTCGTGTAATCCATTAGCACCCAGGAGCCCGCCTGAATGGCCGGAGGCTGCGGCGAAAAATCCAGCGGATCGGCCGCCAAGGCAGAAGAGACACTCGAAGCGAGTAAAGAAACAGCAATAAACAGACGGCGTTTCAACGGTATATCCTCAGGTCATTAAAAATCGATGACCTTTTTACGGGAGTTCTGTTGTCGTTACCTGGCTTAATTGCAAAAAAATGTGACAGAAAGCAGATTTTACGCTGAAGCTGCCTCGCAAATTTGCACGGTGAGGGCGCTTTTTATTCGGACTGACCTGCACGATCGTTTACCATAGAGACGTCATTTTTTAACAGGATGGTATTACTGGTGTCTGATTCAGCCGCGCGCCCTACATTTTTGTTCCACGACTACGAAACCTTTGGCACCCACCCGGCGCTGGATAGACCGGCACAGTTTGCGGCCATCCGTACCGACGACGAATTCAACATCATTGGCGAGCCTGAGGTCTTTTACTGTAAGCCGGCCGATGACTACCTGCCCCAGCCCGGCGCGGTAATGGTCACCGGGATCACCCCACAGGAAGCCCGGGACAAAGGCGTGAACGAGGCCGCATTCGCCCGGCGCATTCACGACCTCTTCACCGTCCCGAATACCTGCGTGGTCGGTTACAACAACATCCGTTTCGATGACGAAGTGACGCGCAATATCTTCTACCGCAACTTCTACGATCCTTATGCCTGGAGCTGGCAGAACCGCAACTCGCGCTGGGATTTGCTCGACATTATGCGTGCCTGCTATGCGCTGCGCCCGGAAGGGATCAACTGGCCTGAGAATGATGAAGGGCTGCCGAGTTTCAGACTGGAACACCTGACGCGCGCAAATGGTATTGAGCACAGTAATGCCCACGATGCGATGGCCGATGTCTACGCCACCATTGCTATGGCAAAGCTGGTGAAAACTGCTCAGCCGCGGCTGTTTGACTATCTGCTGAGCCACCGCAGCAAGCACAAACTCACCACGCTGATTGATGTGCCGCAGATGAAACCGCTGGTGCATATCTCCGGTATGTTTGGCGCCTGGCGCGGCAATACCAGTTGGGTCGCACCGCTGGCCTGGCATCCGGATAACCGTAATGCCGTGATTATGGTGGATTTAGCCGGTGATATTACACCGCTGCTCGATCTCGACAGCGATACGCTGCGCGAACGGCTCTACACCCCAAAAGATGAACTCGGCGATCTGCCCGCGGTGCCGGTCAAACTGGTCCATATCAATAAATGTCCGGTCCTGGCCCAGGCCAATACTCTGCGCGCAGAGGATGCCGACAGGTTGGGGATTAACCGTCAGCGTTGCCTGGATAACCTCAAGGTACTGCGTGAAAACCCGCAGGTGCGTGAGAAAGCGGTGGCGATCTTTGCCGAAGCCGAACCCTTTGTTCCGTCAGACAACGTCGATGCACAATTGTACAACGGCTTTTTCAGCGACGCAGACCGTGCGGCAATGAATATTGTTCTGCAAACCGAACCGCGTAACTTACCCGCGCTGGATATTACCTTCGCGGACGCACGTATCGAAAAACTGATGTTTAATTACCGCGCGCGCAACTATCCTGGCACGCTGGATGAAACCGAACAGGCGCGCTGGCTTCAGCATCGTCGTCATGTGTTTACACCGGAATTTCTGCAGAGCTATGCGCAGGAGCTGGAGATGCTGTATAGCCAGTATGAAGGAAATGCTGAAAAGCAGGCGCTGTTAAAAGCGCTGTATCAGTATGCGCAGGAAATCGTCTGACAGATTTTGGGCGAAAAAAAACCGGAGGCGATGGTCTCCGGTTTTTTTTACTTAGTTCTTACGCAACGTCTTCGTACTGAGGAACCGGGTTACGGAAGCTCTTCGTGACGCACGCCAGGTAAACCAGGCCGATACCCGCCCAAATCAGGCCAAGCACCATGGAACTCTCTTCCAGGTTAACCCACAGCGCACCCACGGTCAGCGCACCACACATCGGCAGGAACAGATACTGGAAGTGGTCTTTCAGCGTTTTATTACGCTTTTCACGGATCCAGAACTGAGAAATAACCGACAGGTTAACAAAGGTGAACGCCACCAGCGCACCGAAGTTAATCAGCGCAGTTGCCATCACCAGGTCAAAGTTAATCGCCAGCAGAGCAATAGCGCCGACCAGGATGATGTTCATTGCCGGCGTACGCCAGGTTGGGTGAACGTAGCCGAAGAAGCTTTTCGGGAATACGCCGTCACGACCCATTACGTACATCAGACGTGCAACGCCTGCATGCGCGGCCATGCCGGATGCCAGTACCGTGATGGTGGAGAAGATCAACGCGCCAACCTGGAACGCTTTACCCGCCACGTAGAGCATAATTTCTGGCTGAGAGGCATCCGGATCCTTAAAGCGAGAGATATCCGGGAAGTACAGCTGCAGGAAGTAGGTCGCAAAGATAAAGATCAGACCACCAATCAGCGCCGTCAGGAAGATAGCACGCGGGATAACACGCTCTGCGTCCTTGGTCTCTTCAGACAGGTTGCTGATGCCGTCAAAACCGGTAAAGGAGAAGCACAGAATGGTTGCCCCAGTAATCATTGGGATCACATGCGCATCACCAGACCAGAAAGGCTTGCTGCTCGCCAGGGTACCTGCACCTTCACCGTGGAAGACACCAAAGATAACCATGCCCAGAATCACGGCAATCAGGATGACCTGAAGCACAACAATAACGGAGTTAAAGTTCGCAACGGACTTGATGCTGCGCAGGTTGAACGCCGTCATAAAGGCCACCAGCGCCACGACGAACATCCACGAAGGGATCGACGGCACCAGTGCTTCAAAATAAATTTTAGCCAGCAGAATGTTGATCATCGGCGCGAACAGATAGTCGAGCAGCGAAGACCAGCCCACCATAAAGCCAACGGTCGGGCTGATGGATTTCTGGGCATAGGTGTAGGCGGAACCGGCAGACGGATAGCGACGGACCAGTTTACCGTAGCTCAGCGCGGTAAAGAGGATCGCAATCAGCGCGAAGGCGTAAGCCGTCGGCACATGACCGTCTGTGAGGCCTGATACGATACCGAATGTATCGAACAGCGTCATTGGCTGCATATAGGCAAGGCCCATCATAACAACCGGAACTAACGTAAGGGTTTTACGTAATTCCACGCGAGAGGTGTTTGGAGTTGCGTTATGCGACATAGTTATTCTCCTTTACGGTGATAACCGCCACGTAAGCGAAAAATTGCCCCATTTCTGTATTCCTCAGCGACAACAACTGTCGGATTTTAGTAAATATCTATCCGGTACGAAGCCCGGCCTCTTGGTTTTTAGTTTCGTTTCATACGTGCAAAAAAAAATAACCGACGCCTTTTATATCGTCGATTATTCATTTGGTTGCAGCGGCGCATTTTGCCCCACATCGGATACAAAAGGCAATACTTTGCAACGCCCGGGGCGATTTTCTTTTTTCTAACTGGCTGATTTCTCGACGCTGCTTTGCGAGTAAACGGCAGCAATAGCACTATTTGCTAAAATTTCGTCCCGCCACCACGCGCTTGCCAGCCCCGCAGTTTGTTCATTCCAGCCGACCCACACCGATTCATTGCTGCTTTGTGCAAGCACCTGTTTTTCAACAAGCGCACCGCTGTCTAAAAACCGCTGTGCCAGATAGCGGGGTAAATAGCCGCACCCCAGGCCACTGATTTGCAGCTCCAGCTTGGTTTTATAGTCGAACACCGTGATCGCCTCCTGCTCATCAAGCAACTGCGTGGAGGCCGCACAGTCGGGACGCGAGCTGTCACCGACCACAATGGCGCGGTAGCCTTTAATCGTGCGCCGGTTAAGGGGTTCCGGCTCCTGCGCGAGCGGATGGTGTGGCGCGACGGCGAAAACCTGCTCCAGCACACCCAGCCGGGCGAAACCGAAATCGCTTAACTGGGGCGGTTCATGCAGCGCACCGACAAAAATATCTGCCCTGCCCTGAGTTAAGGCATCCCATGAATCGCCCAGCACGCCATTAATGAAGATTAATCGGGTTACGCTGTGGTGCTGATAGAACGCCTCAATCAGCGGCGTCAGAAGAGAAAACGGAAAAGTATCATCAACGCCGATGACCAGTTCGTTCTCCCATCCCTGGTGCAGTTTGACGGCCTGTTTTTCCAGTTCGCGAACGGTATGCAGGACGTCGCGCCCCTTCTCCAGCAGCATCTGTCCGGTACGGGTAAAACGGGCGCGGTGGCCAGAGCGATCGAGGATCTGGATATTAAGATCGCTTTCCAGTTTATGAACGGTATAGCTCAGCGCCGACGGGGTTTTGAAGAGCTTTGCCGAAGCAGCGGCAAAGCTCCCCTCTTTTTCCAGTGCATCCAGAATAATAAGAACATCCAGCAGCGGTTTCATGTTCGCCCCCTTCCGGTGTGCGATCGTTTCCGCTGAGAAACTTATTCCATCGGCATCACCAGCGGATCGGGATATTGATACTCAAACCCCAGCTCATGACAAATGCGATTGCCATCAACAATTTTGCCTTTACTTTCGTCCTTTGCTTCACCAAAAACAGGCGGAACCAGACCCAGCTGGCGTGCCATCAGCGGGTAAAACGTGCTACGCGCTGGATGAGAAGGCGCACATATATTATAGATGTGCCCACCTTTTGGAGCCTGTAAGAGTAGTTCTATTGCGGCAATTACGTCATCAAGATGCACAAGATTGACGCCATGTTGTCCGTCTGGCGCGGATTTTCCCGCGAAGAAGCGCCCTGGATGTCGTCCGGGGCCAACCAGACCTGCCAGCCGTACGATATCGACCTGGGTGCCGGGAAGATGATGCAGCCAGTCTTCCAGCTCTTTCAGCACTTTACCGCTCGCGGTAACGGGATGACGCTCAGAGGTCTCCTTCACCACGCCGTCAACATCGCCGTAGACCGAGGTTGAGCTGGTAAAAATAATGCGTGGGACGTGATGCGCCAGCGCGCTGTCGACAATCTCCTGCATCGCCTGCAGATAAAATGATTCGCCCGGGCCACTGCGCCGTGCCGGTAACGTAATCACCAGCGCATCAACGTTCATCAGCGTGTCCAGATCGTCAGCATCACACACCAGTTCGGGTTCCAGACGCAGCTCGACGCCGTCAATACCGCACATGCGCGCCGCTTCTACCCCATCCGCCGTTGTTTTGCTTCCGGTCACCTGCCAGCCTTTTGCGGCTAATGACATCGCCAGCGGCATTCCCAGCCAACCTAAACCGACAATCGCGACCTTTTTCATGCGAATTCTCCTGACTTTTACTCGTCTTTCTTAAGGCTACGCCAGCCCGGCAGAACACACAATTCATAGCGTCAATATGAAATGAATTAATGATCAAAAAAAGCCCTTGCAATCAGTCATACAACTGGTTTAGGTTAAAAGACATCAAATGAATAAGCATTCATCGAGAATTTTATGACACGCGTTCAATTTAAACACCACCATCATCACCATCATCCTGACTAGTCTTTCAGGCGATGTGTGCTGGAAGACGTTTGGATCTTCCAGTGGTGCATGAACGCATGAAAAAGCCCCCGGAAGATCTTCTTCCGGGGGCTTTTTTTTGGACCAAATTCAGACAGGTTAAAACAGGTTAACGAGGAAAACAGAATGTTAGATAACTCACGTTTACGCATAGCTATTCAAAAATCAGGCCGTTTGAGTGATGATTCACGCGAACTGCTCGCCCGCTGCGGGATTAAAATCAACCTGCACACCCAGCGCCTGATTGCCCTGGCTGAAAATATGCCCATCGACATTCTGCGCGTGCGTGATGACGATATTCCCGGCCTTGTGATGGATGGCGTTGTTGACCTCGGCATCATCGGTGAAAACGTGCTGGAAGAAGAGCTCCTGACCCGCCGTGCCCAGGGTGAAGATCCACGCTATTTTACCCTGCGTCGTCTGGACTTCGGTGGCTGCCGCCTGTCGCTGGCCACGCCTGTCGATGAAGCCTGGGACGGCCCGGCCGCGCTGAACGGCAAACGTATCGCCACCTCCTACCCTCACCTGTTAAAACGTTACCTGGATCAGAAAGGCGTGCAGTTTAAATCCTGCCTGCTGAACGGCTCTGTTGAGGTGGCGCCGCGCGCGGGTCTGGCTGACGCCATCTGTGACCTCGTCTCTACGGGCGCCACGCTGGAAGCGAATGGTCTGCGTGAAGTGGAAGTGATTTACCGCTCCAAAGCGTGCCTTATCCAGCGCGACGGCGAAATGGCCGATGCGAAACAGCAGCTGATCGATAAACTGCTGACCCGTATTCAGGGCGTGATTCAGGCCCGTGAATCGAAATACATCATGATGCACGCGCCAACCGAACGTCTTGATGAGGTCATTGCCCTGCTGCCAGGCGCAGAGCGCCCGACCATCCTGCCTCTGGCCGGTGACCAGCAGCGCGTCGCCATGCACATGGTCAGTAGCGAAACCCTGTTCTGGGAAACCATGGAAAAACTGAAGGCGCTGGGCGCAAGCTCAATTCTGGTGCTGCCAATTGAGAAGATGATGGAGTGATGGCCATGAGCTTTAACACAATCATCAACTGGAACGATTGTTCGCAAGAACAACAGCGCGCGCTGCTGATGCGTCCGGCGATTTCCGCCTCAGAAAGCATTACCCGCACCGTGGCCGAGATCCTTGATAACGTCAAAGCCCGTGGCGACGATGCGCTGCGGGAATACAGCGCAAAGTTTGATAAAACCGAGGTTGGCGCTTTAAAGGTAACCGAACAGGAAATCACGGACGCGGAAAGCCGCCTCGGTGACGAGATCAAACAGGCGATGGCCGTCGCGGTGAAAAACATTGATACCTTCCACACCGCGCAGATATTGCAGGCGGTCGATGTGGAAACCGTGCCCGGCGTACGCTGCCAGCAGGTCACGCGTCCGGTTGCGTCGGTGGGGCTTTACATCCCCGGTGGTTCCGCCCCGCTGTTCTCTACCGTATTAATGCTGGCAACCCCGGCACGCATCGCCGGTTGTCAGAAAGTAGTACTGTGCTCGCCGCCTCCGATTGCCGATGAAATTCTCTATGCGGCAAAACTGTGTGGCGTACAGGCGGTGTATAAAGTGGGGGGTGCACAGGCAATTTCCGCGCTGGCGTTTGGTACCGAATCCATTCCTAAAGTGGACAAAATTTTTGGCCCGGGCAACGCGTATGTGACCGAAGCAAAGCGTCAGGTCAGCCAGCGTCTGGACGGTGCCGCAATTGATATGCCTGCCGGTCCTTCGGAGGTGCTGGTGATTGCCGACAGCGGTGCAACGCCGGACTTCGTCGCCTCCGATCTGTTATCCCAGGCAGAACATGGCCCGGACTCACAGGTTATTTTGCTGACGCCGGAAGCGGATATGGCAAGACGCGTGGGTGAAGCCGTTGAACGTCAGCTTGCCGACCTGCCGCGCGCCGACACGGCACGCCAGGCACTCTCAGCAAGCCGCCTGATTGTGGCGCGCGATCTGGCGCAGTGCATTGCCATCTCCAACCAGTACGGCCCGGAACACCTGATTATCCAGACCCGCAATGCGCGCGATCTGGTTGACAGCATTACCAGCGCAGGTTCGGTCTTCCTTGGCGACTGGTCACCGGAATCCGCCGGCGATTACGCTTCCGGCACCAACCACGTTCTGCCAACCTACGGCTATACATCAACCTGTTCGAGCCTCGGGCTGGCGGATTTCCAGAAACGCATGACCGTACAGGAGCTGTCCCGCGAGGGGTTTGCCTCTCTGGCCTCCACCATTGAGACCCTGGCCGCCGCCGAACGTCTGACCGCCCACAAAAACGCCGTTACGCTGCGCGTTGCAGCCCTGAAGGAGCAAGCATGAGCATTGAAGAATTAGCCCGCGAAAATGTCCGTCGCCTGACGCCTTATCAGTCTGCTCGTCGTTTGGGTGGCAACGGTGATGTCTGGCTGAACGCCAACGAATATCCGACGGCCGTACAGTTCGAGCTGTCGCAGCAAACGCTGAACCGCTATCCGGAATGCCAGCCGAAAGCGGTTATCAAAAATTACGCCCGGTATGCAGGCGTAAAGCCTGAGCAGGTGCTGGTCAGCAGGGGGGCAGATGAAGGCATTGAACTGCTGATCCGAGCCTTCTGCGAACCGGGTAAAGACGCGGTGATGTACTGCCAGCCAACCTACGGAATGTACAGCGTCAGCGCAGAAACTTTTGGCGTGGCGTGCCGTAACGTGCTTTCGCTGGAAGACTGGCAGCTCGATCTGCAGGGGATTGCCGACAATCTTGACGGCGTGAAAGTGGTGTTCGTCTGCAGTCCAAATAACCCGACCGGGCAGATTATCAACCCGCAGGACATTCGAACCCTGCTGGAGATGACGCGCGGTAAAGCGCTGGTGGTGGCTGACGAAGCCTATATTGAGTTCTGCCCGCAGGCGACGCTGACAGGCTGGCTCGAGGAGTACCCGCACCTGGTTGTACTGCGTACGCTGTCAAAAGCTTTCGCTCTCGCTGGCCTGCGCTGCGGCTTTACGCTGGCCAATAAAGAAGTCATCGACCTGCTGATGAAAGTGATTGCGCCATATCCACTCTCTACGCCGGTTGCCGACATTGCGGCGCAGGCTTTGGCCCCTCAGGGGATCAAGGCGATGCGCGAACGCGTGGCACAAATCCTTGAAGAACGGCAGTATCTGGTCACTGCCCTGAAAGATATTCCCTGCGTGGAGCAGGTATTCGACTCTGAAACCAACTACATCCTGGTACGCTTTACCGCGTCGAGTGCCGTATTTAAATCTTTATGGGATCAGGGCATTATCTTACGAGACCAAAATAAACAACCATCCTTAAGCGGCTGTTTGCGTATTACCGTAGGCACCCGTGCAGAGAGTCAGCGCGTGATTGACGCCCTGAAAGCGGAGAAAGTATGAGCCAGAAGACCCTCTTTATCGATCGTGACGGTACCCTTATTTCGGAGCCGCCAACCGATTTTCAGGTCGATCGTTTCGACAAACTGGCTTTTGAACCCGATGTAATCCCGGTACTGCTCAAGCTGCAGAAAGCCGGCTATAAGCTGGTGATGATCACGAACCAGGACGGGCTGGGTACCGACAGTTTCCCGCAGGCGGATTTTGACGGCCCGCATAACCTGATGATGCAGGTGCTGACCTCTCAGGGCGTTAAATTTGATGAGGTGCTGATCTGCCCACACCTGCCTGCCGATGAATGTGACTGCCGCAAGCCGAAGGTTAAGCTGGTCGAACGCTACCTGACGGATGACGTGCTGGATAAAGCCAATAGCTATGTCATTGGCGATCGCATGACCGATATTACGCTGGCGGAGAACATGGGTATCTCCGGGCTGCGCTATGACCGTTCCACCCTTAACTGGGCAAAAATTGGTGATCAACTGACCCAGCGTGACCGCTACTCGCACGTTGAGCGCAACACCAAAGAGACGCAAATCGACGTTAAGGTCTGGTTGGATCGTGAAGGCGGCAGCAAGATCCACACCGGTGTGGGTTTCTTTGACCATATGCTGGACCAGATCGCGACCCATGGTGGTTTCCGCATGGAGATCGCCGTGAAAGGCGATTTGTATATCGACGATCACCACACCGTGGAAGATACCGGCCTGGCGCTGGGTGAAGCGCTGAAGCTGGCACTCGGCGACAAACGCGGCATCAACCGTTTTGGTTTTGTGCTGCCGATGGACGAGTGCCTGGCGCGCTGCGCAATGGATATCTCCGGGCGCCCACACCTGGAATACAAAGCGGATTTCACCTACCAGCGCGTGGGCGACCTCAGCACCGAAATGGTTGAACACTTCTTCCGTTCATTGTCCTACACCATGGGCCTGACGTTGCACCTCAAGACCAAGGGCAAGAACGACCACCACCGCGTGGAAAGCCTGTTCAAAGCCTTTGGCCGTACCCTTCGCCAGGCGATTCGTGTGGAAGGTGACGCCCTGCCCTCATCGAAAGGAGTGCTGTAATGAATGTGGTGATTCTGGATACCGGATGCGCCAATCTGAACTCCGTAAAATCGGCAATTGCCCGCCACGGTTATGCACCGGACGTGAGTCGCGACCCGGACGTCGTACTGCGCGCCGATAAACTTTTTCTGCCCGGCGTAGGGACAGCGCAGGCGGCGATGGATCAGATCCACGAGCGTGAGCTGGTGAGTCTCATCAAAGCCTGTACTCAACCGGTGCTGGGAATTTGTCTGGGCATGCAACTCTTGGGCCGACGCAGTGAAGAGAGCAACGGCGTTGATCTGCTCGGGATTATCGACGAAGACGTGCCGAAAATGACCGATCACGGTCTGCCTCTGCCGCACATGGGCTGGAACCGTGTTTATGCCAAAGCCGGTGACAGACTGTTTCGCGGCATTGAAGAAGGGGCCTATTTTTACTTCGTGCACAGCTACGCCATGCCGGTAAATCCGTACACCATTGCCCAGTGCAATTACGGCGAAGCATTTACCGCGGCGGTGCAGAAAGATAACTTCTTCGGCGTGCAGTTTCACCCGGAACGTTCGGGTGCCGCAGGCGCACAGTTGCTGAAAAACTTCCTGGAGATGTAATGATTATTCCCGCTTTAGATTTAATCGACGGCACGGTTGTCCGTCTCCATCAGGGCGATTACGGGCAGCAACGCGACTACGGTAACGACCCCTTGCCACGTCTGCAGGATTATGCCGCCCAGGGCGCGCAGGTGCTGCACCTGGTGGATTTGACTGGCGCAAAAGATCCGACAAAACGTCAAATCCCACTTCTTAAAAAACTGGTGGCCGGCGTGGATGTGCCCGTCCAGGTAGGCGGTGGCGTGCGTACGGAAGATGACGTTGCGGCGCTGCTGGACGCTGGCGTGGCGCGTGTGGTCGTCGGCTCGACTGCCGTTAACGATCCTGAAAAGGTTAAAGCCTGGTTCCGCCGCTTTGGCGCTGACGCGCTGGTGCTGGCGCTGGATGTTCGTATCGACGAACAGGGTAACAAGCAGGTTGCAGTCAGCGGCTGGCAGGAAAATTCCGGGGTGACGCTGGAAGAGCTGGTTGAGAGGTATCTGCCCGTTGGCCTGAAGCACGTGCTGTGCACCGATATCTCCCGCGACGGCACGCTGGCAGGCTCTAACGTTTCTTTATACCAAGAAGTCTGCGCACGTTATCCGCAGGTGGCCTTCCAGTCGTCGGGCGGTATTGGTGATATCACTGATATTGCCGCGCTGCGCGGAACGGGCGTACAGGGCGTGATTGTGGGCCGGGCCCTGCTGGAAGGTAAATTTACTGTGACGGAGGCGATTCAATGCTGGCAAAACGGATAATCCCTTGCCTGGACGTACGTGACGGCCAGGTAGTGAAAGGCGTGCAATTCCGCAACCACGAAATCATTGGCGATATCGTCCCGCTGGCAAAACGCTACGCTGAAGAAGGCGCAGATGAGCTGGTGTTTTACGATATCACCGCCTCCAGCGATGGCCGCGTCGTGGATAAAAGCTGGGTGGCGCGCGTGGCAGAAGTGATTGATATTCCCTTCTGCGTGGCAGGCGGGATTAAATCTGCGGAAGACGCGGCAAAAATCCTCTCCTTTGGTGCCGATAAGATTTCCATTAACTCCCCTGCTTTGGCAGACCCGGAGCTGATTACCCGTCTGGCCGATCGCTTTGGCGTACAGTGTATTGTCGTGGGGATTGACACCTGGTATGACGCCGCAACGGGTAAATACCATGTCAACCAGTACACCGGCGACGAAAGCCGGACCCGCGTAACCCAATGGGAAACGCTGGACTGGGTGCAGGAAGTCCAGAAACGTGGCGCTGGCGAAATTGTGCTGAACATGATGAACCAGGACGGCGTGCGTAACGGCTATGACCTGGAGCAGCTGAAAAAAGTCCGCGCGGTCTGCCACGTACCGCTGATTGCTTCCGGCGGTGCAGGCACCATGGAACACTTTCTGGAAGCCTTCCGCGATGCAAACGTTGACGGCGCGCTGGCGGCCTCCGTGTTCCACAAACAGATTATCAATATTGGTGAGTTAAAAACGTACCTGGCCGACCAGGGCGTGGAGATCAGGATATGTTAACAGAGCAACAACAGGCACAGCTGGACTGGGAAAAAACTGACGGATTACTGCCGGTGGTTGTACAGCATGCCGTCTCAGGTGAAGTGCTGATGCTGGGATATATGAACCAGGACGCGCTGGCAAAAACGCTCCACAGCGGTAAGGTCACCTTTTTCTCGCGCACCAAACAGCGCCTGTGGACCAAAGGGGAAACCTCTGGCCATTTCCTGAATGTGGTCAGCATTACGCCGGACTGCGATAACGATACGCTTCTGGTACTGGCGAATCCGATCGGCCCAACCTGCCACAAGGGCACCAGCAGCTGCTTCGGCGACGCAAGCCACCAGTGGCTGTTCCTGTATCAGCTGGAACAGATACTCGCTGAGCGTAAAACAGCGGATCCTGAAAGTTCGTATACGGCGAAACTCTACGCCAGCGGAACCAAACGTATCGCACAAAAGGTGGGGGAAGAAGGCGTTGAGACAGCGCTGGCCGCGACCGTACATGACCGCGAGGAACTGACGAACGAGGCGTCGGATTTGATGTATCACCTGCTGGTACTGCTGCAGGATCAGGAGCTTGATTTAACGGCGGTGATTGAGAATTTACGTAAGAGACATAAGTAAAAGACCACCTTCTTAGAAGGTGGCTTTTGAGAATGCCCCCTGTAAGGGGGGCTACTATCACTTTCCACTAACTACTCAAACAATTCCATCAACTGTTCATGTGTCTGTTCCGTTTTCTCCTGATGCCGCACATATCGTCTGATTATTTCTTCATTTACCCCCACCGTATCTACAAAGTATCCGCGGGACCAAAAATGATTGCCCCATAGCTTCTTCCTTATGTGCGGAAAACGATTGTAGAGCCTGATAGCGCCGCGGCCTTTCAGATGCCCCATCAGAGTGGATATAGAGATTTTCGGTGGGACAATGACAACAAGATGTACATGATCTGGCTGAACATTTAGCTCCAGAACCTCACAATCTTTGATTCCGCAGAGAATGTAGATTGTCCTGTAAAGTTCTTTACCCAGCTTATCTTTCAGGATCCTGAAACGGCACTTCGGCGTCCAGACTATGTGGTATTTACAACGCCAATATACATGTGATGAACTCCTGTAAAGCCCCATGTCGGTTTGTCTCCTTTTACTTGTGGTGAGTAAGCAAAGATATTCCGACATGGGCATTCTTCAGGCTAGAGCCTTACAGGAACAATCACCACCTCCCCAGGAGGTGGTTTAGGGATGACAATAAAAAAGCCGGAGATAATCTCCGGCTTTTTTATCTGATGAGAATCACGCTTTTGGCTTGTAGTTCCGCAATGCGTTGCGACCCAACACCACACCCGAACCAATAATCCCGCCAAGAAGTACGGCAAGGATCAGAGTGATAGCCTTTTTCGGACTGTCACGTCGAACTGGGAGATTCGGTTTCATTACATAGCGATAGACGTGGATAGTGTCTGGATTCACATTTAGTTTTTCAATATCCAGCAAGTTCTGCTTAGTCTGATAGTACGCTCCAGAGAACACCAGTGGACGTGACGCTTCGTTTTCAATCATCGATTTCAACGCTTCGCTGCCCAGCAGGAACATGGTTTCCTGCGTTACGTCCTGAGTTTGCTGAATCTGTGGAGACGTGATTTTCGCTGCCTCTGCGTTCTTCAGCGCTTCAGTAATCTGTTTGATACGCAGATCTTTTTGCTCCTGAGAAACTTTCTCCTGGTTCTCCAGGGAGTCATTCAGGGTTGTGATCTGCTGCTTAATGTTATCTTTTAGGTCAAGCGCCAGTTCTTTCGCCGTCTGTTCATCAACCTGCTGAATATACTGGGCAAGCTGCTTTTGCGCAGCTTCGGCAGTTTCACCAACATAACTGACGGTCAATGGAAATGCTTGTCCCTTAACCGTGGAATCGATGGTTAGCTTTTCCGAAATTTCCTGATTTTCAAGCGCCTGCGCTAATGCTGAAAAAGATGAATTAAAACGACCGATTGCACGGGTCTGGATATCCAAAATTGACGGTGCGGCACCACCATAAAGGATGTTCAATGCATTTGCATACGTTGCAATCTGCGCGGCATCCGGCTGGGCAATGATGGCGGACGATGTCCATTTCTCTTTTGCTACGGTAATGTAGATCCCAGCCAATATGATAAATACAGCAACAAAAGCTCCAACAACCCACTTCCCACGCCACAGTTGCAGCACTAAATCAAGTAAATCAATTTGCTCCGGGTCATTACTTCTGCTGACCAGGTTATTGTCGTTCTGCGTCATACAATCCCTAACAGATGATAAAGGGCAAAAATAAACATGTTCACATAGTGTATCTGTTGCTACGGATTTTTCTATAAGAATCCGATGAGTTAAATCGGAAAGATGGGTTATGTAACTGGCATCCGCCGCGCTATGATAGACGCAACGTGATGCGTGATGGCATCAGTAAGAACACATATTTATGAGGGAAGGTATGAAATTTCTGGTAACGGGTGCAGCAGGCTTTATCGGCGCAAATGTCAGCAAACGACTCCTGGATGCCGGTCATCAGGTCGTCGGTATTGATAACCTGAATGACTACTATGATGTCAATCTTAAGCTGGCACGTCTGGATCTGCTGACATCTGATAATTTCGCCTTCCACAAGCTTGACCTGGCCGACCGTGAAGGCATGGCCGCACTGTTCGCCCGTGAGAAATTTGATCGCGTCATCCACCTGGCCGCTCAGGCAGGTGTACGCTACTCGCTTGAAAATCCTCATGCCTATGCAGATGCCAATCTGGTAGGGCACCTCAACGTGCTGGAAGGCTGTCGCCATCACAAGGTACAGCATCTTCTGTATGCGTCTTCCAGCTCCGTTTACGGCCTTAATCGCAAGATGCCTTTTTCGACTGACGACTCGGTCGATCATCCCGTCTCACTTTATGCTGCGACCAAAAAAGCCAACGAGCTGATGTCGCACACTTACTCGCATCTCTATAACCTGCCAACAACTGGCCTGCGTTTCTTTACCGTGTACGGTCCGTGGGGACGCCCGGACATGGCGCTGTTCAAGTTCACCAAAGCGATGATTGAAGGCAAGAGTATCGATGTCTACAACTACGGCAAGATGAAGCGTGACTTCACCTACATCGATGATATCGCTGAAGCGATCATCCGCCTGCAGGATGTGATCCCTCAGGCTGATGCGAACTGGACCGTTGAGACCGGTTCGCCAGCGACCAGCTCCGCGCCGTATCGCGTCTACAACATCGGTAACAGCTCGCCTGTCGAATTGATGGATTACATTACCGCGCTGGAAGATGCGTTAGGTAAAAAGGCAGAAAAAAACATGATGCCCATCCAGCCCGGTGACGTGCTGGAAACCAGCGCCGATACGAAGGCGTTGTATGACGTCATTGGATTTAAACCGCATACCTCGGTAAAAGACGGAGTGAAGAACTTTGTCGACTGGTACCGTAATTTCTATAAGGTTTAATACAAAAAAACCCGGCGCATGAGCCGGGTTTTTTATGTGCGGTAGAAAGGAGATTAGTCGCTACCAAACAGATCGCGGGTATAAACCTTATCCGCCACATCTGCCAGCTCTTCCGCCATACGGTTCGAGATAATCACATCCGCTTCTTTCTTGAAAGCGTCCAGATCGCGAACCACACGGGAGTGGAAGAACTCGTCTTCCTGCATCGCTGGTTCATAGATAATGACCTGCACGCCTTTCGCCTTAATACGCTTCATGATCCCCTGAATGGAAGAGGCGCGGAAGTTATCAGAACCGCTCTTCATGATCAGACGATAGACACCCACCACTTTTGGCTGACGCGCCAGAATGGAATCAGAAATGAAGTCTTTACGCGTGCGGTTGGCATCCACAATCGCGGAAATCAAATTGTTAGGCACCGCCTGATAGTTTGCCAGCAGCTGCTTGGTATCTTTTGGCAGGCAGTAACCGCCGTAGCCAAACGACGGGTTGTTGTAATGGTTACCAATACGCGGGTCGAGGCACACGCCTTCGATGATCTGGCGGGTATTCAGGCCCAGACTCTCGGCATAGCTGTCCAGCTCGTTGAAGTAAGCGACACGCATTGCCAGGTAGGTATTTGCGAACAGCTTGATCGCTTCGGCTTCGGTGGAATCGGTAAACAGCACCGGGATATCTTTCTTGATTGCGCCTTCCTGCAGCAATGCAGCAAAACGCTCCGCACGCTCAGAGCGCTCACCGATCACGATACGGGATGGGTGCAGGTTATCGTATAACGCCCTGCCCTCGCGCAGAAACTCTGGCGAGAAGAAGACATTATCAATACCCAGCTCTTCTTTGATTGATTTAGTAAAACCGACCGGAATGGTCGACTTAATGATCATCACTGCATTCGGATTAATCGCGATAACGTCTTTGATCACCGCTTCAACCGTCGAAGTGTTGAAATAGTTGGTTTTTGGATCGTAGTCTGTTGGGGTCGCAATGATGACAAAGTCCGCATCACGATAAGCATCTTCTTTATCGGTGGTAGCACGGAAATTCAGCGGTTTGTTCGCCAGATACTCTTCAATCTCTTTGTCGACGATCGGAGATTTCTTCTGATTCAGCATATCCACTTTGGCCTGCACGATATCCAGCGCAACCACTTCATGGTTCTGGGCAATCAGAATGCCATTAGAAAGACCGACATAGCCAGTTCCGGAGATAGTTATTTTCATTCGTTTGATTTCTTCAAGTTTGAGTTTCAGATGGCCTTTAAAAGACCACTACAATGAGTAACTGATGGTTTTTTATCGCTAATGATATTTCACTGTCAAGTTACCCAGATTTAGCGAAGAAGGTTTAATTCCAGCATCAAGCATTAAAAAACGCTGTGTAAAACACCTGTACTCCAGCAACGATGGGCAATTAAACGATTATCACAGCCAGTAACGAGCAAGCGGTAAGCTGAATCAAATCAGACTAATCCCTTAGTAAGATTGAGCAAATATTGGCCGTAACCAGTTTTTTTCAATGGTTCTGACAGTACCCTAAGTTGCCCTGCATCGATAAAACCTCTACGGAACGCGATCTCTTCAGGGCAAGATACTTTTAATCCCTGCCGTTCTTCAATCGTGGCAATAAAATTGCTGGCCTCAATCATACTTTGGTGTGTTCCGGTGTCCAGCCAGGCGTATCCTCGTCTCATCATTGCGACAGACAATCTGCCCTGTTGCATATAAAGACGGTTGATATCGGTGATTTCCAATTCACCCCTATCCGATGGGCTCAAACTTTTAGCCATCTCAATGACATCATTGTCATAAAAATAAAGACCGGTTATGGCGTAATTACTTTTGGGTTGTTGAGGTTTCTCCTCAAGGCCAATTACGGTCCCTTCTTTGTCAAATTCAACAACACCATAACGCTCCGGATCGCTGACATGATAGGCAAAAACGGTCGCCCCTTCTTCCTGACTTGCAGCCCCTTCAAGCAGTCGCGGAAGGTCATGTCCATAGAAAATGTTATCCCCTAACACCAGAGCACAGTTGTCGTTTCCGATAAACTCTTCGCCAAGGATAAAGGCCTGAGCAAGCCCGTCGGGGCTCGGTTGCACTTTATACTGCAGACGCAGCCCCCACTGGCTACCATCACCCAGCAGTTGCTCAAAACGCGGCGTATCCTGTGGCGTGCTGATAATAAGGATGTCCCTGATGCCAGCAAGCATCAGTGTTGATAGCGGATAATAGATCATCGGCTTATCGTAAATCGGCAACAATTGTTTACTTACCGCCATCGTGACGGGGTAAAGACGTGTGCCAGATCCGCCAGCTAAAATGATACCTTTACGCTTAATCATTACTTACGTTCCCCATAATTCTGATCAATCCAGCTTTTATAGGCGCCACTTTTAACATTAGAAACCCATTTCTGATTGTTCAAATACCACTCAACGGTTTTGCGAATACCACTTTCAAAGGTTTCAAGCGGTTTCCAGCCCAGTTCGGCACTGATTTTGTGAGCGTCGATCGCGTAACGGCGGTCGTGCCCTGGACGGTCAGTAACATAAGTAATTTGTTCCCGATAGGATCGTTCCTTGGGCACGATTTCATCCAGCAGATCGCATATGGTGTGTACAACCTCGATATTTTTCTTCTCGTTGTACCCGCCAATATTATACGTTTGCCCCACGACACCCGTTGTCAGAACGGTATAAAGTGCACGCGCATGATCTTCCACGTATAACCAGTCGCGGATCTGATCGCCCTTACCGTAAATGGGTAAGGGTTTACTTTCCAGAGCATTCAGGATGACAAGTGGAATGAGTTTTTCCGGAAAATGGTAAGGCCCATAGTTATTGGAACAGTTTGTCACAATTCCCGGCAGACCGTAGGTACGTATCCACGCGCGCACTAAATGATCGCTGGAAGCTTTCGATGCTGAGTAAGGGCTACTTGGTGCATATGCCGTTTTTTCAGTAAAGAGTGGCAACGGAGTAGCTTCATGATATTCGTCTGGATGAGGCAAATCACCATATACTTCATCAGTTGAAATGTGATGAAAACGAAAT
This sequence comes from Enterobacter sp. MEB024, assembly GCF_030209635.1. Lineage (NCBI taxonomy): Bacteria > Pseudomonadati > Pseudomonadota > Gammaproteobacteria > Enterobacterales > Enterobacteriaceae > Enterobacter > Enterobacter sp. MEB024. Next base: position 308,156 of record NZ_JARVRQ010000003.1, on the reverse strand, counting down.
GCAGATCTTGCTGCTCCGTTCAGTGACGACCAGTAAGAACGGCTGACCTCTAACAAAACATAGGTGCCAAGAATATTGGTTTCAATGAATTCAGCCGGTCCAGTAATAGAACGGTCAACATGGCTTTCAGCTGCCAAATGCATCACCGCGTCAGGCTGATGAGTGGCAAATATACGTTCTATGGCATTTTTATCGCATATATCAGCATGCTCAAAAACGTAACGTTCACTATCACTTACTTCACGCAAGGATTCCAGGTTACCGGCATAGGTTAATTTATCAACGTTAACAACGCTATCCTGAGTATTGCTAATAATATGTCGTATAACCGCGGAGCCAATAAACCCGGCACCGCCAGTAACTAGAATTTTCACGCAGTCTATTCCGTTAAAGTGAGTTGAGTGGATTTTACAAGATAAAAAAGCCCGGTATCGCTACCGGGCTTTATGGAATGGCAGAATCAGATTAATCCAACCATTCTGTGTGGAACACGCCTTCTTTATCAGTGCGCTTGTAGGTATGCGCGCCAAAATAGTCGCGCTGCGCCTGAATCAGGTTCGCAGGCAGAACGGCAGCGCGGTAGCTGTCGTAGTACGCCACTGCTGCGGAGAAGGTTGGTACTGGTATACCGTTCTGAACGGCATAAGCAACCACATCGCGCAACGCCTGCTGGTATTCGTCAGCGATCTTCTTGAAGTATGGCGCCAGCAGAAGGTTAGCAATACCCGCGTTTTCCGCATAAGCATCGGTAATTTTCTGCAGGAATTGTGCACGAATGATGCAACCTGCGCGGAAGATCTTCGCGATCTCACCGTAGTTCAGATCCCAGTTGTTCTCGTCTGACGCGGCACGCAGCTGAGAGAAGCCCTGCGCGTAAGAGACGATTTTACCCAGGTACAGAGCTCGGCGAACTTTCTCGACGAATTCAGCTTTATCACCCGCGGGTTTAGCCTGTGGGCCAGACAACACTTTGGATGCCGCAACACGCTGTTCTTTCAGGGAAGAGATGTAACGCGCAAAGACGGATTCGGTGATCAGAGACAGCGGTTCACCAAGATCCAGAGAGCTCTGGCTGGTCCATTTACCGGTACCTTTGTTCGCAGCTTCGTCCAGAATCACATCAACCAGGTATTTACCCTCTTCATCTTTCTTAGTGAAGATATCTTTGGTGATGTCAATCAGGTAGCTGTTCAGTTCGCCTTTGTTCCACTCGGTAAAGGTTTCAGCCAGTTCTTCGTTAGAGAGGTTCAGGCCGCCTTTCAGCAGGGAGTAAGCTTCTGCGATGAGCTGCATGTCACCGTATTCGATGCCGTTGTGAACCATCTTCACGTAATGGCCTGCACCGTCCGGACCAATATAGGTCACACACGGCTCGCCATCTTCCGCAACCGCAGCGATTTTTGTCAGGATTGGCGCAACCAGTTCGTACGCCTCTTTCTGACCACCAGGCATGATAGATGGGCCTTTCAGTGCGCCCTCTTCACCACCGGAAACACCGGTACCGATGAAGTTGAAACCTTCAGCAGACAGTTCACGGTTGCGACGAATGGTGTCCTGGAAGAAGGTGTTACCGCCATCAATGATGATGTCACCTTTTTCGAGGTAAGGCTTCAGGGAGTCGATAGCTGCATCAGTACCCGCGCCCGCTTTCACCATTAACAGGATACGACGAGGCGTTTCCAGGGACTCAACAAACTCTTTCACCGTATAGAACGGAACCAGTTTTTTGCCCGGGTTTTCGGCAATCACTTCTTCGGTCTTATCACGGGAGCGGTTGAAAACGGAGACGGTATAACCACGGCTTTCGATGTTGAGCGCCAGGTTGCGCCCCATCACTGCCATACCGACAACGCCGATCTGTTGCTTGGACATTACATACTCCTGTCAGGTCTTATCAAGAAGATTATACGTTTCCAGTAAAAGTTTACAATAACGCAAAAGAATTCTTTTTCCTACTAATAGCTTAAAATAATGATTTGATGCACTCTCGGCATGAAATATATATTCCTTGGTAAAAGCATTGTTTTATTTAGCAATGGTACTTTTCATTTCCCAACGCCATGCATCTAAGAGCATTTCCTTGAGATTTCTTTTTGCCTGCCAATCTAGTTTTTGGTAAGCTAAAATTGGGTTTGACCAGCATTCCCCCACATCACCCGGCCTGCGTTCTACGTATTTATAATTGATTTTCTTGCCTGAAATAGATTCAAATGTTTTAATTAACTCGAGAACAGAATAACCTACTCCAGTGCCAAGATTAAATACGTTGAAATTATCTAACGTATCATTTTTATCTATTACAGCAGCATGTCCTTCAGCTAAGTCCATTACGTGAATAAAGTCTCTTACCCCCGTCCCATCTTTAGTATTATAATCTTGCCCAAATATCGACAGACAATCTAATTCGCCTGCTGCTACTTTTGCAAGATAAGGAACTAGATTATTAGGTATACCTGTTGGCTTTTCACCTATAAGAGCAGAAGGATGCGCACCGATTGGATTAAAATAGCGAAGTAATGTTATTTTCATCCTCGGGTATGCTTTAAGCGCATCTTTTAGCATAATTTCAGCAACAAACTTAGTATTACCATAGGGGTTAGTTATATCTCCAGTTCTACAGTCTTCATTCAACGGGATTGTTTCGGGGTTACCATAAACGGTTGCTGAAGAACTAAAAATTAAACTTGAGACATTTGAAGCAATCATAACCTTCAATAAATTGAAAGTACCGATAACATTTACTTCATAATAATTCAGTGGATTAGAGGATGATTCCCCAACAGATTTCAACCCCGCAAAATGTATTACATGTGATATATTACCCGCACGGAAAACTTGTTTCAAATCATTTACGTCGCGAACATCACCTTTAACAAAAGAAAAGTTGGCATTGGTAATTTCTTTTATTCTGTCAACCATCTCAATATTAGAATTTGAAAGATTATCAAAAATGATTATATCATAACCCTTCTCTATCAGAGTCACTGCTGTATGAGAACCAATATATCCTAAACCGCCAGTAAGAAGAATAGTCATCCGAAACACTCCTAAGGTGTTAACTTCTCGTTCAATAACACTTTAAAATCTCTGAACATTTTTAACAAAGGCAGGGAAAGAACTGCCAAAATTATTACTGAGATGCTTAAAGAAAGCATTTCATTAGTAACTGCTTTTCTTATAGAAGTGGTTAATATGAAAATCACTAATACCATTAAAAATGAAAAAATAATGAGCGAAAAAAACTTTAATACGCCTATTTTTGATGAAATATAAAAAAACAATAGACAAATTATATTTTTTAAAAGTAGGAAGCTATAAATTATAGTAAAAACAATAATATATGTAATATCTTCAAAAAAGAAGTTATAAATAACCACGAGAAACAAAGACATCACAGAAAATAACACGGTCATTTTTGCAGGGAAAGAAAAAAAACCCCAACCCGCAAGGAATATATTGGTAAGAGATAAAATGGATACACTCATCATAAAATAACAAATATAATCAAAATTATTCAGGATGTTTAGGTTCACACCTTCTCCTAACCATGTTTTAAAAATCAAATATTTATACTGCGCTAATAAAACAAAAGCTGTTCCAATGAAAAATGAATAAAAAAGGAAACACTTAAACAGCACATTACCCACTGTTTTAGTATCATCTTTTGATAGAACAGCAAACTTTACGACAAAACTTGAAATGCTATTTTGCGCAACCGAACCTATGGTTTTAAAGAGGAGAGGTAACTGTATCAGCAAGGAATACACCCCCCCCAAAAAATGCCCTAATAATACATTCACCATAACAATATCAGCAAAAGAAAAAAGGTATGCCCCTCCTTGATTAATACATACCCATAGTGAATTTTTCATATTATCGTTTAACTTGACCTTCGAAATGATAAATATTTTATTGGAAGGATAAAAGAACATCAACACAAACAAAATAACTAACGCCGATACAAACATCGCAATAGCATTAGCACTTATATCTTTAATGAAAAACATAACGATTGCCAAACAGATGATATTTCTTACAATAGTTCGGCCAGAATCAATTAACGAGTTAACATAAATTTTATTTTTTGAAAATGGGATTAATGTATAGGATTGAGACTTGATAATTATAGCACACGACATAAAGGCTATCGAATAGTACCAAAACACAGTGTCATTTTTATTTAAAGCATAAAACCCTATGCCAACGCAACACAGAATAGATAACAGTGACAACCAAGAAAGTAGGTTATTAAGCTCAGCCATAACTGAAGATTTAGAGCAAAGTGATTCATTATTGCTATAAGCCCTTGAATAAACGGTTGTCAGTGCACCTCCTATAAAGAAAAGAGATTGTAATGCAGCATTCGTATTTGAAATTACGCCAAGCCCTTCATAATTAAAATACGAAATAAAAAAAGGTGTCATGAAAACACTAAACAGAGAAACTATCCCAAATGATGCTAAAGGGATTAATAGATTAGCTAACATTTAAATATCTCAACTCATGCGGATGATGTGTCATTATATATTCTTCAATCTTCGGGGAATAGTTATATATCTCAAAGTGTTGCATTGAATTACGAGCTAAGATATATGAATGAAACCTGGTGCATAATGCAAAATCACTCTCCTGCCAACTCTTTATAAATCCGCTTACATCGCCTTTATATATCTCAGTTTTAATTCTTAAATTTAAATCAATTATATCATATTTTGCAAATTCTAAAAATTGCAATACAGCTTTCTCATCTGACTCATTTCCTGAATCAAAAGCATAGAAAATAAAATCTTTGACGTGATGTGAAGAGTGAATTTTTTTTATTTTATTTAACAACCAACTAAAATAATGCGCCTTGTCAATTTTGGAGTTATTTATTATTGAAACGGCACAATAATTTTTTTTATTATGTTGGAAACTAATGGATTTATCTGCCAAATCTAATGACAACTCGACCACTTCACTTTTTAGTCCAAAATGTCCGACAAAAAGATCATATGATTTTTTATCACGCACCCTTATTGAATCAACCTTTCTGAAAATGCGTCTTAAAATAAAATTTAACACCTTACTGTCATTTTTATTGATGTTACACCCTATAATGCGAATTTTTTTATTCAACATTTTAGCAATGTTAACAAGTACATATAGCTTACAGTAATGTCTTAACCAATTATCACCTTGTTGGAACATAGAACCACCAACTATATCTAACTCATCACAAAAAAGAAACGACTTCAGTTTACCTGACTTTCCTGAGAAACTAATATTTTGATTGTTAGCGTATGGAGTGAAAAGATGAGAATTATTCATCAGTAAAATTACATTATCAAGATCATAATCATTGATAAACTGGTGTATTAACCAATCGTCGCCAAAATTAAGGTCGAAATATCCGAGAACCAAATTTTTCATTTAAACTTCCTTTTTAATATTAGTATGATTTTAATGATGATATATGGTATATAGCCGATCATCTTATATAGTCTCAATCCCTTATCTTTATTATTGGCAAGAAAACTTCTCACTTCATTATAGTCACCATTTACTAAACAACTTCTTAGATAATCTTTTTTATGTAAAAGAAGGAAATCTAAAAAACATTGTTCATTTGAAATTAGCTCTGAATCATCCCTAAGTAACTTAATTAAAGTTTTTTTCTTTTTCATCGCTCCAGATGCTTCAATAACATATTTGGATGCAACTTTATTCCTAAAGTACACCCTCCCACCCCTCAGTATTATTTTTGACCAAGCATATATATCCTCACCCAACCACTCCCCCGGAGGAAATGTTTCCGATGAATCGTTTATACATATTTTGTTCATAATTACAGATGACGAGCAAAATGGTGGTCCAAATTTCAAATAAAGTTCAAAATAATTAACATATCCTTCTGGATAATCTAAAGGCACATTTGGTTTATTATTTATCTGATAGTTATATCCCAATAATGCAAAATCACCATTGATCTTATCAACTGTTTCATTTGCATCCAATAAGTATCCATCAAATAATACATCATCAGCATCCAAAAATATAATGAATGCACCTCTTGACTTTTCAATTCCACGATTTCGCGCAATAGATACCCCTGCATTGTCGTATCTGTATAATTTTATCCTCTCCGAGGTTCGGGCAAGAGAAGATACAATGTCAAGAGAGTTGTCAGTAGAACCATCATCAATTACAACAATTTCATAATCATTAAAATCTTGTTTTAGGATGCTATTTAGGGTTTCTCTAATATTACGCTCTTTATTATACAAAGGTATAACAATGCTAAATTTTATGTTCATTTAATAATTTCTAAAAATTTTTGAGCAAAAGATGAAATGTGGTGACTATCTGCGAAAAATTTTAATTTCTCATTAGATTGATGTTTAGCGACTTCATCTTTTATGAATAACTCAAGATACCTTTGCATTTCGTTGTGCGGAAGTACCTTTCCTACCTTGTAGTAATTATTTATGTACGGGATACTTCCAAGTGGTGGTGAAACGAAATCAACATTTCTCGTTGCAGCATCAAGTAACACTGTGGGTAATCCTTCAGTTTTACTGGTTATGATAATTAATTTTGCTTTCTCATAATACGCAAGGATTTCATCCCGTTCAAGGAATCCTTTAAATTCAATTAAATCATTTAATTTTTTTCTATTTATAAGTTCAACAACCTCGGAGGTCAAATTGCCATCACCAATCATCACCGCTTTAAAATAAAGCCCTTTTTCACGTAAACCACACATGATATTAACAAAAAGATGAGGTTGCTTTTCGACATCAAATCTACCAACATAAATAAAATCGATGTCTTTAATTGTAAGGCTAGTTTCCTGCCACTTGTTAACAGTAAAATTACCAATATATCGACTTTTTTTACCTAATATTTTTTCATTTTCTCTATTTACACTCAGTATTAATTTGGAACCCGATCTAATGAAAAAAGCACGAATAACTGGATAACTCAACTTTACAAATTTTGATTTTATATTAGTATTGAAAATGCTCATGTGTATCAACGAATATACTGTCCATCCGTGCATTCTTAATATGAGAGATAACATAGATAATGTTATATCATTTAATACTATTTTTGCTTTTCTATCTGGATCATGCTTTTTAAGTATTTTCACAAGCTTAGCGAAATTTTTGAGTTTATATGACCATGTATCTATTCGGGGTATTTCAAGGTTTCTGTCATAAATTGAATCTGATGACATAACGCAAGATTCTATACCTCTGCGCTTTAGCTCTTTATCCAACTCATAAAGATAAACTTGACCACCACCAAAAACTCCATGTGACCCAGATATGAAAATTATCTTTTCAGTAATGCTCATTTTTACTTTCACCTCCGTTTGAAATGATATTCAGTGCAAGCGGTATTAAAATCGGAGTAAAAATTAGACCAAATGAGAGGCTAGCAATACCCAAACTCAACACATGATATTTCGTTCTTTTATTAATCATACAACAATATAATATCGAAAGAATAACTAAACAAAAACCAAATAATCCAGTTTCCAATAGTAGTGTGTTATATAAATTATGGGCTGCAATCCCCCAATGATCACGTGTATTATCTAAACCCCAACCAAAAAATATTTGGAGCAAATCAGCTTCCGAAAATGTTTTCAAGAACTTATGAATCAACATAAATTTAGACTCAAAACTTTGGTCCGAAGAATGGCTGACTATATTTAGTAACGCATATAATATTGGTAAAAACAACATCATAACAATCACTAGTTTAGAGCGGAAATTTAAACGCGAGCGATTAAATATGATTATAAGCTCTACTAGAGCGCAAGAAATAATGGCAGCGCGAGAAAATGTTAGAACCAAAATAACAATTAATAAGCATATCGTTATTTTTTGATATTTAAAGAGATTAATGTTATTCCGTACCAAAAAATATATCGATAATGCAAAAAGCCCTACAAAATTACTATCCTGGAAAAGAAAACTGTGTTTATAGCCATAAAATATGAAATCAACATGCCCTTGCTCTTGTATTTTTTCAAGATATTCTTCACGCGGGTAAGCAAAGCGGAGAATAGTATCAATAGATAGAAGAGCAATGGAAAATCTTACTGTTTTAGATATTATACGGTTCGCATGTTCTACAGTTAAGTTTCCGCGCAGGGACACTAAAAGTAAAAATGTCAATATTCCTATAAAATAATAACTCCAAACATTAACTTTTGAGTATATGAGCAGAATAAAAAAGTAAGAAATATTAAGAAAAAACAATACAAATGTATTTACGTCTATTTTTCTTATGCTACAAATCGTAAAAAAAACCACCCCGAGTAAGAAAGACAAATAATACGGGGCAGGGAAAAACCCGTAAATATAAAAGCCACACGGCACACTCCAAAAATAATAAAACCGATAGAAATTATTTTGTTTATTAATCATCTAGATATGCCTTTAAGTATCCCTTAACGAATTGTTCTGCGTTAAACTTTTCATCAACAATTTTTCTCAACTCTGTATAGTTGAATGCATCAGCTTTCATTATTGCTTCAACTAACTCCAAATTATTGTCTAAATCGAAATAGAGACAATTGTCCCCAAACAATTCCTTGAAAGTATTAATGCGGCTACAAATTAATTTACAGCCTGTCTGAATTGCCTCAATAGCCGCCAATCCAAAACCTTCAGAGATTGAAGGCATTGCATAAATATCAATAAGTCTCATATAAGCATGGACTTCATTAGTTTTATCAAAAAGAATCACGTTTTGAATATTATTGTCGTTGATTATTTTATTTAAATGTTGCTTATATGGCCCGTCGCCCACGATGATAACTATATAGTCATCACTTAAATTACGTGCGCTATTTATAAGATATTGAAGCCCTTTTCTTTCAGTAATTACCGCACAAGAACCTATTATTTTTTTTCCATTCTCTTTTAATTTTTTTAGAATATCAATTTGCTTAATATCTTTAACTGATGCCTCAGATAACATAGGACGTTCTACAGTATTGTACACATAAGTCCATTTGCCTGTTTTAAATACGTTGAGTTGATCATAGCTGGATAGCATACTTTTACTGATACAAACTTTAGTTTGTATTAATGTCCATGATAGCATCCATGCTAACTTCATTATATTTGCTTTCAAAAATCCGTATTCATTATTCAGGTCTGAAAAAATATTATTGTGGATGGTGCTCACTGTATTTGCATTTCTTTTCCTTCTCCATGTATATAGACATGATAATGCATTTATCATATCCGGCAATAAAGAATGAGAATGCACAACATCATATTCATATAATGAAAAGAACGTTTGTGAACTGAACTTGATATAATTTATATTATGGTGTTTGAATGCGTTACCCTTATTTTTTAAATAAATAACATCTACGTTGTTAAATTTCGCACTTAATTTTTTTGCTAGTTCGATAGCAACTATAACCGGCCCTTTTTTTTCTAGGCTATTTACTATGATAGCAATTTTCATATCACCTCAATGAATATATAATCCGCAATAAAGTTAGTGGGATTAACCTCAAAAGAGCTCGACATAAAAATATCCTAAAGTTATTAAAAACATTATCTATTTTCAATGAATTCTTCAACTTAAACAAATCATATTCACTTTTTAAATAATTCATTCCTTTCCTTCTTGAAACCATTTCATTTCCAGCCCTTACTTTAACAAGTGAGGACTCAATATTTGCCATTTGATAATTTAGTGCCAAACATCTTAACCAAAGATTATAGTCTTCCATTAATGGATGATCTAAATAACCTCCAGCAGTTATAATTTTTTCTTTTTTAAACATTACAGTCATGTGATTGAAGGGGTTTCTTTTTATACTGAATTCCTTTATTTCTTTCATTGAAAGAGGTATCTTCTTGCTGCTCGTTTTTTGGTCCAAGTCGCAGTCAAACTCATCAACATTACTTCCAATTAAAATCAGATCCGGATATAAAGAAAATTGTTCAATTTGTTTTTCAAATCTGTAAGGAAGTGCATAATCATCAGTATCCATTCTAGCTACAAGAGAATGTGAGCACTTTCGCAATCCTATATTAAGAGCTTTTCCTAGTCCTACATTCTTCTCAAGAGGGATTGTAATTATTGGTAACAGATTTTGCCATATTTCAATTATGTCCAGTAAGGATTTTGGTATTGGTCCATCAAGCACAATAACGATTTCATCCGCAGGAACTGTTTGTTTTTGAAGACTTTTAAGGCACGAATCTAGATATTGACATTTTTCTTTATGATATAAAGACATTAAAACAGAAAATTTATGCATTTATTTTTCCCACGCTACCGCCCCTGGCTCAACAGTTACCAGAGTTCTGAAAATCAAAATATCATTTTGAAATTTACTTGATAATAAAATCTGATACTTTTTGTTTGGAGTAGTTTCTCTCTTTTAAATCAGTTTTGCAGTTTTATTATTCATAACATTATTAACAAAAACATTTGGCCTCTTAAGAGGCCAAAATAAAACTGAAACAACGAATTCATGTGCGGGTTAATAGTTTATGGATTGAATCCTTAAACTTAACTCCAACATTCAAATTCCGAAGACCATAGTTCACAAACGCCTGCATATACCCCATTTTCTTGCCGCAGTCATAGCTGTCGCCGGTCATCAGCATGGCATCAACCGATTGCTTCTTCGCCAGCTCAGCAATCGCATCGGTCAGCTGAATACGGTCCCAGGCGCCCGGCTCGGTTTTTTCAAGTTCTGCCCAGATATCCGCATTCAGCACATAACGGCCTACTGCCATCAGGTCGGAGTCCAGGGCCTGCGGCTGATCTGGCTTTTCGATAAACTCAACGATACGGCTCACCTGCCCTTCCGTCTCCAGCGGCTCTTTAGTCTGAATAACAGAGTACTCAGAGAGATCGCCCTTCATACGTTTCGCCAGTACCTGGCTGCGGCCCGTCTCGTTGAAGCGTGCGACCATTGCCGCCAGGTTATAACGCAGCGGATCGGCAGAAGCATTATCGATGATGATGTCCGGCAGAACCACGATGAACGGGTTATCACCCACTACCGGACGCGCGCACAGGATAGAGTGGCCCAGACCCAGCGGCTGCGCCTGGCGCACGTTCATGATGGTCACGCCTGGAGGGCAAATAGACTGAACTTCAGCCAGAAGCTGACGCTTAACGCGCTGCTCAAGAAGCGCTTCAAGTTCATAAGAGGTGTCGAAGTGATTCTCGACGGCGTTCTTCGAAGAGTGCGTCACCAGAACGATTTCTTTAATCCCAGCAGCAACAATCTCGTCAACGATGTATTGAATCATCGGCTTGTCAACGATCGGCAGCATCTCTTTAGGAATGGCCTTTGTGGCGGGCAACATGTGCATGCCCAGACCCGCTACCGGTATAACTGCTTTCAAATTGGTCATTTTATCTTCCACCTTAAAATGGTTGACGAAGTATAGACCTAATCAGGAAAATTGCCCGATCAAGAAGTCTACTGCGCCTTATGCGAATCACATTTCGAGCTAAAGCTCACATTACTAAACATGAGTATGCATTAAGTGTGACCCAGAATTATCGGAAACCCTGCTGTGAAAACCGCACATTCCTCTGTTTCCGACAAATCGCAACCTTTGAGGCATTATTCAGATACAAACGTTATGTCATCTTTCTTCTCATGAACGAACTCGTACTTCAGCGTACGATCCAGTCCCTGAGATAAGGTGTAATGCGCTTTAAATCCAGAGCTGTGTACCTTGGTCGCGTCAAACTGCGTCGTTGCACAGAATTTTTTCACGCGAACAGAGCTTATTGAATATTTCTTTCCGGTAACTTTGCTAAGAATATCAAAGCAATACCCACCTAACATGCCAAGCGGGTAAGGAAGATGAACTGAAGGGATTTTTTTACTGAGACTCTTCTCAACTTCTGAAACTAGCTGATTCATGTTCAGGTCTGGTTTATCTACATAGTTATAGACATCGTAACCCGGCTTAACATTGATCAGTTTAAATTTGATGAATTCAACAATGTTACCGACATAAGCCATTGATTTGTAGTTTGTCCCTGCGCCTACCATGGCGAATTTACCCCCTGCAATTTGTTTAAGCAGGTTGTAAACATTCCCACGGTTACGCTCACCAAAGATGACTGTAGGACGGACGATTGTCAGGGATCTTTCTTCTGGTGCTTTATTAAACCACTCGCGCAGAACCTCTTCCGCTTGCCATTTGCTTTTACCGTAATGGTTGAAGGGATCATGGGAATGAGACTCGTCAGGGTTCACTTTGTTAAGACCATACACTGCCACAGAACTGGTAAAAATAATGTTCTTAACGTTATTTTTTTCCATAGCAGACAATACGTTACGAGTACCCTCTACGTTTACATCATAGTATAGCGATGTTGGGCTAACGTCATCACGGTGCTCAGCGGCGAGCAGCACGACAGTTTCAAATCCAGCAAGCGCCTGATCGAGTTGATCCTGATTACGAACATCACCGGAAACAGTTATATCCGGATAAAAATGACTCTGCTGTTTGTCGAAGTTAGTAACATCAAAATCAGTCTTGGAAATCTCGATTAAACGAGTTCCGACGAAACCAGACGCGCCAATAAACAAAACCTTATCGTTCATAATCCACTCAATGCGTTATGTGTGTATGGCGAACCTCTGGCAATCGCTTCTTTCCCTGAGGTAGCGCTGTTGATTAAACAAATCTTGCAAAGTAATTTCAGGGATTATAAACCTTAAAACCGCTGAATTCAGTAACAAATTTTTAGGGGTTACATCAGATTGAATGGCATACGCCTAAGGCTCTCACCGTCATCTGTGCGGGAGCGCAAAATTCAGCCGCTCCGTATTCACCACCTGCTGGTCCACGCGGTCAATATCCACGGAGCTCTGCCCTTTCTCATTCACAGCCTTGATGTTCGCCAGCGACAGTAAGGTCTCATCTTTAGCCATAAACTTGCCTCGGACATCCTTACGCAGGTCGAAATTCATCTTCAGCGCCGGGCCGACGGCAGCTTCCTGCATCACGTTGATATTACGCAAGAAGAGGTGCTGCGGTTTGTTGTGCAACTCAAGCGTAGCCCGCTGCATCTCAACGTTGGTGATGGCCACAAAGGAGGTGGCGTTGCCGGAGGAAATTTGTATTCCGCGCAGTTTGTACGCAAGCTGGCGATTATCCAGGCGAATGTCGTTCAGCTTAAAGTTCTGAGGTATCGAGAGATAGTCGCCCTTTATTACACCGTAGCCGATCAGCATGCCGGCACTATTGACCATATCGACATTATCAATAATGAAATTATCACAGCCATAAATGGCTACCGTGGCGTTGTCTATTCCCGCCTTCTTGCTGAAGTCAGGAGTGATATTCTTGGCCTTAATATTGCGAATAATAAAGTGCTTACCGTTTTCGACGTGGACTAACTGACGACAGTTGCTGCCGGTGATATTTGCCACCACGAAGTTCTTCACGGTTTGCTTTTCCGGATAATCGTTGTCGTAGGTGCTGCCGGCGAGACCAATGCCGATGCCCCAGTTGATCTTGCCGTTCGTACAGTTAATGTTGTCAATCACATGATCGGAGATCAGGATGTTACGGTCATTAATGGCGACGTTCCACTCAATCGCGTCGCCCTGGAGATGGCTGAATTTACTGTTAGTGATGCGCGCGCCATCTATCTGATTATGGAATCCCTGGCGCAGGATGGCGTAGTTCGCCTGGCTTACGCTGATGTTATCAATCAGCAGGTTGCGCATGACGCGCGGCTTTTTGCCGCCAATGTAGATCTGCGTCACCGGTCCAAAGCCGCTCATTGCCAGCCCTTTGATCACACAGTCTGAACCGCGAATGTCCAGCGTAATGTTCTCCGTGCGGCCGTCACCTTCACCAATCACTTTACTGCCTTCTTGTAGCACGAAGCGTCCGCGACCATTTCCCGTTAACGCACCGCGGATCAACAGCGTTTTACCGTCAGGAATGAAAATGCCCGTATTGATGTTTTTACAGGTGAGCCCGGCAGGGACAACAACGGTGTCGCCTTCGTTAAATGCCTGCTTAAAGGCGGCGATCCAGTCGTTGTTGTTGTACTGGTTAACAGAGACCGTCTTTCCGGTTGCCGCCCGCGCAATGCGGGACGACAGCAGCGGCGTAGCCGCCAGGACGGATAAAGAAGAGACAAAGGTGCGTCGGGTAATCTTTTTCAGCATACAACCTCGGCGTTACAACGTTTGCAGCAGGCTCGCTAACTGGCGATTAATCACCTGCTGGTTAAAATCTGCTTCAACTTTTTGTCGGGCGTTGTGGATAACGGGCTCCAGCGCCTGTTGGTCGATGCCGCTAAATTCGGCTAAACGATCCGCAAGGGCCATCGCATTATTCTCCGGTACCAGCCAGCCGGAGTAATCAGACTTGATTAACTCCGGGATCCCGCTGTGCAGGGTCGACACCACCGGAATACCGACGGCCATCGCCTCCATTAACGCAACCGGGATCCCCTCCATATCGCCATCGGCGCCGGTCACGGAAGGCAGCAGGAATACATCCGCCTCATCCAGCATGGCCTTCACCTCGTGGCTTGGCTTAAAACCTGGCATCTCCACGTAATCTTCCAGCTGATACTGTTCGATAAGCGTGCGCAGACGACGCTCCCACGGGCCAATACCGAGAATGCGATAGCGGAAATCCACACCGCGCGCTCGCAGCTGGCGGCAGGCTTCGATGGCCACGTGCAGACCTTTTTTCTCCGTCAGACGCGCCACAGAGATAATCTGCAGCGGTTTTCCCGGCACCTTGACCGGGCGGCGGGTAAAGCGCTCTAAATCCACGCCCATACGCGAAACGGTGATTTTTTCCTGCGGACAGCCCATGTTTTTCAGACGCCCGGCCCACAGGTCGCTGATGGGCAGCATCATGTCGCCACGGCGGAAAAGCTGCTGATACTCCGGCGTGTAGTGGTTCAATACTTCGCGGCTGGAGATGTCGATACCGTGGAAGATGGTCGCAATTTTACCGTCAATCACCCCCAACTCACGCAGTTTGGCGGCGGTCACGCCCGCCGGGCCAAAGTGAGCAATAAACACATCGGCGCGGTACGGCTGCGCCGTTTGACCACAAATGGCGGACAGGATCAGGTTGCGAGATTCCGCGCCATAGCGGGAAACATTCAGCGCGCGCCAGGTCGATGCACGATGGATCCCGCGTAAGGTCTGGCTGGCCCGGTGGCGCAGCTTATTTACTCTTCCTGAGGGCTCGTCCTGCAGCCAGCGGGTTTTCGCCTCCAGCCCATACTGCGTATACGCCGCATGGGTATTTTGTGTATCGCCCTTTTGCAGGGCGATGATCTCCACGTCGTATCCCATATCGATAAACGCGGTGATTTGGTTCAGCACAAAGGTTTCTGACGACAGTGGAAATTTCAGTAAGAAGAAACCAACCTTCATTTCCCCTCCCGGACGCGGTCGAGCACCGATTTCACCATCCCAATTCCCTTCTCGCGCTCGGCTTTCACCGCGACGGCCAGGCGTTCATTGATGGCAGGCAGTTGCCCCAGGGTATCGCCCACCATCGCGCCAAGCGAACCATCCAGCAGATGACGAATATCAACGGCCATTTCAGGCATGCCAAGCTGCTGCATAATGCCGGCTGACTTGTGCTCGTAGTTAATCGCAATGGCCGGCGTGCCAAAGTTCATCGAAATGATCGCCGAGTGCAGACGCGTGCCCACGGTGAGGTCACAGGCTGAGAGCAATTTGCCCATCTCGAGGTCGTTCAGTTCGTCCATCACCACGTGATAACGGGACGGATCGTTTACCAGGTTGCGCAGGTTCAGCGCCACCATGCGGTCATCTTTGTTATAGCTGTCGATGCCGGTACAGGTTGAAAGCGCCAGCACCTGGTATCCGCTGTCCAGCACACGGTTAACCACGTCAGCAAACGCTTTCTCATACGCCGCCTGGGTGGTGCCTAAACGTTTATCAAACGGTGCAAGTTCGCGCAGGGTGATGGCGACCGTTTTCTGTTTCCCCGCCACGTCCAGCCAGTGCTGCACTGCGTAGCTCGCCTGGAAACTGTCGTCCTGATGATCCACCAGCCAGGCGGTGTCCACCCCGTGTTCCACTTTAGAGGTGTCAATCTCGCTGCGTTTCATCATATCGAGGCTTACCGACTCACGCAGGATCAGGGCATCGCAGTGGCCAAAGACATAGTTTGCCAGCTGGTTAAACTGCGGATCCTGGAACGGCCCGACGCTGTGACCAATCATAAACAGCGGTTTTTTCGCCATGAATGTGCAGAGTGCGTGCTCAAACTGCGGCACACCGTAAAGATCGACGAAGAACGATCCGCCGACCTGAATAATGGCGTCATAGCCCGACAGCAGTCGAACGAAATCCGTGAAGCCCTGAGCAATGGCGATGTTACGCAGCTTGCCGGTATCAGTTACACGGGACAGCAACACCTGGTGCTGATAGCGACGGCGCAGAACTTTCTTCACGCGTCCCATCACGCCGGCAGCGTTGTTGTGCTGCTTCATCTGGCTGTAGAGCGGGTCGCCCATTACCGGGCGGTTCAATAACCAGGAAGAGCTGACCGGATAACGGCTCATCACGTCCACTTCAGTCTCAGGCTTAAGGGTGTTAATCGCATCCAATAAACCGCGCAGAATGGCGCTGTCGCCACGGTTGCCGCAGGTATGGTTGCCAAGAATAAGTAATTTCATAATGGCCTCTTAAATAACTAGCCTGCGCGAAGCAGCGTTTTCATTTTTTCGTTACGGCAAAACTGGCGCTTCATCTCCACCACCAGCGCATTACGTGACAGCACAATCATCACGCCAAACGCCAGTGCACCTGCTGCGACCTGTATTGCCAGCATGGCCGCGAGCGGCAGATGGCCAGTGAGCACGATGCCCAGGCCATAGCTCACCGCAAGGGTAGGCAGTGACAGATAAAACGGCAGCCACAGGCTCAGAATGTACTGCCGGTAGCTGGAGCCCAGCACCGGCTTGATCATCACGAAGTAGCTCAGTATGGTGTTGATGATCTGCACCAGCAGAAAACCAAGCGTGACCCCAATGGCGCCGGCCATATGTCCACCGACGATAATCGCCGGAATAAACAGGAACGTTTTAAACACGTTGAATTTGAAGCTGATATCAACCCGCGCTTTAGCCATCAGCAGTGAGCCAATCGGGTTGCCAACGGATCGCAGCAGCCCCACCACGCACAGCAGCTGCAGGATCGGGATAATGCTGTTCCACTTCTCGCCAAACACCAGCGGCACGAAGTTGCTCGAGACCACCATCAGCCCCAGCAAAACCGGGAAATTGATAATGCCCACCACAGAGAGCAGCTTGTAAAAATTGACGCGCAGCTTCTCGGTGTCATCCTGAATTTTGGCGAACGCCGGGAACAGTACGCGGGTGATAATCGGGTTGAGCTTCATTGGTGGTACTACCGCAACGTTGTACGCCAGGTTGTACCCGCCCGCGACGCTCGCCCCGAGGATGCGTGCCAGCACCAGCGTGGAGAGGTTAGTGTTGACATAGTTGATGATGCTGTCGGCGGTGAGCCACGCGCCAAAACGCAGGTTGGATGACACCGAAGCGAGAGAGAAATGCAGCCCAGGACGGTAAATCTTGCGACCAAAGTAGCCGAACAGCAGCGTACGCACGGCAGAGTTAACCAGATACCCGAGGATAGCGGTCATGGCCAGCGGCCAGAAATGGGCGCTGACCACGGTAAAGGTAAACCCAGCGAGAACGGCGCTGGTCTCGATCATCCCAATCTTGTTGAATTCCAGCTCTTTCTGCATCAGCGCGCGGAACTGTTGCCCGTGCGGGATCACCACAAAAGCAAACGAGAGCGTACGCATCAGCGGTGCCAGATCGGGGTTGTGCAGCACGCTGGCGATGGTATCGCTCAACAGGAACACCAGCACGAAAACGAACACCCCCAGCCCAACGTTCAGCCAGTAGAGCGTGGTCAATTCCAGATGGCTGATCTCTTTGCGCTGGATAATCGAGTTAGCAATGCCGAAGTCAGACAGCGTATCGGCCAGCGCGATAATCACCAGCGAGACGGTCAGCAGACCGAACTGGTGGTTATCGATAATGCGCGCCAGCACCGTCATCTGCACCAGGCCGAGGCCAATGATGACAATGGTCGCCATCGCTGACCATTTGGCGCCGCTGATGGTTTTTTCACGTAAGCTCATCTTAGTACGCCGCTTTGTTCACGAAACCTTTGAAGATGGTCAGAAAGACGATCTTGATATCGAACCAGAGGCTCCATTCACGGATGTACTCCAGGTCGAATTCGATGCGTTTTTCCATTTTTTCCAGCGTGTCGGTCTCGCCGCGCCAGCCGTTGATCTGCGCCCAGCCGGTAATGCCTGGCTTCACTTTATGGCGCAACATGTAGCCTTCAATCAGCGAGCGGTACTGTTCGTTGTGAGCCACGGCATGGGGACGGGGTCCGACAATCGACATGCCACCGGTAAAGACGTTGATAAACTGCGGCAGCTCATCCAGCGAGGTACGGCGCAGGAAGTTCCCCACCCGCGTAACGCGTGGATCGTTCTGCGTCGCCTGGGTCACGACCTTGTCGTTCTCCATCACCTTCATTGAGCGGAATTTCCACACCATGATGGGCTTACCGTCCATGCCGTAGCGGGTCTGACGGAAAATAACCGGGCCCGGGGAGCTCAGCTTCACCGCCAGGGCAATGCAGCACAGCACCGGGGAGATCAGCAGTAAGATCAGTGAAGAGAGCACGATATCTTCCAGGCGCTTGAGCACGCGATTGATACCCGACAG
Organism: Enterobacter sp. MEB024; assembly: GCF_030209635.1. Taxonomy (NCBI): domain Bacteria; kingdom Pseudomonadati; phylum Pseudomonadota; class Gammaproteobacteria; order Enterobacterales; family Enterobacteriaceae; genus Enterobacter; species Enterobacter sp. MEB024. The sequence goes on along the minus strand of NZ_JARVRQ010000003.1, from coordinate 289,367 downwards.
CGGGGTGTCATACAGCGGCACGACCGGCACGCCGTTCACTTCTTCAATACGGGAATGGAGGATGTTAAAGGTAAAGACGTCCGGGATCAGGATCACCGAACAGGTGGTATCGGCCAGTTCACGCATCAGTTTCTTAATGCGGGATTCATCTTTCATCTGCATCGCGATGTAGACGTTATGAATTTTGCCGGCTTTGGCGTCCTCAATAAGCTGTTCGTAATTACCAGCCCAGTCTGAAGGCACGCCGCCAGGCTTCGCGTCATGATAAATCCCGACCACTTCAAAACCTAACCATGGCTCTTTGCGGAAGCTATCGAGAAGCACCTTCCCTACCGGCAAATCCCCCGCCACGGCGACAAAGCGACGGTTATAACCGCGGTTACGCAGCCAGCCGGCACCAAAACGGATCAGGGTGCGGCATACGACCATGCCGACGCTGGTAATCAGGTACCAGCACAGATACGTCACCAGGCGATTATCAAAATCATGGCTGAATGCCACCAGCCCTGCGCTGAAGATCAGGCTTAATGTCCAGTTCTGCAGCAACAGCATCAGTTCGGTGGTCATTTTCACACCACGCCACGAACGGTAGAAGTCGGTCATCCCCCCGATCATCTGGAACACAACCAGCGCAATCAGCGCCATGAGCAGATGCATGTAGAAGAAGGATTGCCCGCTTACCCAACTCACCACCCATAATCCGCCGACCATGATGGTGATATCAGAAAAACGCTGCACCATGGAGATTAACGATGCATTCGTTCTCGCTCGTTCGCGTTTTTTTAGATTCGTCATCGTTGTTCCTTTAGTTCAACACCTGCCCCCTCACCCCACATCAGGGTGAGGGGGAAAGCTATTTACTGATTCAACAGCGCCAGAATGTCCTTCGTTCGCGCTTCCATCAGCGCGGTATCCGCGCGGGATTCCACGTTCAGGCGCACCACCGGCTCGGTATTTGAAGAGCGCAGGTTAAAACGCCACTGCGGGAACGCCATGCTGATGCCGTCGGTACGGTCAATTTCCAGCGCATGGAGGGCAAAATGCTGCTCCACGCGGGCAATGGCCTCGGCCGGCTGCGCCAGTTTGCTGTTGATTTCGCCACTTGCCGGGAAGGCCGCCATGCGGTCGCGTACCAGCTCGCCAAGGGTCTGCCCTTTCAGACACAGCAGCTCGGTGACCAGCAGCCACGGGATCATCCCGCTGTCGCAGTAGGCAAAATCGCGGAAATAGTGGTGGGCGCTCATCTCGCCGCCATAAATGGCGTCTTCTTCGCGCATACGCTCTTTGATGAAGGCATGACCGGTTTTGGACATCACCGGCTGGCCGCCCGCGGCGTTCACCACATCCACGGTGTTCCAGGACAGACGCGGATCGTGAATGATCTTCGCGCCCGGGTTCTTCTCGAGGAACGCTTCCGCCAGCAGGCCGACAATGTAGTAGCCTTCGATGAACTGGCCTTTTTCGTCGAACAGGAAGCAGCGGTCGAAATCGCCGTCAAAGGCGATACCCATATCGGCACCGTGTTCGATGACCGCGTTACGGGTGTCGTCGCGGCACTCCGGCAGCAGCGGGTTCGGGATACCGTTCGGGAAGTTGCCGTCCGGGGTGTTATGGACCTTAACGAAGGTTACCGGCACGTTCAGGGCCTTAAAGCGGGCTTCGAGCGCATCCACCACCGGGCCGGCCGCGCCGTTACCGGAGTTGATCACCAGCTTCAGCGGTTTCAGGTTTGCAACGTTGATGTAACCCAGCAGGTGGTCGATGTACGCTTTACGCAGGTCGATCTGCTTATAGCTGCCGCGTTTCGCTTCATTCACCGGCGGGAAATCGTTAGCTTCGGCGAGACGCTGCACGTCACGCAGACCGGTATCGCCGCTGATAGGACGCGCGCCCTTGCGCACCAGCTTCATACCGTTGTAGTCCATCGGGTTATGGCTGGCCGTCACTTCGATACCGCCGTCCACGCCGAGGTGGAAGGTGGCAAAGTAAATCTCTTCGGTGCCGGACAAGCCGATATCCAGCACGTCTACTCCCGCATCCTGCAGCCCTTTTGCCAGCGCCAGCTTCAGGGACTCACTGGTCAGGCGCACATCGCCGCCCAGGACAATCGTTTGTGGCTTAAGATATTCGCCGTATGCGCGGCCAATGCGCCACGCAATGTCTTCATTCAGCTCTTCGCCCAGCTTGCCGCGAATATCGTAGGCTTTAAAACAGGTTAATTTTTCCATGATGACCCCTTTTTCAGGCAACAGTTGGCCCGCCCGATTAACAGGCAAATTTGTTTTTATTCATTCGCAGGCCGGATGCGCGAAACGCTATCCGGCTTTAGAGACGGCGCTATACCCGCCCGTAACGGTCCTGGAAACGGACAATATCGTCTTCTTCCAGGTACGAACCGGAGCGCACTTCAATTAAGTCGAGAGGAATTTTCCCCGGGTTTTCCAGACAGTGCGTGGCTCCCAGCGGAATATAGATTGACTCGTTTTCGCCAAGCAGTTTCACTTCGCCATCAATCGTGACTTTGGCGGTACCCGCCACCACGACCCAGTGCTCGGCACGGTGGTGGTGCATCTGTACCGACAGCCCCTCCCCCGGTTTCACGGTGATGCGTTTCACCTGGTAACGTTCACCGGCATCGATGGAGTCATATTTGCCCCACGGACGATACACCTCGCGGTGGATATGGTGTTCATGGCGACCATCGGCCTTGATCTTCTCCACCACTTTTTTAACGTCCTGCACGGCATTACGGTCAGCAATCAGCACGGCGTCTTTCGTCTGTACGACCACCAGATCCTTCACGCCAACTGTGGTCACCAGACCGGACTCGGCGTAGACATAGCTGTTTTCCGTTTTGTGGCTGATAACATCACCGTGATGGACGTTACCCTCCGGGGTATGGGCGCTGATCTCCCACAGGGAGGACCAGGAGCCAACATCACTCCAGCCCGCATCCATCGGTACCACAACGGCATCGGCCGTGCGTTCCATTACCGCATAGTCAATTGACTCTTCCGGGCAGGCGAGGAAAGACGCTTCGTCAACACGGATAAAATCGAGATCCGGATCCACTACCGCCATCGCTTTCTCGCAGGCGTCCAGAATATCCGGGCGATATTTGCGCAGCTCTTCCAGGTAACGGCCAGCGCGGAACAGGAACATCCCGCTGTTCCAGTAATATTCACCGCTGGCCACATACGCCTGCGCGGTTTCCAGATTCGGTTTTTCGACAAACTGCGCCACGTCAAACGCTACGCTGTCGCCTTCGCCCGGGGTCACATTGCCACGACGAATATACCCGTAGCCGGTTTCCGGAAGGTCCGGCACGATGCCGAAAGTCACCAGTTTGCCGTTTTCGGCGTAAGGAATAGCCGCGCGTACCGCCTCGCGGAACGACTCTTCCTGTTGAATAACATGGTCTGCCGCCAGAACCAGCATCAGCGGATCGCAATCCGGGCTGCTGCGTTTGGCCGCCAGCGCCGCCAGCGCAATCGCGGGGGCGGTGTTACGTCCGGCAGGCTCCAGAATGATATTTTCTGTGAGTTTGTTCAGCTGGCGCAGCTGCTCGGCGACAATAAAGCGGTGTTGTTCGTTACAAATCACCACCGGGCTTTCACACTCCACACCCTGCAGGCGGTTAACCGTCGTCTGCAGCATGGTGAGCTCCCCTTTCAGGCAGAGGAACTGTTTTGGATAGAGCACGCGGGACAGCGGCCACAACCGGCTACCAGAGCCACCTGCCATCACAACCGGATACAAAGTGGTTTGACTCATGATTTATCCCCGTATATCTGCAATAAATTGGCTCAGCACGTTCTCTTTCTCGAGCGTGCGTTCGGCATATTCACGTGCCACCGTGTTCGTTTTTGGCATGGCAAGTGCCCGTTCAATGCCAGTGACCAGCGCCGGGACCGATTCCGGTTCCACGCAAACGGCGATCCCCGGATAGCTGTCGCACAGCTGGCCTAATTCTGTTTCGGCTTCCGCCGTGATCACCGCGTTACCGCCCACTGCCAGAATGTTGGTCAGCTTGGACGGCAGCACCGCGTCTGCCGCGCCGCGCTTTTGTACTACCAGATGGCAGTCGCCCATCTTCAGCAACGCAGGCAGTGCCTCGTAAGACTGAAGCGGGAAAAATTTCACGTTCGTCAGGCCGCGTTCGTTGGCCATTTTTTCCAGTCGCGCTTTTCCGCCGCCCTGCCCGACGATGACAAACATCCAGGGTTGATGGCTCAGTTGCTGTGCGGCGTCGATGACGCTCTCAAGCCCCTGCTTCTCGCCGATGTTGCCTGAGTAAAGAATGATTTTTTGGTCGTCAGGCAGACCGAGCTGAGCGCGTAGCGCCTGAGCGTCACTGTCTGTTACGTCGCGAAAACGCGCCACTTCAGACCAGTTGGGGAAAAAGATCACTTTTTCCGCCGGTACGCCCTTCTCCTGCGCTTTGTTCATCATTGAGCGCGAGATGGTCGAGACATAATCCACATTATGCAGGGCGCTGCGCTCGAAGGCGCTGGCGAGTTTCGCCACCTTCCCGCTCTTACCTTTGCCGGCCATTCCCAGGCCGAGCATGGCGTCCACTTCATAATCCTGAATGTGAAGCAGCGTGCGCGCGCCGGAGAGTTTGCCCAGCAGGCGCATGCCTGGGGTGCAGAACAGCGTTGGCACCACACCGATAATGCGATCCGGCTTCCAGCGACGTTGCGCCATCAGCGGGAAGAAACTGCTCAGGGCAAAGCTGCCCAGATGAAGTAACCGCTTCAGCGTTGAGGGCTGTTTCGGCACGTACAGCGGGCAACGCCAGACGGTCGCGGCACCCTCTTCGCGACGGTAGCGCCAGCCTGAATAGCGCTCACCTACTTTCCATTCCGGGTAGTATGGCGGCGCGGTAATGACCCGCACGTCATGTCCCTGGCTCGCCATCCACTCGACCATTTCGCCGGTGTATTTACCGATTCCGGTTAACTCCGGCGAATAGTTGATTCCGTACACCAGAATTTTCATAAGCCCGGCACTCCGGACTGACGATCGGCCAGGAAATAGGCACGACTGTTGTCATGCACATTGTCACTGGCCAGCAACGCCTCTGGCGTCTGCCAGCGGTAGTCGTCATGCTGAGAATCAGGCAGACGCAGGTCTGCCTCACTCACCTTCAGGCGAAAACCGAGCACCACATAGTGCGTGGTGAAACCGGTGCCCGAAAAGTTATCGTCATAGAAGTGCTGCCAGACCCCGTAAAACTGGCCTGCCGCCATCGGCAGTTGCAGGCCCAGTTCCGCCAGAGTGAGACGCTCAAAAGCATTTTCCAGCGTCTCATCCTTCTGCACGCGCCCGCCGGGCACGAACCAAAAGCCCTGTGCAGGACGGTTGGTTCGTTTTCCCAGCAAGAACTCGCCGCGTTCGTTTTCCACCACCAAATCAATTGAGATGAGCGGAGTGGAACGCACTACCGTGGCAAAATCTTCCTGACTTAAAAACATCATTACCCCCGGAAGCGGTGCTGGTTTTCAAGGAACCACTGGTAGGTGCTTGCCAGCCCCTGCTCCAGTGATACCTCGTGATACCAGCCCAGCTGATGCAGACGGGTCACGTCCAGCAGTTTGCGCGGCGTGCCGTCCGGTTTGGTGGCGTCAAAGACCACGCGGCCTTTGTAACCCACCACCTGCGCGATGGTTTGCGCAAGCTCACGAATGGTGCAATCCACGCCAGTACCGACGTTAATGTGCGACAGCATCGGTTCGGTGTTTTCCTGCCACACCTCACGATCCAGCTCCATTACGTGGATGCTGGCAGCCGCCATGTCATCCACATGCAGGAATTCACGCATTGGCGTCCCGCTGCCCCACACCACCACATCCGGTGCATTTTCGGCCGTTGCTTCGTGGAAACGACGCAGCAGCGCCGGGATCACGTGCGAATTGCTCGGGTGGAAGTTGTCATGCGGTCCGTACAGGTTGGTCGGCATCACCGAACGATAGTCGCGGTTATACTGACGGTTGTAGGATTCGCACAGCTTGATCCCGGCAATCTTGGCAATCGCATACGGCTCGTTGGTTGCTTCCAGCGTGCCCTGCAGCAGTTCGCTCTCAGCGATCGGCTGCTTCGCCATTTTCGGGTAGATACAGGATGAGCCGAGGAACAACAGCTTATTCACGTTGTGCAGATGCGCTGCGTGAATGATGTTGCTCTCAATCATCATGTTCTCGTAGATGAAATCCGCCGGATACGTGTTGTTGGCAACAATGCCGCCCACTTTCGCCGCCGCCAGATACACCTGGTCAATACGTTCACTGGCGAAGAAGTCCTGTACCGCTTTGCTGTCGAGCAGGTTCAGCTCGTCACGGGTACGGACAATCACGTCGACATCACCGCGCTGTTCAAGCTGGCGAACAATCGCGGAACCCACCATTCCGCGATGACCCGCGACAAAAATACGTTGTTTTGTCATTCTCAGGACTCCAGCGCGATGGCAACCTCGTAGCCATGAGACTTGAGCAGGGAGTGTTTTTTCGCTGCTTCAAGATCTTTGGCAACCATCTCGGAAACCATCTCCTGCAGAGTCGTTTCTGGTTTCCAGCCCAGTGTTTCGTGTGCTTTGGTTGGGTCGCCCAGCAGGGTTTCCACTTCAGCAGGACGGAAGTAACGTGGGTCAACCTGTACAATCACGTCGCCCGGTTTCACGCCCGGTGCGTCATGGCCGGTTACGGAAACCACGATGCCTTTCTCTTCCACGCCGGTACCTTCGAAGCGCAGTTTGATACCCAGCTGAGCGGCAGCCATCTCAACGAACTGACGTACGGAGTACTGCACGCCGGTTGCGATAACGAAGTCTTCTGGTTTTTCCTGCTGCAGCATCATCCACTGCATTTTTACGTAGTCTTTGGCATGGCCCCAGTCACGCAGGGAATCCATGTTGCCGAGGTGCAGGCAAGATTCCAGACCCTGTGCGATGTTAGCGATAGCGCGAGTGATTTTACGGGTAACGAATGTTTCACCGCGACGTGGGGATTCGTGGTTGAACAGAATGCCGTTACAGGCATACATGCCGTAGGATTCACGGTAGTTCACGGTGATCCAGTACGCGTACAATTTCGCCACGGCGTACGGAGAACGTGGGTAGAACGGGGTAGTCTCTTTCTGAGGAATTTCCTGCACCAGACCGTACAGCTCAGACGTGGATGCCTGGTAGAAACGGGTTTTCTTCTCAAGGCCGAGGAAGCGAATCGCTTCCAGCAGACGCAGCGTACCCATTGCGTCAACGTCAGCGGTGTATTCCGGAGATTCGAAGGAGACCGCAACGTGGCTCATCGCGCCCAGGTTGTACACTTCATCCGGCTGCACTTCCTGCAGAATACGGGTCAGGTTGGAAGTATCGGTCAGGTCGCCGTAGTGCAGATGGAATTTCGGGTTCGCCGCATGAGGATCCTGATAAATGTGATCCACACGTTCGGTGTTGAATGAAGAAGCACGACGCTTAATACCGTGTACTTCATAACCTTTTTCCAGCAGCAGTTCTGCCAGGTAAGAACCATCCTGTCCGGTAACGCCGGTGATGAGAGCGACTTTAGACATGTTTATATTCCTCTACTTATGAATTTAATCAGTTTCAACGCGTTCGCGTATCACCACTGCGGGGTTGCCACGGCAAATTTTATTTGCCGGTAGCGATTTAAAAACGCTGCTGCGGGCACCGACTACCGTGCCATCGCCAACAGAAACACCAGGTGCAACAAAAACATCTGTCGCCAGCCAGCATTTTTCGCCAATCACAATCGGAGTGGCGGTAATATCAAAATGCTGACTCATAAAATCGTGACTGCCGGTGCACAAATAACACTTCTGTGAAACCACTGAATTTGCGCCAATCGTAATATCGCCAAGGGTATATAACACCGCGTCATCCCCTACCCACGCATAATCCCCAAGCGTTAATTTCCACGGGTAGGTAATTTTTACCGACGGGCGAATGACTACGTTTTTTCCGATTTTTGCGCCAAACAGACGCAATAAAAAAGCTCGCCAGCGGTACAGTATTTGCGGTGACCAGGCAAATAAGGTGGCCTGTACGGCCCACCACAACTGCACTTTAATACCGCTCCCGCCCCGAAAGCCTTTCGGCACGGAGAAACCTTTAAGATCCTGCATTACGTTTCCTTATATTCAGGCTTTGTTATATAAGGTTTTCGTTTTACCCGTGGTACGCAGACGTAATAAATAAGATAATTCCGCCCAGAACCCCGGCACGCCTAATATTTTACGCTGCACATTTCTGGCATCCTGGCACAGTTCCAGATTATTAGACGTTGACACACCGCCCATTGAAAATTCAGATACCAGCCCTTTAATTCGACGGAACGGGTAACCTGATTTATACAGGCTGGCGGTCAGCGCATAATCTGAAGAAACTTTATACTGCAGATCGTAAGGCTGTTTTTTCAGACCTTTTACCGGGAAGAAAATGGCCTGATGGCTGGCAGGCAAACTGTGGTAGATATACCAGCCGGGTTTCGCACTGCGGCAAACTTTATGCCCATCGCCAAAATCGAGCAGCGCGTCGCCAATGTACATCGCATCCTCTTTCTGGCGCGCCAGCTGACGGGCAAATAACGCCACATCCTCATGGAATACGTCACCGGAATTCAGGAAGATGGCATAACGGCCTTGCGCCATGTCGATGCCTTTATTCATCGCATCGTAGATGCCTTTATCTTTCTCGCTGATGAAACGTAAGTTGAACTCACCGTTGAGTTTTTCCAGAAACTCCGCCGTACCATCGTTCGAGCCGCCATCGACCACAATCCACTCAAAGGTGAGGCTTGGATCGCGCGCCAGGTTGCGCAGCGAGCGCCAGGTTTTTACCACCCCTTCGTAATTACGAAAAGCGACAGTAATGACGCTAAGAAACATAAATCACCTCATTTCGTCATACGTTCGTAATATTAAGCGCTTTGCGCAGAATAAACGGACAGACAATCAAGAAAGCATATTCCGGGCTAAATATTGACCCGGTAAAAAACAACGACACCGGTGTAAACAGATAAAGCTGCACGCGAAAGTTCTGGTTATCACCAAACGCGTTAATCATCATTTTGAAAACTTTAAACAGATACCACAGTGTCAACAGTACGGCGAACCACGAAAAATAGATAATTAACAGATACAGGCCATTGTCTATGGTTTTACCGACATCCGCACCGTTAAAGATTCCGAATGATGCAACATATTCGTAAAGTGAGCCGAATCTTACTACACCATCGATATGGGTTAAGGAATAACCCACCATCACCAGCGGACCAATGATACGATAATAGGATGACGAGCCTTCGGTTCCCAAATCTCCCAGGCGTTCTGAGATGTATGGGAAGGCAAATATCACGCCAACCATAAATACTGTCAGAGAGATAATCGCCAGCGGCAGTTTTTTCTTAATCGCATCTTTGTTCAGGTACTGGAACGCCCACTCCAGCAGGTAAAACAGGATAAATGTCATTACCCCTGAGAACGATCCTGACAGAACAATTCCTGCAAGAATCATAGCATCGGTCTTAGGGGTTTTGATACCAAACTGTTTGATGCTGAGCCAAATTGAGATTAGTGCCAGAGCAAAAAACGCCGGTTCAAAATAGAGGGATGTCGTACGCTTTCCGCCAAACTTGATGAAGTTCAATACATAGCTGTTACTGTAAATGAGATATTTCGAAATTATCTCCATCAGGCTACTGCCACCGGTCAAAATAATTTGCGCCATTTCCAGTGCAGCAAGCATAACAATTAACGCAACGGCAATATAAAAGAACCTAAGGATTTTCCGATAATTGTGTGGCGAAATAACCTTGAAACGAATACTCCAGACCATGCCAATAATAATGACGATATAAACAAACAGCATGGTGGAGGTGACGTATTTACTGGCATCCAGAGACTGACCAAAGATGTAGTTAAATAGCGTCAGACCCACGCCCAGCCCTAAGGCCATCATCAGCTTCTTGAGGTTGATTTTGTCGACATACAGCAGAAGCAGAACGGGCAAGAAGGTCACTATGGTTATCGGGAAGCTTTCGCCAAGCTGGGCAATTTTGACGTTGACCAGCAGGTAAATCAGCGGCAGCAGCAGATAACTACAGACTCTGATAGAACGAGACATATTCCTCCAGCATCTGTTGTCCACTGTAGGCCTTGCGGCTGCGGTTGCGGAACGATTCCAGGTCGGTGCCAAAAACGGCCTGCGCGATCTGCGCCTTCGGCAGTTGCACCAGAGGCAGCACCTCATGCTCCGCAAACGTGGTCCCGCCCGATTTTTCCAGCACTTCACGTGCCGCATCGCTGTGGGTGGCAATCACCGGCACACCGATGGAGAGCGCTTCGCACAGGATCAGCGGGTAGTTATCCACGCGCGAACTGAATACCAGCGCATCCATCCCATTGAGGGCGCTCATCAGTTTGCGCTTGTCGGTTTCAAACCCGTGATTCACCACGTTAGCTCCTTCGAACGGCGAGAACTTGCCGAAGGTGTGGAGTTCAATCTTGTCACCCAGCGCCATCATGTCGCGCACCAGTTGCTGATTGGTTTTGCCGTCGTAACGCAGGTCATGCGCAACGATAGCGATTTTTGGTTTACCCGGGGTTTCTGCAACCGGGGTAAGTTCGGCCAGAATCGCTTCTGTCGCCACGTCGATACCGTTATTGATGATCTGACAGCGCCCTGCCCCATACAGACTGTTAAAGGCATCGGCAACGTGCTGGCTTGGGGAGATAAACGTACAGCCGAGCGAGAGCATGTCGCGGAACAGCTGGCGCTTTCCGGCCACCAGCTGATGGGCACGATCCACTTTCACCGGCGGATAGTTGCTCAGCGTCGGGCACTTCTGGCAGTTGCTTTTCCAGCCTTCACACCCGTCGGTAAAGGCGCAGCGACCGGTCACGCTCCAGTGATCGTGCAGCGTCCAGACGAAGCGGGTATCCGGTTTGTGGGCCTGCACCTTCTGGCAAAACGCCACCACCTCTTCCAGATTCAGCCAGTAGCTGTGAAGCACGTGGAAATGCAGTACAACCGGCCCCTGGGAGCGCGTCACGGTGCGATAAAGGGTGTTAAGATTGCCAAACAGATCGCGGTTAAACAGGCGGAACAAGGCAATGTTGGCCACGGAAGTCAGGCGCGGCGTGTGCTTATGCACCTGCGGGTAGTTATCGTGGCTGACGCTTTTCTTACCGCCTTTGCCATAACCGTAAATAAAACGAGACTGAAGTCCTTTTTGCAGCGCGCGCTGGTGAAGATCCAGCGCCACACCGGCCGCCCCGCCCTCTGCGAGACGGACGTTAAATTGCAGAATGTTCATTTGATCACCTTCACGCGGGCTTTCTCACCCACCACCAGCGCGTTATCCGGAATACTGTCCAGCACCACGCTCCCTGCGCCTATCGTGACGTTGTTACCAATCGTGATGTCGCCAATGATGACCACGTTCGCGCCCAGCTCGACGTTATTGCCAATCACCGGGCAGGCCAGGCTGTCGGGCCCACGGTTACCGATGGTGACCGCGTGGCGAATAGTGAAATCATCACCGGCTACAACGAATTTGTTGATCACCACGGCATAACCGTGATGAATGGTAAAACGGCGACCAATGGTGGCAGCGGCCTGAATTTCATAACCAAAAAAACATTCAGTAATGATGCGGTACAGCACCAGCACCGGTGCTGCCCAGAGATTGTTTAAAACATTTTTCTTGCGCCACACCGAGCAAAAATGCGCGATGCGGTACGCCAGAACCATGCAGCACGGGCGCAGGCTCCAGCTGTTAGCGCGGCAATCTTCCAGAAACATTATTTCCCCCGAAGTCCATCAGCCAGACGCTTGCCGTTACGCACGGACAACAACGTGAGCAGCGTGCGCCAGTTCATGCGCTTATTGCGGATCTGATAGAGGGTAAACAGCTGATACTTCCGGCTGGCACGGTCGAATTTGTCCTTGTGCTTGCGGTAAAAGTGGAAGTAACCAGAGAATTTCTTCGGCGACGAGGTGATTTGCATCTCCCCGTGATTGATATGCAGGATCTGCGTCGCCTCTTCCACCTTCCACGGCTCGCCATACTCCATCACCATGCGCAGGAAGATGTCGTAATCTTGCGCAGCCTTCAGCTCGGTATCGAACAGGCACTCCTTAAAGCGCCACGCCCAGGTAAAGACCTGATTACCGATGATGTTGCGTTTATAGAACAGGCGGCGTGAGTAAGGCGATTTCGGATACAACGGCAGGCTGGCAGGCTGCGAGTAAACTTCACCCTGACAGACATAGTCGTTGGCATACAAAAACGCATGCGTCACCAGCTGTGCTTTGTGCGACAGGAAGATCGACAGACGGTTCGGCGTCCATTCGTCATCGTCGTCGATGCCGGTCAGATACTGGCCTTTAGCCTGCATAATCGCCTGGTTACGCACCGCGCACGCACCGGAGTTAATCTCGTTGTGCGTGTAAACCACGCGCGGGTCGTTAAGGTCAGTCACAAACTTTTGCAGCTGTTCGTACGAGGAAGAACAGTCATCAACGATGATCAGTTCCCAGTTATCGTAATCCTGTCGCAGCACAGATTTTATTGCGCGGATCGCCAGCTGCTGACGATTCCATGTCGGCATATAAATAGAAACTAAAGGGCGTTGTGTAGTCATGGTCTTCCCCGAAAGCTAACGATTAGTGACTGTCAGACTTGTATTCGTACTCGTAGTAACCGTAATCCTGGTAACCGGTCGCACGACGGAAGATGGAGTTCAGGATCACCCCTTTCACTTCAATTCCGTTTTGCTCGAAGCGGCTCAGGCTGGTTTCCACTTCCTTCAGCGTGTTCACCGCGTAACGCGCCACCATCAGCGTGGTGCCGGCATGGCGGCCCACAATGGCGGCATCGGTCACCGCCAGAATCGGTGGGGTATCAATCAACACCAGGTCATAGTTTTTGCTCGCCCACTCCACCAGCTCGCTAAAACGTTCACTCATCAGCAGCTCTGATGGATTCGGCGGCACCTGACCACGCGGAATAAGGTCAAACTTCGGCACCGTCGTCGGTTTTGCACTCTGGCTAATCTCACCTTTGCCCAGCAGGATTTCCGACAACCCGTTGACGTTATTGGTACCCAGCAGTTCGTGGGTATAGCCCTTACGCATATCACAGTCGATCAGCAGCACCCGTTTATTGGTCTGGCTCACTACCGCCGCCAGGTTGGCACAAACAAAGGTCTTACCAATTGACGGGCTGACACCGGTCAGCATCAGGACGTTGTTTTTGGCCTGCATCATGGCGAAGTGCAGACTGGTACGCAGACTACGAATCGCTTCGATGGCCAGATCGGTTGGGTTACCCACTGCCAGCAGCTGACTTTGTTTGTAACGCTTAACGCCTTTGGTGGTTTTGACGCTGTCACGCGATTTTTGCCACTCCGACAGCGGGATGCTGGCGTAGACGTTGATACCGCTCTCTTCCAGTGCCTGCGGGCTTTCGATTCCACGGTTGAACAGCGAGCGAAGCAGCACGCCAACGATGGAGAGGATAAGACCCAGAATAATGCTGCCGAGAATGATGAGGGCTTTCTTCGGCTTCAGCACCCCAGGCTGGGTGATGGCCGGGTCAACGATGCGCACATCACCAACGGTACTGGCTTCGGTGATTTTCAGCTCCTGCTGTTTATTCAGCAGCTGCATGTACACCTGCTGTCCGGATTCCACATCGCGGGTCAGACGTACGATTTCCTGCTGCGTTTTAGGCATCGCAGTGACGCGGTCGTTGAGTTTCGCCTTCTCTTCTTCCAGCGTGCGGCGTTTCTCGAGCAGCGTACGGTAGGCCGGGTGGCGCTTGGTATAAAGCTTGGAAATTTCCGCCTCTTTGAAGGTCAGCTCGTTAAGCTGCGCATCAATGTTAACCATCGAGTCGAGAACGGATTTCGCTTCCAGCGGCAGGTCGACAGAGTCTTTATCCTGACGATAGGCGTTAAGCTTGTTCTCGGCATCATCCAGGCGGGCGCGGACTTCCGGAAGCTGTTTAGCGAGGAATGCCAGGCTTTTCGCTGCTTCAGCCGATTTACGCTCAACGTTTTGCTCAAGATAGTTACGGGTGATGCTGTTGAGGATGTCGCGGATCTGATCCTTATCTTCACCGGTAAAGGTCATGCTCAGGACACCGGTGTCCTTGCCGTTTTCAGTGACGGTCAGGTTGTTCTGCAGATTGTTAATCATTCCCAACGTGGAGAATTTGGTCACGGTAAATTCACCGCCCTCCTGGGCGTGGATCGCGCTGACCATCATGCTGACACCCTCTTTCGTCAGCATCTGCCCCACTTCACCGCGCGCGCTAAAGCCCGCATCGCTGGTCAACTGGTACTGTTTCGGGCCTAACACCGTCAGGGTAAAGGTCTGATCCGCGCTTCCTTTTGGCAGCACAAAGTCAGTCACTTTGACCGTGTCGTTGCTGAGTCCCATCAGACGGTCCCAGCCGGCACCAAAGATCGGGAAGGTATTTTTGGTGACGGAGATATCAAGGCCGAGGTCGTGAACGGTTTTACCCAGAACCAGGCGCGACTGGATCAGCTGAATTTCCGCATCGGAGGCCGGCGGTTTGTTCGCCAGTGCGGAGCCAATGTCCTGCACCAGCGAGTTACCGGTATTCTGCTCAATCTGCACCAGCGCATCGGCACTGTAGATGGGCGTCGCAAACAGCGTATAGACGACGGCCGCCGCGGCAAACACGGCGGTGATCCCAAGCACCCACCACTTTGCCTCTACGACGGTGCCGACCAGGCGACCAATATCGATTTCATCACTGCCCGAAGTCGGGGCGGCAGAAGGTTTTGTTTTTTCTGTCATTGTTATCCCTGCTGAGCTTTCAGTGCCTGCGCCCACTGACGGGCAGACTGGTCAAGTAAGGTGTATACCGCCTCGAAGGCCTCATGGCTTTTGCGATATGGATCGGGGATTTCGCGTTCATTGTCCCAGTGACCAAACAGCATCACCTTGCCGCGCATCTCCGGTGCGATATCACACAGCGCATGGATATGGCGTTTTTCCATCGTCAGGATCAGGTCATACTCCCGGCACATGCGGCCGGTGACCTGACGGGCGATGTGCCCGTCGAGCGAAAGGTTATGATCGCGGGCCACGCTCGTTGCGCGCTCATCGGCACCTTTACCGACCAGCGCACCCAGCCCTGCGGATTCAACGGTCAGTTCGGGCTGGTAGAGTTTCAGCAGCCGTTCAGCCGTAGGGGAACGGCAAATGTTCCCCACGCATACCACCAGAATTTTGTTAAACATCGCGGATTACCAGGTATGAATGTCGCGCGCCGTATCCGTCATGTAGCGAACGCCACTGATGGTTGGCAGCAACTGGTTGATCAGACGGTTCCAGCGGGCAACCGGTGCGGTGGTGACATACACCACATCGTATGGCTGGAGACGGAACTCCGTTGCCATCACCAGAGACGTCGCATCGGACATATCCAGCTGGTAGATGTTGGCAATCTTGCCTTTCGCACTGCCCTCACCTTTCAGCGGACGGATCACGAAGATACCGGTGGCGTTGGAGGTGGTCAGATCAATACCCTCTGCATTACCCAGCGCTTCGGTCAGGGTCATGCCGCTGAAGTCCATTTTGAGGGTGCTCTGTTTCTTAACTTCGCCCATCACGAACACTTTCAGATCGTCATTGCGCGGTACGTAGAGAATGTCGCCCGGATAGAGCAGACGGTTCTGAGTCAGGTCACCGTTTTGCATCAGCGCCTGCAGCGAAATGCGCTGCTCTTTGCCGTTGTGCGTCAGAACCACGTTGCGCCAGTCGGCACCGTCGGTTAAACCGCCGGCTGCGTTAATGGCATCCAGAACGGTCAGCGGTACGTTGGTGATGGCCTGTTGACCGGATTTATTCACCTGTCCGGAGATATAGGCTTTTTGCGAGCGGAATGCGGCGATATTAACGTCCACCTGCGGGTCGGCGATGTACTGCGCTAAGCGGCCGGTAATATCACTGCGGATTTCGGCGAGCGTTTTCCCGGCAACGTGTACCTTGCCAATATAGGGATAGAACATGGTGCCGTCTGACTGTACCCAGTTACCGGTGTCGCTTGAGCTACGGTACTGGCCCGCTGGTGTGGTCAGTTCAGGGTGGTCCCAGACGGTGACGTTGATGACATCACCCGGCCCCACGCGGTACTGGTAGGAGGCAATCTCCTGATCCAGAGACATATTCGGCTGAGCAACATTCGGACGTGGGCGTAATTGTTCGACCAGACGTGGCGTGAGTGGATAAACATTCACCATTTTGTCGAGATCAAAATCGGCATCCTGCTGCTTGATCACATCCTTACCCATTGTTGACATATTGCTGCCGGGAAAGACCGTACAACCACTCATCAAGGTCACAGACACCAATAATGGCATCAATTTCATTTTGGATTTCATCATTGATTATTTATCACTTTGGCAGAGTAATTATCCTGTGCAATTTAAAATAAGCCGGGTCGTATTGGGTTTCAGCATGCAGTTAATCAAATAGAAATATAACTGGCATCAGTCCTAAAAAAAGCTTATTCATCCATTGGCTATTGACAGAATAATCGAGGCTGATTCACACGCTTTCAGGCACGCTACCGCCCTTGGCTTTCAGTTACCAATCCACTGACTAAACAATGTGTTATGGATAGACACCCTCTTGAACAAGGTCTTCTGGAAATATATCAGCCGCAAAAACGCCCGACGGATAATCAATAACCATTCCTGAAGACCGAAACAATAATAGCAACAAGGAGATTTAACATTTGATGCTGGAGGAATTGTTGCAGCTAACCTAATAGCAGGCAAGGAGACAACTGTCCTAATAACTGTTTTTAAGATTAATATTAAGAGCAAAGTTTTGACCTTTTAGGATTTTCTTTATATTGACAAAGCAACAATAAAAACCATTAATTGCGATATATCCTAAAATGTACTGTGCGTAATAAAATATACGTAATTACCTTATTTACAGCGCCAGCGTATTGCTCTCTTTTTGTTCGGCCTTATTAAGAGAAATCTCAGCCCGGCATTGCAATTTCCCGCCGCTTTATCCATGATCGAAGTGTGACATTCGTCATATAACAGAAGGTATTGCTATTACTATGGAATGGATTGCCGATCCATCAATCTGGGCCGGACTGGTGACGCTGGTTGTCATCGAATTGGTGCTCGGTATTGATAATCTGGTCTTTATCGCCATCCTCGCCGAAAAACTGCCCCCTTCTCAGCGTGACCGCGCTCGCGTAACGGGCCTGCTTTTGGCGATGGTGATGCGGTTGCTGCTGCTGGCCTCTATCTCCTGGCTGGTCACGCTCACACAGCCTCTGTTCTCCGTTCACGGCCTGAGCTTCAGCGCCCGTGACCTGATCATGCTCTTCGGTGGCTTGTTCCTGCTGTTTAAAGCGACGGTTGAACTTAATGAGCGGCTCGAAGGCAAAGACAGTGAAAACCCGACCCAGCGACGCGGGGCAAAATTCTGGCCTGTGGTGGCGCAAATCGTGGTGCTGGACGCCGTCTTCTCACTGGACTCGGTGATCACCGCCGTCGGGATGGTTGACCACCTGGCCGTGATGATGGCCGCAGTGATCATTGCCATTACGCTGATGGTGATGGCAAGTAAAGCCCTGACCCGGTTCGTTAACAGCCACCCGACCATTGTTATTCTCTGCCTGAGTTTCCTGCTGATGATTGGCTTTAGCCTGGTGGCAGACGGGTTTGGATTCCACATTCCGAAAGGCTATCTGTATGCCGCCATTGGTTTCTCAGTAATGATTGAAGCGCTGAACCAGCTGGCGATATTCAACCGTCGCCGCTTCCTCTCAGCGAATCAGACGTTACGTCAACGCACGGCCGACACGGTCATGCGCCTGCTGAGCGGGAAAAAAGAGGATGCAGAACTGGATGCGGAATCCGCCGCGATGCTTGCCGATCACAGTGACGGGCTGATCTTTAATCCGCAGGAGCGACTGATGATTGAGCGGGTGCTCAATCTGAATCAGCGGACGGTCAGCAGCATCATGACATCACGGCATGACATCGAGCATATCGACCTGACGGCACCGGAGGAGCACATTCGCGCACTGCTGGATAAAAACCAGCACACCCGCGTGGTTGTCACCGGCGGTGAAGAGGAAGAGGAGTTGCTGGGCGTGGTGCACGTCATCGACCTGCTGCAACAGCAGCTGCACGGTGAAGCACTCAATCTGCGTGCCCTGGTACGCCAGCCGCTGGTCTTCCCTGAGGGACTGCAGCTGCTTTCTGCTCTTGAGCAGTTCCGTAACGCGCGCACTCACTTTGCCTTTGTGGTGGATGAATTCGGTTCCGTTGAAGGACTGGTCACGCTCAGCGACGTCATGGAAACCATCGCCGGTAATTTGCCCAACGAAGTGGATGAGATTGATGCGCGCCACGACATCCAGAAAAATGCCGACGGGTCGTGGACGGCGAACGGCCATATGCCGCTGGAAGACCTGGTGCAATATGTGCCGCTACCGCTGGATGAAAAACGCGAGTATCACACTATTGCCGGTCTGCTGATGGAATATTTGCAGCGTATCCCGCAACCGGGAGAAGAGGTTCAGGTGGGCGACTATCTGCTTAAAACGTTGCAGGTTGAGAGCCACCGTGTACAGAAGGTGCAGCTCATTCCACTGCGGGATGAAGAAGAACTGGACTATGAGGTTTAATGAGTTGTTTTGCCCGGTAGCATGTGCGCTACCGGGCGCTCGGGCATCAAAGCTTATCTAACAGCTTCTTCACATCCTTCCCTGACTGTGAATCTTTATTCCGATCCGCCCAGTCGTTCAGACGACGTTTCGCTTCGTCCTGCAGATGTTTGCGCAGGATCTGATCCACCTGAAGGCTGTAATTCAGCGCCTGCCATTTGCCATAGACAGTGAGCGGAACCGGCGTCTCTTTAAGGAAGTCGATCAGTTTATTTTCACCCTGCCAGCCGGAAAGTACCCGCACGTTAAATCGGGTATCCGCCGTCTCTTTCACCAGATCCAGCTTACCTTCACCGGTTAACGACAGGAGTGAAGAGGTTCCCTGCATTCCGTCGAGGGTGAGCTGCCCGTTATCCAGCGTCAGGTCAGTGGTAAAGCTGTCGAGGCGCGTTGCGCTGTCGTAGTTTTCCTGGGCTTTGACATCACTGCTGCGCTCCACCGCCTGTTGTACCAGCTGCTGGAAGTTAAGCCCTTCCATACGGGAGTCTTTCAGATCAAGATGGGCCTGCCCCTGCCATTCGCGGCGGAAAGCCTCAGCATCAATCTTTGTCCCCGAGAAGTCACCCGCCAGCGTCAATTGGCCCGTTAAGGAGATCGGGTAATTAAAGGCTTTAAGGATGGTACCAATCTCAACGTTGTCGAGACGCGGCTGGAATTCGGCGCTGGCCGTCTCTTTACGCACGTCCAGCGTGCCCGGCAGAGAAAGATGTCCGGCGCCCATTTTGCCGCTCAGTTCGGAGATCACCAGCAAACCGTTATGGTTAAACATCTGGCTGCTCACGTCGGTAAAATCGATACCGCGCCAGCGCAGGCTGTTAGCTTTCAGTAAGATATCGGCCGTGAATCCACGCAGACCGTTATAGTCTGGCTGATCAAGACTCGAGGAGATGACCGGACGCGGCTTGGACGGCTGGCTTTGCCCATTCTGAGCGGCGTTACCGTCGGTTGCACCCGCTGGCTGAGGCGGAAGTAAGTTCTCCAGATTGAGCTTGTCAAACTGCAGATTCATTACCCACTTCGGCTTCTCCTCAAGCGTGACGCTCGCCTGCCCTGTCAGACTGCTGTCATTCGCCTGCAGATTGAGGTTATCCAGCTCAAGCTGTTTTTGCTCTTCGCGCCACACGGCCTGCAGCGTTCCCTGACCGGTGATCCCCTGGGCAGGAAGATCGGCTCCCGTCAGTTGCCAGTTCAGTTGCTGAATATCCGCCGTGAGCTGATGGGGGTAATCTGAGGCATTCACGTTGGCGTTCAGCGACAGATTCAGATCGCGCTGATCGCGGTTCAGCCTTCCGCTAAACTCCAGCGAGGCAACATGATGGGCGTCCTGCTCCATCTTCAGGTTGATGTTACGGACGGTTACCTGCTCGTCGGACTCATGCTGGAAAACCAGCACGCTGTCGGCGACTTTCAGTTTGGCTATATCAAATGACCAGCCCGTATCCGTCGGCTCGTCGGGCAGCGTATTTTCCCGCGGGGCGACCGGCGCATCCGAGTCACGCACGGCTTCAGTTTGCGGCGTCAGCTGAATCACCGCCCCTTTCAGCATCACCTGGTCGACCTGCAACTGGTGTGAAAAGAGCGGGATCAACGCCACATCAAGACGCATGTTATCGGCAGAGACCAGCGGCTGGGAGGCACCCGGCGCGGTTAACGACATGCGGCCTGAGAGAATGCTGAGTTGCGGCCAGACGTGCCAGCGCAGCGGCCCATCAAGCTTCAGTTGATAACCACTACGCGCTTCGACCTGCCGCACCATGTAAGCACGGAAATCATTAGGGTTAACAAGCAGGACTAACGCCGAAAGGCCAGCAACCAGAACCACCAGCAAAATCATCAGCGTTGTCAGAACTCTTCTCATAGCATCCTCAGTGGACTAACGATCAGTCTTTATCAATACGGCTCGCGACCGCACCCTGCTGGTCGCGATATTTAGCGTCCTGACGGCGGTTATAAGGACGATCTGCCGGACCGGTTAGCGGTTCAAAGCTCAGCGCACCGATCATCATCCCTGGACGCAGTGCCAGAGGCAGTTTACCGGCATTGAAGAACTCGAGCACGATACGGCCCGACCAGCCTGGATCGATACGGTGCGCGGTCACGTGAACCATCAGCCCCAGTCGCGCCAGAGAAGAACGGCCATCGAGCCAGCCGACCAGGTCCGCAGGCAGCGTCACGGATTCATAGGTCACCGCCAGCGCCAGTTCACCCGGATGCAGATAAAAGGCTTCGCCCTCGTCAATAACGATTTCATCACTCATCACGCGATCAAGCGCGGCGCTGACTTCATCCTTCGGCCCGCTAAGGTCGATGAACGGTGCGGTATGGCCGCTAAAGGTGCGGAATTTATTTCCCAGGCGCACATCAACAGTCACACCATTGATACGCTCCACGGGTGGACGTGGTGTAATAGACAGACGGCCTTCATCCAGCCAGGCTTCAATATCGCGATCACAAAGACGCATCGCACTTTCTCCTTTCATGCATCGTACCCTGAAGCCATAAAGACTCAGGGCAAAACCAGGTTATCCCTGAACGGTACACAATTCGCGCGGCTTATTCAAAAAACTGGCTGATTTTCGCTTTTAAGATATCAATGGCTATGCGGTTTTTACCGCCGCGAGGCACGATGATATCGGCGTATTGCTTGGATGGTTCAATGAATTGCAGGAACATCGGGCGGACAGTTTTCTGGTATTGCGCCATCACGGAGTCCATCGAACGTCCACGCTCATTCACGTCACGCTTAATGCGGCGCATCAGGCAGATATCCAGCGGCGTATCGACGAAAATCGAGAAGTTCATTGATTCACGCAGACGGGAGTCGGTCAGAAGCAAAATACCTTCAAGGATAATGACCTTCTTCGGTTCGATACGGATCGTTTCCTGCGTACGGGTATGTTCTACATAACTATAGACGGGAAGTTCAATTGCCTGGCCGCTTTTAAGTGCTTCTAAATGCTGGAACAGTAAGCTGTGATCCATCGCATTAGGATGGTCATAGTTAGTTTTTACGCGTTCTTCCATCGACAGATGGGATTGATCTTTGTAATAGCTGTCTTCGGGAATGACGCCGATATGCTCATCACCAACTTGTTCACGCAGTTCGCGGTAAAGCGTACTGGCAATAAGACTTTTACCTGAAGCCGATGCGCCGGCGATGCCTATAATGACGCACTGATGAGACTTATCAGTCATAAATTTAGCGACCTGATTAACCTGGATGTTAAGGAAGGACGACGCCGGAGCGTCAAACGCGGCAATTATAGGGATTTCGCGGGCATGATACCAGTCGAAAGCGCAGGTTCTGCGAGACAGGGTGAAAAGCGACGAAATGATCCCTTTGTGAAATTTAAACGCACGTTTTTTCAGCGTTTGTCGGGGATTTTTTACCGAGTAACTATTTAATAAGTCTATGATGTCAAATTATGAGCAGTCGCCATATGAATTGTAAATTGTTTGTACTAGCATAAACCAAATTATCAAATTCACTCGTCCGGACTTCTCTCCTGACGGCATGGCGTCTCTGGATAAAGCGGTAATGAATAAACAATACCAGCGGGTTTTGGTTACCACCCCACATCCTTTATTGCGACTTGTCTGTCTGGGCCTGGTCACCTTTATCTTTACCTTATTTTCGCTGGAGCTGACCCGCTTCGGCACCCTGCTCGCCCCGCTCTGGTTCCCTACCGCCATCATGATGGTGGCCTTTTACCGTCATGCAGGAAAGATGTGGCCGGGTATCGCCCTGGCCTGCTCGTTTGGCAATATCCTGGCCGCGTGGATGCTTTTCTCCTGGTCGTCGATCAACCCGACCTATACCGCTATCAACGTGGTTGAAGCCGTGATTGGCGCGGTGTTACTGCGTAAACTGCTCCCGTGGTATAACCCCCTGCAGAATCTGAATGACTGGATCCGTCTGTCCATCGGCAGTGCGCTGGTGCCACCGCTGGTTGGCGGAGTGCTGGTGTATCTTCTGGTGCCGGGTCCGGAGCCGCTGCGTAATTTTCTCGTCTGGGTGTTATCAGAAGCGATTGGTGCGCTGGCGCTGGTACCGTTAGGGTTACTGTTTAAACCACATTATCTGCTGCGTCACCGCAACCCAAAATTGCTGCTGGAAACGCTGGCCACCATGGCCGTGACGCTGGCTCTCAGTTGGATGGCGATTACCTGGCTGCCGTGGCCCTTCACCTGCGTTATCGTTCTGCTTATGTGGAGCGCCGTGCGCCTGCCGCGAATGGAGGCGTTTCTGGTGTTTCTGGTCACCGTAATGATGGTCTCGCTGATCATGACGCGTAACCCTGTATCCATGACGCCGCAAAACCTGCTGGTGACGCTGAACGCGCCCTGGCTGCCCTTTTTAATGATGCTGTTGCCGGCCAATATTATGACCATGGTGATGTATGCCTTTCGCGCCGAACGCAAACATATCACCGAAAGTGAAGCGCGTTTTCGTAACGCGATGGAGTATTCCGCCATCGGCATGGCGCTGGTCAGCATTGAGGGGCAGTGGCTTCAGGCCAATAAAGCCCTGTGTAACTTCCTGGGATACAGTCAGACGGAGCTTCAGGCCCTCACCTTCCAGCAGTTAACCTGGCCGGAAGATTTGAATACCGATCTCGAACAGCTGGAGCAGCTGGTCAACGGCGACATCAACACCTACACCCTTGAGAAGCGTTACTACACCCGCAATGGTGAAGTGGTCTGGGCCCTGCTTGCCGTCTCCGTGGTGCGCCACACCGACGGTTCACCGCTCTATTTTATCGCCCAGATTGAAGATATTAACGACCTGAAGCAGACCGAGTGGGTCAATAAACGCCTGATGGAGCGCATCACCCTCGCCAACGAAGCGGGCGGTATCGGCATCTGGGAGTGGGATCTGGAGCCAGACATTATCAGCTGGGATAAGCGGATGTTTGAGCTGTATGAGATCCCGCCGCACATCAAGCCCACCTGGCAGCTCTGGCACGAAACGATGCTCCCGGAAGACCGCGCTCACGCTGAAAAGGTGCTCCGGGATTCCCTCATTTCACGTTTGCCGTTTAAGCTTGAGTTCCGCATTCGTGTTAAAGAAGGCGTGCGCCATATACGCTCTCTGGCGAACCGGGTACTGAACAAACAGGGTGAAGTCGAACGCCTGCTCGGCATCAACATGGACATGACCGAGGTGAAGCAGCTCAACGAAGCGCTGTTCCAGGAAAAAGAGCGTTTGCACATTACCCTCGATTCCATCGGCGAAGCGGTGTTGTGTACCGATATCGACATGAATGTCACCTTTATGAACCCGGTTGCCGAGAAAATGAGCGGCTGGCTGCAGACCGAGGCTATCGGGCAGCCTGTCCTGAAAGTGTTGCACATCACCTTTGGTGAAAAGGGACCGCTGATGGAGAATATTCACAGCGGCGATATGTCTCGTTCCGATATAGACCAGGACGTGGTGCTGAACTGCCGTACCGGCGGCAACTACGATATCCACTACAGCATTACCCCGCTCAGTACGCTGGACGGGCAGAACATTGGCTCCGTGATCGTGATTCAGGACGTGACGGAATCGCGCAAAATGCTGCGTCAGCTCAGTTACAGTGCCTCGCACGATGCCCTCACCCACCTCGCAAACCGGGTCAGTTTCGAAAACCACCTCAAACGGCTCTTACAGACCGTACAGGAGACACGCCAGCGCCATGCGCTGGTGTTTATCGATCTCGATCGTTTTAAAGCCGTCAACGACACTGCAGGCCATGCGGCGGGTGATGCTCTGCTGCGGGAGCTTTCGTCATTAATATTGACCATGCTCCGCTCCAGCGACGTGCTGGCTCGTCTCGGCGGGGACGAATTCGGGTTGTTGCTCCCGGACTGCAATATCGAAAGCGCGCGTTATATTACCGGCCGTCTGATTAACACCATCAATGACTATCACTTTATGTGGGAAGGACGTCTGCACCGGATCGGCGCCAGCGCGGGTATCACTCTGATTGATGAAAATAACCGTCAGGCTTCAGAAATCATGTCGCAGGCGGATATCGCCTGTTACGCCTCGAAAAACAGCGGACGCGGCGTCGTCACGGTTTATGAACCCCAGCAGGAACGGGACCACGGCATGCGCAGCATGATGTCGCTTGATGAGCAGTGGCACATGATTAAAGACAATCATCTGATGATGATTGCCCGCAGCGTCGCGTCTCCACGGATACCGGAAAGCTGCAACTTCTGGCTGATTTCATTACGCCTGTGGACCAGCCAGGGCGAAGTGCAGGAAGAGCATGCGTTCCGCTCCGGACTTGCGGAGCCTGAACTGTTGCACGCCCTTGACAGACGTATCTTCAACGAGTTTTTCCGCACCTCCGCCGCACAGGTCGCCCACAAAGGCATGGGGGTCGCGCTTCCGCTGTCTGAAGCAGGTTTAGCAAGCGTCACGCTGGTTGATGAACTTGTCGACCTGCTGGAGAAGAGCCCCATGCCAGGCCGTCTGCTGCATCTGGTTATCGCTGCCGACGTGGTATGTAACCCGGATGAGAACCTGCAGCAGGGCCTGCAAAAGCTTCGCCATGCTGGCTGCCGCGTCGTGCTCAGCCAGGTGGGACGCGATATGAACGTCTTTAGCCACCTCAGCGCCAATATGGCCGATTATCTGATGCTTGATACGGAAATGGTGACGAATGTTTATGGCAACCTGATGGATGAGATGATGGTGACGATCGTTCAGGGGCACGCCCAGCGCCTGGGCATGAAAACCATCGCCGGTCCGTGTAACCAGCCCATCATGATGGACACGCTCTCCGGCATCGGCATTGATTTTATTTACGGCGACACCATCGCCGAGCCGCAGCCGTTGGATCTACTGCTTAATACCAGCTATTTCGCCATCAACTGATGGCGCCCAGCCATCGGTATACCAGATGTGCAGCAACGCATACGAGCGCCAGGGGTGCCAGCGCTGGGCGTAGCGCCGAATTTGCGCAGGCGTCATCCCGGCAAAACGTTGCTTAATCAGATAATCATCCGGCAGAAAAACGTCCTTCGCCTGCCAGCCACGCAGGGCCAGGTAGTTTGCCGTCCAGCGTCCTATCCCGGGCCGCTGCTGTAAGGCCTTCGTTCCCGCCTCAATATCCGCAGGAGGGGAAAGCGGAAACGTCCCGTCCACCACAGACTGAGCCAGATGAACGATCGACTCCGCCCGCTTTACCGGCATTCCAAGCGCTTTCAACGCCAGCGGGTCCGCTGCGGCCAGCGCGTGCGGGGTCGGGAAGCAGAGATAACCCGGGGCGTCTTCAACCGGCTCCCCGCACAGGGCGACAACGCGGGAAGCCAATTTTGCCGCCATCGCCACGCTAACCAGTTGCCCGAGTATCGCCCGCACACCCTGCTCCCAGGCATCCATCGCCCCCGGCAACCGTAAGCCTGGCCGTGTGGCCCCCAGATCCCCCAGTGTCGAGCGGATCGCCTGAGGATCGCAGTCAAGATCGAAAAGTCGCCCGATACGCTCAAGGCAGGTCTGCGCAACCGGAATCAAGCCCGGGCTGAGCGTCACGGTAAGCGTAGGGGTTTGGCTGTCCGGCGTAACGCGAAATATCCCCTGATGCCCCTCGCAGGCGAAACTGCGCTCGTAATAGTGGTCCGTGACGGTCTCTACGCCCGCTACCGCACGTGCGCCAAGGAAACCAAACATCCATTGCCAGTCGTAAGGGGGTTGCCAGGTCAGGGTATACATCATCGCTCCTTTTTTGTTCCCCTCAGCATAAACCGAAAGGCCTTGTTTCGCCTTGCTTTCATATTCCTGTTGTCGCCAGGCAGACATTTCGCTAAAGTCTCGCCCCTTCTCACTGGCATGGGGACTAATCGTGTTTATTGGATTTGACTACGGTACGGCAAACTGTTCGGTTGCCATTATGCAAAACGGGCAACCACAGCTCCTGAAGATGGAAAAAGAGAGCACGCTGCTGCCATCAATGCTCTGCGCACCCACTCGCGAAGCGGTCAGTGAATGGCTGTTCCGTCATCATCAGGTTCCCGCTACCGCGGCGGAAACCCAGGCGCTGCTGCGCCGGGCGGTCAGTTTTAACCGCGACGAAGATATCGACGTGACCCCTTCCAGCGTGCAGTTTGGCCTCTCATCGCTGGGCCATTATATTGACGATCCGGAAGAGGTTTACTTCGTTAAATCCCCGAAGTCGTTTCTGGGCGCCAGCGGATTAAAACCACAGCAGGTGGCGATGTTCGAAGACCTGGTGTGCGCCATGATGCTGCACATCCGTAACCAGGCGCAGACCCAGGTACCCGATCCCATCACGCAGGCCGTTATTGGTCGCCCGATCAACTTCCAGGGTCTGGGCGGTGAAGAGGCTAACCAGCAAGCGCAGGGGATCCTCGAGCGCGCCGCACACCGAGCCGGTTTCCGTGACGTGGTCTTCCAGTATGAGCCGGTAGCGGCAGGGCTGGATTTTGAAGCCACATTAACGCAAGAGCAACGCGTGCTCGTTGTGGATATCGGCGGGGGCACCACCGACTGCTCTTTACTGCTGATGGGGCCACAATGGCATCAGCGTCGTGACCGCGAAACCAGCCTGTTGGGCCACAGCGGCTGCCGCGTAGGCGGTAACGACCTGGACATTGCTCTGGCATTTAAAAGCCTGATGCCGCTGCTCGGCATGGGCGGACAAACCGAAAAAGGCATTGCCCTGCCAATTCTGCCCTGGTGGAACGCCATCGCCATCAACGACGTTCCGGCGCAGAGTGATTTTTACAGCACCGCGAACGGGCGCTTTCTGAACGATTTGGTACGCGACGCGCAGGACGCGGATAAAGTCGCCCTGCTCTATAAAGTGTGGCGTCAGCGTCTCAGCTATCGCGTGGTGCGTACCGCTGAAGAGAGCAAAATCGCCCTCTCTGACCGTGCTGAACACGCTGTCTCATTACCTTTTATCAGTGATGAGCTGGCGACCGCGATATCGCAGGAAGGGCTGGAAACGGCACTCGCCCAGCCGCTGCAGCGGATCCTCGAGCAGGTGCAACTGGCGCTGGAGAATGGTAAAGAGAAGCCGGATGTGATTTACCTGACCGGCGGTAGCGCCCGTTCACCGCTTATCAAGAAAGCGCTGGCGGAACAGCTTCCGGGTATTCCGATTGCCGGTGGCGATGACTTTGGCTCCGTAACGGCAGGTCTGGCCCGCTGGGCACAGGTGATGTTCCGTTAAGCCCCGACGGAAGCCCTCGAAATGCGCAGGGCTTCCGTCGTTTACAGCGCGTTAAAACGCACATTTTCCTTTTTACCTGGCAGCACGCTGCCCTTTTTGCATGCCGCTTCTCTTGTCGTCGGCTGGCTTTGCTCGACAAATCGCCGGAAATCAGCGAACGGCACCGGGGGCAGGAAATGATACCCCTGCAGGTAATCCACCTGTTTGCTGATAAGCCACTCTCGCTGATAAGCGTACTCCACCCCTTCCGCCACGGTACGCAGCCCCAGAATCATCGCCAGATTAATAATCGATTCCAGCATCGGCAGCGGTTGGTTATCAGCCTGGATAGCGTTGATAAAGGTCTTATCAATTTTTATGACATCCAGTTCGAGTTCATTCAGATAGCATAAATTCGCGTATCCTGTACCAAAGTCATCCAGAGCAAACATCACCCCGCGATTACGCAGTGAACGGATCAGTTCTTTTATTGCAGGCGTCACGGCCAGCGTTTGATTTTCGGTAATCTCAATCATGAGCTTCACCGGTAACGATTCTGTCAGCTCTAAAAAATTGAGGCACTCCCAATAAAACACCGGGTTACTTAACGTGGTTGGACTGACATTAAACGCCACAAACAGCGGTGTATTTAACCCGTTGCTCTTTTGCTTTAAGTCACTGGCAACTTTATGCATTAAATAGCTGGTGAGTTCGTTAATCAGGCCACAGCTTTCTGCCAGCGGAATAAATTCTCGCTGCGAAATCGTGTAATTATGCCCTAATGGCCAGCGGGCCAAAATCTCTATACCACACAGCTCACCACCTGCACCGACAACGGGTTGATAATAAGGTAAAATTTCATCATTTTTGAGTGCCAGACTCAGACGCCCCGCATCATTATTATCATAACTACGCCCGGTGGATTTGCGCATTAACGTACTGTTCTGCCCCACATCTCTTTCAGTCAGGAAACCATTACGGATAAGAAAAATAATAGATTCAATAAAATTTTTAAAACCAAGCCTGTGCGTTATTTTATCCCGGTAGCGATACAGGGATTTTGTGGTCAATGAATTTGCCCGGCAGAATTCGGCCTGCCCCTCTTTCGTCATCATGGCATTAAGCATGTCTGCCTCAAATTCGGTTAACGCGAAAACGTCCAGCTCATCTGATTTTACGCGTGATTCCGGTTGCGGGGTGGTCATCAGTATACGCGTGAGTATATCGATGACGGTCGTATAATGCAGTGTTACATCAATTGAGGTACTGTATTCATAGCCTCGATTAATACACTCATTTTCGCTCAACCTGAGAACAACGCTGTTTACCATGATAAACTGGCTACTGTTACGATGTAGCCATTTCTTCACCAGGAAAAAGGGCATCCGGTTATCAACAATTAACAGACAGGAGTTGTATTGCTGAAAAGAAAGGTCTGACTCTGATATAAATGTCTGACTGTCGACCAGTACCAGATTAGGCAAAAAAGCCCTAAGCCCGGCGAAAAGATAAATGTCATAACTGAGCAGGAAGACCTTTTTCTTATTCATAATAATCACCATCACGTTTTCATTGTAAAACGCAGCCTTCCCGAACAGGAAAGTGTATTCACAATTGACCTGGTATTCACATAGACTTAAGGTAAAACAAATAAAATGCCTTTAGATTGCATAGTGTGTAGTAGCTCATCCCCCTTGCAATAAAACTGAGCGCAGGGGAAATGATAAGAATATTCTTGCTGTATCGGTAGCGAATTCTGAGGTCCGAAATGAGTACAAACTTATGCGCTTATATTCACATTCTGACAAACTTTAGTGATAATAAACACTATTTTAACAAAATAAAAAACCATAAATGATGCGACACATAGGTTATTATTTCAGAATAAGACGATACCCTATTCTGAGGATTACGCTGCCCGACACACCAACAGGGTGCGTCGCAAATCGCGTATACCGTACACATTGTGCGCAATATGCATTATTTTATAATAGAAGTTGTGTTGCTTAGACATAATTAATCCCGTGATCTCATCAGGCAAATCATCATTATCATTTTTGATCACAGAAACCCGTTGGGTACGTATGTAGCCGTCACTTTCATTACCTAAAAATTTAAGCATCGTGGAACGGTTAATGGCGTAGCTTTTCCCATTAACATTAATCACGCCCACTTGTGACAATACCCCCTCTTCAGCAGATGATATCCTGAAAACCAGCAATACCTCCCCTTCGATGTGCATACCTGTTTTTTGCGTATTGAGCACAAGATGGTTCTTCGCTGAGCATACCAGCGCTGCCGGAACCTCATGACGTTTAAATAAAAACAAAAAAATGATAACAAGCACTACGGCAAGACTAAAATACATAATTTTCGCACGCATGTGCAACTCCCCGGGAGCCTAACGTACAAATACTGAAAAATGATTCCTTTAGTTTATTACCTGCAGACAATCCATTGTCATCATAAAACACAATGACCTTATTTCTTCCCTTGCAGATAGATTTGAATTGCTGCCATCGGGATGAATTCAAAAAAGTGGATATTTTCTCAACTGAATTATCATCTGTCGTAAATATTTCACAGGAACCGGATTTTTGTACATGCACGACACCATCGGTATCTCGTAATAATTTTGGCAGAAGGACAAAGCCAGATATCACCAGGCTGATGCCTAATATTCCGCCAACGATCGTTTTACCGTATCGCCTTAACCCGGGTTTGGTGGCGGAGGTTAATGCAGTGATGCTATGCGGCAACGCATCTTCTTTTACGTTTTCGATCTGCGCCTGAAAAACAAATCCTTCTCGGGGGATAGTTGCGATCAGATTATCCATTCCCAGTTCTGCTAACGTTTTGCGCAAAATACTGACATTTTTATTCAGACTGTGACCTGATGGGATCAACCCATACCTTCCCCACACTTCTTCTATAATCAGATCCCGATGTAATTGTTTGCGGTTGTTCGCAATAAAGAGCTCCAGTAATCTTGCCGTTGCAGCGGACAGAACCACTCTTTCTCCCTGTACACTTAGCGCTCTGGTCTCTGAATCGTATACAATATGACCATTGATTATCTTTTTCATCCGGGAACTCTTTTATTATCGGCGGCAATGCCAGCACGCAGTACAGAATATATTCCCAGAGTTCAGTTAGCAATATAAGAACTGTTTCTTTAAACTTTAACTGTTATTTTTAAAACAACCATCGCCTATCGGTATATATTTTTTCAACGCAACGATGAATTTTTTATTTTTAGTGTTTAACGCGCTGCTTCGGTAGGTCTCTCCAGGCAGCAGGTAACGCATCGTCGCCTCGTCATCGGTTGACTGGCATCCCTTGTGTACGATGATCCTGAAAAACGTATTGCCGGTATTTGTCAGCGCCCCTTTTTGCTCATCCAGAGTATAACCTAGCGTCAGCTTTCTGGGCCTGACCACCAGTATCGTATCCAATGCAATAGCGGGCACAGCTTCACTTGCTTTGCCTGAATGACGTTCAGCAAACAGCGTTACCGGCATCTCGCGAAACTGAATCCGGTAGTAACGCTCTTTGTCATCCTCGGGCCCGCGATAGAAGATCTTAAAATACTCCCCGGCGTCCGGGGCGAGCGAAAACGTGAGCGGTGTAAACAGCAACTCCCCGTCCTCTATTGGCAGACGCTTTTCCCCACCCGGTCCTGGACGGTCGATTTTAATCGCCGAAATGCTGTACACATTCTGTTTGTGGCTGTCGTTGTAAATACGTTTGCTAATGAACGACCGCTCTGCGGGGATATCATAGATCGTGGAGTCCAGATACAGCGCGTGGGCAGAAAGCGTGTAAAGCGCAATGCAGAGTCCCACCACACCCTCCGTGACCTTCCGCCAGCGCATCATTTTGTTACTCCCAGCCAGTTCGCGGTGACTTTGATTTCACCACTGGCGCTGACCACGCCTTCCCAGTCAGCGCCAGCCACCGTCAGTGCTGAGCGGGAATCATTCATCGGGAACAGCAGCGTTAAGTTGGTGCTGAAAAAGCTGCCATCATCCGTGTTGTTGGCATCCCATGGCACCTGTTGCCATAACGCATCGTTCAGACTAATGGCATTTTCACTGCAGCTGTTCCTCACCTGAGTAGGGCTTCCCGACGCGGTGTTGTATTGCAGATAGGCAGGGACAGGCACGTTTATCCCCCCCTGGGCCGACGTAAACAGGCAGTAAGGGGTATCGTTGATTGTCGTGCTGTCCCCGATAACCTGGGCCGTAATACTGTCAGCCTGACGGGGTCCCGATACGGTGACGACGTAATCCATCTCGATCGGCGCGTCATCTCCGATGGTGCCGCTTCCACTGGCAGAGGCCGTATTATTCGATGAGACAATGCTAATCCCATACTCCTTCGGCACAATATTGAGTTGCAAAGAGGGGGTAAACTGGTAATAGCCTGACTCCGGGGTTAATGCATTCGTAAACGCAAACGTAAAGGGCTGGCTGTTGGTAATACTGACGCCTGCATCCACCAGATTCTTAAGGAATGTTTTCGACAAAAAGACATAGATATACTGGCCAGATGTCGAAAAGACGTTGTAATACGCCGTCGAGGCGCTGAAGTTATACCATGTCGAGCCATTTCCTGAATATTTCACGGTGGTTGCGGAAGGGGTAAAACCCAACGCAGCAGAATCGATATACGCTCTGAATGTCAACGATGCCGTCAAATTTTGCGTCTGCTCAAGGTTGTATTTGACCATTTTACAAATTACGCCATCAACGTTACTGACGACACCCAGCTCACAGGATCCGGAATCATTTGTGATACTTGGGGTTCCATCACTGGCGATCCACAGCTCCTGAAAGGCACTTGTTGATTCCAGCGCCAGATGTCCCCGCTTGTTTAACGTGTAATTGATGTAATTCCAGCGACCTGTTGTCTGATCCTTACAGCGTTGTCCTGAGGCGTAATCATAGTTAACCGAGGTATAGCAGCGGTTAAAAACATAGGTTTCGCTGCCACCCGTCGGCATATTACGAAAATACTCATAGGCTGAGTTGCTCAGCGAAGCAAAGCCATACGCTCCGCCAATAACCCCCGCCACGGATCCAACCTGCGCGTGGTAAAAACCATTGTTATCCACCCCCTGCCCGGCAATGTAGCCCGTCGTCGGACACTGCGAACCTCGGTAGCAGCGTATTCCTGTGAAAGGAGCATCAATGGGCGAATTATCAATCCACATATCCTGATAATTATTGGCCGGCGCAGTCCAAATGACATAACCCAGGTAACCGAGGCTGACCTGGGAGGTACCGTATTTAACCCAGGTATTTGAGCCGCTGAAACGGGGATCTAACGCGGACGGCGTAATGAAATACTCACCGTCAATGTCGTTCTCGATAAATAAAAACGTGTTGTTGATCGCCCCTGACGATGAGGCGGTCAGTGCCCTTGCGGAGAAGGGAATTAACCCCGCCAAAAACAGGAGTGAAATAAAAACGGAAGCACTTTTTTTCATAGCATTATCTCTGCGCCATCGTGGTTTGCGGTGCACATTTAACATCCCCTACCCACGCAGCGCCCCTGGCTTTTTCCAGATCTAAATCCGCTTCGCAGATATTACCGTTGGCGGACACCAGGGTAATAACGGGATACTTCTTATCAATATCAATGGCGAACTCACCTTTCGCGTCGGTGCGCGTTTTGCCAATGTGGTTATGAATGTCGGTATTTGACGCCAGTTCACCATTGGGATATCGCACCCGGCCAAACACGGTCACCATGCTTTTCACTTCAGGTGACACCACGCCGACGTTACCGGGATAAAGGTTAAGCGCCTGTTTACGGCCCGAGACAATGTCAAAACTGTCTTCAGAGTTTTTATCATTCATAATTTCCAGCTTGTATTGCGCGTAAGGCGGGAGTGCAATAAAGCTCGATTTGCCGCTAAGAATATAATTTCGGTTATTTATTTTTGCGGCCAGCTTTCCATCACCCACAAGATCGGTTTTCACAATAATTCCCGAGCGCTGTCGCTCTTTGCTCAGACCAAAATCCCCACCCGCCCAGGCAACGGAACCCTGAGAGGAGAAGTTCATATTGGTCGAGTTGTCCGCTGAACGGGTCACCGAAACCGTACCGCCGTTATAGCGGGTGTCATAACTCAGGTTGCCATTTACAGCGTAATTGTTGTCGTAGTTCTGCTCTCCACTCAGGCGAGTCGAGGCGGAAATGCCTGCAGACGTAATAACGCTATCCTCAAATTGTTTACGCGCGCTGATATTGCCCTGTGTTGCGCCGTAGCGATCGCGTGAAACCCCGACACTCATCCACGAGGCCAGCGGCAGCGATAAATCCAGGCTGACATAGCGTTCCTGACGTCCGTCATCATTCGTATTGTTGTAGTAATAGCGCTGTATCCCGGCCCGTAACCCCACTGTAGCGTACCGTCCCGCATAGAGGGTGGTACTGTAATCCAGGTTCCGGTAGGTATTACCGGAATAGCGGTTTTCGGTCTGGCTGACCGTTAACGTGCCACCGTGCGGAATAAACCGGCTCAGGTTCAATGTTGCGCCAATCGAATAGTTATCCCGCTCCTGCACCGGCAGACGGTTACCGATTTTGCTGTCTTCCCGCGACGCCCACAGCGATCCAAACCCGCCTGGAGCATTAAGACTGGCGCTGCTGACGTTGCGCCATGTTCCGTCGTTCGCCACCAGCGTTTGTGTCCCGACACTGACATATTCGTTGACGTTAAGGGTAATGTCCGTTTCATTGACGGCATTGTCATCAAACCCATAACCTGTCGTTTTCAGGGTGAGCCCGGAGAGCATTGCCAGGGTTAACGAGGCCGCACCACCCGCAATCCAGGTCTGTTCACTGCTGGCATCACGGTAATGATTGCGCTTATAACTCACGCGGTCGTAATCAAGTGAACCGCCAAAAATTTGCCATGCGACTTCATGCAGGCCTGCGGCCTGCTGGCGGGCAAAAATTTTATTCACCCGACTGACGCGGGTGTTCACCGTCCGGCCATTTACCACGACATCCACCGTGACGTCATACACACCGTAAGGGAACCGGCTGGTGTCAATTTCGTAGCTGCCCATGTTGAAGTTCTGAACGCTTAACAAGCGCCCATCACGAAACACATGCACTTCACCGGCAGACGGCAAAAATATGGTTATTGGGATCAAGGACAGGGAGGTGTTTTCAACCACCGTACTGCCTTTATTACCGTAGCTGACGCCGTAGATCTTGCCGCCATTCAGCGCATTGAGGCTGGCGATCGACTGAACGTTCCAGGTGTCGAGCATGCCCAACGCCAGACGATAACCCTCATAATCGCGCTCATACATGGCACGATACAGTTTGCTGGAGCGGTTACTCTCGCCAATACCATAGACCGAGCCATTGATATTGAGGTGGTGCTCTCTCAACGAGGTGGTGTTATCCAGTGTTAAATAACTGCGAGAGCTGCTGCCATTGCGGTAGTCATTGTAATAGGTGCCAAAGTTGTAATTCAGCACATTAGATAGTCGATCAACGCTGGACGGTCCCAGCAATGAACTGCGGGCGACTACCGCTTCAGTCAGGGCATCCCGGCTGACAATCATCTCCAGATGAAAAGAGGAGACGTTTAATTTCAGCCGTGCGTCTCGCGAAAGGGCAAGAGAGGTATTGTCGATAAATTTCGCATCGCCTATTTTTTCCACCATCTCGCGCGTTTTCTCTGAAAGCACCGCGTTATTGGGCAAATCGGCAATCATAATGGATTTTACAACGATATTTCCCTCAACCAGCGAGATGACCGCATCAGCAATTTTTTGTTGGCTTTTTGTATCCGTCTCCTGGTAGCGGATATAAACAGGGACCGTCATCCCCTGTTCAAGAGAACGCGCGAATGCCCCTGGAATAACATAATTACCAATCTTAACCGGTGCAGAATGCGCAACCCCTGATGTTAGCGCATAAGAGAGTAATAAACTCCCTCCTATAAGATATTTAAAAGACATACGCATCCTTACTTTTCGGTATTTTTATTACTGGTACCGGAAATGACGCCGTGTATTACTTCACTGTAATAAATTGCTTGCCATGCCAAATCCCAATGCGGGTGCGACTGTTTGACACATCGCTTTTCTGCAATCTTATTTTTGTGCCTGGCATGACGTAATAACGCTCGCGACACCCGCGTCCCCGATCCTGTGACGCCTCTTTGCAGGCTCCGTAAGCAATGACCCGAAACGAGACGTTGCCTTTGTTGGTGATGACATCCCCGTCACGACCGTATTCAAATCGTTCCTTGCGTGGCGCCACGACCAGTATTGTCCCGATTTCTGCCGACGCTGTCGCAATCGCGGCTTTGCCAGCCTTAGTCGATGCGCTTTCGCTTACGGGTTCGTCAACCCACTGCAGCCGGTAATAACGTTCTTTATCATCTTCTGGCCCTTTATAGAAAAAGCGAAAAACATCTTTTGCATCACCGGGTAAAATAAGGCTCGCCGGTGTA
The DNA here is from genome assembly GCF_030209635.1 of Enterobacter sp. MEB024. Taxonomy (NCBI): domain Bacteria; kingdom Pseudomonadati; phylum Pseudomonadota; class Gammaproteobacteria; order Enterobacterales; family Enterobacteriaceae; genus Enterobacter; species Enterobacter sp. MEB024. Next base: position 252,960 of record NZ_JARVRQ010000003.1, on the reverse strand, counting down.
GAAAGTAATTCTCCCGACGTTTCAAATTGCATTTCTGTTCCGTCAGGCAGCGGTGAAGAGAGCCTTTTTACGGTAACGCTCACATAGCGGGCGGAATCAGTGGTATTGATAATTTCTTTTGATAACGCGTTTTGATCGGCCGTCATTATCGACGTGATATCACCCACATTAATCGCCAGACTGGAAAAGGATACGACCATCCCTGCCAGCGCTGCGAGTGGCAAATATTTCTTCATCAGTGCATTCCTGCGAAATTCGGGAGAGAGCCTCTCCCGAATTAATATTCATTACGCTGGAGTGGTCCAGGTTGCATTGAACTGAACTTTTACGTCACCCGTCCAGTAACCATCTGGCAGCGCAGAATAGTCAGTTACAGCAGTCGAACCGTCAGAAGTCGCTGAAGCGATGGAGAATTTGAAGCTGGACTGATCGCTTACACGCTCAGCGCCGTTATAGGCTCCATCGGCCAGCAGGCTTTCCAGACCTGAAGTGGAAGCCGCATTCACCAGAACGGTTTCGGCAGAGTTAGACAGCGCCTGACCATTCCATGCCACGCCCACATTCAGGGTAGATGCATCACCGCTTGCATTGGTCAGCGTATTGCTGATGACCTGAGCAGTCAGTTCAAAATCGGTTGCACTTTCCTGTCCCTGAATCGTCACATCAAAAGCGCCATCCTGAGTGTTAAACCCATTCAGGCCCTCTGCATACTGGAACGTCAGCGAGTTCAATGGGGTCACGACCAGCAGGCTGGTTGTATCTTTCGTTGCCGTTGCATCCCATGATGCGGTGGCAGATGCCGTAACATCAGCCATAGCATTTGCAGCAGCAAATACAGAAACCAGAGAGGCCACCAGTAATAATTTTTTCATTTTCATCTCCTGAGAACAAACGTACTGCCAGGTGCCATTTAATAAATAACCTGGAAGCTCCATTTAAATGCGAACGGGATTTACCGCGCCAAAAAAGTATTATTTGAATTATGTTTCAGGACAACCAATCGAATGACGAAAAAAACCTCCGTCGTTAGGATTTTTCTCATAATCGTTCATGACGAGATCGCTTAAATAAAAATATAAAACTATTTAAATAACATTTTTAAAATAAAAAACTATAATCATCGCAATTTTAGGTAATTTAAACTGTTTTAGCTTTTTGATACAAATCAAAAGTGGTGCATTGAAAGGAATAACAAAAACATATTTCAAATCAAATAAATACGTCACATTGCAAAAAATCATTAGTTTGTTAATGATTTGATAACAAGATGAAAAATATTGGTATGACAGAGAATATTCCGATCCTTACATGATGAATAATGAAATTTTCCTAAAGACAAATTAAATAATAAAACCAATTGTTATCTTTCTCCGTTTCTCACCCGGCAGATAAATAATAAGAATATTTCAGGTGGCAGGGAATATTCCTGGTAAATTATGCACTGGCAATTGATCCGATTTGAAGGCCGCCTCACGCCGCGCCCCTTCCCCTGCCAATCAGACAAATCCAGACAGTCTTCCATATTTCCTCCATTTTTCTGCCGTGTTGCCTGACTAAACTAGTATCATTCCCCGAAGTATTCAGGATGAGAACGTATAACGATGAAAGGCAGTAACAAATCCCGCTGGGCAATCGCCGCTGGCATCATTGTGGTGGCTCTTGCCGCCGCCTGGTTCTGGCACAATCACTCTTCTGACACTTCTGCAAGTGCCAGCAGCCCATCTCAGCGTCCCGCGAGTGGCGGGCGTCACGGCATGCGCGGCGGTGCGCTGGCTCCCGTTCAGGCGGCTACTGCGGTAAATAAAGCGGTGCCCCGTTATCTCTCCGGGCTGGGAACCATTACCGCCGCCAACACCGTTACGGTTCGCAGCCGTGTGGACGGGCAGCTGATGGCGCTTCACTTCCAGGAAGGCCAGCAGGTTAAAGCCGGGGACTTACTGGCGGAAATTGACCCAAGCCAGTTTAAAGTCACCCTCGCGCAGGCACAGGGCCAGCTTGCGAAAGACAAGGCCACGCTCGCGAACGCCCGACGCGATTTGGCACGCTATCAGCAACTGGTGAAAACCAACCTGGTATCGCGTCAGGAACTGGATACGCAGCAGTCTCTGGTCAGCGAAGCGCTGGGCACCCTTAAAGCTGACGAAGCCGCCGTGGCCAGCGCACAGTTACAGCTCGACTGGAGCCGCATCACCGCCCCGATTGACGGCCGCGTCGGTCTGAAGCAGGTTGATATTGGCAACCAGATTTCCAGCGGCGATACCACCGGTATCGTGGTCATCACCCAGACGCATCCTGTCGATTTAGTCTTTACCCTGCCGGAGAGCGACATCGCAACCGTGGTTCAGGCGCAAAAAGCCGGCAAAGGGCTGGTTGTGGAGGCCTGGGATCGCACCAACAAGCAAAAATTGAGCGAAGGCACCCTGCTCAGTCTGGATAACCAGATTGACACCACCACCGGCACCATCAAGTTAAAAGCCCGCTTTAACAATCAGGATGATGCGCTTTTCCCGAATCAGTTCGTGAATGCGCGGATGCTGGTCGCAACGCAGGAAAATGCGGTCGTTATCCCGACGGCGGCGCTGCAGATGGGCAACGAAGGGAACTTTGTCTGGGTGCTTAACAGTGAGAATAACGTCAGCAAGCATCTGGTGAAAACCGGCATTCAGGACAGCCAGACGGTGGTGATCAGCGCCGGCCTTTCCGCAGGTGACCGCGTGGTTACCGACGGTATTGATCGTCTCACCGAGGGGGCGAAAGTCGAAGTGGTTGAAGGCCAGCAACAGCCTGCTAAGCAGGGAGCGACTTCCTGATGCAGGTTATGCCCCCGAGCTCTACAGGTGGGCCTTCACGCCTGTTTATTCTGCGCCCTGTTGCCACCACGCTGTTAATGGTGGCGATCCTGCTGGCCGGGATTATTGGCTATCGCTTCCTGCCCGTCTCGGCGCTGCCGGAAGTGGATTATCCCACCATCCAGGTGGTCACCCTTTATCCGGGTGCGAGCCCGGATGTGGTGACGTCTGCCATCACCGCGCCGCTGGAGCGCCAGTTTGGTCAGATGTCTGGCCTGAAGCAAATGTCCTCGCAAAGCTCCGGCGGAGCATCCGTGGTGACGCTGCAGTTCCAGCTTACGCTCTCACTCGACGTTGCCGAACAGGAAGTACAGGCCGCGATTAACGCAGCCACCAACCTGCTGCCATCGGACCTGCCCAATCCACCGGTCTACAGCAAAGTAAACCCGGCGGATCCGCCGATCATGACGCTCGCCGTCACCTCCTCCGCCATGCCGATGACTCAGGTCGAAGACATGGTCGAAACGCGCGTGGCACAGAAAATTTCACAGGTCTCTGGCGTGGGGCTGGTTACGCTTGCCGGCGGTCAACGTCCGGCGGTGCGCGTGAAGCTCAACGCCCAGGCCATTGCCGCGCTGGGCCTCACCAGCGAAACCATCCGCAGCGCCATCAGTAACGCCAACGTCAACTCGGCGAAAGGCTCGCTTGATGGCCCAACCCGGGCCGTGACCCTCTCGGCGAACGATCAAATGCAGTCTGCGGATGAATATCGACAGCTGATCGTCGCGTACCAGAACGGTGCGCCGGTGCGTCTGGGCGATGTGGCAACCGTTGAGCAAGGTGCGGAAAACAGCTGGCTCGGCGCCTGGGCCAACAAACAGCAGGCAATCGTGATGAACGTCCAGCGCCAGCCGGGTGCTAATATCATTGAAACCGCAGACAGCATTCGCACTATGCTGCCGCAGCTGATTGAAAGCCTGCCCAGGTCAGTGAGCGTGAAAGTGCTGTCTGACCGGACCACCAATATTCGCGCGTCCGTGACTGACACCCAGTTTGAACTGATGCTGGCGATTGCGCTGGTGGTGATGATCATCTACCTGTTCCTGCGTAACGTGCCGGCGACCCTCATTCCTGCCGTCGCCGTGCCGCTCTCACTGGTGGGAACATTTGCCGTCATGGTGTTCCTCGATTTTTCGATAAATAACCTGACGCTGATGGCCCTTACCATTGCCACCGGCTTTGTGGTCGATGACGCTATCGTTGTTATCGAGAACATCTCGCGCTATATCGAAAAAGGCGAAAAACCGTTAGTCGCGGCGCTGAAAGGAGCGGGCGAGATCGGCTTTACCATTATCTCCCTCACCTTCTCACTGATTGCGGTACTGATCCCACTGCTGTTTATGGGCGATATCGTCGGGCGTTTGTTCCGCGAATTTGCCGTGACGCTGGCCGTCGCCATTCTGATTTCCGCCGTGGTGTCACTTACCCTCACGCCGATGATGTGCGCCCGTATGCTGAGCCATGCCTCCCTGCGCAAGCAAAACCGCTTCTCGCGCGCCTCTGAGCGGATGTTCGAACGCATTATTGCCGCTTACGGACGGGTGCTGGCGAAAGTGCTTAACCATCCATGGGCAACCCTTGGCGTGGCGCTTGGTACGCTGGCGCTCAGCGTTATGCTGTGGATTTTCATCCCGAAAGGCTTCTTCCCGATTCAGGACAACGGCATTATCCAGGGCACGCTTCAGGCACCGCAGACGGTCTCCTTCGCTAACATGGCGCAGCGTCAGCAGCAGGTGTCAGAGATCATCATGAAAGATCCGGCAGTAGAGAGCCTGACCTCGTATGTCGGTGTCGATGGCACCAACCCGTCGCTGAACAGTGCCCGCCTGCAGATCAACCTTAAACCGCTTGACGATCGCGACGACCGCGTGCAGACGGTGATCGACCGCCTGCAAACTGCCGTAGCGCGCGTGCCGGGTATTGAGCTGTACCTCCAGCCGATTCAGGATTTAACCATCGATACCCAGGTGAGCCGTACCCAGTACCAGTTCACGCTGCAGGCCACCACCCTTGATGCGCTCAGCACCTGGGTACCGCAACTGGTGGATAAACTCAACGCCCTGCCGCAGCTCTCGGACGTCAGCAGCGACTGGCAGGACAAAGGGCTGGCGGCATATGTGAACGTCAACCGTGATACCGCCAGCCGGCTTGGGATCACCATGGCCGACGTGGATAACGCGCTGTATAACGCATTCGGTCAGCGTCTGATCTCCACCATCTATACCCAGGCGAATCAGTATCGCGTGGTGCTGGAACACAACACGGAAAACACGCCCGGCCTGGCCGCGCTCGATTCGGTGCGCCTGACCAGCAAAGACGGAGGCATCGTGCCCCTCAGCGCCATCGCGACGGTGGAAGAGCGCTACACACCGCTGTCGATTAACCATCTGGATCAGTTCCCGTCCACCACCATCTCGTTTAACGTACCGGACGGTTATTCACTGGGCGAAGCGGTGGAGTCCATTCTGGCCGCAGAGAAGACGTTGAACTTCCCGTCCGATATTCAGACCCAGTTCCAGGGCAGCACGCTGGCGTTCCAGGCCGCGCTGGGCAACACCATCTGGCTGATTGTCGCGGCCGTGGTGGCGATGTATATCGTGCTCGGTGTGCTGTATGAAAGCTTTATTCACCCGATTACCATCCTCTCCACCCTGCCAACGGCGGGCGTGGGGGCACTGCTGGCATTGATGCTGGCGGGGAGCGAGCTGGACGTGATTGCCATCATTGGGATCATCCTGCTTATCGGGATCGTGAAGAAAAACGCCATCATGATGATCGACTTTGCCCTTGCCGCCGAGCGCGAGCAGGGGATGTCGCCGCGCGAGGCAATTTTCCAGGCCTGCCTGCTGCGTTTTCGCCCGATCCTGATGACCACCCTCGCCGCCCTGTTAGGTGCCCTGCCGCTGATGCTCAGTACCGGCGTCGGGGCCGAGCTGCGTCGTCCGCTGGGGATTGGCATGGTCGGTGGCCTGCTGGTAAGCCAGGTCCTGACCCTGTTTACCACGCCGGTCATTTATCTGCTGTTCGACCGTCTGGCGCTGTGGACGAGAAGCCGCTTCCCGAAACGTGAAGAGGAGGCGTAAATGAAGTTTTTCGCCCTCTTCATTTATCGTCCGGTGGCGACGATTTTACTCTCACTCGCCATCACCCTGTGCGGCGTCCTGGGCTTCCGGCTGCTGCCGGTGGCCCCGCTGCCGCAGGTGGATTTCCCGGTGATCATGGTCAGCGCCTCGCTGCCCGGTGCATCACCGGAAACCATGGCCTCGTCGGTTGCCACACCGCTGGAACGTTCACTCGGGCGAATTGCCGGGGTCAACGAGATGACTTCCAGCAGCTCGCTTGGCAGCACACGCATCATTCTGGAATTCAGCTTCGACCGGGATATTAACGGCGCCGCGCGCGATGTGCAGGCGGCGATCAACGCCGCGCAGAACCTGCTACCGAGCGGGATGCCGGGCCGTCCGACTTACCGTAAAGCGAACCCGTCCGATGCGCCGATCATGATCCTGACGCTTACCTCGGACACCTATTCGCAGGGGCAACTGTACGATTTCGCCTCCACCCAACTGGCGCAGACCCTCGCCCAGATTAACGGCGTGGGTGATGTCAGCGTTGGCGGAAGCTCTCTGCCCGCCGTGCGCGTGGGCTTAAACCCGCAGGCGCTGTTTAACCAGGGTGTTTCACTGGACGATGTGCGCTCTGCCATCAGCAATGCAAACGTGCGCAAACCGCAGGGGGCCATTGAGGACAGTAGCCACCGCTGGCAGATCCAGACTAACGATGAGCTGAAAACCGCTGCGGAATACCAGCCGCTGATCATTCACTACAACAACGGTGCGGCGGTGCGCCTGAGCGATGTCGCGAGCGTCACCGACTCGGTGCAGGACGTGCGCAACGCCGGGATGACCAACGCCAAACCGGCCATTTTGCTGATGATCCGCAAGCTGCCGGAAGCCAACATTATTGAGACGGTGAACAGTATCCGCGCGAGATTGCCGGAACTCCAGCAGACCATCCCGGCGGCGATCGATCTGCAGATTGCCCAGGATCGCTCCCCCACCATTCGCGCCTCGCTTGAAGAGGTAGAGCAGACGCTTGTGATCTCCGTTGCGCTGGTGATTCTGGTGGTCTTCCTGTTTCTGCGTTCAGGCCGGGCCACGCTGATCCCTGCGGTGGCAGTGCCTGTCTCGCTGATCGGGACCTTCGCGGCGATGTACCTGTGCGGATTTAGCCTTAACAACCTTTCGCTGATGGCGCTGACGATTGCCACCGGCTTCGTGGTGGATGACGCCATTGTGGTGCTGGAGAACATCTCGCGCCATCTGGAGGCGGGGATGAAACCGCTGCAGGCCGCGCTGCAGGGAACGCGTGAAGTGAGCTTTACGGTACTGTCGATGAGCCTGTCGCTGGTGGCGGTGTTCCTGCCGTTACTGCTGATGGGCGGCCTGCCTGGCCGGCTGTTACGGGAATTTGCCGTCACGCTCTCGGTCGCCATCGGTATTTCATTGATCGTGTCCCTCACGCTCACGCCGATGATGTGCGGCTGGATGTTAAAACGCAGCCAGCCCCACTCTCAGCCGCGCCGTAAGGGGTTTGGTCGCTTCCTGCTGGCGATGCAGGAGAGCTATGGCAAGTCCCTGAAGTGGGTGCTGAGGCATACGCGCATTGTCGGCCTGGTGCTGATTGGCACCATCGTGCTCAACGTCTGGATGTACATTTCTATCCCCAAAACCTTCTTCCCGGAGCAGGACACCGGGGTGCTGATGGGCGGGATCCAGGCAGACCAGAGTATTTCGTTTCAGGCCATGCGCGGCAAGCTGCAGGACTTTATGAAGATCATCCGCGAAGATAAAGCGGTAGATAACGTAACCGGCTTTACCGGCGGTTCGCGGGTGAACAGTGGGATGATGTTTATCACCCTGAAGCCGCGTGACGAGCGCAATGAAACCGCCCAGCAGGTTATCGACCGCCTGCGCGTGAAGCTCGCCAAAGAGCCGGGCGCTAATCTGTTTTTGATGGCCGTTCAGGATATCCGCGTCGGCGGGCGTCAGGCTAACGCCAGCTATCAGTACACGTTACTCTCTGACGATTTAGCCGCCCTGCGCGAGTGGGAGCCTAAGATCCGCAAGGCGCTGGCCGCCCTGCCACAGCTGGCGGACGTTAACTCCGATCAGCAGGACAACGGCGCAGAAATGGCGCTGACCTACAATCGCGAAACCATGTCACGTCTGGGGATTAACGTCGATGCCGCCAACAGCCTGCTGAACAATGCCTTCGGCCAGCGTGAGATTTCCACCATCTACCAGCCCATGAACCAATACAAGGTGGTGATGGAGGTGGACCCGCGTTACACCCAGGACATCAGCGCGCTGGACAACATGTTTGTGATTAATAACGACGGTAAGGCGATCCCGCTCTCTTACTTTGCCAGCTGGCAGCCGGCGAACGCGCCGCTGTCGGTGAACCACCAGGGCCTTTCGGCGGCATCGACCATCTCCTTTAACCTGCCAGCCGGTTCGTCCCTCTCTGAGGCCAGCGATGCAATCAACCGTGCGATGACCCAGCTTGGCGTGCCGTCCACGGTACGCGGCAGTTTTGCCGGTACCGCGCAGGTGTTCCAGGAGACGATGAATTCGCAGGTGATTTTGATTCTGGCCGCCATTGCGACGGTCTATATCGTGCTGGGCGTGCTTTATGAAAGCTACGTCCATCCGCTGACCATTCTCTCCACGCTGCCGTCGGCGGGCGTCGGGGCGCTGCTGGCGCTGGAGCTGTTCGGCGCACCCTTCAGCCTGATTGCGCTGATTGGTATCATGCTGTTAATTGGCATCGTGAAGAAAAACGCCATTATGATGGTGGACTTCGCGCTGGACGCCCAGCGAAATGGCAACCTGACGCCAGAAGAGGCCATATTCCAGGCCTGTCTGCTGCGTTTTCGCCCGATCATGATGACCACGCTGGCGGCGCTGTTTGGCGCGCTGCCGCTGGTGATTTCCGGCGGCGACGGCTCAGAATTGCGCCAGCCGCTGGGGATCACCATTGTCGGGGGGCTGGTGATGAGCCAGCTGCTGACGCTCTACACCACGCCGGTGGTCTATCTGTTCTTTGACCGCCTGCGGGTGCGTTTTTCGCGTAAAAACAGAACGACGGTAACCGAATAAATGACCGACCTCCCACGTCACGTGCGCTGGCAGCTGTGGATTGTCGCCTTCGGCTTCTTTATGCAGTCGCTGGATACAACCATCGTCAATACCGCCCTCCCCTCGATGGCAAAAAGCCTGGGGGAGAGTCCGCTGCATATGCATATGGTGATTGTCTCCTATGTATTAACGGTGGCCGTTATGCTTCCGGCCAGCGGCTGGCTGGCGGACAAAGTGGGCGTGCGGAATATCTTTTTCACCGCCATCGTGCTGTTTACCACAGGCTCGCTGTTTTGCGCCCAGGCGAATACGCTGGATCAACTGGTGATGGCCCGCGCGTTACAGGGCATTGGCGGGGCGATGATGGTGCCTGTCGGGCGGCTGACGGTGATGAAGATTGTGCCCCGCGAGCAGTACATGGCCGCAATGACCTTCGTCACCCTGCCCGGCCAGGTCGGCCCGCTGCTTGGCCCGGCGCTGGGTGGAGTGCTGGTGGAGTATGCCTCCTGGCACTGGATCTTCTTAATCAACCTGCCGGTGGGCATCATCGGCGCGATTGCCACCCTGATGCTGATGCCTAACTACACCATGCAGACCCGGCGCTTTGATTTCCTGGGTTTTATCCTGCTGGCGGCGGGGATGGCGATGCTCACCCTCGCGCTTGATGGCCAAAAAGGCCTCGGGATTTCCGCCCTGACGCTTGGCCTTCTGGTGGCGCTCGGCATTACCGCTATCCTGTGGTATCTCTGGCATGCCAGAGGTAACGAGAGCGCGTTGTTCACGCTCGATCTGTTTAAAAACCCCACCTATCGTCTGGGCCTGTTCGGGAGCTTTGCCGGGCGCGTCGGCAGCGGCATGTTGCCCTTTATGACGCCAGTCTTTTTGCAGATTGGAATGGGATTTTCACCGTTTCACGCCGGCTTGATGATGATCCCGATGGTACTTGGCAGCATGGGAATGAAACGCATCGTGGTGCAGGTGGTTAACCGTTTTGGTTATCGCCACGTCCTGGTCGCCGCGACGCTTGGGTTAGCCCTGGTGAGCCTGCTGTTTATGGCTGTGGCGCTGCTGGGCTGGTACTACGCGCTGCCGCTGGTGTTGTTCTGCCAGGGCATAATTAACTCTGTGCGCTTTTCATCAATGAATACCCTGACGTTAAAAGCACTCCCGGATGACCTGGCGAGCAGCGGAAACAGCCTGCTGTCGATGATCATGCAGCTCTCCATGAGCGTAGGGGTGACCCTTGCCGGTTTACTGCTCGGCATGTACGGACAGCATCACCTTAGCGTCGACACGCCGGTCGCCCATCAGGTCTTTTTGTATACCTATCTCAGCATGGCGGTGATTATCGCCCTGCCCGCGTTCATCTTCGCCAGAGTGCCGGATGATACCCGTAAGAACGTCGTTATCCGACACGGCAAAAGGAGTGCACCATGAAATTCTGGCGTCCGGGCATTACCGGTAAACTCTTTGTGGCGATATTTGCCACCTGTATCGTGCTGCTGGTCACCATGCACTGGGCCGTGCGGGTCAGTTTCGAACGGGGTTTTATTGATTACATCAAGCATGGAAATGAACAGCGTTTACAGGGGCTGAGCGATGCACTGAGCGATCAGTATGCCCTGCACGGTAACTGGCGTTTTCTGCGCAATAACGACCGCTTCGTATTCCAGATCCTGCGCTCGCTTGAGCATGATACCGGTGACGATCGCCCGGGCCCCGGGATGCCGCCGCACGGCTGGCGCACCCAGTTCTGGGTGATAGACCAGGATATGCGCGTACTGGTTGGCCCGCGCGCGCCCATTCCGCCAGATGGCACAAAGCGGGCGATCACAGTGAATAACGCCACCGTCGGCTGGGTGATCGCCTCGCCGGTTGAACGCCTGACGCGTAACACCGATATCAACTTTGATCGCCAGCAGCGCCGCACCAGCTGGTTGATTGTCGCGCTCTCCACCCTACTGGCCGCGCTCGCGACCTTCCCGCTGGCCCGCGGTCTGCTCGCGCCGGTTAAACGGCTGGTGGAAGGGACGCATAAGCTGGCCGCCGGGGATTTCTCCACCCGCGTCGATACCCGTAGCCAGGACGAACTCGGTAAGCTGGCGCAGGACTTTAACCAGCTTGCCAGCACCCTGGAAAAAAACCAGCAGATGCGACGCGATTTTATGGCCGATATTTCCCATGAACTCCGCACGCCGCTGGCGGTGCTGCGCGGCGAGCTGGAAGCTATTCAGGACGGCGTGCGTCAGTTCACTCCCGAATCGGTGGCCTCGCTGCAGGCGGAAGTGGGCACGCTGACCAAACTGGTCGATGACCTCCACCAGCTCTCCATGTCGGACGAAGGCGCGCTGGCCTACCAGAAAGCGCCCGTCGATGTGATAAACGTGCTGGAGGTGGTAAGCGGTGCCTTCCGCGAACGTTTCGCCAGCCGCAACCTGAAAATCGATCTCTCACTGCCTGACAGCGCCGTGGTGTTTGGCGACAAAGACCGCCTGATGCAGCTGTTCAACAATCTGCTGGAAAATAGCCTGCGCTACACCGACAGCGGCGGTGGCCTGCATATTTCCGGCAAACAAGAAAACGGGCATTTTGCCCTGACCTTTGCGGATTCCGCCCCCGGCGTGCAGGATGCACAGCTGGAAAAACTGTTTGAGCGATTTTATCGCACCGAAGGCTCCCGCAATCGCGCCAGCGGCGGGTCCGGTCTGGGACTGGCGATTTGCGTAAACATCGTCGAGGCCCATAATGGCACGATCCGCGCCGCCCATTCGCCTTTTGGCGGGGTAAGCATTACAGTAGAGTTACCTCTGGAACGGGATTTATCGAGAGAAGCATGACCGAGTTACCGATTGACGAAAACACGCCACGCATTTTGATTGTCGAAGACGAGCCGAAGCTCGGGCAGTTACTGATCGACTATTTACGCGCGGCAAGCTATGCCCCCACGCTTATCAGCCATGGCGATCAGGTGCTGCCTTATGTGCGCCAGACGCCGCCGGACCTGATCCTGCTGGATCTGATGCTCCCCGGAACCGATGGCCTGACCCTGTGCCGGGAAATTCGTCGCTTCTCAGACGTGCCGGTGGTGATGGTGACGGCGAAAATCGAAGAGATCGACCGCCTGCTGGGCCTCGAAATTGGCGCGGATGATTACATCTGCAAGCCATACAGCCCGCGTGAAGTGGTCGCGCGTGTAAAAACCATTCTGCGCCGCTGCAAGCCCCATCGAGAACTGCAGGTACTGGACGCGGAAAGCCCACTTATCGTCGATGAAAGCCGCTTCCAGGCGAGCTGGCGCGGCAAGCTGCTGGATCTCACCCCCGCCGAATTCCGCCTGTTGAAAACCCTCTCCCACGAGCCGGGGAAGGTCTTCTCCCGCGAGCAACTGCTGAACCGTCTGTATGATGATTACCGCGTCGTGACTGACCGTACCATCGACAGCCATATTAAAAACCTGCGCCGCAAGCTGGAAGCGCTCGATGCGGAGCAGTCATTTATCCGTGCGGTATATGGCGTGGGCTACCGATGGGAAGCGGATGCGTGCAGGATAGCCTGAGCATTTAGCTTACCGAACCCGCCTGCTGGCGGGTTTTTCATTTCTGGAAAGCAACGAAGAATCAACCATACTCACATTACCGGTTCGCTTATTGATAACTGGTGCAGATAATTCCACTTCGTTCAAGGAGTTCCTATGTCTGGTTGGTTCGAGTTAAACAAAAGCAGTGATGGTCAGTTCAGGTTTGTTCTCAAAGCAGGAAACGGAGAAACGATCCTGACCAGTGAGCTTTACACCACCAAAAATTCCGCCGAAAACGGTATCGCCTCCGTCCGCACCAATAGCCCTTCTGATGAACGTTATGAGAAGAAAGTGGCCACCAACGGTAAATTCCACTTCAATCTGAAGGCCGGGAATCATCAGGTTATTGGCAGCAGCCAGATGTATGCCTCGGAACAGTCGCGAGATAAAGGCATCGCGTCGGTCAAAACTAACGGTTCAAGCCAGACGGTAAAAGACAATACCTGACGACACGCCTCCGGCCGGGTTAGCGATGGTACGACCCGGCGCTTTACCTCCCTGTCCCTCAGCGCTACAATGCCCGCCCTTAAAGTGGGGGATCTCCCCTTACCGCTGCACTTGGTGCATGCGGATCTGACCTGTCATCAGAACGAGAACAAACATGTTTAAACCGGAACTCCTTTCCCCGGCGGGAACGCTGCAAAATATGCGTTACGCTTTCGCCTATGGCGCTGACGCCGTCTATGCTGGCCAGCCGCGCTACTCGCTGCGCGTGCGTAACAATGAATTCAACCACGAGAACCTGCAGCTCGGCATTAACGAAGCACATGCCCTGGGCAAAAAATTCTACGTGGTGGTCAACATTGCGCCGCATAACGCCAAGCTGAAAACGTTCATCCGCGATCTGAAGCCGGTGGTTGATATGGGACCGGACGCGCTGATCATGTCGGACCCGGGTTTAATTATGCTGGTTCGGGAGAACTTCCCGGAGATGGATATTCACCTCTCCGTTCAGGCCAACGCCGTTAACTGGGCAACGGTGAAATTCTGGAAACAGATGGGGCTGACCCGCGTCATTCTGTCTCGTGAACTTTCGCTGGAAGAGATTGAAGAGATCCGCACGCAGGTGCCGGATATGGAAATCGAAATCTTCGTTCACGGCGCGCTGTGCATGGCCTACTCCGGTCGCTGCCTGCTCTCGGGATATATCAACAAGCGTGACCCGAATCAGGGTACCTGCACCAACGCCTGCCGCTGGGAATATAACGTTCAGGAAGGCAAAGAAGACGACATTGGCAATATCGTCCACAAACATGAGCCGATCCCGGTGACCAACGTGGAGCCAACCTTAGGCATCGGCGCGCCAACTGACAGCGTGTTCATGATTGAAGAGGCCAAACGTCCGGGTGAGTACATGACCGCCTTTGAAGACGAGCATGGCACTTATATCATGAACTCCAAAGACCTGCGTGCGATTGCGCACGTTGAGCGTCTGACGCAGATGGGCGTGCATTCCCTGAAAATTGAAGGCCGTACCAAGTCCTACTACTACTGCGCGCGTACTGCTCAGGTGTACCGTAAAGCCATCGACGATGCCGCTGCCGGTAAACCGTTCGATACCAGCCTGCTGGAAACCCTGGAAGGCCTGGCGCATCGCGGTTATACCGAAGGCTTCCTGCGTCGTCACACCCATGACGATTACCAGAACTACGAACACGGCTATTCCGTTTCCGAGCGCCAGCAGTTTGTCGGTGATTTTACCGGTGAGCGCAAAGGTGCGCTGGCCGCCGTGGCGGTGAAGAACAAATTCACCAAAGGCGACAGCCTGGAGTTAATGACCCCGCAGGGCAACATGAACTTCACCCTGGAACATCTGGAAAACGGTAAAGGCGAAGCAATTGACGTAGCGCCAGGCAATGGCCATACCGTCTGGCTGCCGGTACCCGAAGAAGTGGAGCTGGAGTTTGCGCTACTGATGCGTAATTTCAACGGTGAAAGTACCCGTAACCCGCACAGTAAATAGTCAAGCAGGGAAATTTTTTCGCGCTGGGATAATTCTTAGAATCGGATCACATACCGCTTCGTTCAATACGGGTATTATCCCCCCGCTGAAAAACATAACCCATAAATGCTAGCTGTACCAGGAACCACCTCCTTAGCCTGCGTAATCTCCCTTACGCGGGCTTATTTTTTCCCTTTCATCCTGTTCTTACCCGCTTTTTTCCTCCCTGCTATACACTCTTACTAACGCTAAAAAAGGGAGCAGCGCGGATGGCAATCTATCCAGACAGTTTATTGATTCTCAATGGCAAAAGTGCGGGCAACGATTTGTTGCGCCAGGCAGTGACGGATTTGCGTGAAGACGGTGCGCGTATACACGTGCGAGTGACGTGGGAAAAAGGTGATGCGGCACGCTATATCGACGAAGGCCTGAAGCTCGGGGTCGAAACCATTATTTCTGGCGGGGGCGATGGCACCATTAATGAAATTGCCGGCGCCCTGATAGATCTTCCCGCAACCGACCGCCCGGTGATGGGCATTTTGCCGCTCGGTACGGCCAACGATTTCGCCACCAGCGCCGGGATCCCGGAAGAACTGGGAAAAGCCCTGCAGCTGGCTATCCTCGGCAAAGCCACCGCCGTGGATATTGCTCAGGTGAATGAAAAAACCTGTTTTATTAATATGGCGACCGGTGGATTCGGGACGCGCATTACCAGCGAAACCCCTGAAAAGCTGAAGGCAGCGCTGGGCGGCGTCTCGTATCTGATCCATGGCCTGATGCGCATGGATACCCTAAAGCCGGACCGCTGTGAGATTCACGGCGAGAACTTTCAGTGGCAGGGTGATGCGCTGGTGATTGGTATCGGCAATGGCCGTCAGGCCGGTGGCGGACAGCAGTTATGCCCGGAGGCGCTGATCAATGATGGTCAGTTACAGCTGCGTATTTTCACGGGTGATGGCCTGCTGCCTGCGCTATTTACCACCCTGACCCAGCCAGAGGAGAGCCCGAATATTATTGCCGGTAAATCCGCGTGGTTTGAAGTGAATGCCCCACACGGCATGACGTTTAATCTTGACGGAGAGCCGCTGAGCGGAAAGCAGTTCCGCATTGAGGTGTTACCGGGCGCGCTACAGTGCCGGCTGCCACCGGACTGCCAGCTTCTGCGTTGACAGTGTGGCCGGGCGGCGGTAACGCCTGACCCGGCCAGCGTTTTACAAAAAGTCTTAAGCGATAGTCACTTTGCTGTCCAGGTACACATCCTGCACGGCATTGATCAGCTTCACGCCGTCAGCCATCGATTTTTTAAACGCCTTACGGCCCAGGATCAGCCCCATACCGCCCGCGCGCTTATTGATAACCGCCGTGCGCACCGCGTCGGAGAGATCGGTGTCGCCACCCGCCGCACCACCGGAGTTAATTAACCCGGCACGTCCCATATAGCAGTTCGCCAGCTGATAACGCACCAGGTCGATAGGGTTTTCACTGGTCAGTTTGCTGTAGACCCGGTCATCGGTGTAACCGAAGTTTACCGCTTTATAACCGCCGTTATTTTCCGCCATCTTCTGCTTCACGATATCCGCGCCAATGGTTGCCGCCAGATGGTTCGCCTGGCCGGTCAGGTCGGCAGAAACGTGGTAGTCCACTCCGTCTTTCTTAAATGCGGAGTTACGCAGATACGCCCACAGAACGGTGACCATACCCAGCTCATGCGCGCGTTCGAAGGCAGCAGAAATTTCTTCAATCTGGCGACGCGACTGCTCAGAACCAAAGTAGATCGTCGCCCCAACCGCGACCGCACCCATATTGAACGCCTGCTCTACGCTAGCGTAAAGCGTCTGATCGTATTCGGTCGGGTAGCTCAGGGTTTCGTTGTGATTCAGTTTGACGAGGAATGGAATGCGGTGGGCATAGCGACGCGATACGGAGGCCAGTACGCCATAGGTGGACGCCACGCAGTTACAGCCCGCTTCTATCGCCAGTTCGACGATGTTCTTCGGATCGAAATACAGCGGGTTCGCCGCAAAGGAGGCGCCCGCGGAGTGCTCAACGCCCTGGTCAACCGGCAGAATAGAAAGATACCCGGTTCCCCCCAGTCGCCCGGTATTATAGAGGGTCTGCATATTTCGCAGTACCGCAGGCGGACGGTTGTTATCAACCATCACGCGGTCGACGTAATCGTGGCCAGGCAGATAAAGCTGGTCGGCTGGAATGGTCATACAACGATGCTGTAAAAGGCTGTCGGCGTCTTTGCCAAGCAACTGCGCAATATCAGTCATGTGATGCTCCCGTAAGCCCGACGTGATGTCGGTGAGTGTTTATCCAGACCCATAGCGTTATGGGCAGACTAAGCCTGGTACCGACTTAACAGATTTTCCACCATTTGCATTTTTTTTCAGCACAATCTGCTGGCTCGATTCGTGTACAACAAAACTGTTACATTGATCAAACAATCACCGCAAAGGTATTTAAAAGGTATTATTAGGTGGTATGTTAAAGGCGTACCCTCTCTGACATGCAGGATTAAACAATGAAAACGAAAGTCCAACTGTCATTCATGATGTTTGTTGAATGGTTTATCTGGGGCGCGTGGTTTGTACCGCTGTGGCTGTGGCTGAGCAAAAGCGGTTTTACCGCCGGGGAAATTGGCTGGTCTTATGCCTGTACCGCGATTGCCGCGATCCTCTCCCCCATTCTGGTGGGTTCACTGACCGACCGCTTTTTCGCTGCGCAGAAAGTACTGGCCGTACTGATGTTCGCCGGTGCCATCGTGATGTACTTCGCCGCACAGCAAACCCAGTTCAGCACCTTTTTCCCGCTGCTGCTGATTTACTCCCTGACCTATATGCCGACCATTGCGCTGACCAACAGTATTGCCTTCGCCAATGTGGATGATGTGGAGGCTGATTTCCCGCGTATCCGCGTGATGGGCACCCTCGGCTGGATCGCCTCGGGACTGGCGTGCGGTTTCCTGCCGCAGATGATGGGCTATAACGACATTTCCGATACCAATATTCCGCTGCTGATGACGGCGGGCAGCTCCGCCCTGCTCGGTGTCTTTGCGCTGTTCCTGCCGAACACCCCGCCGAAGAGTACCGGCAAGATGGATTTCAAAGTCATGCTGGGGCTGGATGCGCTGATCCTGCTGCGCGATAAAAACTTCCTGGTGTTCTTCTTCTGCTCATTTCTGTTCGCAATGCCGCTGGCCTTCTATTACATCTTTGCCAACGGCTATCTCACCGAAGTGGGGATGAAAAACGCCACCGGCTGGATGACGCTCGGCCAGTTCTCCGAAATCTTCTTTATGCTGGCGCTGCCGTTCTTCACCAAACGCTTTGGTATTAAGAAGGTCTTGCTGCTGGGCCTGCTCACCGCCGCCATCCGCTATGGCTTCTTTGTTTACGGTGGTGCCGACCAGTACTTCACCTATACCCTGCTGTTCCTCGGCATTTTGCTGCATGGCGTGAGCTACGACTTCTACTATGTGACCGCGTATATCTACGTGGATAAAAAAGCGCCGGTGCATATGCGCACCGCCGCACAAGGCCTGATTACGCTGTGCTGTCAGGGGTTTGGTAGCCTGTTAGGTTACCGCCTGGGCGGCGTGATGATGGAAAAAATGTTCGCATACAAAGAGCCGGTGAATGGGTTGACCTTCAACTGGGCCGGAATGTGGGCATTCGGAGGGATCATGATTGCCGTGATCGCCGTGCTGTTTATGCTGTTTTTCCGCGAATCGGACAAAGAGATCACCGCAATTGAGGTGGTTGAAGGCGATACCGCGCTGACACGAGGGGAAGTTAAATGAAACAAGAACGTGTTCTCGGTGCCCTTTACGGGCAAGCGTTAGGGGATGCGATGGGCATGCCGTCGGAGCTTTGGCCGAGAAAGCGCGTCAAAGCGCACTTCGGCTGGATCGACCGTTTTTTACCCGGACCGGCTGAAAATAACGCCGCCTGCTATTTTAAGCAGGCAGAATTCACCGACGATACGTCAATGGCGTTATGCCTGGCGGATGCGATTATCGAATGCGACGGGCAGATCAACGCAGATGTTATCGGCAAACATATTCTGCACTGGGCGGAGTCGTTCGATGCGTTTAACAAGAATGTGTTAGGTCCGACATCGAAGATTGCGCTTAACGCTATTCGTGACGGCAAGCCGGTCAGTGAGCTGGAAAACAACGGCGTCACCAACGGTGCGGCGATGCGCGCCTCTCCGCTGGGCTGCCTGCTGCCGGCCACGCGTCTGGAGCACTTTGTCGCAGAGGTGGCGCTGGCCTCCAGCCCGACCCATAAATCCGACCTCGCGATTGCCGGCGCGGTGGTGATAGCCTGGGCAGTGTCGCGTGCCATTGACGGTGAACGCTGGCAGAACATCGTCGATGCCCTGCCAGGTATTGCCCGCTACGCACAGGAAGCGAAAACAACCACCTTCAGCGCATCGCTGGCGGCACGGATTGAGCTCGCCCTTAAGACCGTGCGTGAAGCCAACGGCATCGATTCCGCCAGCGAGCAGGTTTACCAGCTTATTGGCGCGGGCACCAGCACGCTTGAGTCGGTTCCAGCGGCGATTGCGATGGTCGAACTGGCAGGCACCGACCCGAACCGCTGCGCCATTTTGTGCGCCAACCTCGGCGGTGATACGGACACCATCGGCGCGATGGCGACGGCAATCTGCGGTGCGCTTCACGGCGTACAGGCGATTGACCCGGCGTACAGGGAGGAACTCGACGCCGTAAACCGCCTCGACTTTAATCAATATTGTGAAAAACTGCTGCACTTCCGGGAGCAAAGGGAGGGCGTATGAGTGCTTTTGCTGCACGCCTTGAAACACTGCACGCCACTCGCCCGGTCACGGTGTTGGGTGCCGCGGTCATCGACGTGATCGCCGACGCCTATGCCCTGCCCTGGCGCGGGTGTGATATCGAACTCAAACAACAGGGTGTCAATATCGGCGGCTGTGCGCTGAATATTGCTATTGCGCTGAAACGGCTCGGGATCGCCGCGCAAAACGCGCTCCCCGTCGGTCACGGAGTGTGGGCAGACATCATCCGTAACGCCATGGCCAAACAGGATCTGCACAGCGTCGTCGAAGTAGAAACGGGCGACAACGGCTGGTGTCTGGCGCTGGTCGAACCGGACGGTGAGCGGACCTTTATGTCGTTTAGCGGCGTGGAGAACCAGTGGCAACAGCGCTGGCTGGATGCGCTGCACGTGCCGCCTGAAAGCCTGGTCTACCTCTCAGGCTATCAGCTGGCGTCACCGTGCGGAGAGCTCCTGACGGCCTGGCTGGAGGGACTGGAAAACGTTACCGCGTTTATCGACTTTGGGCCGCGTATTGCCGATATTCCTGATGCGCTGATGGCGCGGATCATGGCCTGTAGGCCGATGGTATCGCTTAATCGCCAGGAAGCGGAGATGGCAGCGGGACGATTTGGCATGGAAGCTGAAACACTCGGTCCGCAGTGGCTACAGCGTTTTGGTTCGGCGCTGATTATTCGCCACGATAAAGACGGTGCCGCCTGGTTTGAGGGTGATAAATCGGGCTACGTTCCGGCGTTTCCCGCAACCGTCGTCGACACGATCGGTGCGGGCGACAGCCACGCCGGTGGCACGCTTGCCGGGCTGGCGGCAGGATGGTCGCTGGCTGATGCCGTTACGCTTGGCAATGCAGTGGCGGCCTGGGTCGTTAGCCACCGCGGCGGCGACTGTGCGCCAGGGCGCGAGGCGTTACTCCTCGCACACAAAGACGTATAAATCGCTACGGCAGTAGCTGATGCTGAACTCAATGGGTCGGTTCTGCTGATCAAGTGCAACCTGCTTGATCACCAGCACCGGGATTTTGTCATCCATACGGATATGCGTCTGAAACTCGCTGTCCGGCATGCGGGCACTGACGCGTGAGCGGGTGCGTTGCGGGAAGATATTCTGGCTACGGAAGTAGTCATACAGGGAAATCCCAATTGCATCCGGATCGTGAATCAACCCTACCGGCACCCAGGACTCCTCAATCGATACGGCGTCATCATCGACATAGCGGATGCGCTTAAGCAAAAAGACCTCGCTCTCCGGCGGTACTGACAGCTGGCTGGCCACCTCTTCCGGGCATTTCACCACCCGTTTATTCACCCACAGCGTGTTGGGCTTTTTGCCGCGCAGCACCACCTGCTGAGAAAAACCGCGCGCTTCCTTGAGCGAGTATTCAAAGATGTTATTGATTTGCGTCCCGTAGCCGCGGGCGCGCGTCACTACGCCCTCGGCTTCCAGAGCCTGCATCGCTTTGCGCACGGTAATGCGCGACACGCCGGTTAACTGACTGAGATCGCGCTCGCCGGGCAGTATATTCCCATGCTCCAGCACCCCGTTGCGTACCGCGTTTTTTACCGTTTCGGCAAATTTCAGATACAGCGGCGTGTTGTCCGGGGCGGCAATGCGTTCATTCAGTTGGTCGATTAACCGGGTATGCGCTTGTTCCATCTCTGTTTTTCTCAGGCCTGGTGTGTGTTGCCAGTATACGGCTTACCACCAGGCATGAAAATGGTGTACCGGACCAATACCGTGACCAACCTCGAGAGTATCGGCTTTTGCCAGCGCTTCGGAGAGCCAGATTTTAGCGTCGCGGACCGTATCCCCCCAGTTGTCACGACGGGGGCGCAAAGCCGCCAGCGCAGCAGAGAGCGTGCAGCCTGTCCCGTGGGTGTTTTTGGTCTGTACCCGCGGGGCCGTGAAACGCAGCGCACCGTCGTGGGTAAACAACCAGTCAGGGCTTTCTTCATCATCAAGATGACCACCTTTCATCAGCACGGCGCCGCAGCCCATCGCCAGGAGCGCATTCCCCTGCTCTTTCATTTCGCGCTCATTTTGCGCGTGCGGCGCATCCAGCAGCGCAGCGGCTTCAGGCAGATTAGGCGTGATAAGCGCCACCTGCGGCAGCAGCTTACTTCGCAGCGTCTCGACGGCGGAGGCGGACAGCAGCGGGTCACCGCTTTTTGCCAGCATCACGGTATCCAGCACCACGTTTTGTACCTGGTAACGTTTAAGCCGTTCTGCCACCGCTTCAACAATGTCGGTCTCGGCCAGCATCCCAATCTTGGTGGTGTCGATTCGTACATCGCTGAAAACCGAATCCAGCTGTGCGGCGACAAAGTCCGGCTCAATGCGGTAAACCGACTGCACGCCACGCGTATTTTGCGCCACCAGCGCGGTAATCACCGAGCAGCCGTATGCGCCGAGTGCGGAGAAAGTTTTCAAATCAGCCTGAATGCCCGCGCCGCCGCTTGGGTCGGTACCGGCAATGGTAAGGGCGTTAATCCGTTTCATACCCGTTCCTCCAGAGTGTAGAGCGCGTCGAGGAACGCGCTGGCAAAACTGCCGGGACCACCAGACCGGGCGACGGCCGCCGTTCCGGCATGTTTCATCCATCCGCAAGCGGCGGCAATGTTATCCAGCCGGTCACCGGGAAGCGAGCAGCTCGCCGCCACGACTGCCGAGAGCGCGCATCCCGTTCCCACCACGCGGGTCATCATCGGGTCACCGCCCACGACCGTGCGGGTGCGCTGCCCGTCGGTGACGTAATCCCGTTCACCGGTGACCACCACAATGGCATTCGTCTGGCGAGCCAGCGCCTGCGCGGCAGGCAACGCAGCCGCCGCCGTGTCGGTGGTATCGACGCCGCGCCCGCCCGCACTCATCCCGGCAAGGGCGAGAATTTCCGAGGCATTGCCGCGAATGGCCGCCGGTTTCAGGGCGAGGATTTGGTGGCAAAAACGGGTGCGGAACGTCAGCGCCCCTACGGCAACCGGGTCAAGCGTCCAGGGTTTCCCTGCGGCCACTGCACGCTCAATCGCCCGGCGCATCGACTGGGCGCGCGGCGCCGTCAGCGTCCCGACGTTAATCAGCAGGGCATCTGCGAGCGCGGCAAACTGCTCGGCCTCTTCGGCTTCAATCACCATAGCCGGAGAAGCGCCAAGCGCCAGTAACACATTGGCCGTAAAGGTCTGTACCACATCGTTGGTCATACAGTGGGTAAGCGGGGAACGGGTTCGAAACTGATGTAAAACGTGTAAATCGAGCAGGTCAGGCTGCATGGTATCGCTCCTGCCGTGCGTGAAGAAGCGATGACCGGGAAGGCATCTGACTTCCCTACGCTGGCATTATCCAGATCAGGTAATACGGGTATTTCTCAGCCTTCATTTAAGAAGGGCACCCCGAGTCATTGGTAAGAATTCACTTACATTTGGCAGATTAGGGGAAGAGTACCAGTGATGCAAGACCTGTTGATTTCTCGCTTTCATGATTTTGTTATACCAATCAGATGTAATGAGAAGCCTGTAACCGCTATGTCCGGGAATAAAAACAACCTGTCGTGACCCCGGTATTTTGCAGGTAATGTCGAGATAATGCGCTTAAAGGGGCTATCTGCCCCCCTTAACGTCCCTCAATGGCACGATTTGTCACACACTTTTCTCTCTTTTTACAGTCCTGACAAAATACGCGTAACCGGCTGTTTTTGTTTGGCATAAAGCGCAATTTTTATTCTTAAAATGAGGATATTCCCTCCCCCGTACCGCATGTCATAAAACAGTAAACAAATTAACCATTGAGCCTCGTGACAAAAGGCTCTATATTGGCGGCGTTTTTTTCAGGCCCCCATCTGTTTTTTAACTTTTTATTCAATCGTTGCTCATAACGAAGCGGCGGTTGTAGGAGTGATATGATGACGGATAAAGTCCGT
The DNA here is from genome assembly GCF_030209635.1 of Enterobacter sp. MEB024. Lineage (NCBI taxonomy): Bacteria > Pseudomonadati > Pseudomonadota > Gammaproteobacteria > Enterobacterales > Enterobacteriaceae > Enterobacter > Enterobacter sp. MEB024. Next base: position 229,719 of record NZ_JARVRQ010000003.1, on the reverse strand, counting down.
ATTGACACCGTAGATGCCCACAAAAGCAACGAAACCTATCTGGCCCGTCAGGCCGAGTTTGAATCTAACGTCAGGAGTTATCCGCGCAAACTGCCTTTAGCAATCACTAAAGCAGAAGGCGTGTGGATCACCGATGCAGACAATAAAGAATACCTTGACTGTTTAGCAGGCGCAGGCACCCTTGCGCTTGGACATAACCATCCTGATGTGCTGAAAAGCATCCAAAATGTCATTACCAGCGGCTTGCCGTTACATACTCTGGATCTGACTACGCCTCTGAAAGACGCGTTCTCAGAATATCTGCTCTCTCTGCTGCCTGGTCAGGGCAAAGAGTACTGCCTGCAGTTCACCGGTCCATCCGGTGCTGACGCCGTTGAAGCGGCGCTGAAACTGGCGAAAAAAGTGACCGGTCGTAGCGGTATCATCAGCTTCTCTGGTGGTTACCACGGTATGACTCACGGCGCACTGGCCGTTACCGGCAACCTGTCTCCGAAAGAAGCGGTTAACGGTATGATGCCAGAAGTGCAGTTCATGCCTTACCCACACCAGTACCGTTGCCCACTGGGTATCGGCGGTGAGGCGGGTGTGAAAGCGCTGACCTACTATTTCGAAAACCTGATCAACGACGTTGAAAGCGGCGTGCGTAAACCTGCGGCAGTGATCCTTGAAGCCGTTCAGGGTGAAGGCGGCGTGAACCCGGCTCCGGTTGAGTGGCTGCAGCGCATCCGTAAAGTGACTCAGGAACACGGCATTCTGCTGATCCTCGACGAAGTTCAGGCTGGCTTTGCCCGTACCGGTAAATTCTTCGCCTTCGAACACGCGGGCATTGAGCCAGACATCATCGTGATGTCTAAAGCGGTTGGCGGCGGTCTGCCACTGGCGGTACTCGGCATCAAGAAACAGTTCGATGCGTGGGCACCAGGCCACCACACCGGTACCTTCCGCGGCAACCAGCTGGCAATGGCAACCGGTCTGACAACGCTGAAAATCCTGAAAGACCAGAACATCGCGGGCAAAGTGGCCGCACAGGGCGAATGGCTGAAAGGCCAGCTGAACGAGATGGCGAAACGCTATCCGGTTATCGGTCACGTTCGCGGCCTGGGCATGATGATCGGGATTGAGATCGTTAAACCACACGAAGCGGCAGACCACATGGGTTGCTACCCGGGTGATGGCGAGCTGTCTGCACTGATTCAGAAGAAGTGCTTCGAAGCCGGCCTGATTCTGGAGCGCGGTGGTCGCAACGGTATTGTTCTGCGTCTGCTGCCTTCCCTGCTGATCAGCGATGATGAGCTGAAAGTCTTCCTGGATAAATTCGAGCAGGCACTGCTTGCTGCGGGCGTTCGCCCGGCGTAACCGGAGTTGTTGAACACGATGTCAGATTCAAACCCAATTTTGTTCTCCTCTGCGCAGAGCATTGAAGCTTACCAGCAGGCGATTGAACAAAGCACTCAGGCTGTGATGCAGTGGCTGAAACAGCCTGAGATGTATCAGGGCAAAACGGTCGCGGAACTGCGCGACCGTATAAAGCTGGATTTCAACCCGAAAGGGCTGGGCAACGAAGCGGCGATTGAACGCGCCGTGGAGTTCTTCCTGAAAGACAGCCTGTCCGTTCATCACCCGCAGTGTGTGGCGCACCTGCACTGCCCAAGCCTGGTGGTTAGCCAGGCAGCGGAAGTGCTGATTAACGCCACTAACCAGAGCATGGACTCCTGGGATCAAAGCCCGTCCGCAACCATCATTGAGATCAAGCTGATCGAATGGCTGCGTACCCGCGTGGGTTATCAGGCTGGCGACGCCGGTGTGTTCACCAGCGGCGGCACGCAGAGCAACCTGATGGGTCTGATGCTGGCCCGTGATGCGTTCTTCGCGCGTCAGGGTCATTCCGTTCAGCAGGACGGCCTGGTTGGCGATCTGCGTAAAATCCGCGTGCTGTGCTCTGAAAACGCACACTTTTCCGTGCAGAAGAACATGGCGCTGATGGGTCTGGGCTACCAGTCCGTCGTGCAGGTGAAAACGGATGAATTTTCGCGCATGGATCTCAACGATCTGGCAGCGAAAATTGAGCAGTGCAATGCTAACGGCGAGCAGATCCTGGCGATTGTTGCCACTGCCGGTACTACCGATGCAGGTGCAATCGATCCGCTGCGTGCCATTGCTGAACTGGCGGCGAAACAGAATATCTGGGTACACGTTGATGCGGCCTGGGGCGGCGCACTGCTGATGTCTGAGCAGTATCGTCACTACCTGGACGGTATCGAGCTGGTGGATTCCGTTACTCTGGACTTCCACAAGCAGTTCTTCCAGACCATCAGCTGCGGTGCGTTCCTGCTCAAAGAAGCGCGCCACTATGAGCTGATGCGCTATCAGGCGGCCTATCTGAACTCTGAGTTCGATGAAGAAGCTGGCGTGCCGAACCTGGTGTCGAAATCTCTGCAGACGACCCGTCGTTTCGACGCGCTGAAGCTGTGGATGAGCCTGGAAGCGCTGGGTCAGGAACAATACGCGGCGATCATCGATCACGGTGTTACGCTGGCACAGCAGGTTGCGGCTTACGTGAAAGAGCAGCCTGCTCTGGAACTGGTTATGCAACCGCAGCTGGCAAGCGTACTGTTCCGCTTCCGTGGACAGGTACAGATGGACGACGCGGGTATCGCCCTGCTGAACCAGAAAATTGGTGATGCGCTGCTGGAATCCGGCCGTGCTAACGTCGGCGTGACCGAGCATAACGGCGTCACCTGCCTGAAACTGACTCTGCTGAACCCAACCGTGACCCTGGAGGACATTAAAGTCCTGCTGTCGCTGGTTGAGCGTACCGCACAGGAAGTTCTGGCGAAGTAATATCCAGCCCCTCTTCCGCCGGAAGAGGGGCTCTCTTTACAGCCCTGCCCACCACAGTCTGAGCTTCATTCCCCAGTAACTTGTCCACCCCGTAGTAGTACTGACCACTTTCCCCTTCGACACGATCACCAGCGTCGGTGTTACGCTCACCTGCCACGCCTGTGACAGCGCACCGTTAGTATCGTTGACCACCGGCATGACCAGCTGTTTCTTGTCGACCCAGCGCGCCAGCTTTGCATCGTCGCCGGAACGCATGGCGATACTCACGACGTTGCCACCCTGTTCTGCCAGCGTATTGACCGAGGGCGTCGTAAACCGGCAGATGCTGCACCAGGTTGCCCATACGTATATCAGCAGCGGGCGTTCCTGGCTGAGTGCCGTTATATCGTGGATCTTTCCGTCGATGCTGTGCATCGGTGCAGCGCTAAAGCTGGCGGGGAGTGTGGGCTTGCGGTATTGATCCACGCCCCACATTACGGCCAGCGCGAGCAGAAAGAAGATGATCCCTTCCCGCGCCCAGCGGCGCAGTCGACTGAATGTGCGGTTTTCCATTGTGACCTCTTGATGAATCGACGGTCATCTTAGCGAGCAATGCGTCATCACGCTGTAAAGAAGTGTCGGGTCATTTCGTTCGCAACGTGTCGGCCATCAGCGTAAAGCAGGATTCGATAAGCGGAGGAAGCGGCTGCGGGGCACGCATTAACGCCACCGTGCGGGCCAGGGCCGGTTGTTGAAGATGTACCACCCTGAGCTGCGGGTCCTGGAGGTGCGTGGTATAGAGCTGCGGTAAAATCGCCACGGCGAGTTTCGAGCGCACCAGACCATACAAAGTTTCGATGTAGTCCACCTGATAGCGTGTCGGCAACGACAAACGGTGGCTTTCCGCGAGCGCCGCAACCAGACGCTGAATATTACCTTTTGAGAACACGGCGATATCCCGCCCTGCCAGTTGCTTCCAGGGCAGGTGCGCCGACGCGGCCAGCGGATCGTCGCTGTGAATGACCGCGACAAACGGGTCATCCTGTAAGGGAAACACGTTCAGCTGGTCGGGAACAGAGTTATCGAGCGCACCAATGCCGAAATCAATCTGCCCTTTCAGCAGCTGGGCCACCAGCGCATCGTTGGTTTGATCGTGAAATTCCACCCTGAGGCGGGGAAAAGCCTGCGCGAGCGTCCGGGGCAACAAGGGGAACAGCAGCGAACTCACGGAAGGGATCAGCCCGATACGCACCGTTCCTTCGCCGCCCGCCTGAACAATGTGCTGCATGTCGTCAAACGCAAGCTGCGCCACGCTGAGCACCCGCTGCGCGTGCGGCAGGATGGCATTGCCAAGCTCCGTCAACGTCACGGCCGAGGCGGTCCGGTTAACCAGTTTGCCCCCAAGCACCGTCTCGATTTGCCGCAACGCACTGCTGAGGGCCGGCTGGCTGATAGCCAGTTTGCTGGCGGTATCAGTAAAATGACGCAGCTGCGCCAGAGTGACAAAATACTGTAGCTGTCGAAGAGAGAGCGCGGGCAAGCGCTGCCAGGGTTCCGTCATGATTATCCATTACACGCGTCACAGAATAACCCGGGGTTATCGGGCCATAAGTTTTATCAGCTGGGCAAACGTTTGCCGTGTGCATAGAGTAGCGTCATTATTTTGATGCTGGAACTGTTAATTGCATGACTGCTGAAACCCGACGCCGCGCCGTTCAGGCTGCACGAGGCGAAATGCCCTTTGACCTGCTCCTCACCGATACCCGTATTGTGGATATGGTCACCGGTGAGATCCGCGAAGCGGATGTCGGTATCGTGGGCTCACTGATTGCCAGCGTCCATCCGCGCGGCAGCCGCAACGACGCACATGAGACTCACGCGCTGAACAACCAGTTTCTGTCGCCAGGGCTGATGGATACCCACGTCCACCTTGAAAGCTCCCATCTTATGCCCGCCCGCTACGCGGAGATTGTACTTGCACAGGGCACCACGGCGGTCTTCTGGGATCCGCATGAACTGGCCAACGTGCTGGGCATTGACGGCGTCCGTTTTGCCATTGAGGCCAGCCGCAATCTGCCGCTGCAGGTGATGGTCGCCGCGCCTTCAAGCGTGCCCTCAACGCCCGGCCTGGAAATGTCCGGGGCGGATTTTGCCGGAGACGAGATGAACACCCTGCTTGGCTGGCCGGAAGTGCGCGGTGTGGCTGAAGTGATGGACATGCATGGGGTGCTTAATGGCAGCCAGCGTATGCTTGAAATTATGCAGGCCGGGCTCGACAGCGGAAAGCTGATTGAAGGCCATGCCCGCGGTCTCAGCGGTGCGGATTTACAGGCTTATCTGGCAGCAGGCGTGACTTCTGACCATGAGTTAACGTCGGCTGACGATGCGCTGGAAAAACTGCGTGCCGGGCTGACGCTGGAGATCCGCGGTTCGCACCCTTATCTGCTGCCCGATATTGTCAGCGCCCTGAAAACGCTCCCCCATCTTTCGTCTCACATCACGGTTTGTACCGATGATGTTCCGCCAGACATCCTCATGGAAAAAGGCGGGATCATCGCGCTGCTGAACCTGCTGATTGAACATGGATTAGCGGCCACCGACGCACTGCGTTTTGCAACGCTCAATGCGGCCATTCGCCTGCAGCGTAACGACCTGGGGCTGATTGCCGCCGGGCGTCGCGCGGATCTGGTGGTGTTTGACTCGCTGGATAAACTGACGGCGCGCCAGGTCTACGTCGCCGGAAAGCTGATTGCCCGGGACGGGGCAACGCTCGAACCTGTTGCTGATACGCCTCTTACGTTGCCGCGTGATACCGTACGGTTGTCTGCCCTGACCGCTGATGATTTTTGCATGCGCATTGGCAACGCGAACCATGGCGTGGCTCGCTTGCGCCACATCTGCGGCGCGCGCTTTACCCGCTGGGGTGAAACAGATGTGCAGGTGCGCAACGGGTGCGTGCAGATCCCGGACGGTTTTAGCCTGATCTGGGTTCAGCATCGCCATGCCCGTCATGCAGCAAAACCGCAAATTGCCCTGCTTGAAGGCTGGGGGGAACTGCGTGGGGCGATTGCCACCAGCTACTCGCACGACTCTCACAACCTGGTGGTTATGGGCCGCGATCCGAACGATATGGCGCTGGCTGCCAATACGCTTATCAACAGCGGTGGTGGCATGGCGCTGGCGCAACAGGGTGACGTGATTGCCCACGTTGCCATGCCGATTGCGGGCATGCTGTCGGAACTGCCACCTGCCGAGCTGGCGCTGCAGTTCAGGACGCTGCGCGATCGCAGCAGTCTGATTGCCGACTGGGAACCGCCGTATCGGGTCTTTAAGGCCATCGAAGGAACCTGCCTTGCCTGTAATGCCGGGCCACATTTGACCGATCTTGGACTGACCGATGGCAGCACGCGCCAGATTGTCGATCCGCTGATTTCTTACCGGGAAACCCCGGACAACACACAATAATACCGAAGGAGAGTCGGATAATGGCCGACAATACCGTTAATTCGCCAGCACCAGGGCGCTGGCTTGAACGTCGTTTTGCACTCCGTGCACGCGGGAGCACCGTGCGCACCGAGTGCCTGGCGGGTATCACCGGTTTTCTCGCCGCCGCCTATTTGCTGGTGGTGATCCCGGGGCTGCTGGCCGTGGGAGGAATGGATAAAGGCGCCGCGACCACGGGCACCATTCTGGTCTTCGTTGCCGGGACGCTGCTGATGGCGTTTTACGCCAACCTGCCGTTTATCGTCGGGCCAGGAATTGGTGGCTCGGTGCTGGTCGGGGTGACGCTTGCGGGCAGTGAAGGCATTGGCTGGCAAATTGGTCTGGGTATCGCCTGCTGGTCGGGGATTTTATTCTTTCTGCTGACCCGGTTTGGCCTGCGTGAAGTGGTGACCCGCTCGGTGCCGCAGTCCATCAAGCTGGGGCTGACAGCCTCCATCGGGCTGTTTGTCGCCGTACTCGGTTTCCGCAACGCCGGGCTGGTGCTGGCGAATGCCAAAACGAACGCACTGATGCTGGGAGATTTTTTATCACCCAGTGCGCTGGTGGCGTTGCTCGGCCTGTTCCTGGCTATCGGCCTGCAGGCTCGTCGTATTCCGGGTGCGATCCTGTGGGCTATCCTGCTCGCGACCCTCGTGGGTATTCCGATGGGCGTCACGAAATTACCCGCCAGTTTTATCGATGTGCCCCACTCCATCGCTCCCGTCCTTGGGCATGTCGATATGCTGGGCGCGCTGAATATTGCCTTTCTGCCATTCCTGTTTGTCTTCTTCGCCTCCGAGTTTTTCTCCACCATGGGAACAACGCTGGCGGTGGGCGGGGAAGCAGGGCTGCTGGATGAAGAAGGCAATATGCCAAACATTAACCGCCCGTTTATGGTGGACTCCATTGCCGCCGCGATTGGCCCGTGGGTAGGCATTCCTGCCGCCACGGCGCTGATTGAATCGTCCGCAGCCGCGGAAGCCGGCGGCAAAACCGGCATGACCGCGCTGGCCGCGGCGGTAATGTTCCTGCTGATGCTGCTGTTTACCCCTGTGGCGCTGATGATCCCGAAAGAAGCCACGGCGCCCGCCCTGATCCTCATCGGGCTGAATATGTTTAGCGGTTTACGTAAGGTTGATCTGGCGAACTTCACCGACGGCTTGCCGGTGTTGATGATGGTGATGATTACGCTGATTGCCAACAGTTTCGGGACCGGTATTGCGGGCGGGCTGCTGTTTTATATCGTTATCAAAGCGATAGCCGGGAAATGGCGCGATATCCCCGTCGGTCTTTGGATCCTCGCCATTCCCCTGGTGTATTACTTCGCCACGCTGGTGAAGCACTAACCCTCACGCCGCTTTTCCTTCGGGGTATAGCCGTAGTCGAAATGGCTATACCCCGCGCTGTAATACAGCGCCGCAGATTTCACGATATCATTGAGAATGGCACCGTTCACCTGCACACCCATCTGCTGCAGACGCTTTACACAGTTTTCCGTCTCTTTCACGTTGGTTTTACCAAAGCGGGCAACCAGTAACGTGGTTGCGGCCACTCTGGCAATCAGCACCGCATCGGTCACGGCCAGCACCGGCGGTGTATCAACGATAACAACGTCATAGTGTGCGTTCATCCCCGACATCACCTCCTGGAAGCGTTCTCCCATGAGCAGCTCCACGGGACGTAACGGCTGGGGACCACAGGTCAGAACATCAAAGCCCGCCTTATCAACGCGCTGGATCGCCTCCTGCCACGCCACATTTCCCTCAAGGACAGCGGATAATCCGTGATGGTTGTTCAGCTTAAAGAGATTATGCACATAGCCTTTACGCATATCCGCATCGATAAAGAGCACCCGCTTTCCGGCCTGAGCCGCTATTGATGCCAGTGACGTGCTGACCAGCGTTTTGCCGCAATTCTGCGTGGGGCCCGTAATCACCACGATCTGGTTTGAGGCGTCCATCATCGTGAAGTGCAGGCTGGTACGCAGTCCGCGCATCGCTTCAACAAACATATCCGCTGGCCGGTCTGTGGGCAGGAAGGGGATATCCGAAGTTTTGTGTTTCCCGTGGGGCGCCAAAAAGTGCTTTCGGCGCAAATGCGTTTTTTTCCACAGCCAGACCGAGCGCGGCAGCGTCGCCAGAACCGGCATCCCCTGCTCTTCTATTTGCTCTGACGAGGTGATCCCTCGCCGACAGGCAGTACGAACCAACACCCACCCCATGGAGACCATCAGCCCTAGCAGCACGCCAGGCAGAATAATAAGCGCTTTACGGGGCTTTATTGGCTCAGGTTGCGTAACCGCGGTATCAATGATCCGCACGTTGCCGATGGCGCTGGAGCGTGAAATGTTCAGTTCCTGTTGGCGTGTCAGCAGCTGCAGGTAAATGGTACGCCCGGACTCGACATCACGGCTCAGGCGCAACACTTCCTGCTGGGTAGAAGGCATAGATGAAACCCGGCTGTTCAGGCGCGCGCGTCCCTCTTCGAGCGTTTGTCGCTTCTCCCGTAATGCGCGATAGGTCGGGTGATCCTTTTTGAAAAGCTGAGAAACCTCTGCCTCACGAAAGGTCAGTTCGTTGAGCTGATTTTCCACGTTAACGACCTGATCCAGTACGGACTTCGCCTCAAGGGATAAGTCGACGGAATCGCGCTGCGCCCGATAGGCATTCAGTCGTGCTTCGGCCTCATCCAGTTCGTGACGGACCTTAGGTAACTGCTCCTGCAAAAACGCCAGACTTCGGGAATCCTGTGCCTCCTGGCGCGCAATATTCTGGCTGAGATAATTTTCTGCAATCGTATTGAGCACCACCGCTATCCTGTCCGGGTCTTCACCCGTCAGCGTCAGGGTGATCATACCGCTCTGTTTACCGGATTCCGCGACAAAAAGTCTCTTCTGCAGCGCGTTAATTGCCTCAAGCCTGGTAAAGGCTTGAAGGGTAAATTGGGTCCCCGGCTCCGCGCTGAGCGAGGTCACCAGAAGCGTGATCCCGTCTTTCACCAGCCGTTTGCCAACCCTACCGTCAGCCTTAAGCGTCTCCCCTTCCAGACGATACCGGCCCTGCCCCAGCACGGTCAGGACAACCGCTTGCGGTTTCCCCTCCTGCTGGGGCAGGGTAAGCTCACCTATCGTCATGTTGCCCGGTTTGCTGCCGCGTAGACGTTCCCAGAGGCGCCCCACAACCGGGAGAACGCGCTGTGTTACCTGATATGTCAGCCCCAGATTATCAACGGTTCCCCCCAGGATCATGCGCGATTTAAGCAGCAACAGTTCAGGTTCAGCGTCGGGTGAAAGGTCAGACCCAAACTGGCTTAAGCTTTTAAGCAACGAGTTGTCCTGCTTTGCTTCTATTTGTACCAGGGCATCCGCCTGGTAGACCGGCGTGGCGCTAAACGCGTAGAGCCCCGCGCACACCGTAAACAGGAGCGTGACCAGCCCGATTAGCATGCGGTGATCAATCATCTCAGCAAGTAGCTGCATAAGATCGATTTCATTACTGTGCGGTGCGGCAGCACCGTATTTGTCTGATGTATGAGAAGACATTAACGCTTCATTCCTTTTTGACCCACACGACGAGCCCATTCCTGACTGGCTTTTACCAGCTGCCCGAAAACATATTCAAACGCTTCACGACTTTTGCGGTAAGGATCGGGAATGTCCCTGTTTTCCAGCCATTGGCCAAACAGCAGCGATTTTCCGCGACATTCGGGCGACACAGCGGCAATAAAACGCAGGTGCTCCGGCTCCATCACCAGAATTAAATCGGAAGTTTGCAACATGCTGCGCGTCATCTTGCGTGCCACGTGCCCCTCCAGCGAAACGCCGTAACACCGGGCCACCTCCCGTGCAGTTGCATCCGCCGGGCGTCCTTCAAATCCGTAAATCCCAGCCGATGTCACAAGTCTGCCGGGCAGCTGTTGTCGCAACAGCCGCTCCCCCATCGGCGAACGGCAAATATTGCCGGTGCAAACCACTAAGATTGAGTTGAACATTATTGCGGCCATGAACGGATGAAGCGGACGGTTTCGGTCAGGTTATGGACACCGCTGATGGTGGGTACCAGCTGTGTGATCACGCGATTCCAGCGTGACAACGGCGCGGTGGTGACGTAGACAATGTCATACGGTTCCAGCTGGAATTCCGTCCCCAGTACCATCGCGGAGGCATCCTTCGCATTGAGCTGATAGATATTGGCAATTTTGTCCGTCGCCCCTTTTTTCGCTACCGAACGAATAACAAAAATCCCGGTTGCATCGGCCATATTCTGATCCAGCCCGCCTGCATTCCCCAGGGCTTCCGCCAGGGTCATTCCGCTACGATCCATCTTCAGCGTGCTCTGCTTCACCACCTCGCCCATCACGAACACTTTTAAGGCATCGTTACGCGGAACAAAGAGGATATCGCCCGGATACAGCAGCTTATTCTGGCTTAAATCACCGTGCTGCATCAGCGCATAGAGCGAAAGGCGCGCGTCCTGGCCATTATGCGTGAGGACCACGTTACGCCAGTCGGCATCCGCTGAAAGCCCACCTGCGGCGTTGACCGCGTCCATTACCGTCAACGGGATATTGGTTATCGGTTGCTGGCCTGATTTTGCCACCTCTCCTGTCACATAGGCTTTTTGTGAGCGGAAAGACGCCACGCTGACATCCACCTGCGGGCTCTCAATAACCTTCTCCAGTTGCGCGGTGATTGCTTCACGCACCTGCGCGACCGTTTTGCCTGCAACATGCAGTTTTCCGACGTAGGGGTAGAAGAGCGTTCCATCCGCATTCACCCAGTTACCCGCGTCACTCGCGGTACGATACTGCCCTGCGGGCGTGGTTAATTCCGGATGATCCCAGACGGTGACCGTCAGGATGTCGCCGGTGCCTATGCGGTATTCCCAGTTTTTAACCTGCTCATCCAGAGTAGGATTTGCCTGAGATTTGAGGACAGGCGGTCGCAATCTTTCAATGAGCGCCGGGGTCAGGGGATAAATTTCCACGTGTTGATCGAGCTGATAATTTGTTTCTCCGTCAGTCATGACTTTTTTCCCGGTAATGCTGAGATCCTGACCTGGCGAAAATACGCAACCAGTTAACTGGCCGACTGAAAGAAATAAAAGTGAAAATAGCGTTGTATTTTTCATTTATATAAAAAGTTCTTTTATTGTTGTGTTTGTTGTTAAACAGATAAAAAATAAATTCATTTACATTAAAATTTTCAACGGGTTATTGTTTTAGCAGACGTATTACAAAAAACAGACAACGTTTCCCTTCCTGGCGATAAAAAAGCAAAATCGTTCCCATTCTTTTGAAAAAAATGGAAAGAGATTGATGTCATACGGAGGCGATATTAAATGTTCTTACGTGGGAAAGCATGCGTTGAACAGTCCATTTGCGAAGTGAGAAGGTATTTTCAGAATTGATTAATGGAATAATAAATATTGGAAATATCAAATTCGTGAGATATTGACCGTAGTGATACTGCACGCGTCATTACGACTACACAAAACCGTCCACTTTTGTTACATTTTTTTTTCAAACACACCATGCTTTGGTACTTAAAATGGACCGTCTGCCTCGCGTTCCATGAACCCGCAGACGAAAAGTATCTGTAACGATATCACTGGAGAAAAAATGGCTAAGCGTAAATTGCTGCTTCTGGGTGTATTACTGTCTCTGGCGGGTTCCGCGTTTTCTGCCCCGCAAACCGCCGCTGCGCCATCAGGCATTAAAGCCTATGAGGAACAAGAGTTCATCGCTGATTTCACCAAATTCAAGATTGGCGACACCGCACCGGCGCAGTATCAAACGCCTGAGTACACCATTAAACAGTACCAGCTGCGTAACCTGCCGGCCCCGGATGCGGGTACCCACTGGACCTATATGGGCGAGAACTACGTCCTGATTGGCGATGCAGATGGCAAAATCTACAAAGCCTACAATGGAGATATCTTCTATCACCGCTAATGACATTTTAATCCGGCCCTGGCAGGAGAGCGATCGCCCCTTTTTGCGAACACTCTATCTCCACGCGCGGCGCGAGGCCTGGCCATGGCTGGACGGTTCCGAGTGGCAGCTTGAAGACTTTGACGCGGCAACCCGCGACGAAGTGATTTGGGTGGCCGTTCAGGACGGGCATCGACTGGGTTTTGCTTCGGTGTGGACGAACGACAATTTCCTGCACAATCTGTTTGTCGATCCGCAGTATCAAGGTCTGGGCGTCGGTCATTTGCTCCTTGAACAGGTGCAAAACGCGTTCACCAGTACGGGTTCGCTGAAGTGTCTGGTAAAGAATGACCGGGCTGTTGCCTTTTACCAGCGCCATGGCTGGCATATTGAAGCGAAGGGTGACTCGCCGGAAGGTGAGTACTTTTTAATGCATTACGTACAGCGTTAAACGCGGGTGACGCTTCGCTGAGCCGGCCTACAACACGTTATTTCCGTAGGCCGGGTCAGGCGCAAACGCCGCCCGGCAATTCAGACTAAAGCACTCACACCGCGCGAAACGCAATTTCACTCGGGATGACTTCGCCCTGCCAGTAAAGCTGCGCCGCAACGCGCCCCGCCAGCTGTCGATACATCTCTGCAAATTCACTGTCCGGACGGCTGACGACCGTCGGCTTCCCGCTGTCCAGATCTTCACGCAGCGAGATGTGCAGCGGCATCTGCCCAAGCAATTGGGTGTGATACTGCGCAGCCAGTTTTTCTGCCCCACCGGTGCCAAAGATAGGCTCATGGTGTCCGCAATTGCTGCAGATATGCATACTCATGTTCTCGACAATACCCAGCACCGGCACGTCCACTTTCTCGAACATCACGATGCCTTTTTTGGCGTCGATCAGCGCAATGTCCTGCGGGGTGGTCACCACGACCGCTCCCGTGACCGGAATGTTTTGCGCCAGCGTCAGCTGAATGTCACCGGTGCCCGGCGGCATATCCAGCACCAGATAATCCAGATCGGGCCACATTGTCTCCTGCAGCATCTGCATCAGCGCTTTGCTGGCCATCGGACCACGCCACACCATGGCGTTATCGTCTGTCACCAGATAACCAATGGAGTTGGTTGCCAGACCGTGGGCCATGATCGGCGCCATGTGCGTGCCATCCGGCGAGGTTGGGCGCTGGTTTTCCGCACCCAGCATGTTAGGCACAGACGGTCCGTAAATATCGGCGTCCAGAATACCGACCTTCGCCCCTTCGGCTGCCAGCGCGAGCGCCAGGTTTACCGCCGTGGAGGATTTACCCACCCCACCCTTGCCTGAACTGACGGCAATGATGTTTTTCACGCCGTTAACGCCCGGGTGGTTTTTCACACGCTTGAGGGTGGCGATGCTGTGGGTCAGCTTCCAGTCAATGGCTTTCGCGCCGGTAATGCGCAACAGCTCAGAGCTGGTTTGCTCTTTCAGCGCGTCAAACGCGCTGGTCCAGACGAAGGGCATCTGCAGCTCGATGTGCAGCGTATCGTCCAGCCATGCGACATGGTGTAACGCTTTCAGCGTGGTGAGATTGTGCTTCAGGGTTGGATGCTGAAAGTTAGCCAGCGTCCCGGCGACCATTGCTCTTAAGGCTTCCGGTGATTTGGCCTGGGATTGAGAACTCATCCCGACTCCTTTGTTCTTGTGAATAAGACCTTAGATGAACAAGTTTACCTGAAAGGCCGTGGTTTGTGCTTACTTAATAATGCCCCTTTTGGTAATATCAAAAACCCTTTTCACAGTTAAAAGAAGTAATGCCTACTATGACTCAAGTCGCGAAGAAAATTCTGGTAACGTGCGCACTGCCGTACGCCAACGGCTCAATCCACCTCGGCCACATGCTGGAGCATATCCAGGCTGATGTCTGGGTCCGTTACCAGCGAATGCGCGGCCACGAGGTTAACTTCATCTGTGCGGACGATGCCCACGGCACGCCGATCATGCTGAAAGCGCAGCAGTTGGGGATCTCCCCAGAGCAGATGATTGCCGAAATGAGTCAGGAGCATCAGACCGATTTTGCGGGCTTTGACATCAGCTATGACAACTATCACTCCACACACAGCGACGAAAACCGTGAGCTGTCGGAGCTGATCTACTCTCGCCTGAAAGAGAACGGTTTTATTAAAAACCGCACCATCTCTCAGCTGTACGATCCGGAAAAAGGCATGTTCCTGCCGGACCGCTTTGTCAAAGGTACCTGCCCGAAATGTAAATCACCGGATCAGTATGGCGATAACTGCGAAGTATGCGGCGCAACCTACAGCCCGACTGAGCTTATCGATCCGAAATCTGTTGTTTCGGGTGCCACACCGGTAATGCGTGATTCCGAGCACTTCTTCTTCGACCTGCCGTCCTTCAGCGAAATGCTGCAGGCGTGGACCCGCAGCGGCGCGCTGCAGGAGCAGGTCGCGAATAAAATGCAGGAGTGGTTCGAATCCGGTCTGCAGCAGTGGGATATCTCCCGCGATGCACCGTACTTCGGTTTCGAAATTCCGAACGCACCGGGTAAATACTTCTACGTCTGGCTGGATGCGCCAATCGGGTACATGGGCTCCTTCAAGAACCTGTGCGACAAGCGCGGCGACACCGTCAGCTTTGACGAATACTGGAAGAAAGACTCCGACGCCGAGCTGTATCACTTTATCGGCAAAGACATTGTTTACTTCCACAGCCTGTTCTGGCCGGCGATGCTTGAAGGCAGTAACTTCCGTAAACCAACCAACCTGTTTGTACACGGCTATGTGACGGTCAACGGCGCGAAGATGTCCAAATCTCGCGGTACGTTCATCAAAGCCAGCACCTGGCTGAACCACTTCGACGCGGACAGCCTGCGTTATTACTACACGGCGAAGCTCTCTTCCCGCATCGACGATATCGACCTGAACCTGGAAGATTTCGTGCAGCGCGTGAACGCCGACATCGTCAACAAAGTCGTGAACCTGGCTTCCCGTAATGCGGGCTTTATCGCCAAGCGTTTCGACGGCGTGCTGTCTGCCGAACTGGCCGATCCAGAGCTGTACAAAACCTTCACCGACGCCGCCGCGGCGGTTGGCGAAGCCTGGGAAAGCCGTGAGTTCGGTAAAGCGATTCGTGAAATCATGGCGCTGGCTGACGTGGCTAACCGCTACGTTGACGAGCAGGCACCGTGGGTTGTCGCGAAACAGGAAGGCCGCGACGCCGACCTGCAGGCGATCTGCACCATGGGCCTGAACATGTTCCGCGTGCTGATGACCTGGCTGAAGCCGGTACTGCCACAGCTGGCCTCCCGCGCTGAAGCGTTCCTCAACACCGAGCTGACCTGGGATGCTATCCAGCAGCCGCTGCTCAGCCACAAGGTGAATACCTTCAAGGCGCTGTACAACCGCATCGAGATGAAGCAGGTAGAATCCCTGGTGGAAGCGTCTAAAGAAGAGGTGAAGGCTGCCGCTGCGCCGGTGACTGGCCCGCTGGCAGACGATCCGATTCAGGAGACCATTACCTTTGATGATTTCGCCAAGGTCGATCTGCGTGTCGCACTGATTGAAAACGCGGAATTTGTCGAAGGCTCGGACAAACTGCTGCGCCTGACGCTGGATCTGGGCGGTGAGAAGCGTAACGTCTTCTCCGGTATCCGTTCTGCCTATCCTGATCCGCAGGTGCTGATTGGCCGTCAGACCGTGATGGTCGCCAACCTGGCACCGCGCAAAATGCGCTTCGGCATCTCGGAAGGCATGGTGATGGCGGCAGGTCCTGGCGGGAAAGATATCTTCCTGTTAAGCCCTGATGAAGGCGCCAAACCAGGTCAGCAGGTGAAATAATAAAAAAGCCGGAGATAATCTCCGGCTTTTTTTTGCCTCTTCATCCTTCACGCCCTGGTACCACTCACGGCTTAGCGTGATGCACCCGGTGAGTCAGTCCGCGTAAAAAATAACGCAAAAACTGGTCGCCGCACTCGCGGTAGTTCTTATGGTCCGGCGCACGCATCATGGCGGTGATCTCCGGCATCGACACGCGGTGCTTCTGCTCTGTCATAATCGCCAGAATGTCGTCTGTTTTCAGTGAAAACGCGATACGCAGCTTTTTCAGCACCGTGTTGTTATTCACCCGACGCTCAAGCGCCAGTTCTGGTGCTGAGTCATCTTTCCCGCGCTTGTCGTAGATGAGGCCGTTCAGGAAGCCAGACAGGATAATGTCAGGGCAGCGAACAAACCCCTCTTCATCCTCTTTTGTCATCCAGGTGTCGAAACCGGCAGAGGTGGACTCCATGCCAGCAAGCGCAAGAATGCGCACCATATCGTTATTGTTTGCTTTCAGGGTGTAGCGCAGGCTACGGAGAATATCATTACTGAGCATGGGTGCCTTTAACTTAACTGTCGATGATGCAATGGGCGCAGTGTACCAGTTTTACAGGCCGATCGCCTCTTTCAAACTCTTAAGGTAGCGGCGACTGACGGGGACGGTTTGCCCGGCACGCAGCACCAGCTCTGCCTGTCCATTGTCTTCCAGCCGGATCTCTTTCAGGTGCGCCATGTTCACCAGATACTGGCGATGGCAACGAACGAGCGGCGTTCGGCTCTCCAGCGTCCGCAGCGTCAGCTCGGTAAAGCCTTCGTTCCCCTCCGCGCTGGTAACAAATACGCCGCTCAAACGGCTGCTGACAAACGCCACATCGTCCATCTGCAGAAGGTAAATCCGACTGTGGCCGGTGCAGGGGATAAACTTCAGCGGCTGCTGGTTTTCCGGCAACAGCGTGACATCCTGCACGGTGCGCTCCTGGCGCAAACGGCTGAGGGTCTTTTCAAGACGCTTCTCTTCAATCGGTTTCAGTAAATAATCGAATGCGTGCTCCTCAAAGGCTTTGACGGCGTATTCATCGAAGGCGGTCAAAAACACAATGTAGGGGCGATGCTCCGGGTCGAGCATTCCGACCATCTCCAGGCCGCTAATTCGGGGCATCTGAATGTCGAGGAACAGCACGTCCGGGCGCAGTTTGTGCACGGCGCCAATGGCCTCAATGGCGTTTGCGCACTCCCCCACAATCTCAATGTCAGGCTGCTCCTGCAACAGAACGCGCAGGTTTTCCCGTGCTAACGGCTCATCATCCACAATCAGCACTCTTAGCATGCGTTTTCCTCCAGCGGCAGTCGTAACGTAATACGGGTGAATCGGTCAGGCTCACAGGCAACGGTAATGCCACAGTCATCACCAAAGTGCGCGCGCAGGCGTTTATCCACCAGGCTCATCCCTAATCCGCCTGAGGTGGAAGGCACGTAAAGCCCGGCGTTATCTTCAATATCCAGCACCAGATGATGGTTAAAGCGGCTGGCGGAAATGGTGATCTCCCCAATCCCCAACAGCTGTGACGTACCGTGTTTAATGGCGTTTTCCACAATAGGCTGCAGGGTAAAGGCCGGAAGATGCTGATACGCCAGCTCATCCGGGACGGATAATGACACCTGCAGACGAGTCTGGAAGCGGGCCTGCTCAATCTGCAGGTAGGCATTAACATGTTCTATTTCATCGGCCAGGGTCACAATCTCGGACGGACGTTTAAGGTTTTTGCGGAAAAACGTCGACAGGAACTGAACCAGCTGCGCGGCCTGATCGCTGTCACGGCGGATCACCGCTTTGAGCGTATTAAGCGCATTGAACAGGAAATGCGGATTCACCTGAGCGTGCAGGAGTTTAATTTCGGATTGCGTCAGCAACGCTTTCTGACGCTCATACTGCCCGGCGAGGATCTGCGCGGAGAGCAGCTGAGCAATGCCCTCTCCCAGCGTACGGTTGATAGAGCTGAACAGACGGTTTTTCGCTTCATAAAGCTTGATGGTGCCCATTACCCGCTGGTTTTCCCCGCGCAGCGGAATGACCAGCGTGGAGCCCAGTTTGCACTGCGGGTGCAGCGAACAGCGGTAAGGAACTTC
Source organism: Enterobacter sp. MEB024 (assembly GCF_030209635.1). Classification (NCBI taxonomy): domain Bacteria; kingdom Pseudomonadati; phylum Pseudomonadota; class Gammaproteobacteria; order Enterobacterales; family Enterobacteriaceae; genus Enterobacter; species Enterobacter sp. MEB024. Next base: position 211,553 of record NZ_JARVRQ010000003.1, on the reverse strand, counting down.
GTTGCCGTCGGCATACACCACTTCGCCGGTTTCAATGGCGCGCAGCGTATAGGCGGAGGAGATCGGTTTCCCGGGCAGATGGTGATCGTCGCCCGTGCCGGTAAAAGCCAGCAACCGTTCACGGTCGGTTATCGCCACCGCGCCGATATCCAGCTCCTTATAAAGCACCTGCGCCACCTTCATGCTGTTCTCTTCGTTAAAGCCCTGACGCAGGATCCCCTCCGTCGAAGCGGCGACCTTCAGGGCCGTCGCGGAAAACGCCGAGGTGTACTTCTCAAACATGGCGCGCTTGTCGAGCAAAATACGCATAAACAGCGCAGCACCCACGGTATTCGTCACCATCATCGGTGCGGCGATATTGCTCACCAGATGAAGCGCATCGTCAAACGGTCGGGCAATCAGCAAGATGATGGCCATTTGCGCCATTTCAGCGACAAAGGTGATCGCCCCGGCGGTGAGCGGGCTAAAGACTTTATCCGGACGACCGCGCTTAATCATGTAGCTGTGAACCAGGCCGCCGAGCAGCCCTTCGACGATCGTTGAGATCATACAGCTCAGCGCCGTCATGCCACCCATCGAATACCGATGCAGGCCACCGGTTAACCCGACCAGCCCACCGACCACAGGGCCGCCAAGCAGCCCGCCCATCACGGCACCGATGGCTCGCGTATTGGCAATGGAGTCTTCGATATGGAGACCAAAATAGGTTCCCATAATGCAGAAAATAGAGAAGGTCACGTAGCAGAGCAGCTTGTGCGGCAGGCGTACGGTAACTTGCATCAGCGGAATGAACAGACGCGTTTTACTCATCAACCAGGCGATGACAAGAAACACGCACATCTGCTGAAGCAACAGCAGCACCAGATTAAACTCGTACATACTCAAAACCGCACACCCTCAAAACGCGTAACATACACTGCTGGCGGTAAACTTTCTTTGAAGCGCGGCAAAAAAGCTGCAATTCGTGCCCGGCATCACACCTTTTGCCGAACCTAACGCCTGCTTCGCATTATTCGTGCAAAAAACAACCATTTCTTCCTGGTTCAGTAAACAGGGACTACAGTTAAGCTGGGGACGCGTAAGCCAGGGGGCGAATATGGCGCTTTACACAATCGGTGAAGTGGCACTCCTTTGTGATATCAATCCCGTCACGCTACGGGCATGGCAGCGACGGTATGGATTACTCAAACCGCAGAGAACGGACGGAGGCCATCGTCTCTTCAACGATGCCGATATCGACCGGATCCGCGAGATCAAAAGCTGGATCGATAACGGTGTGCAGGTTGGCAAAGTGAAATCCCTGCTCAGCCATGACGATCCTGACACGCAGCTTCTTTGGCGCGAACAACAGGAAACGTTGCTGCGCCTTCTGCAGGCGGGCAATCTGCAGCGCCTGCGCGCATGGATAAAAGAGCAAGGGCGCGATTATCCTGCGCAAACGCTGATTACGCATCTTTTCATCCCGCTCCGTCGACGCCTGCAGTGTCAGCAGACCACCCTGCAGGCGCTGCTGAGTATGCTCGACGGCGTCCTGATCAACTATATTGCCGTCTGCCTTGCCTCGGCGAAGAACAAGCACGGAAAAGACGCGCTGGTGGTCGGCTGGAACGTGCACGATACTACTCGCCTGTGGCTGGAGGCCTGGATTGCCACCCAGAATGGCTGGCGCGTTGACGTCCTTGTGCACTCGCTGGCGCAATTTCGCCCTGAATTGTTCGACGGCCAGACCCTGCTGGTCTGGTGCGGAGAAGTGCCTTCCGCCTCGCAGCAACAGCTGATGACGGAATGGCGTGAACATGGCTACCCGGTTTACTCGCTTGGCCCGGAAGAGCCGTAACGGCATTTAATGGTTCATTAACAGCTGCGCTTCACCGTATAATTGTTCCGTTAACAACAGGAGCACATGATGAAGGCAACCAAACTGGCCGTAATTACCCTTTTTGTTCTGATGGCCGTAAGCGGTATCGGCGGCGTGATGCTGGCCGGGTATTCGTTTATTGTTCGTGGCGGTGTCGGCTGAGATACTGCGCCAGACGCTCAAAAACGCGATCGACGACGATTGCCGCCAGCGCCACCAGCAACGCCCCCTGCACAATATAGGCCGTATTGAACCCGCTTAAGCCGATGATAATCGGCGTTCCCAGGGTGTTGGCCCCCACCGTCGACGCAATGGTCGCCGTCCCGATGTTGATGATCACCGACGTACGGATCCCCGCAAGGATGACCGGTGCCGCCAGGGGGAGTTCAACTTTGCGCAGCCGCTCTGCGCGACTCATCCCCATCCCTTCAGCAACGCTCAGTACCGACGCAGGTACCGCCGCAATACCGGCCAGCGTACCCTGCAGAATGGGCAACACACCGTATAAAATCAGCGCAATGATGGCCGGTTGCTGACCAAAACCCATCACCGGCACTGCAATCGCCAGCACCGCCACCGGCGGAAACGTCTGGCCAATCGCCGCAATGGTCTCCACCAGCGGGCGAAACTCCCGGCCCGCGGGGCGCGTGACCGCGATGCCCGCCCCCACGCCCAGTACAATAGCGATGGCACTTGAGAGCACCACCAGCCAGAGATGGGCCAGGGCAAGATTAATAAAACTCTCCTGCTGATACACCGGGCGCGGCAAGTCGGGGAAGAGTGTGCTAAACAGCGCCGCGCTGTGCGGCATCAGCAACAGCAAAGCGACAAAGAGCACGACCAGCCAGAGCAGCGGATCACGAAGAGCCTTCACGTGTCACCTCCCCTGCCAGCAGATCGCGAAAATGCAGGGTGCCACTTGGCGCGCCCCGGGCATCCGCAACGGGCAACACTTCACACTGACGGGCAACAAACGCCGAAAGCGCATCCCGCAAGCTCATCTGTTCCTGCAGAGGCTCGCCACGCACCGTCGCGTCCTGTCGACGCATATAGTCGCTGACCGTACGCAGCGAGAGCAGCCTGACGCCCAGCTCGCTGCGGCCAAAAAACTCACGCACAAAATCGTTTTTCGGCCAGGTCAGCAGCTCAAGCGGCGTCCCCTGCTGCACCACCTCGCCATGGTCCATCAGCACCAGATGGTCGGCCAGACGCAGCGCCTCATCAATATCGTGCGTCACAAGAATGATTGTTCGCCCCAGAATGCGATGAATGCGGGTCATTTCCGCCTGCAGTGCGGCGCGCGTGACCGGATCCAGCGCGCCGAAGGGTTCATCCATCAGTAACACCTGCGGATTGGCCGCCAGCGCACGCGCCACGCCCACCCGCTGCTGCTGGCCTCCGGAAAGCTGGTGCGGGTAGCGGTCACGCAGCGCAGGTTCTAACCCGAGCAGAGACATCAGTTCATCAACCCGGTCGGCAGTTTTTGCCCGCGACCATTTCTCCAGCTGCAGCACGGTGGCGATGTTCTGCGCGACCGTCCAGTGCGGAAACAGGCCGATGGACTGGATGGCATACCCCATACGACGACGCAGTTCCAGCACAGGCAGGCTGCGGATCTCTTCTCCGGCAAAGCGGATCAGACCGCTGTCATGCTCAACCAGGCGGTTAATCATCTTCAGGGTGGTGGATTTTCCCGATCCCGATGTGCCAATCAGCACGGAAAATGCGCCCTCGGCAAAATTCAGATTGAGATGGCTTGCCGCCGGACGACCCGCAAAGGTTTTACTGACATCGTGAAATTCAATCATTGGCTCTTCTCCTGAGCAGCGCGAGCCATAAGGCAAACAGCGCGTCGATGACAACCGCCAGCGCAATCGTGGGCACCACGCCCAATAACACCAGGTCCAGGGCGCTACTCAACAGCCCCTGGAAAACCAGCGCGCCAAAGCCGCCCGCGCCAATCAGCGCCGCAATCACCGCCATACCAACGGTTTGCACCGCCACCACCCGCAGGCTGCGCAGCAGCAGGGGCAAAGCCAGCGGCAGCTGGATCTTCCAGAAACATTGTCTCGCGCTCATCCCCATTGCATGGGCACTTTCCAGCACGTCCGGCGCGACCTGGCTCAGCCCGGCCACCACGCCGCGCACCAGCGGCAGCAGCGCATAGAGCACCAGCGCGATAAGGGCTGGCGTTAAACCGGTTCCGGCGATCCCCATCGTTCCCAGCACCGGGAACGACTTCACCAGCCCGGCCAGCGGAGCAATCAACAGGCCAAACAGAGCGACGGACGGGATGGTCTGAATCACATTCAGTACGGCAAACACCCCACCCTGACGTGAAGGGTGGCGATAGCACCACATACCCAGCGGTATGCCGAGCAGTAAGGCCGGGATCAGGGTGCCGAAGAGGATCGTGAGGTGTTGCGCCAGGGCGTCATTAAACACCTCCTGACGGTTGGCGTACTCTTTTAACAGCGAGAGATTATTCAGCTCACCGCTAAACAGCAGCAGCAATGGAATACACCATATCTGGGCATTGAGTATCCAGCGCCAGACGGATGTTGAGATAAGACGGCGAATAGCATCGCTGCAGGCCAGCAGACACAGCGCCAGCCAGAGCCACAAACCGCTACCCACAGAGGTTCTTGCCAGCGGACTTTCCGCCGAGGTCATGTGCGTTGCTGCAAGCCCGCCTCCCCAGAATAAGGCGATAAACAGCCCTTCACAAAGCAGCAGCGTCAGCCACTGAGCCGTGCGTCCTTGCCAGAGCGACAACGCAACCCACGCGCCCAGCGCCGTCACCAGTAACCACGGCGTAAATGACCAGACCTGCCAGAGCGAGCGACTCTCCCCCGACATCAGGCGATTCGGGGCCACATTCACAAACGGTAACGCGACCGCCGCGATGGCCACACAGGCCAACAGCAGCAGTACGCGGTTATGACATTTTATTGGCACAGCCCTGTCCTGTTACTTCACAAGCCCTTGTTGTTTCAGGAAATCGGCGGCCACTTTTTTGGCATCCAGTCCCTCAACGGCAATGCTGGCATTCAGCTGTTGCAGCGTTTTTGCATCCAGCTTTTCGAAGACCGGTTTGAGCCATTCAGCAATATCCGGGTACGCTTTAAGTACCGCTTCCCGCACGACAGGTGCCGGGGCGTAAATCGGCTGGACGCCTTTTGGATCGGTTAAGGTTTGCAGGCCAAGCGCCGCGACCGGGCCGTCGGTGCCGTAAGCCATCGCCGCATTAACGCCCGACGTTTGCTGCGCAGCGGCTTTGATGGTCACCGCGGTATCACCGCCCGCCAGAGAGAGCAACTGGGCCTGATCCAGTTTGAAATCATAGGCTTTTTCAAACGCCGGCAGCGCATCCGGACGCTCAATAAACTCAGCGGAAGCCGCAAGCTTAAAGTCACCCTTCTCTTTCAGGTAGCGACTCAAATCCGCAAGCGAGGTCAGCTTTCCTTTCTCCGCCACGTCCTTGCGCACCGCGATGGTCCAGGTATTGTTGGCCGGCGCCGGCGTCAGCCAGACCAGCTTATTTTGCTCAGCGTCGAGTTTTTTGACTTTTTCATACCCGGCTTTGGCATTTTTCCACGCCGGATCGTTTTCATCTTTGAAGAAGAACGCGCCGTTGCCGGTGTATTCCGGGTAGATATCCAGCTCGCCGGAGGTAATCGCGCCGCGTACCACAGGCGTGGTTCCCAGCTGGACTTTATTGACGGTTTTAACACCGTGGCTTTCCAGTACCTGCAGAATAATGTTACCGAGCAACGCACCTTCGGTATCTATCTTGGAACCCACTTTTACCGGTTCTGCCGCCTGTAATGGCAGACTCAGCGCCGCCAGTAACACCGCTGAACCCAACATCCCCTTTGCAATCGTCATTCCACTGTCCTCATTTTTTTGCTGCCTTTTTCAGAGGCTTGAGAGAAAAGCGTAGCTTAAAACGGCGGAATTAACCGTCAAAATGCCTTTTTAACATAAGGTAAGACGCATCCCCCGCAAAGCGGGGGATGCAAGGGAGGGAAACGTCAGAGCAGCTCGAACTCGCCTTTATTAACGCGGGCGGAATCGCCCCCGATAAAGACGTTAAACTTGCCTGGCTCCGCATCATATTTCATCTGCTGGTTCCAGAACTTCAGCGCATCCACGTCGATGGGGAAGCTGATGGTTTTGGTTTCGCCCGGCTTCAGGTTGACCTTCTCGAAGCCACGCAGCTGTTTCACCGGACGGCTCATGGAGGCGGTCACATCCTGGACGTACATCTGAATGACCGTTGCCCCTTCGCGTTTACCGGTGTTGCTCACCTCGACGCTTGCGGTAACTTTGCCGTCACGCTTCAGGGTCGGCGCAGACATTTTGACGTCAGAAACCTTGAAGGTGGTGTAGCTCAGACCGTAACCAAACGGATACAGCGGGCCGTTCGCTTCATCGAAGTAACGGGAGGTGTACTTATTCGGTTTGTCGGCGTTGTACGGACGGCCGGTATTCAGGTGGCTGTAGTAAACCGGGATCTGCCCGACCGAACGCGGGAAGGACATTGGCAGCTTGCCTGACGGGTTGTAATCGCCAAACAGCACGTCGGCAATCGCGTTACCGCCTTCGGTACCGGCGAACCAGGTTTCCAGGATCGCGTCGGCCTGCTGGTCTTCTTTGACCAGCGCCAGCGGACGACCGTTCATCAGCACCAGCACCAGCGGCTTGCCGGTCGCCTTCAGGGCGGCAATCAGATCGCGCTGGCTTTGCGGAATGGTGATGTCGGTACGGCTGGAGGCCTCATGCGCCATCCCCTGCGCTTCACCCACTACCGCGACAACCACGTCAGATTGCTTAGCGGTGTTCACCGCTTCATCAATCATCTCTTTCGGCGAACGCGGATCGACCTTCACCGCCTCTTCGTACTGATTGAGGAAGGTGACAATGTCTTTATCATTGGTGACGTTCGCCCCTTTGGCGTAAACCACTTTCGCGTTCTCACCCACGGCGTTCTTGATACCGGTCAGCACCGTGACGGACTGATCGGCCACCCCCGCTGCAGACCAGCTCCCCATCACGTCGCGCTTGCTGTCAGCCAGCGGTCCCACCACGGCAATGGTGCCGGATTTCTTCAGCGGCAGCGTGTCGAGGCGGTTTTTCAGCAGCACCAGGCTTTCGCGTGCCACATCGCGGGCCTCTTTGCGGTGCAGACGGCTTTCCGCGTTGGTGTCCGCCGGGTCAGAATCTTTCGGCCCCAGGTGGCTGTAAGGGTCGTTAAACAGCCCCATATCATATTTCACGTTCAGCACGTGGCGCGTGGCGTCGTCCAGCTCCGCCATGGTCACCTTACCGCTCTTCACCAGCCCCGGCAGGTATTTGCTGTAGTACTCGTCGCTCATGCTCATGTTGATGCCGGACTTGAGCGCCACGCGTACCGCATCTTCCGGATCGGAGGCGGTACCGTGCTTAATGAGCTCTTTAATGGCGCCGTGGTCAGAGACGGTGATGCCCTTAAAGCCCCACTGGTCACGCAGAACGTCTTTCAGCAGCCACGAATCGGAGGTCGCTGGCGTGCCGTTGAGGGAGTTCAGCGCCACCATCACCGCGCCGCTGCCGGCATCCAGCCCCGCTTTGTACGGTGGCATGTAGTCGTTGAACAGCCGCTGCGGGCTCATATCCACGGTGTTGTACTCTTTACCCCCTTCAACGGCGCCATAGGCCGCGAAGTGTTTGACGCTGGTCATCACCGCGTAGCGATCTGCCGGGCTCTTACTCTGCATCGCTTCCACCATGGTTTTCCCCATTGTGGCTGTTAAATAGGTATCTTCACCGAACCCTTCTGAGCCGCGGCCCCAGCGCGGATCGCGGGAGACGTCCACCATCGGTGCCCAGGTCATATTCAGACCATCATCCGCCGCTTCATAGGCAGAAACGCGCCCCACGGTTTTCACCGCATCAAGGTTAAAGGACGATGCCAGACCAAGGCTAATCGGGAAGACGGTACGCTGACCGTGCACCACGTCATAGGCGAAGAACAGCGGAATTTTCAGGCGGCTGAGTTCCATCACCTGATCCTGCATTTTGCGGATATCCGGGCGGGTGACGGTGTTAAAAATAGCCCCGACCTGCCCGTCTTTGATCATCTCGCGGATGGCCTCTTTCGGGTTATCCGGGCCGACGCTGATAAGACGCAACTGGCCAATTTTCTCATCGACCGTCATTTTCTTGAGCAATTCCGTGACAAACGCGTCCCGGGCTTCAGGCGTGAGCGGGTGATTGCCAAACAAATCCTCTGCCAGCGCAGGTTGCAGCGCCAGGCTGACGGCGACACCTACAGAACATAGCCATTTCATGTCGTTTTACTCTCTCATCAATAACCGCCGGAAGAACTCGGCCAGACCGTGCGAAAAGCGCAGTGTGCCACAAACCCTCAGAACGTTGCAGGGTTATTCTCTGATTTTTCTCGTGAATACTCGACCGCTTAACAGTTAATCGCGCTATGCTTTACAGCGAGAAATTTGCCCCACCACAAGGAGTGGAAGATGTCTTCTGTTCGAACTCACGATAACACGACGTTTATTAACGAACTGTCGCGCCTGGTTGGCTCCTCTCACCTGCTTACCGACCCGGCAAAAACCGCCCGCTACCGTAAGGGCTTTCGTTCCGGTCAGGGCGAGGCGCTGGCGGTGGTGTTTCCCGGCACGCTGCTTGAACTCTGGCGCGTCCTGAGCGCCTGCGTGGCCGCCGACAAAATTATTCTCATGCAGGCGGCTAACACCGGCCTGACGGAAGGCTCAACGCCGAACGGCAACGATTACGATCGTGACATCGTGATCATCAGCACCCTTCGTCTCGACAAACTGCATCTGCTGGATAAAGGCGAGCAGGTGCTCGCGTTCCCTGGCACGACGCTCTACTCCCTTGAAAAAGCGCTTAAGCCGCTGGGACGCGAACCGCATTCGGTCATTGGCTCATCCTGTATTGGCGCCTCCGTGATCGGCGGGATCTGCAATAACTCCGGCGGTTCGCTGGTGCAGCGCGGCCCGGCTTACACCGAGATGTCACTTTTTGCCCGTATCGACGAAAATGGCAAGCTGACCCTGGTCAACCATCTGGGCATTGATCTTGGCGTAACGCCGGAACAGATCCTGAGTAAGCTCGACGACGATCGGGTGAAAGATGAAGACGTCCAGCACGACGGTCGTCATGCTCACGACCACGATTACATCACCCGCGTGCGGGATATCGAAGCGGATACCCCGGCACGTTACAACGCCGACCCTGATCGCCTGTTTGAATCTTCGGGCTGTGCGGGCAAGCTGGCTGTTTTTGCCGTGCGCCTCGACACCTTCCCGGCCGAGAAAAAACAGCAGGTGTTCTACATCGGCACCAATCAGCCGGACGTGCTGACCGAGATCCGTCGTCATATTCTGGGCGAGTTCGCTCACCTGCCGGTGGCGGGCGAGTACATGCACCGTGATATTTACGACATCGCGGAACGCTACGGCAAAGATACGTTCCTGATGATCGACAAGCTCGGCACCGATAAAATGCCGTTCTTCTTCACCATGAAGGGCCGTACCGACGCGATGCTGGAAAAAGTGCCGCTGTTTAAACCCCACTTTACCGACCGCTTTATGCAGAAACTGGGCAACGTCTTCCCGTCACATCTGCCGGAGCGGATGAAAACCTGGCGCGATAAGTACGAGCATCACCTGCTGCTGAAAATGGCCGGGGACGGAATTGCCGAAGCGCAAACCTGGCTTAGTGAATTCTTCAAAACTGCCGAAGGCGATTTCTTTGCCTGTACCCCTGAAGAGGGCAGCAAAGCCTTCCTGCACCGTTTCGCCGCTGCGGGTGCCGCCATTCGTTATCAGGCGGTGCATTCAGACGAGGTGGAAGACATTCTGGCGCTGGATATCGCCCTTCGCCGCAACGATACCGAGTGGTTTGAACACCTGCCGCCGGAAATCGACAGCAAGCTGGTCCACAAGCTCTATTACGGCCACTTTATGTGCTACGTCTTCCACCAGGATTACATCGTTAAGAAAGGGGTCGATGCGCACGCGCTGAAAGAGCAGATGCTCGCGCTGCTGCACACGCGAGGCGCACAATATCCTGCGGAACATAACGTGGGGCATCTTTATAAGGCTCCTGACGCACTTAAGCAGTTTTATCGCGAGAATGACCCCACAAACAGCATGAACCCCGGCATTGGTAAAACAACGCGGAATAAATACTGGAAAGAGAGTCCTGACGCGGAGCAGCCCGTGACGCAAGCGTCTGATTAATTCCCACAGCCAAATTTGAGAGATTGTTAAGCGCGCCTTAATCGTACTAGAGTAGCGTTCTGTCGCCGGAGAAACGTTTCTCCGGCATCTGTTACGAGGAGCAGGCACATCATGTCGGCTGTTGATATTTTATCCGAAACCGAAGTGGAAGTGCGCGATGCCCTTCCCGACGATGTGCATGCTATCGCCGCTATCTACGCCTGGCATGTGCTTCACGGGCGCGCATCCTTTGAAGAAGTTCCCCCCACCATTGATGAAATGCGTCAGCGAATGAAAAGCGTGGCCGAGAATGGCTTACCGTGGCTTGTCGCGCTGTATCGCGGCATCGTCGTAGGCTACTGCTACGCGACGCCTTACCGTCCGCGCCATGCCTATCGCTACACTCTGGAAGAGTCGATTTACGTGGATGCGAGTACTACCGGTCGTGGTTTTGGCTCCGTCCTGATGGATGCGCTGATCGCCCGCTGCGAGCAAGGACCGTGGCGGCAGATGATTGCCGTTGTGGGGGATGGCAACAACAATGCCGGCTCGTTACGGTTGCATAAAAAATACGGCTTCGAAATCGTCGGTCAGTTACGCAGCGTCGGGTATAAGAAAGGTGACTGGCGGGATACGGTGATCATGCAGCGCTCACTCAATGACGGAGACTGGACGCTGCCGGAGTAAGGCGCAGCGAGGTCTGTTGCCCTCTCCCGCGGGAGAGGGCGAAAACACAGTCATCTGCAATCCGGCTCAGTCGTTCTGGGCGGTTGCCATCTGCTCCGCTTTCTGCTTTTTGTAGGTCAACGCCGCGGCCGGTACCGGCTGCACTTTCCCCGTCTCAATCCAGGTACGAAGTCGGCTTGCATCCGCGAAGTGGGTGTATTTGCCAAAGGCATCCATCACCACCAGCGCCACCGGTTTACCGTTGAATACGGTACGCATCACCAGGCAGTGTCCCGCCGCGTTAGTAAACCCGGTTTTCGTTAACTGAATATTCCAGTTATCCCGGTACACCAGATGGTTAGTATTACGGAACGGCAGCGAATAGGCCGGGTTCGCAAAGGTTGCCATCTCTTCACGGGTCGTACTGAGCTGACCAATCAGCGGGTACTGTTTGCTGGCAATCAGCAGTTTTGTCAGGTCGCGGGCCGTGGAGACGTTGTGAATCGACAGGCCAGTCGGCTCGACGTAACGGGTATTGGTCATCCCCAGCGATTTGGCTTTTGCGTTCATCGCACGAATAAATGCGTCGTAGCCACCCGGATAGTGGTGGGCCAGGCTCGCCGCCGCGCGGTTTTCAGAAGACATCAGCGCCAGCAACAGCATATTTTTACGGCTGATTTCGCTGTTCAGTCGCACGCGGGAGTAGATCCCTTTCATCTCCGGCGTATGGCTGATATCCACTTTCAGTTTTTCGTCCAGCGGCAGATGTGCATCAAGCACCACCATCGCGGTCATTAATTTGGTAATCGAGGCGATCGGGCGTACCAGATCCGGATGGCTGGCGTAAATCACCTTATTGGTGTTGAGATCAACAATCATCGCACTGCCGGAAGCGATTTGCGGCTGGGCAGCAGCGGTGGTCACGGCGGGCGTTTTGGCGATCGCTGGCGCGGCAGCGGACGCTCCCAGCAACAGGGCCAGGCTAAGTAAAGAGACTCGGAATTTCAGCATGGTGAGACTTCTGATAATTATTCACGCACGTTATGACGTACACCGCCTGTGTCGATGGAGAAACGCAGGCTGGCTTCGGCATCATAGCGGTCACCGGGCTTTGTCGCCAGAGGATAATCGTGAACAGATGCTGCATTGCTGGCATTTACGCCAGCAATGCAGTGAGCCTAGAAGAGACGGTATCCATAACCCCACAGAATAACCGTCAGAGCCAGTAGCGCTTCCAGCACCAGCACGCCGATGGCGAGCGTTGAACTGGAGAAGCTCAGGCCCTCTTCTTTATTGATATTGAGGAAGGTTGGTACCCCCAGATACAGCAGATAACCGGTGTAAAAGAGGGCAATAGTACCGATCAGCGCGCACAACCAGACCAGTGGATACAGCGCCACAATACCGCTTAAGAACAGCGGCGTCGCGACATACCCGGCGAAAACCATACAGTGTGCCAGCGATGGACGTTGCGGATAGTTACGCGCCATCCAGTGAATGACACGCCCCATGACAGCCACACCCGCCAGCATCAGGCCATAAAAGAGAATGGCCAGTGAAAGACCGGTAAACCAGGAAAGCTGAACCACGGTGCCATCACCAAAGTTCCAGCCGATTTGTGTTGTGCCAATAAACGCGCAGATTACAGGCACCGCTGCCATCAGCAGCACATGATGCGTGTAATGATGCGAGACCGTTTCGTTCTCCGTTTTGATGACATGCATTTCACGATCGGGATGGGAGAAAAGTCCCCAGACATGGTTCATAACGCCCCCTTGTTGTCGGCCCGTCAGCTATATCTTAAGTATAATGCAGGCCTGAGATTATTTTATGTACAGTGGGAAATTTCCGTTGATTGCCCCGTTATTGATTCATGGGGTATATGATTAACCGAGGCATAATAAGGGAGATGACATTGACGTAATGGATATCAACAGTCTTATTGAACACTATGGATACGCTGCACTGGTCGTTGGCAGCGTGGCGGAAGGAGAAACCATCACGCTGCTCGGCGGGGTGGCCGCGCATCAGGGGTTACTCAAATTCCCACTCGTTGTTGCCGCAGTCGCACTCGGCGGGATGATTGGCGATCAGCTGCTCTACTTTCTGGGACTGCGCTTTGGCCCTACGCTTTTGAAGCGCTTTTCAAAGCACCGCAAGAAAATTCACCGCGCCCAACGGCTTATCCAGCGTCACCCTTACCTGTTCGTGATTGGCACCCGTTTTATGTACGGCTTTCGGATTATCGGCCCGATACTGATTGGCGCCAGCCATTTACCGCCGAAAATTTTCCTGCCGCTGAACATTCTTGGCGCGATTGCCTGGGCCCTGATCTTTACCACGCTCGGTTATGTGGGTGGAGAAGTGATTGGTCCGTGGCTGCATAATGTTGACCAGCATCTGAAGCACTGGGCATGGGTTATCCTGATTGTCGTGGTGGTAATTGCTGTCCGGATGTGGCTGAAGCATCAGGAAAAGACGCGGGATGAAGAGTAAGTGCAATGGCGCCCTCTCGCACAAAGAGAGGGCGAAAAGTTTCTACCCGGCGGGCTTAAATTGTGGATTCGCCAGCATAAAACCGCCGTCGACAATAAATGATTGCCCGGTAGCATAGCTGGCGTCACCGTCACACAGCCACGCCACCAGGCTGGCAATCTCTTTGGTATGCCCCGGCCGCGCGAGCGGGATCGCGGGCATCGAACCAGCCTTCACTTCACTGTCGTCCATATCATTCATTGGCGTGGCAATGGCACCTGGCGCAACGGCATTCACCAGGATGTTATGCTCGACCAGCTCCAGCGCCATGGATTTGGTTAATCCGCCCAGGGCATGCTTGGCCGCCGTATACGCACTGGCATCCGGTAAAGGCGTGTGTTCATGCACCGAGGTAATGTTCACAATTCGCCCCCTTCTCCCTGCTTCACCATCTGACGCGCAGCGATCTGTGAACAGAGAAACGCGCCATCCACGTCAACGGTAAAAATCCCCCGCCACTCCTCAAACGGCATGTCGAGAAACGGCGCTTTGGTCATCGCCCCGGCATTGTTGACCAGCACGTCCAGCCGACCAAAGCGCGTAATTAACGTTTCAATGGCCTGCGCCCCCTGCGGGAGAGTGCTTAAATCAAGTTGAACCGCCTCTGCACGCCGCCCCTTCGCCTCGACTTCGCGGCAGGTTTCCAGCGCACCTTTTTCGTCGGAATGCCAGGTGACGCCGATATCAAACCCTCGTTCAGCCAGCATCAGGGCCGTGGTTTTCCCAATCCCGGAATCCGATGCGGTAACAATCGCGACTTTGGTCATACTCACCTCCAGAAAAGCTGCAAAGAGGTAAGTATAGATAATCGCGCTTTTTAGCCCTGATGATAGCCGCCACCCAGCGCCGAGGTCAGCTGCAGCGTGGCGTCAACGTACTGGCCTTTGAGCATCACCCCGGTGAGCTGCTCCCTGAGGGCCGGTATTCTGGCCTCACTCACGCGGGAGCCGGCGATAATGCCGGCGCGAAAGCGGGCCTGAGCCAGTGCAACAACGCGGGCAGCCTCTTTTTCGACACGCTGCTGGTGCTGGTTTTTGGCGGTCAGTGTTTCGACTTCGCTGGCCGTGCGCGCCACCTGATTCACCGCATCCACCACCGCTTTGTTATAACGCGCGACGGAGAGATTGTTCTGCGCCTGGGCAATATCCAGCTCGGCGTTTAGCCTGCCGCTGTCGAAAATGGGCAGCGTCAGACCGGCGGTGACGCCCATCTGCTGCGCAGAAGAGCGGAACAAATCGCTCAGGTGCAGGGCATCCTGCTGTAAGAAAGCCATCAGATTCACATCGGGATAGAAGGCTGCTCTGGCCGCCTCAACGTCACTCATGGAGGCCTCGATATACCAGCGAGCCTCCTGCAAATCCGGTCGACGTGCCAGCAGTTCATACCCCAGCGTGGCCGGGAGCGAGGCTTCTACCGTGGGTAAGGCGTGGCGTGTAAGCGTCACTGAGGGGGTGTTCGTCAGGGCGCTCAGACGCGCCTCAACGGCTTTCATTTTTCCGTTCACTTCTGCCAGTTGCTCGTCAGTTTTGCTGGCGTTGATGTCGGTTTCGACGCCCTCTACGGAAGAGGTGATCCCATGCTGATACAGTTCGCGGTCGGCTGCAATAATCGTGTCCTGCTGGTGTTTAATCTCCGTGAGAAAATCCCCCACCGCGGCCTGGGTTTGCCACGCCCAGTAAAGACGTGCGACGCTGCTGGCAAGCAGTTGTCGGGTTTGCTCAAGCTCCGCTTTTTGCGCGTTTACCCGGCCAATTCGGGCTTCAACCCGTGCACGATTTTTCCCCCACAAATCGAGATCCCAGCCCGCGCTCAGACCAAAAGTACCGTTGGTGTACCACGGTCCGGTGGTTCCCGCCGCCGGATCGGTTATCGCAAAGGGCCCCATCAACCCTTCGGCCGACATTTTTTGCCGTTCAGCATCCGCTGCAAAATCAATTTCCGGCCCCCCGGCGGCCAGGGTGGCTTTTGCCTGCGCTTCCGCCAGCGTGATGCGCTGACGGGCAATTTGCATATCCGGCGCATCGTTCAGCGCCTTCGCAATCAGCGAATTGAGTTCAGGATCGTTATACGTTTTCCACCATGCATCTTTCGGCCACGCGGTATGGCTCAGCGTAGTATTCACCGCAGCCGTTGTTGATTGCATATTTACAGGGGAAACCGAGGCATGTTCCGGCGCGCAGGCCACCAGAATAAAAACCAGGGGAATACTCAGAGATAAAGGTTTCATTACGCCATTCACGCGAAAAATAAAGGCGCAACTTACGCCAGACGTCGCTCTTTTTTTTAGTAACGCGTGGCAACCCGCAATTTGTCATACATTTTCATACTCAGAAAATTATTCATCATAAGAATGAATTAAATGAGTGAATTCATCTTCATTATAAATTCACTGCTACACTTACTTTCGACAAACAGACGCAGGAGAAGCGAATGAAAATATTACTGTGGGTTATTTTAATTATATTTCTGATAGGGCTGCTGGTGGTGACCGGTGTATTCAAGATGATTTTCTGATTTCATTGCCCGGCTCAGCGCCGGGCACATTCCGTTACCTGGACTGAATCACCCGTGCAATATCAGCGGAAGTCTGCAGCGTGCGGATCTCCTGAAATAACCCCAGCGCTTCACTGTACTCTTTGCGTAAATAACTGAGCCACTGTTTAATTCGCGCGACGTGATATAACCCGGTATCACCCTGTTTTTCGAGGCGACTGTATTTTTTCAGCAGCGTGACCACATCAGCCCACGGCATACGTGGTTCGTTATATTTAATCACCCGGCTGAGGTTTGGTACGTTAAGCGCGCCGCGGCCAATCATCACCGCATCGCAGCCAGTCTCTTTCAGGCACGCCTGCGCGCTTTCGTAATCCCAGATTTCGCCGTTGGCAATAACGGGAATGGTGAGTCTTTTGCGGATCTCGCCAATCGCCTGCCAGTTAATACGTTCGGCTTTATAGCCATCTTCTTTGGTGCGGCCATGCACCACCAGCTCAGTGGCCCCGGCCTGCTGCACGGCATCGGCAATCTCAAATTGCCGCGCGTCGCTGTCCCATCCCAGACGCACCTTTACCGTCACCGGCAGATGCGACGGTACAGCCTCACGCATGGCTTTTGCGCCACGGTAAATCAGCTCCGGATCTTTCAGCAAGGTGGCGCCGCCGCCGCTGCCATTCACCAGTTTTGATGGGCAACCGCAGTTGAGGTCAACCCCAAAGGAACCAAGCTCTACGGCACGGGCCGCGTTCTCCGCCAGCCATTCGGGATACTGACCCAGTAGCTGAATGCGCACCAGCGTACCGGAAGAGGTGCGGCTTTGATGATGCAGTTCCGGGCAAAGGCGATAGAATGATTTTACTGGCAACAACATATCGACCACGCGCAAAAACTCCGTCACGCAGAGATCGTAGTCGTTCACCTCGGTCAGAAGCTCGCGCACGAGGGAGTCGAGCACGCCTTCCATTGGGGCCAGTAAAACACGCATAGCAGTACCTGTGAAAAAAGACGCGCTATAGTAGCCGCTCTCCCGGCATGAGGAAAGCCCGGCGGTTAACCCGGTGAGGTTATACCAGACGTTCCATTTCGGAATGTCTGGTATGCTCAAAATTCATGATGTGATCCGTGGCACATTTTTAGGTTTAATTGTATGATGAATGCGTTTCATCAAGGACTTTCACCATGAGAAAATCATTGAACATTATCTGGCAATATCTTCGCGCATTCGTCCTGATTTACGCCTGCCTGTATGCCGGAATCTTTATCGCATCCCTGCTTCCCATTACCATCCCCGGCAGTATCATTGGAATGTTGATCCTCTTTGTTTTGCTGGCATTGCAAATTCTGCCTGCCAAATGGGTTAACCCTGGCTGCTTTGTCCTTATTCGCTATATGGCGCTGCTGTTCGTGCCTATCGGCGTCGGGGTTATGCAGTATTTTGATTTGCTCCAGGCGCAGTTCGGACCCATTGTGGTCTCCTGCGCGGTCAGTACGCTGGTGGTTTTCCTGGTAGTAAGCTGGAGTTCGCATCTGGTGCATGGCGAACGTAAAGTGGTTGGGCAGAAAGGAACAAAACAATGATGGCCAATATCTGGTGGTCGCTGCCGTTAACGCTGGCAGTGTTCTTCGCCGCACGCAAACTCGCCGCACGTTTCAAAATGCCGTTGCTTAATCCGCTGCTGGTGGCGATGGTGGTGATTATCCCGTTTCTGCTTCTCACCGGCATTCCTTATGAACGCTACTTTGCCGGCAGCAAAATTTTGAACGACCTTCTGCAGCCCGCCGTGGTGGCACTCGCCTTTCCTTTATATGAGCAATTGCACCAGATCCGCGCCCGCTGGAAATCCATCATTACCATCTGTTTTGTCGGGAGCCTGGTGGCGATGATCACCGGCACCTCGGTGGCGCTGCTGATGGGCGCGTCCCCGCAAATTGCGGCCTCTATTCTGCCTAAGTCGGTCACCACGCCTATTGCGATGGCCGTGGGCGGCAGCCTGGGGGGGATTCCGGCCATCAGCGCCATGTGTGTGATATTCGTGGGGATCCTCGGCGCGGTCTTTGGACATACCCTGCTGAATGCGATGCGTATCCACACCAAAGCAGCACGAGGTCTGGCGATGGGTACCGCGTCGCACGCCCTGGGCACCGCGCGCTGCGCTGAACTGGATTATCAGGAAGGGGCGTTTAGCTCACTCGCCCTGGTGATCTGCGGGATTATCACCTCCCTGCTCGCACCGTTTATTTTCCCGCTGATTGTGGCGGTCATGGGTTAAAATTTGCGATGCGTCGCGCAAATTTCATTTTGTTTTCATAAGTTGCATACATAATGAGAAGTGGATCACATATAAAGCCCCAGCGGCTCCGTAAACTACCGATCCATTAACCTTTATGAGGCAAACGCCATGCATCCACGTTTTCAAGCTGCTTTCGCCCAGCTTGCAGAGAATGTGCAATCAGCTCTGGCCCCGATTCTGGCGGATGAGCATTTCCCGGCCCTGCTGACGGCTGAACACGTCACGGCACTGAAAGAAGCCACAGGGCTGGACGACGACGCGCTGGCCTTCGCGCTGCTGCCGCTGGCGGCGGCCTGCGCCCGCGCCGATCTCTCTCATTTCAACGTCGGTGCGATTGCACGCGGCGTAAGTGGAACCTGGTACTTCGGTGGCAACATGGAGTTCCTGGGCGCGACCATGCAGCAGACCGTTCACGCGGAACAAAGCGCCATCAGCCACGCCTGGCTGCGCGGTGAACAAGCGCTGAGCGCCATTACCGTTAACTACACCCCTTGCGGCCACTGCCGCCAGTTCATGAACGAGCTGAACAGCGGGCTGGAGTTACGCATCAATCTGCCAGGCCGTGCGCCGCATACCCTCGGGGATTACCTGCCTGACGCGTTTGGTCCGAAAGATCTGGACATCAAAACACTGCTGATGGATGAACAGGATCACGGTTTTGCCCTTTCCGGCGATGCGCTGAGCGAAGCCGCGATTCGTGCGGCGAACAAGAGCCACACGCCATACAGTCACTCCCCAAGCGGTGTGGCGCTGCAGTGTCGTGATGGTCGCATCTTCACCGGCAGCTATGCCGAAAACGCCGCCTTTAACCCGACGCTGCCACCGCTTCAGGGCGCCCTGAATTTGCTGAGCCTCAATGGCTATGACTACCCGGACATTCAGCGCGCTATTCTGGCAGAGAAAGCCGACGCGCCGTTGATCCAGTGGGATGCCACCGCCGCAACGCTGAAAGCGCTCGGCTGCTCAACTATTGACCGTGTTTTGCTTGCGTAATGCCTCCGGCGGGCAGAAATGCCCGCCGCTTTGCTGAAAAACCCCTCAGTTGATTCGCTGTTTCTTGCGCTAACCAGGCGGGTAAAGTAGCCTGAGTTAAATTTCACCTTCGGTACGAGCCATCTGCATGTTAAAGCGCGCTTTTTACAGCCTGTCTGTCCTGGTCGGCATACTGCTGTTGATCGTGCTGGGTCTTGATCGCTGGATGAGCTGGAAAACGGCTCCGTATATCTTTGACGACCTGCAGGACCTGCCCTATCGTCAGGTCGGCGTTGTGCTGGGTACCGCCAAGTATTACCGCACCGGGGTAATTAATCAGTATTATCGTTACCGCATTCAGGGCGCGCTGAACGCGTATAACAGCGGCAAAGTGAATTACCTGCTGCTGAGCGGCGATAATGCGCTGCAAAGCTATAACGAACCGGTCACCATGCGCAAAGACCTGATTGCCGCTGGCGTCGATCCGGCCGATATCGTGCTCGACTACGCGGGTTTCCGTACTCTGGATTCCATCGTGCGTACGCGCAAGGTGTTCGATACCAACGATTTCATCATCATTACCCAACGCTTCCACTGCGAACGGGCGCTGTTTATCGCACTGCATATGGGTATCCAGGCGCAGTGCTACGCCGTGCCGTCGCCTAAAGATATGCTGAGCGTCCGCGTACGTGAGTTTGGCGCGCGTTTTGGCGCTCTGGCCGATCTGTACATCTTCAAACGTGAACCGCGCTTTTTAGGCCCGCTGGTACCCATTCCGGCGATGCATGAAGTGCCGGAAGATGCGCAGGGCTACCCGGCCGTCACGCCAGAACAACTGCTTGATATGCAGAAAAAAGAGAAAAAATAGCCTCGCCTTTATACTTTCTTTATACCGGGCGTAACGCTTTTTATCCCGCCTTTACGCCGCCCCTTTTAAGCTGAGTTCACTGCCGCTACGGCTTCATTGAAGAATGACTATGAACTCAATAATGAATGCGTTTTTCCTGAAAAATATCCGCCCCTATTTTAACTTCCCGGGTTTATCACTCCCGACGGCGCTCAACGCTGGCCTCTGGCTTGATGACAAACTTGATGCCATGCAGCACAACGTCTCGCTGGAAGTGGCGGATTACCTGGAACGTTACCCGCAGACAAAACATATTGACGTTTACCTGAACGATATCAATGGCATTATGCGCGGCAAGCGGCTCTCGGTGGAAAGCATGCTGAATCTGGAAAAAGGCTGTTACTTCCCCCTCTCCGTCTACTCCATGGACCATAAAGGCAAAATAGCCGCCCCGCTTGATGATGAGCCCGACCGGCTCTGCGTTCCCGTCGGCGGTTCCCTACGCCCCTGTTCGCAAGACCCTCAGCATAACGCGCAGATCCTGCTGACCATGAAAGAGAGCGACGGCAAACCGTGCCCGCTTGAGCCAAGGGTGATATTGCAAAACGTTCTGGCTCGTTTCCATCAGCACGGGCTCTTCCCGGTGATTGCCCCGGAAATTGAGTTTTACCTGACCGGACGCGGCACGCAGGATCCACAAAATCAGGGCTGCTTTCATATGGATACCTCAACGGCACACGCGGCGCTGTTTGACGAGCTGGAGCAGCTGGCGCACCTGCAGCGTATCCCCCTGACCGGGATCGTGGCCGAGGCCGAATCTGGCCAGTTCGAGTTAAACCTGAAGCATAGCCATCGCGTCGTTGAAGTCTGCGATAACGTGCTGGCCCTGCGACGCCTGACCCGCTACGTTGCGGAGAAACAGGGTCTGCAGGCCAACTTTATGGCCAAACCGTTCAGCCAGCAGTCCGGCAGCGGTTTGCACTTCCATTTCAGCCTGAACGATATTCATGGCGAAAACGTATTCGCGTCTCCGGTGGAAGCGCTGAACAGCATGATGCGCCTCTGCATCGCTGGCCAGCTGGCGCTGATGCCCGCCTCCATCGCCATTCTCGCCCCTGGCGTTAACGCATTCCGCCGCCTGCGTAAAAACCTCACGGAACCGCTATTTAACTCCTGGGGCTATAACACCCGCTCCGCCGCGCTGCGTATTCCCTGCTCTGATGACCATAACCGGCGTATTGAGTACCGGCTGGCCGGGGCTGATGCAAACCCGTATCTGGTGGCGGCAACGCTTCTGAGCGGAATGCTGTACGGGCTGGAAAATTTTGACGAGCAGGATTTACCTGAACCTCAGCAGGACGGGCCGGATCTGCCGCTGTTTCAGCAGGAGGCGATCGAGACATTTGCACGCTGTCAGTATCTTACCGACAGCCTGGGAGAGGCTTTTTCTCAACAGTGGGTTGCCTGCAAACTCTCCGAACTCGACTGGTTCGAGAGCATTGTCACCCGGGAGGAGTCGAGTCTGGCGTGAAGCACAAAAAAGCCCGCTCGATGAGCGGGCCAGGTAATGCCAGAGGCGATTATTTTTTACGCGCGTATTTGAGTGAATCCAGGGCGACCGCAAAGATGATGATGCCGCCTTTGATGATGTACTGCCAGTACGGGTTCACACCGATGTAGGTCAGACCGTAGTTGATCACGGTAAAGATGATGACACCGGTTACCACGCCGAACACGGTACCCACGCCGCCGCTAAAGGAGACGCCGCCGACCACACAGGCTGCGATCGCATCCAGTTCGTACATGAAGCCCAGGTTGTTCGTTGCAGAGCCGATACGGCCCGCTTCCAGCATCCCACCAAAGGCGTAGAACACACCTGACAGGGCATAGATCATCAGCAGGTTCAGGGCAACGTTGACGCCAGACACTTTCGCCGCTTCCGGGTTACCGCCGATAGCGAAGATGTTTTTACCGAAGCGGGTTTTGTTCCACAGGATCCAGACAAAAGCGACGGCAATCAGGGCGTAGAAGGTAATGTACGACAGGCGGAAACTGCCCAGCGCGATAAACCCTTGCGTAAAGGTCGAGAACCCGCTGTCGAAGCCAGAGATTGGCGACGCCCCCACGAAGTCGTAGTACAGGGAGTTGATACCGTAAACGATGATCATCGTACCTAAGGTGGTGATAAATGGCGTCACGTTCAGGTAAGCGATAATGATGCCGTTAATCAGACCAATCACTGCGCCGATCGCACAGACAATCAGGATCACCACGAAAATGGGCATGGTCGCCATTTCCGGGAACACCTTGTTGGCGTTTTCCATCGACTGTAGCAGCGTTGCCGCGATAACCGCCGCGAGGCCAACCTGACGTCCCGCTGACAGGTCAGTCCCCTGCGTCACGATAAGTCCCGCCACGCCCAGCGCGATAATAATACGCACGGAGGACTGGGTCAGGATGTTACTGAGGTTCAACAGGCTTAAGAACGTAGGGTCCTGGAAAATGATGATAGCCAGCAGTACTAAAAGAACAACGTAAATACCGCCTTCTTTCAGGTAAGTGAGAAAACTTTTTTTATTTAACGCACTCATGAGGAGCCCCTGATCTTAAAGGTGCAAAGACGCAAGACGCAAAATTTCGTTTTGCGTTGTCGTTTTGGTGTCAACAATACCGGCAACGAGACCATTGCTCATAACCAGAATACGATCTGTGATCCCTAACAATTCCGGCATTTCGGAAGAAATAATAATGATCCCTTTATTCTTTTTCGCCAGCTCGGCAATCAGCTGATAAATCTCAAACTTCGCGCCGACGTCAATACCGCGGGTCGGTTCATCCAGCATCAGGATTTCTGGCTGGGTTAATAACCAACGGCCAATAATGACCTTCTGCTGGTTACCGCCTGACAGCGAACCAATTTGCGTGCGGTGACCTGGCGTTTTGACGCGCATGGAGTCAATCACCCACTGGGTATCGCTCTTCATGCGGGAGTTATCCAGCAGCCCGACTTTGTTTTTATAGTTGCGAATATTGGAAATTAACGAGTTAAAGTTAATATCCAGATACGCATAAATACCGGTCGAACGACGCTCTTCCGTGACCAGCGCAAAACCATTATTAATGGCTTCGTTAGCGCTGTGGTTATTGATTTTCTTACCGTGCAGCGTGATGGTGCCCGCGGCTTTCTCACGAATACCGAACAGGGTTTCGACAATATCAGTACGTTTTGCCCCAACCAGACCTGCGATACCGAGAATTTCGCCCTTATGCAGGTCAAAAGAGACGTCGCGAATAGACGGCTGACGCAGCGAGGTGAGATTGCGAACCTCAAGGATCACTTCACCCGGCTTGTTCTCTTTGTCCGGGAAGCGCTGGTTCAGAGAGCGCCCCACCATCATGGCGATGATCTTGTCCATATCCAGCCCTTCGAGAGGCTGGGTGGCAATCCACTGGCCGTCGCGCAGGATGGTAATCTCATCACACAGCTGGAAGATCTCTTCCATTTTGTGAGAGATATAAACAATGCCGCAGCCGCGGTCTTTGAGCTTACGAATAATGGTAAAAAGGTGGTTAACCTCTTTTTCCGTTAATGACGATGTCGGTTCGTCCATGATGACGATTTTCGCATCATAGGAGAACGCTTTGGCAATTTCGATCATCTGCATTTGGGATACGGATAACGTTCCCACGCGGGCGCGCGGATCGATATCAATATCCAGTTCATCGAAAATCGCTTTGGTGTCGCGATACATTTTATCCTGATCGACAAAGACACCTTTGGTCGGATAACGGCCCAGCCACATGTTATCCATAACAGAACGCTGCAGCACCAGGTTTAATTCCTGGTGAACCATTGAGATACCGTTTTCCAGTGCTTCTTTTGCTGAATGGAAATCGATCTCTTTCCCCTGAAAAAGAATGCTGCCAGAATCTTTTTGATAGATCCCAAAAAGACATTTTAATAATGTTGATTTACCTGCGCCGTTCTCCCCCATTAATGCATGAATAGAGTGAGGACGAACTTTTAAATTAACATTATCGAGTGCCTTAACCCCGGGAAATGACTTGTTGATAGCGCTCATTTCCAACAAGTATTCACCAGATGACTGAGTATTTGTGCTGACCATAATTATACCTTGTTGGCCTCGCATATCGCGTTATAAAAGGGCGCAACAAGTTGCGCCCAGTGAAGACAATTCAAATAACTTATTTACCGATAAACTCAGCCAGGTTGGACTGGTCTACGCCAACGTAAGGTACGCGAACGATTTTGTTTTCAATTTTCCAGGTCGTACCGTCTGCCGCACCTTTGCCATCGGCCAGGTTTTTCGCCAGATCGAAGGTTGCTTTCGCCTGGTTGTTGGCATCGTTCAGCACGGTCCCGGCCATTGCACCGGATTTCACCAGGGCCAGAGCTTCTGGCAGTGCATCCACACCGAACACAGGAATGGCTGATTTGTTGTGCGCTTTCAGCGCTTCTACCGCACCCATAGCCATCGCATCGTTGTTGGCAATTACCACTTCGATTTTGTTAGCGTTCGGGCCGGACAGCCACGCGTCCATCTTATCTTTCGCCTGAGCGGTATCCCACATCGCGGTATCTAATGCCAGCTGCTGGGTTTTCAGGCCCTTATCATTCAGCTCTTTGATAACGTAAGTGGTACGGGCTTCAGCATCCGGATGGCCTGGTTCGCCTTTCAGCAGCACGAACTGGATCTGGCCGTCTTTGTTCAGGTCCCAGTTCGGGTTCGCCGCCCAGTGTTTAGCGATCAGATCGCCCTGAATAATGCCGGACTCTTTGGAGTCAGTACCGACGTAAAACGCTTTGTCATAGCTGTCCAGCGCTTTACGGGAAGGTTCTTTGTTGAAGAAGACAATCGGCACATTCTGGCCGCGCGCTTTTTCAATGACCGTGCCTGCCGCAGCTGGGTCAACCAGGTTGATGGCCAGTGCCTTCACGCCTTTTGCCAGCAGAACGTCGATCTGGTCGTTCTGTTTGGACTGGTCGTTCTGGGAGTCATTCATCAGCAGCTGAACATCTGGCGCTGCTTTAGCATCTTTCTCGATAGCTTTACGGACAACAGACATGAAGTTGTCGTCGTATTTATAGATGGTCACACCAATACGGGTATCCGCAGCGTGCGCTGCTGCACCAAAAAGCATGCTTGCCATTACAGCAGACAGGGTCAACACCTTCTTATTCATGGTATCTCCGGTTTTTTTTATGCAGGGTAGTTCTTGTGAATAACGATCGGCAGGCAGGTGTTAATGAAACGTTACTGACAGCCGAAGTTCACTTATAAAATTTCTATCTTCCGTGTTCGGTAACGCTCCAGAAATGCGTTTTATTCGTTGTTTGCGGCACATTGGCTATGGTGAAAGTGATTAATCACTGTTACATAGCGTTTCAGCCCCTAAAACGCTGACATCATAGTCAGCGCCTTGTTAAGATACTGTGAATTTACTCACAGATTGAAAACGGTTACATCAGCTGATGTAATCAGTTAGTGATCGGAACCACAATTTGCCGGGCAGCGACAGAATGTCGACGCACTAAAGTCGGCATGAAACAGTGTGTTGCGCCCGGATCCAGCAGCCCTGCCGCCCCCTGTAACGCCAGCTCAGTGGCTAGTTTGGCCATAGAGGCAATGGGGTAACGCACGGTGGTCAGCTGCGGGTCGGTGTAACGGGCAATGGGAATATCATCAAAACCAATCAACGATAAATGCTGTGGCACCGCAATGCCGTTATCCTTCAGCGCAGTCAGCGCCCCGGCCGCCATGTTATCGTTATAGGCAAACACGGCAGACAGCTGCAGATTACGGCCCAGTAACTCCACCATCGCCGCCTCCCCGCCCTGCATATCCGGCGTTCCGGTTCCAACCCAGCTTTCAGACGGCGTAATACCCTGTTCTTTAAGGGCGTTTTGCCAGCCTTCGCGCCGCAGCTCATCATCTTCAATATGATGGCTGGAGGCCAAAAAACCGATCCGCTGATGCCCGTTGTTGATGAGCATTTTGGTGGCCATCATCGCCCCGCTGACGTTATCCAGCCCGACGCAGCGGTGGGCATACCCTGGCACAATACGGTTGATCAGCACCATGCCCGGGATTTGCTCCATAAACCCGGAAATTTCGTCATCGCTTAAGGCTTTTGAGTGCACAATCAGTGCGTTACAACGCTGGCGGATCAGCACTTCAATCGCATGACGCTCTTTTTCAGCCTCGTGATAGCTGTTGCCAATCAGCACGTATTTCTGATGCTGCTGAGCGACAACGTCTACCGCTTTAACCAGAGCACCGAAAAAGGCATCAGAGACATCCATCACCACCACGCCAATGGTATCGCTGACCTGCGTGGCTAGCGCCTGCGCATTGGCATTAGGGCGATAACCCAGCTGGGTCACGGCTTTCATTACGGTTTCGCGGGTGTCAGGGCTGACCAGCGCGCTGTTGTTCAGCACGCGTGAGACGGTAGCCACGGAAACACCCGCCTGACGGGCGACGTCACGAATGGTGATCATATTCACCATCCTTCAAAGGATTGCAGCAACTCACAGACACCCCCTGTGTTTAGCAAGGTGGCTATTTTGGCAGCGAGAGAAAGGGGACTACGTGAAGAAGCTCACACAGATGAAAACGTTTACATCCGTTTTGTTAATGATTGTGATCCAGATCGTTATCTGGATGTATTTCTCAATGATACCCCTGAAGCATGTGCGGTTAACTGACGCCACACCCACTCCAGCGGCCCCTGGGGGAAATAACGTAGCCAGAGAACAGAAAACGCCAGGTTAACCATCCAGACCGGGATAACAAACGCCAGCAGCGAAAGCCGGTCGAATTTCATAAACAGGCCAAACCGATAGAAAAGCGTGGTGCATATCAGCGTCTGCAGAATGTAATTGCTGAGGGCCATACGGCCTACGCAGGCAATGGCACTGACAATCCATGCGCGACACATTTGTGGCCAAAAGCCGTAAATGAGTGCCGCATAGCCAATCGTCTGGAAGGGCGCGCTCAGCTCGCGCGGGACCTGAAGCAGAAACGCACACCAGCGGTAGTTCCAGTGCAGATGCCACTGCATGATCACGGCCGGCAGATTAATCAGCACGCCGAGAAGAATTAACCCGGCTCCCGTCAGGCGATAGTGGCGAAGGGAAAACTCCCCTTTCAGCCAGCCGGTGCGCATCAGTGATGCCCCCATCAGCATCATCCCTGCCAGCTGCCAGCCATATTGTGCGCCCAGCGCCAGCAGGTTATCGCCAAGCATATCCGCACGGTTGCTTATCGCTTCCGTGCCTCCTTTCAGCTTCCAGTACTGCTCGTACTGAAGGTTGGCGGCATCGGGGATCCATGAACGGTTTGCCGCATCACCGGAGATTATCCCCAGCAGTAACAGCACGCCAAGGCCCATGACGTAAAGCATCACACCCGTGTTAAACAGGCTTTTTACGCTGTGCGCATCGCGAATGAGCCGCCAGCAAATCAGCCCGACTAAGCCATAGGCGAGAAGAATGTCGCCATCCCAGAAGAACAGCCCGTGAATAAAGCCGAGGATCACCAGCAATGTCAGACGCGACTGGATCCAGCGCGTGCCGCGCCTGAGCAGTAGCTGCAGGCCTGCGCCAAACAGCAGGGCAAACAGGGTGAGGAATTTGACCTGGGCAAAGAGATCGAGGATGGCCCACGTCCAGGCATCGCTGCGGGTGATGTCGCCATACCACGCAGGATTGAGATACGCCGCCTTCGGCAAGCCGAAGGCGCTGATGTTAAGCAGCAGGATACCGAGAATGGCGACGCCTCGAACAAAATCGAGCGTGACGTTTCGCTCCATGTAGCCTGCCCTGTCAGATTAGTTGTGGTGACGCACGGCGCGCAGAAACTCCTGGCGGGTGTTCTGGCTGGATTTAAACAGACCGCCCAGCGACGTCGTGGTGGTCGCACTGGTGGCATCACGCACGCCGCGCGCTTTCACACAGTAGTGAACGGCGTCGATAGATACTGCCACGTTATTGGTGCCCAGCAGCGTTTGCAGCGCGGTCAGGATCTGCTGCGTCAGACGCTCCTGCACCTGTGGACGCTGAGCAAAGAACTGCACGATGCGGTTAATCTTCGACAGACCAATCACCGTATCTTTAGGAATATAAGCCACGGTCGCTTTACCGTCGATGGTCACGAAGTGGTGTTCGCAGGTACTGGTTAACGTGATATCACGTACCGTTACCATCTCATCCACCTTCATCTTGTTTTCAATGACGGTGATTTTCGGGAAATTGGCGTAATCCAGGCCGGAGAAAATTTCGTCAACGTACATTTTTGCGATACGGTGCGGCGTCTCCATCAGACTGTCGTCGCTCAGATCGAGATTCAGCAGTTGCATGATCTCGGTCATATGCCCAGCAATCAGATGCTTACGGGTTTCATTGTCCAGTTCCTGAACGGGTGGACGCAGTGGCGTTTCAAGACCACGCGCAACCAGAGCTTCGTGAACCAGGGCTGCTTCTTTACTGAGTGATGGCATTCTTTTCTCCTGCAGGTGTGGCGTCTTTTGCCCTCGTTGTGACAAAAGTGTGCGCTCATTGTGCGTGAGGCGGCGCACATAATCCAGTATTCACGACGATAATTATTGCAATTGCTGTTGCCTTTCGGCCTGACGATCCCAGACCAGTGCGCCGCCGATGAACAACGCGACGCCCGCCAGCCCCAGCGCAGGCTCCAGTCGGTGCGTGAGCCACGTCGACAACGCCGACGTTACCGGGCCAATCAACTGACCGATGGCATAACCGGTAGTAAGCAGTCCCGCCATGTAGCGCGTGTGATCTGGTGCCAGCTCGCGCCCATAAAGTAAAGAGAGCTGAACGGCACACAAGAACCCGCCCCCAACGAGCAAGCCGCCGGTCAGTAACCCGCCAATCCCCGGCAGCAGCCAGGCTGCCAGTACGCCTGCCCCCTGCAACCACAATACGATAGCCAGCCTGCGGTTTGAGGTTGAGGTGTGGCGTAAAACGATGCTGAGCGCAATGCCCGCCACGGCGGCAATACCAAATATCGGCCAGACAAACTGGGCAAACAGACTGCCGGGAAAACGCACGGCCGCCATTTGCGATAAAAAGGTCGCCGGAAGGATATAGCCAAACCCGGCCAGGCTGTAGCTCCAGACCAGGCGCTTTAAATTCTTCGTGAGGACGAGCGGTTCCGGTGCGCTGCCCGGCCGGTGAAGTTGACCCGCCCGCGGCAGATACCGGGCCACCAGCGCGATAAGCACCAGCGCCAGTACGCCGTAGATTTGCCATGCTGCACCGGCGGAAAGCGCCTTAGTCTGGATATAGACGGCAAGCAGCCCGCTGAGCGCAATACCAGCACCTGGCCCGGCAAATACCGCGGCGCTGAGACCCGGTTTCCCCAGTTGTCCCAGCCGCTCGTTGGTCCAGGCGGCAATCAGCACCATCGACCAGCCGCTCATGCAGCCAATCACAAAGCGCAGCAGGCCATGTACCACGGCGTTATCGGCCGCAGCGGAAAGCAGCGTCAGCGCAACTGCACCAAAAATACCCAACCAGAGGCGTGTTTCAACGAAGCGGTGCGCACGCATTGCATCCCATGCTCCCACCAGATAGCCCAGATAGTTCATCGCCGCCACCAGGCCCGCGCTGGTGAGCGTGAGTTGCCCGGCGGCAATCATTAGCGGCACCTGAGGGGTAAAAGCAAAGCGCCCTATCCCCATCGCTACCACCAGAACCACAAACCCACTGAGCGCGATACGCAGCGCCATGACCGCTCCAATTGTTAAAGAAAAGTTAATTTATGATGCCGCATCTTACCGTCCTGCGAAAGTGAAAGTTACTCACAGGTAAATGAAAACTCTGTATTATGGGCCGAGTGAATAGCAATTCGTATTAAGGAGCCCTGCATGGAACTGCTCGAAGAGCATCGTTGTTTTGAAGGTCGACAGCAGCGCTGGCGGCACGACTCCAGCGTACTGAACTGTGCCATGACGTTCAGCATTTTTTTGCCGCCAACTGAAACGGGCGTAAAGCCACCCGTGCTGTTCTGGCTGTCCGGTTTAACCTGTACCGACGAAAACTTCACCACCAAAGCGGGCGCGCAGCGTATTGCGGCTGAACTGGGGATTGCGCTGGTCATGCCTGATACCAGCCCGCGTGGCGATGATGTCGCCGATGATGCCGGGTACGATCTGGGCAAAGGCGCCGGATTCTACCTGAACGCGACAGAGCAGCCCTGGGCACGTCATTACCGCATGTATGATTACATTCGTGACGAACTGCCTGCGCTGGTTCAGGCCGAATTTGAGGTAAGCGACCGCTGCGCCATTAGCGGACACTCCATGGGTGGACACGGCGCGTTGATAATGGCGCTTAAAAATCCGGGAAAATACACCAGCGTGTCGGCATTCGCCCCGATTGTGAACCCCACCCAGGTGCCATGGGGTCAGAAAGCCTTCACCCATTATCTGGGCAGTGACACAGATAAATGGCAGGCGTGGGACGGCTGTGCGCTGATGCTGGCCAGCAACACGGGGGACGCCATCCCGACGCTGATCGATCAGGGCGATGCGGATCAGTTCCTCGCCGGTCAGCTACAACCTGCGGTTCTGGCCGAAGCGGCACGCCAGAAGGACTGGCCGCTGACGCTGCGTATCCAGCCAGGGTATGACCACAGCTATTACTTTATGGCGTCATTTATTGAAGATCATCTCCGCTTCCATGCGGCGCATCTGTTTAAGTAAGTTCCTCCCTTCTTGCCCGGTGGCGCTCCGTCTGCCGGGTCTCAAAACCCTATCCCTTTGAATAAAAGCCAGTTTCACTAACCAATACCAAAACACAAATGATTTCGATTATCATTTGTGTTTACAATTTCACATTCTTTTGTACAATTCCAGGCTCTTCTCCATCACAAAGAGTTCTTACAAGACAAATACATACAGTTCTCAGGGTTACCCGATGGAGTGTTTTTCTTTTTGATATGGAATGTTCAAATGACAATACCACGCGTTACGTTACTGGCTGTTGCCATCAGCGCCGCCATGCTCTCCCCTCTTGCTCACGCAGCCGACCCGGATACCGTGGTGGTGACCGCCACGGGTTTTGAGCAAAAAATCCAGAATGCCCCAGCCTCTATCTCCGTCATTTCAAAGCAGCAGATTGAAGACAAGGCTTACCGCGATGTGACCGATGCGCTAAAAGATGTCCCGGGCGTCGTCGTCACGGGCGGCGGAAGCAGCAGCGATATCAGCATTCGCGGCATGGCGTCCCAATACACCTTGTTCCTGGTCAATGGCAAGCGCGTCAGCACACGCAGCACGCGCCCGAACAGCGATAACTCGGGCATTGAGCAAGGCTGGCTACCGCCGCTGGAGTCTATCGAGCGCATCGAAGTGATCCGCGGGCCCATGTCATCGCTCTATGGCTCAGATGCAATGGGCGGCGTAATCAACATCATTACCAAAAAAGTCTCGAATACCAAAGCCTGGACCGGATCGTTACACGGCGATGCCACGTTCCAGGAGAACCATGATTCCGGGGATATCTTCCAGACCAACGCCTACGCTTCCGGCCCGTTAATTGACGGACTGCTCGGTGCAAAAGTGACAGGCCTGCTCTCACGTCGCGCGGAAGATCAGATCCTGAACGGTTTCAATGAGCAGAAAATGCGTAACGGCGGGATCACGCTGAACTTTACCCCGGACGAGCAGAACGATTTTGACCTCGATTTTGCCCGCGAACTTCAGGACCGAAACAGCACGCCGGGCAAGTCGAAAGCGACTGAAACCTGCCGCGGGACAACCTGCACGCCAAACAGCAAAAGCGAAACCCGCTACGAACATACGACCTATTCCCTTACCCACAGCGGTTACTACAGCGACTTCAACACTACCAGCTACATCCAGCAGGAAGAGACCAATAACCCGGTTCGCAAAATGCGTTCGTATAACACCACTTTCAACAACCAGAACCAGATCTTCCTCGGCGACCATACCCTGACCCTCGGTGGCCAGTATCGCTATGAGAAGCTGCGTGACAACGGTAACCAGCTTGAGGCGGCGGACGGGCTCAACAAACTGACGCGCTGGAGCTGGGCGCTGTTTGCTGAAGATGAGTGGGCGATGACCGATAGCTTCACGGCGACCGGTGGTCTGCGTATGGATAAAGACCAGAACTATGGCACCAACTGGACGCCTCGCGGTTATGGGGTGTGGCACCTTGCAGAACAGTGGACGTTAAAAGGGGGCGTTTCTGCCGGCTACCGTGCACCGGATCTGCGTCAGTCCTCCGCCAACTGGGGTCAAGCAACGGGCGGCGGTCGGCTGGATGGCATGATCGTGGGTAACCCGGACCTCAAGCCGGAGAAGAGCCTGAGCGAAGAGATCGCCCTGCTCTGGGATAACAATGA
This sequence comes from Enterobacter sp. MEB024, assembly GCF_030209635.1. Classification (NCBI taxonomy): domain Bacteria; kingdom Pseudomonadati; phylum Pseudomonadota; class Gammaproteobacteria; order Enterobacterales; family Enterobacteriaceae; genus Enterobacter; species Enterobacter sp. MEB024. Next base: position 179,226 of record NZ_JARVRQ010000003.1, on the reverse strand, counting down.
CAGTCTTAACGCCGGCGTTACGCTGTTCAATACCGACTTCAAAAACAAAATCACTGAAGTACGTCGCTGTAACAGCAGTGCCGACCCTGCCTGTACGATTGGCGGTCATGCCTACGATTTTGTCAGCGACCGGGTCAACGTCGACAAAGCCAACATGCGCGGTGTGGAATCCACTTTCGGCTGGAAAATCACCCAGGATGTTAACTGGACGGCTAACTACACCTATACCGAATCCGAGCAGAAGAGCGGTCAGTTCTCTGGTAAGCCTCTGAATAAAATGCCTAAGCATATGTTCAACACCACGCTGGACTGGCAGGCCACGCAGGATGTGGGCTTCTGGAGCCGTCTGAACTTCCGCGGCAAATCTTCTGAGTATCTCAGCCGGACCTCAATGTCACAGGGCACACCGTCTTACACGCAGGTTGATGTGGGTCTGCGTTATAACGCCAACAAGAACCTGCTGGTAACCGCAGGCGTGTATAACGTGCTGGATAAACAGATTGATTACGAGACTTACGATACCGTACTTGATGGCCGCCGTTACACTGTCGGCATGACCTACAGCTTCTGATCGCCAATAAAAAAGCCCGCTCAACCGAGCGGGCTAAAAGAGAGGAAGTGCGGTTATTGTTTTACGCGTCCCGGAAATTCCATTTCACTGTAGCGAACAAAGCGCGTCCCCTTCGTCAGTTTGTAACCAAACCAGATTATCAGGAACAGCGGAATACCGATGTAGGTCGCCGTTACACCACCCCAGTCGATACGGTCCGCAAGGAACGCTTCATAGTTCTGTCCCAGCGTAATAATCAGGCACAGAATGAAGGCGAAAATAGGCCCCAGCGGGAAGAACCCTGAGCGATACGGCAGGTCATTGATGTCATGACCTTGCATAACGTAACCGCGGCGGAAGCGATAGTGGCTGATAGCAATCCCGAGCCAGGCGATAAAGCCCGTCATACCGGACGTATTGAGCAGCCACAGGTACACCGTCTGGTTGCCAAACATGGAGGTCAGGAAGCACAGACCGGCAATCACCGTTGTGGCATACAGGGCGTTACGCGGTACGCCGCCACGGGACAGCTTAGAAAAGATGCGTGGCGCTTTGCCGTCGCATGCCAGGGTATAGAGCATACGGGTAGACGCATACATGCCGGAGTTACCCGCTGAGAGCACGGCGGTCAGGATAACGGCGTTCATCACCGCCGCGGCGGAGAGCAGACCGGCATGCTGGAAGACCAGCGTGAACGGGCTAACGCTGATGTCTTTCACATCATTGCGCAGCAGGCTTGGATCGGTGTAAGGAATGATCAGGCTGATAATCAAAATCGCAAACACATAGAACAGCAGGATACGCCAGAATACCTGACGCACCGCGCGTGGAATGTTCTTCTCCGGGTTCTCGGATTCACCGGCAGCAATACCGATCAGCTCGGTTCCCTGGAAGGAGAAGCCGACAATCATCGCCACGCCAATCATGGCCGAGAATCCACCCGCAAATGGCGCATCACCAATGCTCCAGTTACTCCATCCTGCAGGTTGAGCGCCTTTGAAAATACCAACGATCATCGCCACACCGACGACGATAAAGATGATGACGGTTGCCACTTTGATCAAAGAGAACCAGTATTCCGCTTCGCCAAAACCACGCACGGAGATGTAGTTGAGCAGGAAGATCACTGCCAGGAACAACGCACTCCAGATCCAGCCTGGCGTGTCCGGGAACCACCAGTTCATCACCAATTGTGCGGCGACCAGGTCAACGGCGATAGTAACGGCCCAGTTGTACCAGTAGTTCCAGCCCAGCGCGAAGCCGAAGCCTTCTTCAACGTATTTTTGACCGTAGGTCGAAAACGAACCGGATACCGGCATGTACGCCGCCAGTTCGCCCAGACTGGTCATCAGGAAGTACACCATCAGGCCAATCAGGATATAAGAGAAAAGTGCCCCACCCGGGCCGGCTGCCGAAATTGTTGCGCCAGAGGCAACAAAAAGACCTGTACCGATTGAACCGCCGATAGCGATCATCGTCAGGTGACGCGCCTTAAGTTCGCGACGTAGCGCGGGCGCTTCTGTGGTTTTAATTTCTGAAACCATGTGAAAATGCTGTCCCTTCAACAAATGAGGCGCGATTGTAGCAGACGATACGCGTTCCTTCCGGCAGAAATGCTCAGTTATAAGAGAGCTTCATGACTCGGCCAGGATTATAAGTAAAGCACGCATCTGCATCTCCCCTCTCCCAACGGAGAGAGGATCCGCATTGCGGGTTTACATGTCGCAATAGCGCAGAAAACGCTGCAGCGAGCTGGAAAGGTGTTTCTGACGATGATGAATGCACCACAGCGTGCGCACCAGTTTAGGCAACGGGAGCGGTATTTCGACCAGCGTGCCGGCCTCAAGCTGTTCAGCAATCACCCGCCGGGAGAGACAGCTGATGCCCAGCCCATGACGAACCGCGTGTTTGATGGCTTCCGAGTTGCCCAGCTCCATACTCAGCCGGAAATGCGGCAGGTGAGAGAGCAGCAGGTAATCGACAATTTCACGGGTACCGGAGCCCTGTTCCCGGAGGATCCACTGCGCCTGAGCCAGCCGTTCCAGCGTCACTTCACCCTGTAATAAAGAAGAGGCTGGCGAGGCGAACACCACCAGCTCATCTTCCAGCCAGGGTTCAGCAATGATATCGACGTTGTGACACGGCCCTTCAATCAAACCGATGTCCACGCGGAAATCGATCACCGCATTGATGACATCCTGGCTATTGCCAACGCTCATCTCCAGCGGCAGGGTCGGGAAATCCCGGCGATAGCGGGCAATCACTTCCGGCAGAATATAATTGCCGATCGTACTGCTGGCGTAAACGCGGATGGCTCCGTTCTCTTCGCGGAACAATTGTTCGATTTCAGTCGCCTGCTCCAGCAATGCCAGCGCGCGCGGGTACAGCAGGCGGCCATGTTCATTGACGACCAACCGTTTCCCCACTCTGTCGAAAAGCTGAACCCCCAGTTGCCCTTCCAGTTCGGTCAGGGCCGCGCTGACCGCGGACTGGGACAGCGCCAGCATTTGCGAGGCCTGCGTCGTCGACCCGCTTTTCAGCACTTCGGCAAAAACTTCCAGCTGACGCAACGTAATGTGCATGGTCACTTACCACTTATATAGATTGATTATAAGTATATAATCAATTTTATTTTTAAGCCACAACGCCGTAACCTTTTAGCCAGATAAAGGAGAAGGTTATGTCAGAACACACCTTACAGCATCAACGTACATTGTGGCACTTCGTGCCGGGTCTTGCGCTCAGCGCGGTGGTAACTGGCGTAGCGTTATGGGGCGGCAGCATTCCGGCCGTCGCCGGGGCAGGTTTTAGTGCCTTAACGCTGGCAATATTGCTCGGCATGGTGGTGGGAAATACCGTTTACCCCCATATCTGGAAGTCCTGTGATGGCGGGGTTATTTTCGCCAAACAGCATCTGCTGCGCCTCGGGATTATCCTTTACGGCTTCCGCCTGACCTTTTCACAGATTGCGGATGTCGGCGTCAGCGGGATCGCTATTGACGTCCTGACCCTGACCAGCACCTTTTTACTGGCCTGCTTTATTGGCCAGAAAGTGTTTGGGCTGGATAAACAAACCTGCTGGCTGATTGGTGCCGGCAGCAGCATCTGCGGGGCTGCCGCGGTACTGGCAACCGAGCCTGTCGTTAAGGCAGAAGCCAGCAAAGTGACGGTTGCCGTCGCGACCGTGGTTATTTTCGGTACGCTGGCGATTTTCCTCTACCCGGCCATGTACCCGCTGGTTGCGCACTGGTTTAGCCCCGAGACCTACGGCATTTATATTGGTTCAACCATGCATGAAGTGGCTCAGGTGGTGGCGGCGGGTCACGCCATTAATCCGGATGCGGAAAATGCCGCGGTCATTGCCAAAATGCTGCGCGTCATGATGCTGGCTCCGTTCCTGATTATCCTGGCCGCTCGCGTAAAACAACTTGCGCCGGCAGGCAGTAGCCAGAAGAGTAAAATCACCATTCCGTGGTTTGCGATTCTTTTCATCGTGGTGGCGGTATTTAACTCCTTCCACCTGCTGCCGAAAGCCGTGGTGGATATGCTGGTCACGCTGGATACCGTCCTGCTGGCGATGGCGATGGCGGCGCTCGGGGTCACGACACACGTGAGCGCGCTGAAAAAAGCAGGTGCAAAACCGCTGCTGATGGCGCTGGTACTCTTCATCTGGCTGATCGTTGGCGGCGGTGCGATTAACCTCGCGGTACATAGCCTGATGGCATAAACCACTTCATCCTTCTCCTGTTAACCCGCTATCATACGTATTTCGGGTTAACAGGAGTCCCTTTATGAAATATGTTGGAGCGCACGTCAGCGCTGCAGGTGGCCTTGCGAATGCCGCCATTCGCGCCGCCGAAATTGAGGCGACCGCTTTCGCCCTGTTCACCAAGAACCAGCGCCAGTGGCGCGCCGCCCCGCTCACCTCTGAAGTGATTGATGATTTCAAAGCCGCCTGTGAGAAATACCACTACGGGCCGGGTCAAATCCTTCCCCACGACAGCTATCTCATTAACCTTGGCCATCCCGTGCAGGAGGCGCTGGAGAAATCCCGCGAGGCGTTTCTTGATGAAGTGCAGCGCTGCGAGCAGCTTGGGCTGACGCTGTTGAACTTCCATCCGGGAAGTCATCTGATGCAGATTGACGAAGATGCCTGTCTGGCGCGCATTGCCGAATCCATCAACATCACGCTGGATAAAACCCAGGGCGTGACGGCGGTCATCGAGAACACCGCCGGGCAGGGCAGTAACCTCGGCTTTAAGTTCGAACATCTGGCGGCCATTATTGACGGCGTGGAGGATAAATCCCGCGTGGGCGTATGTATTGATACCTGCCATGCCTTTGCCGCGGGTTACGATCTGCGAACGCTTGATGAGACGAAAAAGACCTTCGATGAGTTTGAACGCATTGTGGGCTTCAAGTATCTGCGCGGAATGCACTTGAACGATGCGAAAAGCGCGTTTGGCAGCCGCGTGGACCGCCATCACAGCCTCGGTGAAGGCAATATCGGCCACGATGCGTTTCGCTTTATTATGCAGGATGCCCGTTTCGACGGTATCCCGATGGTGCTGGAAACCATTAATCCGGACATCTGGGCAGAAGAGATTGCCTGGCTGAAGGCACAGCAAACCGCTGAACAGGCGGCATAAAAAAAGCCGGGTCGCATAAGCACCCGGCTTTTTTATTGTTTTACCGCTTACGCCGCTTTCGCGACCCCTTCCGCTTCCGGACGTTTCAGCACCGCGTAAGAGAGACCTGCCACCAGCGTACCGGCCACAATCGCCAGCAGATAACCCAGCACTGGCGTGATTGCACCTGGGATCAGCAGCACGAACAGACCGCCATGTGGTGCCATCAGTTTCGCGCCAACCGCCATGGAGATAGCACCGGTTACCGCGCCCCCCACGATACAGCATGGCAGAACGCGCATTGGGTCACGCGCCGCGAACGGAATTGCCCCTTCGGTGATAAAGCACAGGCCAAGTACCAGGGCAGCTTTCCCCCCTTCCTGCTGCGCTTTGTCGAATTTACGACGTGCAATGATGGTTGCCAGGCCAAGAGCCAATGGTGGCACCATACCGGCCGCCATAATCGCTGCCATTGGCGCGTAGGTCTGGGTACTCAGCAGGCCAACACCGAATGCGTATGCTGCTTTGTTCACCGGGCCACCCATGTCGGTACACATCATGCCACCGAGAATAGCTCCCAGCAGTACCGCATTCGCGGTACCCATGGTTTGCAGCCAGTGGGTCAGACCCGCCAGGATACCCGCTACAGGTTTACCGATGAGGTAAATCATCGCCAGACCCACCACCAGGCTGGAAATCAACGGGATGATCAGGATCGGTTTCAGCGCTTCCATACTCTGCGGCAGTTTCAGCTTCGAGCTGATAAGCTTCGCAACGTAACCCGCCAGGAAACCGGCAATGATACCGCCGATAAAGCCAGAACCGGTGCTCACCGCCAGCATACCGCCGATAAGACCCGGCGTCAGGCCCGGACGGTCAGCGATGGAGAAGGCGATAAAGCCTGCCAGCACCGGCACCATCAGGGCAAACGCGGAACCACCACCAATCTGCATCAGGGCAGCAGCCAGCGTGCCTTCTTCTTTAAACGCGGTAATACCAAACGCGAACGAGAGGGCAATACACAGACCGCCCGCCACCACCATCGGCAGCATATAAGACACGCCGGTCAGCAGATGGCGATAGGCGCCAGCTGACTCTTTCTTACCTTCCGTCGCAGTTTGCGTGGACCCCGTTGCCTGATACGGCTTCGCTTCCACCAGCGCTTTATCAAACTCCTGAGCGGTCTTTTTCAGCGCCAGGCCCGTTGACGTGCGGTACATCGGCTTACCGGCAAATTTCGCCAGGTCCACTTCGATGTCAGCCGCAACCATCACCAGATCGGCTTCAGCCACCTCTTCAGGGGTGATTGCGTTGCCCGCACCAACGGATCCACGTGTTTCAACTTTTACCCACCAGCCGCGTTTTTTCGCTTCGGTTTCAATGGCTTCAGCCGCCATAAAGGTATGAGCCACGCCCGTCGGGCAGGCCGTGATCGCCACGATACGTTTTGGTCCGGACGCGGCAACCGGCGCCGCGACCGGTGCGCTGTAAACAGACGCATGACCTTTCGCTTCGCTCAGGAAAAGTTCCGGGTGTGCCACCGCGCGATTGATGTCGCCCAGCCACACTTTTTTGCCATTCAGCGCACTGTCAGCGGGAATTTTATCCCCCAGAACAATCACCATTTCGGCGTCGCCCGGGTTATCCGTCATCTCAAGATGTGCTTTGTTCGCCGCCGCTCCCAGCAAGGTCTTCGCCATATAGGCGCGAGCCTGTCCGAGACCGGAGTCAATGATCAGCAGCGTTTTCATTATTCCTCTCCTGCTGTTAGTTAAAAGGTTTTAAGTCAACGCGCGCCATCATCGCGGCTAACTGGGTACGATCGGTAATACCGACATTGCTCTGGCTAACGGCCAGGGCAGCAACGGCGGTGGCAAGACGTAAAGTATGTTCACTGGATTCACGCATCAGCAGGCCATAAATCAGACCGCCAACCATTGAATCCCCTGCGCCAACGGTGCTGACAACGTCAACCGATGGCGGCTTGGCGATCCATTCGCCAGAAGCGTTAACCCACAGCGCCCCTTCTGCACCAAGAGAGATAACCACGTGAGCGATACCCTGCTCGCGCAGCGCATGGGCAGCGTCAATCACATCTTTTAATTCTGGCAGCTTACGGCCAGCCCAGATCTCCAGTTCGCGGCGATTCGGCTTCACCAGCCACGGCGAGGCTTTCAGGCCGGCGACCAGCGCGTCACGGCTGCTGTCAAAAATAATGCATGGGCACTGGCTTCGCAGACGCGTCATCCAGTCGGTGAACGCTTCCGGGCTCACGCCGGACGGCAGGCTGCCGCTGACGCAGACCATGTCGAACTGACCAAGCCAGGTCAGAGAGTCGTTCACGAAGCGCTCCCAGTCTGACGGAGTCACCTCGAAGCCTGAGAAGTTCAGATCGGTCACTTCGCCGTCTTTCTCCGTCAGCTTGACGTTGATACGGGTACGGCCCTGAACAACCTGAAAACGATTAGCAATCCCCAGTTCGCTGAACAGCTGCTGGAAACCATCCTGGTTATCTTTACCGAGGAATCCGCCCACGGTGACATCGATACCGAGATCCTTGAGCACTTTCGCGACGTTAATCCCTTTACCTGCAGCATGCAGGCCAGTGGTACGCACGAGGTTTACTTCGCCGCGCTCAATCTCCGGGCAAAACCCCACCAGGTCGTATGCCGGGTTCAGCGTAATAGTCGCAACACGTCTGCTCATTATGCGCCCTCCCCCAGACCTGCCGCGATGGCGTCGCCAATCGCTTTAAGCGCCTGTTCAGCATCAGCACCCTGTGCGGTAAAGCGCAGACGGTGACCTTTCTTCACGCCCAGCGCGACAACTTTCATCAGGCTACGGCCGTTGGCCGGTTTGCCCGTGCCATCAAGGTTAGTCACGGTAATCTCACTTTCGAATTGTTTAATGGTATTCACCAGCATGGTGCCAGGACGGGCATGCAGGCCGTGCTCGTTACGCACTACAAACTCAGCGGTCAGCACGTCATCAGTCAGCACATCATCGCTGGTCAGCAGCGCCAGCAGCGTGCTTGCGTCAGCGTTCAGCAGTTTTTCAGCCTTGTCATTCAGCAGCAGATCGCCAAGACGTTTTAGCGCGGAAACAGGCTGTTCATCGGTCATCGCGACGGTGACCAGCATCGCAGCGTGCGCGCCCTCAACGTCAAACGCGTTGGCCGCGCGGCTCACCGCGATAGCGCTGCGCAGGTTGCCTTCAGCACTGTCGTTCAGCCAGATACCTTGTCCCAGGTTCAGCGGCTTCTCATTGATAACGCGCGTGATAAAGGACGCGTCTACCGCACCGGCTTCTTTCAGACGGCCTGCGTTCAGCGCCTGCAGCGTGACCAGATCGCTCGCCACAACATCCAGGGTCAATGTTTCATTATCCAGTTTCAGCGCTTCACTCTGTTTTTCGCCCATCAGCAACGCGCGCAGCTCTTCCGCAGTCGTCGCGGACTTCAGCTGTTCAGCCACCGAATCATCGCTCAGCACATGCGTCAGCTGACGCAGCAGGCCCAGGTGCTCGTCGCTGCTGGCAGCGATACCGATTGCCACGTAAGCAACCTGACCGTCGCCCCACACCACACCCTGAGGGAACTGATAAACCTGAACGCCGGTTTTCAGCACCTGATCGCGGGTGTCCGTTGTACCGTGCGGAATGGCAATGCCATTGCCGAGGAAAGTGGAGGTCTGCTGCTCGCGCGCCAGCATGCCGTTAACGTAGCCGTCCGCGACATTACCCGCCTGCACAAGGGCAGCGGCAACCTGGCGAATGGCCTCTTCTTTGTTCCCGGCCTGAGCGCCCGGGTGGATATCCTGAACAGATAACTGGAACATGGTTCTCCTCTCCTGCTGAACTTGAATCGTTTCAGCTTAAATGAGAAAAAATGCGCTAGCCTGCTCCGTTTGTTAAAACAAGATAGCGCTGAAACGTTTCAAAAAGTCTTGCGCTTTCTGCTTAACCTTGCAAGAAAAGTTACAAATGGCGATGCAGAATTTAGAGATACAGCACATTTCTTCTTCGCTCAGCTGAATCTTGCTGACGTTCAGCAAGTCAGTTTCAGCTAAGTTCAGCCCGCGATTGTTAATTGAAATGGCATTTTGATTTTTCGTGGCGAAATTGACCGCAGTACCTGTTTATTTTCTGACAAGCGTCGTACACTCCGCGTCTCTTTATGACTTGCTGATACTGAAAGTATGCATAACACCCCTGCCGCCGCCTCGCCAAAACCCTTTGATTTGACGTCCACGGCGTTTTTGATTGTTGCCTTCCTTACCGGCATTGCCGGGGCGTTACAGACGCCCACGCTGAGCCTGTTTCTGACCAATGAAGTCCACGCCCGTCCGGCAATGGTTGGCTTCTTTTTTACCGGCAGTGCCATCATCGGCATTCTGGTGAGTCAGTTTCTGGCGGGACGTTCCGACAGAAAAGGCGATCGTAAAAGTCTGATCGTCTTTTGCTGCCTTCTCGGGGTGTTTGCCTGCGTGTTGTTTGCTTTTAACCGCAACTATTTCATCCTGCTGTTCGTGGGGGTGTTCCTGAGCAGCTTCGGTTCCACGGCGAACCCGCAGATGTTCGCCCTCGCCCGCGAGCACGCCGACCATACCGGTCGTGAAGCGGTGATGTTCAGCTCTATTCTGCGTGCCCAGGTGTCGCTGGCATGGGTCATTGGCCCGCCGCTGGCGTATGCCCTGGCGATGGGGTTTGGCTTTACGGTGATGTACCTGAGTGCGGCTGTCGCGTTTGTGGTGTGCGGCACCATGGTGTGGTTCTTCCTGCCGTCGATGCGCAAAGAGCCCAAAGTGGCTTCAGGCGTACTGGAAGCCCCGCGCCGTAACCGTCGTGATGCGCTGCTCCTGTTTGTTATCTGTACGTTGATGTGGGGAACAAACAGCCTTTATATTATCAACATGCCGCTGTTTATTATTGATGAGCTGCATCTGCCAGAGAAGCTGGCGGGCATTATGATGGGAACCGCGGCTGGGCTTGAGATCCCGACCATGCTGATCGCGGGCTATTACGCGAAGCGTTTCGGAAAGCGTTTTTTAATGCGCATCGCGGCTGTCGCAGGACTGCTGTTCTATATCGGTATGCTGACGGTGCACACGCCAGGACTCTTGCTGGCATTGCAGCTTCTCAACGCCATTTATATCGGCATACTCGCCGGGATTGGCATGCTCTATTTCCAGGACCTGATGCCAGGCCAGGCAGGCTCCGCCACCACCCTTTATACCAATACCACTCGCGTGGGCTGGATTATTGCAGGCTCGATGGCAGGCATCGTGGCCGAGATCTGGAGCTATCACACGGTATTCTGGATTGCGCTGGTGATGTGTACGCTGACGATAGGGTGTCTGGCGCGAATTAAGGACGTTTAAGGGGCGGTGAGCGCTTCCAGCTCAAGAAGGTAGGTGATCGCCTGCGCGCGCGTGCTGCCGCACATCTCCGCGGACGGCTGAAGGCCGGAACAGACTTTCGGGCGCAGCGGGGAACCAAAGATCATGCACAGGTTATTTTCAGCAAGCTGCACACAGCGGGTATTGGCAGGTTTGCCGTCCGGCATGCCAGGAATGGGGCTTGAAATGGACGGTGCGGTACAACACGCGCCACAATCGGGACGACAATCCATACAGGCTCTCTTTCGCTGAAGAACGCCCGCGTAGTCGGGCATTGCGCGCACAGTAACACCTTTTGTGTATTGATAGCAAAAGCCACGAATTCCGCTTGCCTGAAAGGCCGAGCACGAGTAATTTGGCGCGATATTTTTTACCACCCGTAAACAGGATTACTGCAATGCCAAGAGCGAACGAAATTAAGAAAGGTATGGTACTGAATTACAACGGCAAGCTGCTGATTGTGAAAGATATCGATATTCAGGCCCCGAGCGCCCGTGGTGCAGCAACGCTGTACAAAATGCGTTTCGCCGATGTGCGTACCGGTCTGAAAGTGGAAGAACGTTTTAAAGGTGACGATATCGTTGATACCGTGACCCTGACCCGCCGCTATGTTGATTTTTCCTACATTGATGGCAACGAATACGTGTTCATGGATAAAGAAGATTACACCCCGTATATCTTCACCAAAGATCAGATTGAAGAAGAACTCCTCTTTATTCCTGAAGGCGGGATGCCTGACATGCAGGTTCTGACCTGGGATGGCGTGCTGCTGGCGCTGGAGCTGCCGCAGACCGTGGATCTGGAAATCGTGGAAACGGCTCCGGGCATCAAAGGTGCATCCGCAAGTGCCCGCAACAAACCAGCAACCCTGACGACCGGTCTGGTGGTGCAGGTACCAGAATACCTCTCCGCGGGCGAGAAAATCCGCATCCATATCGAAGAAAAACGCTATATGGGTCGCGCAGACTAATGCGATATTCGCCCGGTGGCACAGCGCCACCGGGCAACAGACGTTACAGCAGTTCCGGGTATTTCGTCATCTTCAGCGCCAGCTCAACGCCCCGCACTTCCGCCATGCCTTTCAGACGACCAATTGCCGAATAACCTGGGTTCGTTTTCTTACGCAGATCGTCCAGCATCTGGTGACCATGATCGGGACGGAACGGGATAGGACGAACGTCACCCGCGTGCTTACGACGTACCTCTTCCGCCAGAATCGCATCCACTACCGCGACCATATTCACATCGCCGCCCAGGTGCGCTGCTTCATGGAAGGTTTTTGGATTATCCTCACGACAGGTCGCACGCAGATGCGTGAAGTGAATACGATCGCCGAAGGTTTCAATCATCTGCACCAGATCGTTATCCGCACGCACGCCGTAAGAGCCGGTACACATGGTGAATCCGTTATAGATACTGTCCACGGTCTCTTTCAGCCACTGCATATCTTCAATCGTGGACACGATACGCGGTAAACCGAGAATAGGACGCGGAGGATCGTCCGGGTGCACAGCCAGGCGTACGCCCGCTTCTTCCGCTACCGGTACGATAGCGCGCAGGAAAAACGCCATGTTTTCACGCAGCTGGTTTTTATCGATATTCCCGTATTCCGCCAGACGCGCGCGGAACTGATCCAGCGTATAGCCCTCTTCAGCGCCCGGCAGGCCAGCAATAATATTGCGGGTCAGCTTTTCAATCTCGGCGTCACTGGCTGCGTTAAACCACGCGAGCGCCTGCTGCTGCTCTTCAGCCGTGTAATCGGCTTCTGCACCAGGACGTTTCAGGATGTGCAGCTCAAATGCGGCAAAGGCAATCTGATCGAAACGCAGCGCTTTTGAGCCGTCCGGCAACGTGTACTCAAGATCGGTTCGCGTCCAGTCAAGAATGGGCATGAAGTTATAGCAAACAGTATCAATACCGCAGGCCGCCAGGTGACGAATGCTCTGCTGGTAGTTGGCAATCCAGGTCTGATAATCACCTGAATGGGTTTTGATATCTTCGTGAACCGGGATGCTTTCCACCACAGACCAGGTCAGGCCTTTTTCCGCCAGCAGCGCCTGACGCTTTTTGATTTCTTCAATCGGCCATACCTGACCATTAGGAATGTGATGCAGCGCCGTCACGACACCCGTTGCGCCAGCCTGACGCACATCATCAAGAGAAACCGGATCGTTCGGCCCGTACCAACGCCAGGTCTGTTCCATTGCCTCACCTCTAAAGTTGTTATACCAATATGGATGACTACGATGACGACTACCATACATGTTTGCCGTAAAGGGTCAACACACCGCCACACATTGATTGATCAAACTCACACTTCGGGGATATTTACGGCTCACCAATTTAATTTGCTGTCATATAACTTTACACTGGCGTTGTTAATTAATGGTTAATCAGGTGTGTATTTCATGAAGACAATTGCCTCCACCTCGCTTCCTGCCCATGTCCAGCTCCCTCGCTACGATCGTAAGCAGTTACGCTCTCGCATCGTCCATTTTGGCTTCGGCGCATTTCACCGGGCGCATCAGGCCTTGTTAACAAACCGGGTGCTGAATGAGAAAGGCGGCGACTGGGGTATTTGTGAGATTAGCCTCTTCAGCGGCGACGTGCTGATGAGCCAGTTGCGCGCACAGGATCATCTCTTCACCGTGCTGGAAAAAGGGGCGGAGGGAAACCAGCCGATTATCGTCGGTGCCGTCCATGAATGTCTGAACGCAAAACTGGATTCTCTGCCTGCCATCATTGAGAAATTTTGTGAACCTCAGGTCGCCATTGTGTCGCTCACCATCACAGAGAAAGGTTATTGCATCGATCCCGCCACCGGTAATCTGGATTTGCACAACTCCCGGATCGTTCACGATCTGGAGAACCCGTCTGAACCGCACTCCGCGCCCGGGATCCTGGTCGAGGCGCTCCACCGCCGCCGTGAACGCGGTTTGTCCGCTTTTACCGTCCTCTCCTGCGACAACATCCCTGATAACGGCCATGTGGTGAAAAACGCGGTATTAGGGATGGCCCAGAAACGCGACCCGGCGCTGGCAGAGTGGATTGATTCACATGTGAGCTTTCCGGGAACCATGGTCGACCGAATTGTTCCCGCCGCGACCGAGGCGTCGCTGGCAGAAATCACGAAAGAGCTTGGAGTAGAAGATCCTTGTGCTATCAGCTGCGAACCGTTTATTCAGTGGGTAGTGGAAGACAACTTTGTTGCCGGACGCCCGGCATGGGAAGTGGCTGGTGTACAAATGGTGCAGGACGTTCTGCCGTGGGAACAGATGAAATTGCGCATGCTCAACGGCAGCCACTCTTTCCTCGCGTATCTGGGCTACCTCGCCGGGTATGCGCACATCAACGAATGTATGGAAGACACCGCTTTTCGCGAAGCCGCACGTCGGTTAATGCTAAATGAGCAGGCTCCTACGCTGCGTATTAAGGATGTCGACCTCACGGCTTATGCCGATAGCCTGCTTGAACGCTTTGCCAATCCGGCACTGCAGCACCGGACCTGGCAAATTGCGATGGACGGAAGCCAGAAATTGCCGCAACGCATGCTGGATGGGATCCGCATCCATCTTGAACGTAAAACCGCGTGGCCGCTGCTGGCCCTGGGCGTTGCAGGCTGGATCCGCTACGTCAGCGGTACCGACGAGCGTGGCGACGCGATTGATGTGCGCGATCCGCTGAGTGATAAAATCCGCACCCTTGTTGCAGCCAGCAGCGACGCTGAGCGCGTCAACGCCCTGCTGGGGCTGAGTGAAATCTTTGGTCACGATCTCGCACAAAATAGCATTTTCGTGGAGGCCATCAGCCAGGCCTATCAGCGCATCGCCCGCCATGGCGCGCGTCAGGCTGTTATCGAAACGTTAAATATTTAGCGATTATTGCGCTTAAGGCGAACGGCGATTGCCTCCGTTCGCCCTCCCCCTTCTCATTGCGCCCGTTTTTCGCCAGGATGATGGATAATTGTTATAGCATCACAATTATCGACTGGAGCGCACGTGACCAAAACCAACCTCATTACCGGTTTTCTCGGCAGCGGTAAAACCACCTCAATTCTCCACCTGCTGGCCAATAAGGATCCGGCAGAAAAATGGGCCGTCCTGGTCAATGAATTTGGCGAAGTGGGTATTGATGGCGCATTACTGGCAGACAGCGGCGCGATGATCAAAGAGATCCCCGGTGGCTGCATGTGCTGCGTAAATGGTCTGCCGATGCAGGTCGGGCTGAATACGCTGCTGCGTCAGGGCAAACCAGACCGTCTGCTGATTGAACCGACCGGGCTGGGTCATCCGAAGCAAATTCTCGATTTACTGACCGCGCCGGTCTACGAGCCGTGGATCGATCTGCGTGCCACGCTGTGCCTGCTGGACCCCCGTCAGCTGCTGGATGAAAAAGCCGTGACCAACGAGAACTTTCGCGACCAGCTCGCCTCGGCAGATATTATCGTCGCCAATAAAGAGGATCGCGCAACGGCGGAAAGCCAGTCCGCGCTGGAGACATGGTGGCAGCACTTCGGTGGCAACCGTCAGCGGGTGCAGACCACCCAGGGGAAAATTGATAACGCCCTGCTTGACCTGCCTCGCCTGAACCTGGCGGCGCTCCCGGCAAGCGCGGAACACGCCCACAGCCATCCGCAAAAACAGGGTCTGGCTGCCCTGAGTCTGCCGGAACACCAGCGCTGGCGTCGTAACCTTAACAGCGGCCAGGGCTATCAGGCCTGCGGATGGATTTTCGATGCGGATACCGTTTTCGTTACCATCGGCGTACTCGAATGGGCCAGACTGGCTCCGGTCGATCGTGTTAAAGGGATCATGCGCACCCCGGACGGGCTGGTGCGGATCAACCGTCAGGGCGAAGATTTCTTTATCGAAACGCAAAATGTGGCGCCACCTGATAGCCGAATAGAGTTAATTAGTGCGGTTAACGCCGACTGGAATGCCCTGCAGTCCAGCCTGTTGAAGCTTCGTTTAAGTTTGGGCGGCTAACGTTGCCCCAGATTTCACTCTATGCTGAATGTTATGACGACTCGACTTCCCCTGATATTACTGCTTAATGTCGCCGGTCTGGCGCTCTTTTTCTCCTGGTATATCCCGGCGAATCATGGTGTCTGGTTTCCGCTGGATTCTGCCATTTTTCACTTCTTCAACCAGGAGCTGGTGAAGAGCGAAGCCTTCCTGTGGCTGGTTGCTATCACGAATAACCGCGCCTTTGACGGCTGCTCGCTGCTGGCGATGGGCGGCCTGATGCTCTCTTTCTGGCTGAAAGAGGACAAAACAGGACGCCGCCGTATTCTGATTATTGGTTTGATGATGTTGCTGCTTGCGGTGGTAATTAACCAGCTGGCAACGGCCATTATTCCGGTTAAGCGTTCCAGCCCAACGCTGTTCTTCCCCGATATTTATCGCGTCAGCGAGCTGCTGCATATTCCAACGAAAGATGCGTCGAAGGCCAGTTTCCCGGGCGATCACGGAATGATGCTGCTTATTTTTTCCGGCGTGATGCTCCGCTATTTCGGCCGAAAAGCCTTTGCGATAGCCCTGATTATTTTTGTGGTTTTTGCCTTCCCACGGGTAATGATTGGCGCTCACTGGTTTACTGATATTGCAGTCGGTTCGCTCTCTTCTGTGCTGGTTGCGCTGCCGTGGTGTCTGATGACACCGCTGAGCGACAAGATAATAGCCGTGTTCGATCGCTACCTCCCCGGCAAAACGCAACAAATCAGAAACCAATAATTAACCTTAATTAACACTATGCATCAGGGATCGTTTTGATCCTTGATGCACTTTTCTCCCCTTTCACCCCCTCCCGTCATCATTTCGTCACAATATTCGTGATAAAAATGAATGTGTTGCACGGTTTTTAACCTTGATCGTGCGTTTTTTGAACAATTATCAATTTTTACTTTCTGTATCACAATTTCTTATAAAAAAAAGGCTTTTTTTGCTCGCAATACCCCAGGCAATCGGTTAATCTCGGACTCGTTTTGCCCCATAGAGATAATTATTTCGCTGGTGAATAAATTTGTGCGCTACGCCACAAATGTGATCAGAAAGAATTGTCTCATTGTGAACAGATAATTAGTCTCGTCACGTTTGGCATTTTTTATAACGATATTTGTCGTTAAGGACTTCAAGGGATAATAAACAAAATGGTCAAATCTCAACCGATTTTGAGATATATCTTACGGGGGATCCCGGCGATAGCAGTGGCGGTACTGTTATCTGCATGTAGTACATCGAACACCGCAAAGAATATGCATCCTGAGACGCGTGTTGTGGGAATGGAAGATTCCTCGTCACTGCAAGCCTCTCAGGATGAATTTGAAAATATGGTACGTAATCTGGACGTGAAGTCCCGTATTATGGACCAGTATGCTGACTGGAAAGGCGTGCGTTATCGTCTTGGCGGCAGCACCAAAAAAGGCATTGATTGTTCCGGTTTCGTACAGCGTACTTTCCGTGAGCAGTTTGGGTTAGATCTTCCGCGTTCAACTTACGAACAGCAGGAGATGGGCAAGTCGATTTCACGCACTAAACTGCGCACCGGGGATTTAGTCCTGTTCCGTGCGGGTTCGACAGGTCGACATGTTGGCATCTACATTGGCAATGACCAGTTTGTACATGCCTCCACCAGCAGCGGTGTGACCATTTCCAGCATGAACGAACCTTACTGGAAGAAGCGCTATAACGAAGCGCGCCGCGTACTGACCCGCAGTTAAAATAATCATTGTATCGTTGGTTATCCCTTGGCCGGCGATATGATAAAAAAAAGCACTGCTTCGGCGGTGTTTTTTTTTGCCCGTTACACTGAATACATTCAGCGGCAATCCAGGAACCACGACGTCTATGTTCACCCGCTACTTCTCCAGTAATCGCAAGATACTTTTCCTCAGCCTTATCACCGGCCTGATCACAGCCCTGCTCCTGGGTTCATTGCAATTTTTCTGGAGCTACCACAAGCGGGAAGTCAGATTCGACACCCTGATTGACGACGTGAGCATCTACATGGAAAGCTACTTCGATGAGTTGAAAAGCTCTATCGATCTCCTTCAGCCGCTCACGCTGAACAGCTGCCACGACGTCAATGCTGAGCTGACCTCTCGCGCGGCCTTTAGCCTTAACGTGCGCGCCTTTTTGCTGGTCAGGGATAAACTGGCGTACTGCTCTTCAGCCACCGGTCCGATGAACGTCCCGATGGAAGAGCTGATACCCGAGCTGCACATCGATAAACAGATTGATATGGCGTTACTGCCGGGTACACCGATGATGCCGCACAGACCCGCGATTGCCATCTGGTATCGAAATCCGCTGGTGAAGGACGGCGGCGTGTTTACTTCGGTAAACATCAACCTGACTCCGTATATGCTTTACACCGCACGTCAGAACGAGTTCGCGGGCATTGCCATCATCATTGGCGACAATGCGTTGTCGACCAGGTCCGCCACACTGGTGAAGGCACAGAATTTACATGAAACGCCAGCGCGTACCGCGACCCTAAAAAAGGTTCCGCTGACGATCAAACTGTACGCCGAAGAGTGGACGAGCGATGAAATCCTGTTCGCGGTGTTCTTTGGACTGGTCTGCGGGATCGCGGCCGGCTCGCTTAATTTCTATATCCTCACCACGCGTCTTAACCCAGGCAAAGAGATCCTGAGCGCCATTAAACGTGGCCAGTTTTATGTGGTGTATCAGCCTGTTGTGGATGCAGAGACGCTGCAAATGCGCGGTGTCGAAGTCCTGATGCGCTGGAAACACCCGACGATGGGGGAAATTCCGCCTGATGCCTTTATCAACTTCGCCGAAGCGCAGAAGCTGATTGTGCCGCTGACGCTGCATCTTTTTGACCTCATCATCCGCGACGCGCCGGTATTACAGACCCTTCTGCCGCCGGGCGCAAAACTGGGCATTAACATTGCGCCGGGGCATCTTCATGCGGAAAGCTTCAAAGAGGATATGCGCACTTTCCTGGACTTAATGCCGCCGGATCATTTCCAGATCGTGCTGGAAATCACCGAGCGCGACATGGTTAACCATCGGGAAGCCAACAATCTTTTCGAATGGCTGCACAATGAAGGCTTTGAAATTGCGATTGATGATTTTGGTACCGGCCACAGTGCGCTGATTTACCTTGAGCGTTTCACCATGGATTACATCAAAATTGACCGGGGTTTTGTCAACGCGATCGGGACGGAAACCGTCACCTCCCCGGTGCTTGATGCCGTACTCACCCTGGCAAGACGACTGAATATGTCGACCGTCGCCGAAGGGGTGGAGACGCCGGAGCAGGCAGCCTGGCTGCGCGAACATGGCGTTGTTTTCCTTCAGGGTTACTGGATTAGCCGCCCGATGCCGCTGGAGCAGTTCCGCCAATGGCAGCCTGAACGTTGAATGATTTCACATTGCCCGTGACGTCACTTATTATTCAGCTTAACTGAGCCGGTCAGTCGAAAGGGAGCCGCCGCGAGATGCTTATGCGCTTTATATTGCTGCTGTTGGCATTAACGAGCCTGTCCAGCCAGGCGCAAACCATCAAAGAGAACATCGCGTTCTCCGTGATTGGTGAGCCAAAGTACGCGGTCAATTTTACGCACTTTGATTACGTCAACCCTGCCGCGCCAAAAGGCGGAAACGTGACCCTCTCCGCCACGGGGACGTTCGACAACTTCAACCGCTTCGCCCTGCGCGGCGTGGCGGCAGCGCGAACAGAATCGCTCTACGATACGCTGTTTGTTACGTCTGATGATGAACCCGGCAGTTACTACCCGCTGATTGCGGACAACGTGCGTTACGCGGATAACTTCGCGTGGGCGGAAATTTCGATTAACCCACGGGCGCGTTTTCACGATGGGACGCCGGTCAAAGCCAGCGACATTGCCTTCACATTTCACAAATTTATGACTGAGGGCGTTCCCCAGTTCCGCATTGTCTATAAAGGCGTTACGGTCAAAGCCATTGCCCCGCTCACGGTGTGTATTGAGCTGAGTGAGCCGAATAAAGAGAACATGCTCAGCCTGTTCTCCCTGCCCGTGATGCCTGAATCGTTCTGGAAAGATCACAAACTTAGCGACCCGCTCTCCACACCCCCGCTGGCGGGTGGCCCTTACCGCATCACCGACTGGCGCATGGGGCAGTATGTTGTCTATTCCCGGGTCAAAGACTACTGGGCGGCAAACCTGCCGGTAAACCGGGGCCGCTGGAATTTTGATATCCTTCGCTACGATTATTACCTTGACGATAACGTGGCATTTGAAGCCTTCAAAGCCGGTGCGTTCGATATGCGCGTGGAGAGCAGCGCTAAAAACTGGGCGACACGGTATATCGGCAAAAACTTCGCTAACGGGTATATCGTTAAAGACGAGCATAAAAATGCGTCCGCTCAGGATACGCGCTGGCTGGCGTTTAATATCCAGCGTCCGGTATTTACTGACCGCCGGGTGCGGGAAGCCATTACCCTGGCCTTTGATTTTGAATGGATGAACAAAGCGCTATTTTACGGCGCTTACAGCCGGGCAAATAGCTATTTCCAGAACACTGAATATGCCGCTCGCGATTACCCAAAAGCGGACGAACTTGTCCTGCTGGCACCGCTGAAAGCAGAACTGCCACCGGAGGTGTTCACGACGGTATTTCAGCCTCCGGCGTCAAAGGGTGACGGCTACGATCGCGACAACCTGCTTAAAGCCAGTAAACTGCTGGATGACGCAGGCTGGCCACTGAAGAATCAAAAACGCGTCGATTCCAGAACGGGCAAACCGTTAAGCTTTGAGCTGCTGCTTGCGTCCGGAAGCAACGATCAGTGGGTGCTGCCGTTTAAGCACAATCTTGAACGGCTGGGGATTACCATGAACATTCGCCAGGTCGACAACGCGCA
Source organism: Enterobacter sp. MEB024 (assembly GCF_030209635.1). Taxonomy (NCBI): domain Bacteria; kingdom Pseudomonadati; phylum Pseudomonadota; class Gammaproteobacteria; order Enterobacterales; family Enterobacteriaceae; genus Enterobacter; species Enterobacter sp. MEB024. The sequence goes on along the minus strand of NZ_JARVRQ010000003.1, from coordinate 158,782 downwards.
GCTCACCAACCGCAAACGCAGCCGTGATTACGACATGATGCAAACCCTGTGGCCCGCGCAGCCGTGGCCCAGTTCGGATCTGCAAATCTCCTGGGCATCCAGCTATATCGACTCCTCCTACAATGCGCCGGGGGTGAAAAGCCCGGCGATTGATGCCTTGATTGCGAAAATTGTGGCGGCGCAGGGTGATAAAGAAAAACTCCTGCCGCTGGGACGCGCCCTCGACAGGGTCTTAACCTGGAATTACTACATGCTGCCAATGTGGTATATGGGCGAAGACCGGCTTGCGCGCTGGGACAAGTTCTCCGAGCCTGCCGTACGCCCTGTCTATTCACTGGGCTTCGACACCTGGTGGTATGACGTTAACAAAGCCGCCAGACTTCCCGCTGAGCGGCGATAAGGAATCATCATGGGTGCGTATCTGATCCGCCGTCTCCTGCTGATTATCCCGACCCTCTGGGCAATCATCACGATTAACTTTTTTATTGTGCAAATCGCGCCCGGCGGCCCGGTCGACCAGGCTATTGCAGCCATTGAGTTTGGCAACAGCGGCGGCATGCCTGGCGGCGGTGGCGAAGGAATGGGCGCGAGCCATGCCCGCACCGGCCTCGGAAATATCAGTGAAAGCCATTATCGCGGCGGACGTGGCCTGGATCCGGAAGTCATCGCCGAGATCACCCATCGTTATGGCTTCGACAAACCGCTTCACGAGCGGTATTTCAACATGCTCTGGGACTACCTCCGCTTTGATTTTGGCGACAGCCTGTTTCGCAGCGCGTCGGTTTTAACATTGATTAAGCAAAGTCTGCCGGTGTCGATTACCCTGGGGCTGTGGGGAACGTTGATTATTTATCTCGTCTCTATTCCCCTGGGGATCCGTAAAGCGGTTCACAACGGCAGCCGCTTCGATGTCTGGAGCAGCACGTTTATCATCATCGGCTATGCCATTCCGGCGTTTCTGTTTGCCGTTCTGTTGATTGTCTTTTTTGCCGGTGGCAGCTATTTCGATATCTTTCCGCTGCGGGGGCTGGTGTCAGCGGATTTCAGCACCCTGCCCTGGTACAAGAAGATCACCGATTATTTCTGGCACATCACGCTGCCGGTGCTTGCGACCGTCATTGGCGGCTTTGCGGCCCTGACCATGTTGACCAAAAACGCCTTTCTCGATGAAATCCGTAAACAGTACGTTGTGACTGCCCGTGCGAAGGGCGTCGGCGAAAAGCAGATCATGTGGAAACATGTCTTTCGCAACGCCATGCTGCTGGTGATTGCCGGATTTCCTGCCACGTTCATCAGTATGTTTTTTACCGGCTCGCTGCTGATAGAGGTGATGTTCTCTCTCAACGGACTGGGCTTGCTGGGATATGAAGCCACCGTGTCGCGCGATTATCCGGTCATGTTTGGCACACTTTATATCTTCACCCTGATTGGCCTGCTGCTGAATATCATCAGCGATATCAGCTATACGCTGGTTGATCCCCGAATTGATTTTGAGGGCCGCTGATGCCGCGTTTAAGCCCCGTCAACCAGGCCCGATGGGCCCGTTTTCGCCACAACCGCCGCGGCTACTGGTCGCTGTGGATCTTTGCCGTCCTGTTTGTCTTAAGCATGTGTTCGGAATTGATTGCCAACGATAAACCGCTGCTGGTGCACTTTAACGACCGCTGGTATGTGCCCGTTCTCACCCAATACAGCGAAAGCGATTTTGGTGGCCCGTTTGCGACGCCCGCTGAATATCAGGATCCGTGGCTTCGCCAGCAAATTGAACAGCACGGCTGGGCACTCTGGGCGCCGGTGCGTTTTGGCGCAAACAGCATTAACTTTGCGACCACCACCCCCTTCCCTTCCCCGCCTTCCGCGCAAAACTGGCTGGGAACGGATGCCAACGGTGGCGATGTGCTGGCACGCATCCTCTATGGCACGCGGATCTCGATCCTCTTTGGGCTGATGCTGACCGTCTTTTCCAGCGTGATGGGCGTGGTAGCTGGTGCCGTTCAGGGCTACTACGGCGGGAAAATCGACCTGTGGGGTCAACGTTTTATTGAAGTCTGGTCAGGCATGCCGACGCTGTTTCTGATCATTCTGCTTTCAAGCGTGGTACAGCCAAACTTCTGGTGGCTGTTAGGCATTACCGTCATCTTCGGCTGGATGGCGCTGGTAGGTGTGGTGCGGGCGGAATTCCTGCGCACCCGTAATTACGATTACATTCGCGCTGCCCAGGTGCTGGGGGTGAGCGACCGCGGGATCATTTTCCGCCATATGCTTCCTAACGCCGTGGTAGCGACCCTCACCTTCCTGCCGTTTATTCTGTGCAGTTCCATCACTACCCTCACCTCGCTTGATTTCCTTGGCTTCGGGCTCCCTCTCGGTTCCCCGTCGCTCGGCGAGCTACTGCTGCAGGGCAAGAACAACCTGCAGGCACCGTGGTTAGGCATCACCGCCTTTCTTGCCGTGGCCGTGCTGCTTTCACTGCTGATTTTTATTGGCGAAGCCGTGCGCGATGCTTTTGATCCCAACAAGGCGGTATAAGATGACGCAGCCCCTTCTCAGTATTGATAACCTGTCGATTGCCTTTTCGAAACAGGGTGAGGCGCGTACCGTGGTCACGGAGTTGTCGCTGCAGATCCAGCGCGGCGAAACGCTGGCGCTGGTAGGCGAGTCAGGCTCTGGCAAGAGCGTATCGGCACTGTCGATCCTGCGCCTGCTTCCGTCTCCGCCCGTCAGCTATCCGCAAGGCGATATTCTGTTTCACGGTCGCTCGCTGCTGCATGCCGATGAAAAAACCCTGCGCGGAATTCGCGGCAATAACATTGCCATGATTTTCCAGGAGCCGATGGTCTCCCTTAACCCACTGCACACGCTGGAAAAACAGCTCTATGAAGTGCTGTCCCTGCACCGGGGCATGCGCAAAGAGGCGGCGCGGGGGGAGATCCTGGATTGTCTTGAACGAACCGGCATTCGCAATGCCGCAAAACGGCTGAGCGATTTCCCCCATCAGCTTTCCGGCGGCGAACGTCAGCGGGTGATGATTGCGATGGCCCTGCTCACGCGACCCGAACTGTTGATTGCCGATGAACCCACCACCGCGCTGGACGTGACGGTGCAGGCGCAAATTCTGCGGCTGCTGCGGGAGTTGCGTGACGAACTGAACATGAGCCTGCTGTTTATCACCCATAACCTCAGCATTGTGAAAAAGCTCGCCGACAGCGTCGCCGTGATGCAAAACGGACGCTGTGTCGAGCAGAACACCGCAGCCACCCTGCTGAAAGCGCCTCAGCACCCCTATACGCAGCGTCTGCTTGATAGCGAGCCCACGGGTGACCCGGTTCCCCTGCCGGCTGACAGCGCGCCGTTGCTGCGCGTTGAGGGGCTGGGCGTGTCGTTTCCTGTTCGCAAAGGGATTCTGCGGCGCATCGTCGACCAGCATCCGGTATTGAAAAATATCCATTTTTCCCTGCGTCCGGGCGAATCGCTGGGGCTGGTGGGCGAGTCCGGTTCGGGAAAAAGCACCACCGGCCTGGCACTGCTGCGCTTAATCGCCTCGCAGGGTGAGATCCTCTTTGACGGTATGCCACTGCACAACTGGAACCATCGCCAGATGCTGCCCGTTCGTCCCCGCATGCAGGTTGTGTTTCAGGATCCAAGCTCCTCGCTTAACCCACGGCTGAACGTCTTACAGATTGTCGAAGAGGGTCTGCGCGTTCATCAGCCGGCATTGACCGTCCGGCAGCGGGAAGAAGAAGTGATACGCGTTATGGCAGAAGTTGGCTTAGATCCGGATACCCGGCACCGCTACCCGGCTGAATTTTCCGGCGGTCAGCGCCAGCGTATCGCCATTGCCCGCGCGCTGATCCTCAAACCGGAGCTGATCATTCTGGATGAACCAACGTCGTCGCTGGACAGAACCGTTCAGGCTCAAATCCTGGCATTACTGAAAGGATTGCAGGAAAAGCACAGGCTGGCCTATATCTTTATCAGCCATGATTTACAGGTTGTGCGGGCGTTATGCCATCAGGTGATTGTGTTGCGACAGGGAGAAGTGGTCGAGCAGGGAGAGTGCCAGCGCGTATTTGCTGCGCCAACGCAGAGCTACACGCGCCAGCTGTTGTCCGCAGACTAGCGCTCAGAAAGGATACTGCCCCGAGAAAGGCTCAGCAATAGCAACACCAAAGTTTTTCAGACGGCAGGTCGCGGCAAATTCATCCTGGCTTTTCACGAACAGGCAGGGTTCACCTTCACACTCCAGTACGGAGCTGTCCACTTCAATATCCGTCAGGGCCTCGCTGAGACGCTCCATGACTCGCCATGCATTTTCGTCGCTCGGGCTCAGCAGCTTAAGTGCAACCAGACAATTCTCGCAACCCGCGACGCTTTGCGGAATCGGTTCAACTTTCGAACCTGCAAAACCCGCCGACCAGCGATAGCTCTGGGGCAAGCGATGGACTATGGAGAGTTGTAATGTATTCACGTTCGTTCCCCGGAAGCAAAATTTACTTCACAATTTATTTACATTTATAGTAACACATCATCGCCAGCCTGCACTATTCGGCGCTTTTTTATAGGTGTTCAGGCTCGCGTCGGCGCTATATGTACCCGTTTCTGCGATCTAACTCAACCTTTTTAAATACAATGATGTGACTTTTTACACAAATAGATTTTACATAAAAGAAACAAACACAGGGTAAACGAACGCAGCTTTGGTTGATGTGTGTCAACAAAAAAGGCCCTGACTGGGCCTTATTTGCGCGTTAGCTGGCCACCTTTCGCGGCCGACTGGCGTAGAGGTAGAAAAGAATGGAGCTGGTTGCACAAAACGCCATCGCCCACAGCATCGGCCAGGCCGTATTAAACGTGGCCATCGACAATAACGCCCCGACGATGGCGCCGATGCCAAAGCGGAATGTTCCGGCCAGCGACGAGGCGGTGCCTGCCATATGCGGGAATTCGTCGAGGATCACCGCCATCGCATTGGAGGAAACCATCGACACGCAGCCGACGAAGGCCGCAACCCCCACCACCAGCGCCCAGAAGCCCACGCCTGTAAAAGCACTCAGCACCAGCCAGATAGCCATCACAAACTGGATCCAAAGCCCGGCGCGGAACATGTTCAACGCCCCGACTCGGCGGACAAAGCGGCTGTTAATGATGGTCATAATGAACAGGAAGACGATGTTGAGCGCAAAGTAATAACCGAAGTGCTGCGGAGAAACATGGTTCAGTTCGATATAGACAAACGGCCCGGCGCTCAGGAATGAGAACATCCCGGCGAAGCTGAAACCGCTCGCCAGCATATAGCTCAGCACGCGCTTATGGCGAAACAGTGAGGCGAAATTCCCCATTGTGGTTCGGATGTGGAACTTCTGTCGGCGCTCCGCGGGTAGCGTTTCATCAATAAAGAAGAAGATCATTGCCGAGGCCAGCAGCGCGGCAAGCGCCAGGATCCAGAAAATCACATGCCAGCTGAACCATACCAGTACCGCACCACCGGCCATAGGGGCCACCAGCGGTGCAATCGTCGTCACCAGCATCACAAACGACATCATCCGGGAGAACTCTTCTTTCGGGTAGATATCGCGCATCAGGGCATTGATCACCACGCTTGCCGCTGCCGCCGCCAGACCGTGGAAAAAGCGCATGACAATCAGTTGATCGATGGTTTGCGCCTGCGCACAGGCCACCGCTGCCCCTGCAAAAATCAGGGTCCCGCCAAGAATAACGGGCTTGCGGCCAAAGCTGTCCGCCATCGGACCATAAAACAGCTGACCGAGGGCAAAACCGAGAATATAGGTGCTGAGCGTCATCTGCGCGCTGCCTGCCGGTACGCCAAACTGCGCGGAAATAACCGGCAGCGCAGGCAGATACATATCAATAGACAGCGGCATCAGCATGGCCAGCAGGCCAAGAATGAAGACGATTTTGAACGACGAGTGTGGCCTGGTGGTCACAGAGTTCTCCTGAAATTAATGCGAAGGCAGACCAACGCTGGCGATCTCTTCTTCCGTTAACGGGCGATATTCGCCGGGCGCCAGCTCAGGATCGAGTTCAATTGCGCCAATACGTTCACGATGCAGACCGACAACGTGGTTACCCACCGCGGCAAACATACGCTTCACCTGATGGTAGCGCCCTTCACTGATGGTCAGACGAACCTCGGTAGGCGCGATCACTTCAAGCACGGCAGGCCGGGTCAGATCTTTTTCATTATGCAACTGAACGCCGTTGGCAAATTGTTCTGCCGTGTCATCCGCGACCGGAGACTCCAGCGTCACCCGATACGTCTTCTCACAGTGATGGCGCGGAGACGTGATACGGTGTGACCACTGCCCGTCGTCGGTCATCAGCACCAGCCCGGTGGTGTCGATATCAAGACGGCCAGCGGCATGCAGCTTGTGCGCGACCGGTTCGTCGAGGAAATAAAGCACCGTTGGATGATCCGGATCGTCCGTAGAACAGACATAGCCTTCCGGCTTATTGAGCATGAAATAGCGCGGCCCGTGCTGTTGGGTCAGCGGGTTGCCGTCATATTCAACCTGATGGTCAGGCTGGAGTTTGAACGCAGTGTCTTTCACAATGTCGCCATCCACGGTAACGCGGCTGGCGCGAATTTCACGCCCGGCAATAGCGCGGCTTACGCCGAGTTGCTGAGCGATAAACTTATCAAGTCGCATGAAATCTTTTTAGCCTTAATGGTGCTGGAAGTCGGACAACAGGTCCGAAAAAGAAGCAGTCTGGAATGGCTCAGTATAATGGTCTGGTTGCGCCACTCAAGGGAAAAAGTTTCGTGGCATACTATATGCGAAATAACTAAACCGAGACCCCATGACTTTTACACTTCGTCCTTATCAGCAGGAAGCCGTTGACGCCACTCTCGCCTGGTTTCGTAAACACCAGGCACCGGCGGCCATTGTGCTTCCGACCGGTGCTGGCAAAAGCCTGGTGATCGCCGAACTGGCGCGTCTGGCACGCGGACGCGTGCTGGTGCTGGCCCACGTCAAAGAGCTGGTGGCGCAAAACCATGCCAAGTATTGCGCGCTCGGGCTGGAAGCTGACATTTTCGCTGCCGGGCTAAAGCGTAAAGAGAGCCACGGCAAAGTGGTCTTTGGCAGCGTACAGTCGGTGGCCCGCAACCTTGATCTGTTTCGCAGTGAATTTTCGCTGCTGATTGTCGACGAGTGTCACCGCATCAGCGATGACGACGACAGCCAGTATCAGCAAATCCTCACTCACCTGAAAGAGGTGAACCCGCATCTTCGCCTGCTTGGCCTGACGGCGACCCCGTTTCGCCTGGGTAAAGGCTGGATCTATCGCTACCATTACCACGGTATGGTGCGCGGCGATGAGAAAGCGCTGTTCAGCGACTGTATCTATGAACTTCCTTTGCGCTACATGATCAAGCATGGCTACCTGACGCCGCCCGAGCGGCTGGACATGCCGGTGGTGCAGTACGATTTCAGCCGGTTACAGGCGCAGAGCAACGGGTTATTCAGCGAAGCGGAGTTGAACCAGGAGCTGAAAAAGCAAAAGCGCATTACCCCGCATATCATTAGCCAGATAGAAGAGTTCGCCACGACGCGCAAAGGGGTCATGATCTTTGCCGCCACCGTGGAGCATGCGCGAGAAATTACCGGGCTGCTGCCCGCCGAGGACGCGGCCTTAATCACCGGCGAGACGCCCGGGCCGGAGCGCGACCGCCTGATCGACGCCTTCAAAGCGCAACAATTCCGCTATCTGGTGAACGTGTCGGTGTTAACCACCGGGTTTGATGCCCCGCATGTCGATCTGATTGCCATTTTACGTCCGACCGAATCGGTCAGTCTTTATCAGCAGATTGTGGGGCGCGGCCTGCGCCTGGCGCCCGGGAAAACCGACTGTCTTATTCTGGATTACGCCGGTAACCCGCACGATCTCTACTCTCCGGAAGTCGGCACGCCAAAAGGCAAAAGCGACAACGTCCCCGTTCAGGTCTTTTGCCCTGCCTGTGGTTTTGCCAACACCTTCTGGGGTAAAACCACCGCAGACGGCACGCTGATTGAACATTTTGGCCGCCGCTGTCAGGGCTGGTTTGAAGATGACGAAGGACATCGGGAACAGTGCGATTTCCGTTTCCGCTTTAAAAACTGCCCGCAGTGCAATGCGGAAAACGATATTGCCGCTCGTCGCTGTCGCGAATGCGATACGGTTCTGGTCGATCCTGATGACATGCTAAAAGCAGCGCTGAAGTTAAAAGATGCGCTGGTGCTGCGCTGTTCCGGTATGGCACTGCAACCCGGCGCGGATGACAAAGGCGAGTGGCTGAAAATCACCTATTACGATGAAGACGGCGCAGACGTCAGCGAGCGCTTCAGGGTACATACGCCTGCCCAGCGTATGGCCTTCGAACAACTCTTTATTCGCCCGCACACCCGTACGCCCGGTGTACCGCTGCGTTGGATAACCGTGGCCGATATCGTGCGCCAGCAGGTGTTACTGCGCCACCCGGATTTTGTTGTGGCTCGTATGAAAGGACAGTTCTGGCAGGTTCGGGAAAAGGTGTTTGATTACGAAGGCCGTTTTCGTCGCGCCAACGAATTGCGCGGTTAAGGGGACTTTTCATTGATGTGAGGGGCATTTGAGTATAAAATGCCGCCCGCTTCATATCCGTGAAGCAGAACACTCACCTGCTGCTGGGTCGCCTGTAGTAGGGTTTAAAATACAGAGAGAAATCAATGTTTACTATCGAAGCAGAAGTACGTAACGTGCAGGGTAAGGGTGCGAGCCGCCGCCTGCGTAACGCTAACAAGTTCCCGGCTATCGTTTACGGTGGCGAAGCTGCTCCAGTTGCAATCGAACTGGATCACGACAAAGTGTGGAACCTGCAGAACAAACCTGAATTCTACAGCGAAGTTCTGACCATCGTTGTTGGCGGTAAAGAAGAAAAAGTGAAAGTTCAGGCTGTTCAGCGTCACGCGTTCAAGCCAAAAGTCACTCACATCGACTTCGTTCGCGCGTAATCGCAAACACGTCGAAAAAAAAGCCCCGCTTCTGCGGGGCTTTTTTTATGCCTGTTATTTCCCGCCAGAGGTGCGGCGCTGAAGCTGATCGCGCAGGTTCGGCGGCGTGCCTTTAATGGTCAGCGTATCGGTGGCCGGATCCCAGAAGATGCGTTCACCCAACAGCATGGCATCAAAGTTGATGGTCAACCCACCGCCGCTACCGGCAAATTTAGTGAGCTGTCGCAGCGTACTGCGATCCGCCGGGAAGCTCTCTTCGAGCTCATAGCCTTTATCAGCAGTAAATTCCTGGAAGCTGACTTCACTGACGCCCGCCAGCTCTTTTGACAGCGACTCCAGCTCAATCTCTTCTCCCGCCTGCAGCTGTTCGTTGCAGTAACTGTACACCTGCTGGCGCACGGTCTGACGCTCAGATTTATCGAGCTGCGCTTCGGCGGTAAAGTCGTCAACCGCCTGCAGCAGCCCTTTGTTCTGCGCTTTGGCGTTAAGACCTTCGCTGGCGCCGAGGAAGTCCATAAAGAAATCAGCCACTTTACGGCCGACGCGGCCTTTCAGGAAGGTCAGGTAGCGGGTCGATTCCGGGTTCGTTTCCCACTCGGTTAAATCGATACGCGCCACGATATCCGCATGGTTGATATCAAGATAATGGGTAGAACTGATATCCAGCTGCTCATTCACGCGCATGCTGCTTAAATTGTTCAGCACGGTGACCAGCAGATACTCTACTGCCAGGTAGCGATAGTGACAGAACAGGACGATACCGCCGTCTGCGAACGGGTATTTTGCCAGTTCGTCACGCAGACGTCCGGTGGCGGCACGGCTAAACGCCAGGAAATCCTCTTCGCCCTGACGCTGCAGACGAAGACTATCAGCCAGTTCGCTCTCTTCGCTGAACAGACCATAGGCTTTATTTTTAGCACTGTAGACGCGGTGCAACTCCGCCATCATTTCCACAACGGTCGCCGTGGGTTCCAGTAACGAATCGCGAAGCACCACTTCAAGGGTTTGCTCATCACGCTTGATAAGCTGGTGCAAGGCAATCTGGTTGATTTCCAGACTCATGATAAACTCTCCTTTTAGACCGGGCGGTATTCAACCACCACCAGGTCATGTGTGCAACAACAGATAAAAAAGGGGAAAAAAAGCTGTCGCTACGGTAATATGTTGCCCTTTCATCAACAAACTGATTTTGATTTATGCCACAACATTCCCGCTACAGTGATGAACACGTTGAACAACTGCTCAGTGAGCTGGTCAACGTACTGGAAAAACATAAAACGCCGACCGATCTCTCCCTGATGGTTTTGGGAAATATGGTCACCAACCTTATCAATACCAGCGTTGCTCCGGCTCAGCGTCAGGCGATCGCCAAATCTTTCGCCCAGGCGTTACAGTCCTCCGTCAGCGACGACCAGGCCCATTAAGGGAAACGAACAACAGTTTATGGTGACGAATCGTCAGCGCTACCGTGAAAAAGTCTCCCAGATGGTCAGCTGGGGACACTGGTTTGCCCTGTTCAACATTCTGTTAGCGTCGGTCATTGGCTGTCGTTATCTGTTTGTCGCAGACTGGCCGACAACGCTAACCGGGCGTATTTACTCCTGGATGAGCGTTGTGGGTCACTTTAGCTTTTTGGTTTTCGCCACCTATCTGCTGATCCTGTTCCCCCTGACGTTTATCGTCATGTCGCAGCGGCTCATGCGCTTCTTGTCCGCTATCCTCGCGACGGCGGGGATAACGCTGCTGCTTATCGACAGCGAAGTCTTTACCCGTTTTCACCTGCATCTCAACCCCATCGTATGGGAACTGGTGATCAACCCGGATCAAAACGAAACGGCCCGTGACTGGCAGCTGATGTTTATCAGCGTTCCGGTGATCCTGCTTATTGAGATGCTGTTTGCCACCTGGAGCTGGCAAAAACTGCGCAGCCTGACCCGGCGCCGCCATTACGCGAAGCCCGTTGCGACGCTCTTTTTCGTCTCCTTTATTAGCTCGCACATCATGTATATCTGGGCGGATGCGAACTTCTATCGCCCTATTACCATGCAGCGCGCTAACCTGCCGCTCTCTTATCCGATGACGGCTCGCCGTTTCCTCGAAAAACACGGCCTGCTGGATGCGCAGGAGTATCAGCGCCGTCTGGTCGAACAGGGTAATCCGGAAGCGGTCAGCGTTCAGTATCCGCTGAGCGAACTACGCTATCGCGATATGGGCCGCGGGCAAAACGTCCTGTTAATCACCGTCGATGGCCTGAATTATTCACGTTACGAGAAGCAGATGCCTGCTCTGGCTGATTTCGCCAGTAAGAACGTGACGTTTACACAGCATATGAGTTCCGGTAACTCGACCGACGCGGGTATCTTTGGTCTGTTCTACGGCATTTCAGCCGGATACATGGACGGCGTGCTGTCCGCCCGTATTCCTGCGGCACTGATCACCGGACTTAATCAGCAGGGTTATCAGTTAGGGCTATTCTCTTCGGATGGCTTTAACAGCGCGCTCTATCGCCAGGCGCTGCTGTCAGACTTCTCACTGCCGGCAGCACAGAGCCAGACAGATGAACAGACCGCCAGTCAGTGGATAAGCTGGCTGCAACGCTACGCCCAGGAAGATAACCGCTGGTTCTCGTGGGTTGCCTTAAACGGCACCAACCTTGAGGACACGAATCAGAAAGGCTTTGCGCGCCGCTACAGCCGCGCTGCCGGTGATGTTGATGCACAGATTGGCCGCGTGCTCGACGCGTTGCGCGAGTCTGGCAAGCTGGATAACACCGTCGTGATCGTCACGGCCGGTCATGGTATCCCGTTGGGTGACGAAACGAAGAGCATGGAGTGGTCGCGTCCAAATCTGCATGTTCCGCTGGTGATCCACTGGCCGGGAACGCCGGCGCAGCGCATCAATATGCTGACTGAACATAAAGATGTGATGACGACCCTGATGCAACGTCTGCTGCACGTCAGCACGCCAGCAAACGAGTATTCACAGGGACAGGATCTCTTCAGTGCCACCCGCCGCCATAACTGGGTGACGGCTGCCGGAGAGAGCACGCTGGTGGTAACAACGCCAGCGCTGACGCTGGTGCTGAACAATAATGGGAAGTATCAGACGTATAATCTGCAGGGTGAGCGGTTGAAAGACCAAAAACCGCAGCTGAGCCTGCTGCTGAAGGTTCTGACGGATGAGAAGCGCTTTATCGCTAACTGATTAATTATAAACCAGTTAGCAACAGATTCCCTTGCATTCAAAACGGAATCGAGTAGTATTCTTTTTATGCGTCGGCACGTAGCGCAGCCTGGTAGCGCACCGTCATGGGGTGTCGGGGGTCGGAGGTTCAAATCCTCTCGTGCCGACCAAAAATACTCTTTAAAACCAGCCACCTATGGCTGGTTTTTTTTATTGCTTAATTTCTGATGGGAATCATTACCTGTAGTTTCAGCACCTACGGTCGACACCTCCCCCTTAAAACACTCCGCCACGCTTGACGCTGTATATTTTTACAGTAAAAATACCTCCCCCACTTGAAGTTATTACGGAGGTTTTATGTTTGTTGAGTTGGTTTACGATAAGCGAAATGTTCAGGGCCTGGATGGAGCCAGAGAAATTATATTGGCCGAGCTTACGAAGCGAGTGCATAACATCTTCCCTGATGCTGAAGTGAAGGTTAAGCCTATGCAGGCTAACGGACTCAATAGCGATGCCAGCAAAAGCGATCGTGAAAAGTTGAACCGCATGCTGGAGGATATGTTTGAAGAGTCTGATATGTGGCTTACAAATGAATAAATTTCTTTGAAGCCCTCATATCGAATGTACTGGCGCGGACTTTAGCTGATAATTTTCCTTTGTGTAACACAATAACATTGGACAATCGACTTAGTGCGATAAACCAACGTCTGGAGCAGTGATGATGAAAACAGTCGAGATACTGCAATACAATTTACACAAAGGCACCGGAGCAGTTTTTCATAACGTCATGGCAGAAATTAGCGTTCCCCTTCATCAACGCCACGGCATCGATGTGGTGTCGTTTGGTCACTCTCTGCACGATCTTGATTGCTACTATCTCATTCGAGCCTTTGAAAGTATTGAAAATATGAATACAGTGCTTAATTCTTTCTACGCGAGCGCAGACTGGCGCTGCGGGCCCCGTGCGTCCATCATTGACTGCATCGAAACAAGCATTAAGACAGTAATTGATCTGCCACGAGTAAGTGTGGATGGGATACGAGTGTAAGTCCAAATCTGTTACGTCGCGATTGAGCGTTTACTGCCTTATTAGGTTTAGTTCGGCGTATTGAAACTGCCAAAACGAGTCTGAGCTACTACATATCTAACCCTACCCTGATCCCCATTGATTAACACACCGCGATGTTTGTAATGTCTTCATAAGCCACATGAGGACATCCCCAAGAAGCGTTTTTCCGACCTACATATTCTTGAAAACCAACCCTTCCGGGTTGTTTTTGTATTTCTGCAAAGGGAATTTCGTGTCATGTAACTCACTGGAAAAAAAGGGGCCCGTTTAGGACCCCTGATGCGTTACTGTTTCACTTTGGCCTTTTCCTCATTGATGACGTTTAGCGCTGCTGCGGTGCAATCACCCTGAGCGATCCTGAGCGTGCCCGCCTGTTGGCGTTGCTCCAACAATGCGGAAAGCGTGTTGTAAACTTTCGTTTCGTGGTGGGCCTGTGCATAGCCCAACGCCTCGCAGATTTGAAAATCTGACATTGCCGCAACACGTTTACCATTCCCCCCCATGAAAGGCCGGGTGCTTAATGCATCCGTTTCGGGTTGAGAAGCAATGCAACATCCTGTAGTAGTCACCGCTGCCAGAATGATTAATATCCACTGAGCCTTTTTCATCAGTAACGCTTTTTTTAAGGGTTTCACTTAAAATACTTCCCAAATTCGACATGTTGTCGCCTGATTTCTTTCAGGTTTGCCACTATTCCAGCCATACACCAGCCACTGACAACCCCCAAAAACCACCCCATCAAGAGATTGACTATCACCAGTGACCCACGTTTCTGGAGCCAGACTGCGCGCTACCACCACCAATATGATTGCCACCGCCTAAGCCGTGGGCGCTGTTGCTGTTGGCTGCATTGTTGCTGCCGTTTCCCGTTCCATGCTCATGTCGTGAGTTATTACGGCTATGATCGCTTCCCTGACGCTGAGAGACGATCAACGCGTCTACATGCGGAACTGCGATTTGCACATTCGGATCGACTTTGGCGATCTCCCCTGCGGTGGTGGTAGTGGTGACACCGTTAACCGTGATATTCACAGGCGTCCCCGGCTTCATACTGGACACAGCAACGTTAATCGAGCCCGTGTCTTTTGTTATGGCAACACTTGTAACGTTATCAGGTGCTTTCGTGGTGGCTGGAGTATGAGTAAGCGAGGGCGCAGTAACCGCCGTGCCAGCGGGTAAGGCTGGTCCTGTTGTCGCTTGCTGCATAGACACCACTGCGGCGCGGTAAGTTGTGCCTGTGATTTGTGGCGCAGCCACTGTAGACGTTTTGGTGGCGTCAGGGGGGTTAACGGCAGTTCCAGCAGGTAAGGCTGGCCCTGTTGTGACTTGCTGCATTGAAATCACAGCGTTCCGGTAAGTCGTGCCCGTAATGTGTGGCGTTTTCTGCTGCAGGAGTTGCGGCGTTCTTTGTGTTACAGGTCGCGGCGCATCGGGAGCCGTTTCAGTTGCCTGTACTGCATTAATACGATCGCCTGCAGTGCGTAAGCTGTTTTCGATGTCCCCTAAACGGGCCATATTTTCAGGTGAACGGTCGGCATTGTAAGCCTTTAATGCAGCCTGCTTATCCTCCATGGCCTGATTGGCTTCATTGCGAATCGACTGAATAGCCGTGGCTTTTTCATCCATGGTCATGAAATTAGAAGCGAAGGCGTTCACACTTCCGCATGAAAGCGCAATTATTACGGATAAAGAAATGATAGAATGGCGGTTCATTACAATAATTACCTTTAATTTATGTTAAGGGAAAACAGAAACAACAATTAACTACCCCGGCACATGTCGGGGACTTTTTTCAACAAACGAAACAAGCACTTCAAACCGCGCATAATAACGACTGTAAACGATTACACTTTTGATATTTATCAATATCCCTAATTCAAATCGTAGAAATAACAATCAACTCAGCCCCTACATTTCCCTGTTAATTCGCTTCAAAACATCTCTATTGTTATCGCAACAAATCATTTTTTTAGTGGATAACACTCAGATGGTGAATTTTTCCGGTTCATTATCCTGCATAAAAAAGTGAAATAATGTTTCAGTGCACGTGCATTGACGTAACGAAAGCATACCTCCTCTGGATAAAGCGCCCTGTCCCTGCATAGCTGGTGTGGCCCCAAGCCAGACACCGTCAGCAATGCAGAGAGGAATACATGCCCGGATTTCACGCGATAAGAGGTGTGATAATTGAACAACGTGGCGGTATAGCGGGGGGGGCTAATTACAGAGGCAGGAATTTATTGCAATTGATGACAGGGCTGGACAGCATAAATGCTGTCCAGCCCAGATTCGTACGACTAAAAAAAGAAAAGCATTTTAATAACCGTATTCTTACCGCACTTCGGCAGGCGTTTTACGCAGATAAAGCAGCGTCAGCAAACAAATCACCGCGCCGGCATAAAAGGTATATTCTGCGCCCCACAGTTCCCAGATAGCGCCGGCACCCACGCTGGCCATCAGTAACCCGACCCCGCTGACCAGACTGAAAAGACCAAACGCCGTACCGCGCAAATCCGCAGGTGCTGTTTTGGCCACCATCGCGGCCAGCAGCCCCTGAGTCATCCCCATATGCATGCCCCAGAGCGCAACGCCGACAATAATACCGGTCCAGTGGGTACTCAGGGCCAGAACAACATCAGCGGCAATCAATACGACTAGCCCCCACTGCAGAAGCCGGGTATGGCTCATACCATCAGAGAGTTTGCCAAACGGATAGGCCGAGAAAGAATAGATCACGTTCATCACCACCATCACCAGCGGGATTAAGGCCAGGGGAACGCCAGACTGTTGCGCACGGAGGACAAGAAAAGCCTCGCTAAAACGTGCCAGTGTGAATACCGCCCCCAGGCCAATGACCCACCAGCACGATTTTCCCAGCCGCGTTAAATTCTCTCTTTTGATGGGATTAGTGCGTTTATGTTCGACAGGGGTTTTCGGCTCCTTCAGGCCGAAATACAGCAGCGCAACCGAAAGAAAGCCGGGGATCAGGGCTATCCAGAAAACCGCGCGAAAATCATTGTGTAGCAGCAGCATTAACCCCACGGCCAGTAGTGGCCCCAGAAATGCGCCGGTGGTATCCATAGACTGACGCAGGCCATATGCCGCCCCACGCAGTTCCGGCGGGGTGATATCTGCGACCAGCGCATCCCGTGGAGCACCGCGGATCCCCTTCCCCGCACGATCCATCAGGCGCGCGCCTAAAACCATCCCCGAAGAGGATGCGAGGGCGAAAAAGGGTTTGCTCAGCGCACCGAGGCCATACCCGAGTAGCGCCAGCCCTTTACGCTTGCCAAGATAGTCGCTAATCGCCCCCGAAAAGACTTTGATAAAGAGAGCGGTAGCCTCCGCGAGTCCTTCAATCAGGCCGATAACCAACACGCTCGTTCCCAGCGTAGTCACCATAAACAGTGGAAGCAGGCTGTGAATACTCTCTGACGAGATGTCCATCAACATACTGACGCCACCCACTACCCAGACCCCACGAGGGATCCGGCTGAGTACCTTAAATCTGGAAAGCATCTGTAACTCCTGCTCTGAAAACAGTGGCCTGACTGCTTACAGAATAGGATACGACGGATTAAAAAACCTGAGGAAGAACAACGAGCCAATAAAAAAGCCAGCGCTCAGGCTGGCTTTTTTATCGCTGGAAAGGCGTTTAATGTTTATCACGCCCACCCAGGAAGAAAATGCCCAGCGGAATGGCAAGCAGCACGGTGAACACCAGGCTATAAACAAAGATCATCGCTGATTGCAGGACATACATGCTGGTCGTCCAGGCAGAGAGAGGAATGTTGTACTGTTCAATAACGCCAACAATGGTTGCCCGCCCAACGCACGCGGCAGCAATCATAAACACAACCAGTAGCGCCAACAGGAACTTGCGGCCTTCAGGTGTTTTCAGTTTTGCACGTACCATCTCTCTCTTCCCTTCACAGATGAATAACATTATGTGGCGCTTAAAATAACACGATCTGCCGCCAGACTCCAATGCAGTACAAACAACCACTCATTTCGCATGAATAGAGTTTTATACGCTGCCAATATTGAAAATGTAAGTAAATTACACTAACCATTCACGAACATTATGTTAACCTGTGCCTGATAGTTTGACATAAAGGAATGACTGTGAAAAAAGCACCTCAATTTGCCATTGCCCTGATTGCCGCCGCATGCGTTAGCACCAGCGCTTTCGCCAGCGACACCCCTAAAGCGCAGCCTCTGGAAAAAGTAGCGCCTTATCCGCAAGCGGAAAAAGGGATGAAGCGTCAGGTCATTCAGTTACCCGCTCAGCAGGATGAAGCGAATTTCAAAGTGGAACTGTTAATTGGCCAGACGCTGGAAGTGGACTGCAACCAGCACCGTCTGGGCGGTCAGCTGGAAAGCAAAACCCTGGAAGGTTGGGGCTACGACTATTACGTCTTTGATAAAGTGACGTCTCCGGTTTCGACCATGATGGCCTGCCCGGATGGCAAGAAAGAGAAGAAATTTGTTACCGCGTATCTGGGTGACAACAGTCTGCTGCGCTATAACAGCAAGCTGCCAATCGTCGTTTATACGCCTGCAAACGTGGAAGTGAAATATCGCGTGTGGAAGGCGGAAGAAGAGACGGGCACCGCAGAAGTCCGTTAAGGATAAGCCGGGTGGCGATTACGCCTGACCCGGCCATGATACTGTGCGGTTTAATAAGCCGGGTAAGCGCTAACGCTACCCGGCTTTTTCACATCAGAGTGCGATATCCGCGACCGGTTTGTTTTCCGCCTGAGGCTTCAGCTCTGCCTTCGGTGCTGCGTCAGCAGCAGCTTGCGGCTTCACATATTGCAGCTGCAGAACGCGGCTGGTGTATTCCAGTTCCTGTTCCGTCGCGTCAACGTTACCGTTCAGCTTAGTGCCGTAAGAAGGAATAATGGTTTTCAGTTTTGCCTGCCATTCCGGGCTGGCAACTTTGTCTTTAAACACTTTTTCCATCAGATGCAGCATGATTGGCGCAGCGGTAGAAGCCCCCGGTGACGCACCCAGCAGCGCAGCAACGGTGCCTTCTTTGTCACTGACCACTTCGGTACCCAGACGCAGTACACCGCCCTCTTTCGGATCGCGTTTGATGATCTGCACACGCTGACCCGCCTGCCATAAACGCCAGTCTTCTTTCTTCGCCTGCGGATAGTACTCTTTCAGCGCCTCAAAGCGTTCATCGTCAGAGAGCATCACCTGGCTAATCAGGTATTTCACCAGATCGAAGTTATCCAGACCGACGTCCATCATTGGCTTAACGTTAGAGGTGGTGGTCGCACTCAGCAGGTCCCAGAGGGAACCGTTTTTCAGGAACTTCGTGGAGAAGGTCGCGAATGGCCCGAATAGCACCACACGTTTACCGTCAAGCACGCGGGTGTCGATGTGCGGAACGGACATGGGTGGCGCACCAACGGAAGCCTGACCGTAGACTTTTGCCAGGTGACGATTCACCACTTCCGGGTTTTCAGACACCAGGAACTGACCGCCCACCGGGAAGCCTGCGTAATCGTCAGCTTCCGGAATACCGGTTTCCTGCAGCAGTTTCAGCGCCGCGCCGCCCGCACCAATAAAGACAAACTTCGCCTTGATGACGTGCTCTTCTTCATTGTGTTTCAGATCGGCAACGGTCACGCTCCAGCTGTTATCCGCATTGCGCTTGAAACCACGCACTTCGGTGCTGAGCTGCAGATTAAAGTTCTCTTTTTTCTGCAGGGAACCTACCAGCTGGCGGGTAATTTCGCCGTAGTTCACGTCAGTACCAATTTCAGTACGGGTCGCGGCGACTTTCTGGTTCGGGTCACGACCTTCCATGACCAGCGGAGCCCACTCTTTAATCTGCGCGTGATCTTCGGAGTATTTCATGCCGCGGAACAGCGTGCTCTGCTGCAGAGCCGCATAGCGCGCACGCAGGAAGTTAACGTTCTGCTCGCCCCACACAAAGCTCATGTGCGGCACGGTGTTGATGAAGGAGTGCGGATCGTGCATTACGCCGCTGTTCACCTGGTGAGACCAGAACTGGCGAGAAATCTGGAATGCTTCGTTGATCTCAACCGCCTTCTCGATACTAATGGAACCGTCCTTTTTCTGCGGTGTGTAGTTCAGTTCCATGAGTGCCGAATGGCCCGTACCGGCGTTGTTCCAGCCGTTCGAGCTCTCCTGCGCCACGCCATCGAGGCGCTCGACCATGGTCATAGACCAGTCTGGCTGCAGTTCTTGCAGATAGGTTCCCAGCGTGGCGCTCATAATACCGCCACCAATTAAAAGGACGTCCGTTTCCTGCTCTTTTGGCGTGTCAGCTTTTGCCGCCATTGAGACGGTATTCAGCCCCACGGCCAGAGACAAGAGCATGGCAGTCATTTTTTTCATAATTTATGCCTTAGTGTAAAAGTGCGTGATGCGTGGAAATTGCAGGTGAAAAAAGCTGCGCGGGAACGGTAACAACTTTTAAATGGTGTTTAAAGGTTAAGAAATTATTGTAATTGTGAAATTTAATGATGGATTGTTTGTGAGGGATTACCTATGCGGCTGGCAAAAGGCGGCTTTTCTGGCTAGTATGTTGCGTTTTGTGATCGCGCGCACGGAAGCCTGCCCTAACCTGCGAAGTGTTATGTCATTACCCGATTCTTCTTTACCCCATGAAGGCCATGTCGCCTCGGTGTTACGCTCTCCCCGGCTGCTGATGCGTGAAACGCTGGCAGGCGTGATTACTGCCCTGGCGCTTATTCCTGAAGTGATTTCGTTTTCTGTCGTCGCAGGGGTTGATCCTAAAGTCAGCCTGATTGCTTCCGTGGTGCTGTGTCTTGCCCTGTCCGTGCTCGGAGGCCGCCCGGCAATGGTCACGGCGGCAGCGGGTTCCGTGGCGCTGGTGATTGGCCCGATGGTGCATCAGCATGGCGTGCAGTACATTTTGCCGGCCGTTCTGCTGGCCGGGGCGATCCAGATCCTCTTCGGCGTGCTCGGCATGGCGCGACTGATGCGCTTTATTCCGCAGTCGGTGATGACCGGGTTTGTTAACGCGCTCGGTATTTTGATCTTCTTCGCCCAGGTTCCCCATTTCTGGAGCCGAAGCCCGCTGATTGTGGGCCTGTTCGTGCTGACGCTGCTGATCGTCCTCTGGGTGCCCCGCTATATCAAAAGTATCCCCGCGCCGCTTATTGCCATTGTGGTGTTAACCCTGTTTACCGTGACCACCGGGCAAATCCTGCCGACCGTGGGTGACGAAGGCACCATGAGCGGTGGCCTGCCCGGGCTGACGCAGCTGCTTGTCCCGCTGAACACCGATACGCTGAGCATTATCTGGCCATGCGCATTAAGCATTGCGTTTGTGGGTCTGCTGGAGTCGCTGCTGACGGCAAAATTGGTGGATGAGCTGACGGCGAGCCCGTCCGGCAAGCGCCGCGAAAGCATTGGTCTGGGCATCGGTAACATTCTGGCCGGCTGGTATGGCGGTATCGCAGGCTGCGCCATGATTGGTCAAACCATCGTCAACGTGGAGATGGGCAAAGGCCGCAGCCGCATTTCCACTGTTGCGGCCGGTCTGGTGCTTCTGGTGCTGGTGACGGCGCTGAGTGAAGTGATGGCCCGCATCCCGATGGCCGTGCTGGCCGGGATTATGGCGATTGTCGCCGTCAAAACCTTCAGCTGGCATAGCCTGCAGCCCGCGACGGTGAAAAATGCCCCCCTTGCGGAAACGGTCGTGATGCTGGTGACCGTTGCAGCCACGGTATCAACCGGTAACCTGGCCATTGGCGTGCTGGGCGGGATTATCGTGATGGCACTCCTTCCCGCCCGAATTAAGCGTCGGGTTAAAGAAGAAAAAGCGTTGCCAGCCCAAGAAAAATAAAGAAGCCGCCCGTATCGGTGATGGCAGTGATCATGACGCTCGACCCCACTGCGGGGTCGCGCCCGAGTTTTGTCATCGTCAACGGGATGATGACGCCCATCATCGACGCAACCAGCAGGTTCAGCACCATCGCCAGCATCATCACGCCGCCTAATGCCATATCGTCGTACAGCCACCAGGTAATGCCGCCCATAATTCCGCCCCACACCAGGCCATTAATCAGCGCCACGCCCATCTCTCTGAAGATCAGGAAGGCAAAGTTACCCGGCTGAATGTTCTCCAGCGCCAGCGCGCGAACAATCATGGTGATGGTCTGGTTGCCGGTGTTGCCGCCTATCCCGGCCACAATCGGCATCAGCGAGGCTAACGCGACCAGCTGCGAAATGGTGTGTTCGAAGCCATCAATCACGCGGGAGGCGATAAACGCGGTACAGAGGTTAATGGCAAGCCAGGCCCAGCGGGTTTTGACCGCCTTGCCCACGGAGGCATGGACGTCATCTTCGGCGCTGATCCCACCAAGCGCACGCAGATCGTTATCGGTCTCTTCGTAGACCACGTCAACGATCTCATCGATTGTCAGACGTCCCATCAGCTTGCCGACCGAGTCCACGACCGCCGCACTCACGAGGTCGTCACGTTCGAAGGTACGCGCGGCTTTTTCCGCGTCATCCTCCGGCGAGAAGACCATCGGCTCGTTTTCCATGACCTCGCTCACCCGCCGCTGAGTGCTGTTGAGCAGGATCGTTTTCAGCTCCAGCTCACCAAGCAAGGTTTTATCCCGCGAGGTCACGAACAGTTTATCGGTGTTGTCGGGCATACTGCCCAGGCGGCGTAAATAGCGCTGCACCGTGCCGAGCGTGACGTCCGGGCGCACCGTGATGACGCCAAACTCCATAATTGCGCCAACGCTGTGTTTATCGTAGTGCATCACCTGGCGCACGCGCGCCCGCTCATCGGCAGGCAACGAGGCGAGCAGTCGGCCGGTCAGGTTACGCGGCAGGTGTTGAACAAGGTAAATCTGCTCGTCGATATCCAGCGTTTGCAGGGCATCAAGAATATCCCGGTCGCTCATCTCATCGATAAGATCATCCCAGACGTTTTCCGACGCCTCCAGCAGCACCTGCCCGCGCTCGTGATCCTGCACCAGACGCCACAGGGCGTGACGCTCTTCCGAGGGAAGTGCTTCGAGGGTATCCGCCAGGTCGGGCGGAGGCAAATGGGCAACCAGTGCACCTACCTCAGCAATATCGTCGGCTAAAGTGCCGACATCATATTGCTCAGCCAGGGTCAGTTTTCCCAGTAACGCAGAAGTGACCGCTTTATCGGTCGTGAGAAGCCAGATGAGACGCGCACGTTCCTGGTCACGCTGCCGGGCGCTGTTTTTCTTTAATACCGACATCAATCATAAATCCATGAAATGAGATGGCATTAAGCATAGCGCGGGGATATGTAAATAAGAATAAACAACGGGACGGGATGCATAAAAAAGCGGCACATCGGCCGCGATTTTATCCCCTCTCCCGGTCGGAGAGGGTCAGACGAGACATCAGGCCGTGCGTGCTACCGCATCACGAGACGCCGCATCGCGCTCCTCGCCGGTCAACTCGCTGAGCTTGCCGTCGCGCATCTCCAGCAGACGGTCGGCATGAATGAAGTAGTGATCGTCATGGCTGATGGCGAAAATAGTTTTGCCCATCGCCTTCATCAACGGCAGTAACACCTGATAAAACTCGCGGCGGAAATGCGGGTCCTGGTCTGCCGCCCATTCATCAAGCAGGATGATGTCGCGCTCTTCAGCCAGTGCCAGCAGCAGCGCCACGCGCTTTTTCTGCCCCTTCGAGAGTTTCAGGTTCAGGATTTTACCGTCCTGAAGCTCAAGCTTATGGGACATCTGCAGTTGCCCAAGCCATTTCTCCACCAGCGCAGGGTTAGCCTGCTGCCCTTCCGGCCCCAGGAGGTGATCAAAGAGCCAGACATCGGTGAAGACCGCCGAGAAGAGCTTGCGATAATCCTCGGGTTTCTCCGCGCTCAGCGCTTTACCATCCAGCAAAATCTCGCCCGATTGCGGCTGATATAAGCCGGTGAGCAGCATCGCCAGCGTGGATTTCCCGCTACCGTTACCGCCAATCAGGAACAGCAGCTCGCCGCGATGAATCGTCAGGTTTACCGGTCCGACGGAAAAAGCGTTGTCCTGATAGCGGAACATGACGTTACGCAGCTCCAGGGTTTGCCAGTTCGGGAAGGCCTGCGGGCGTGGGAATTCGGCTTTAAACGGTGCGAGATCGAATTTATTGAGCTTGTTAAACGCCACCTGAGCGCTCAGCAACGTTGGCAATGCGCCCACGGCGGAGAGGAGCGGTGTACGCAAAAACAGCAGCGTCAGTGAATAGGTCGCCGCGACGTTGGTATCCGCCCATCCCAGACTGTTCGCCATCCAGAAGACCAGACCAATGGCGCCCAACATCATAATGTTCGACCAGTTCACCGCGCTCAGGTGGAAGGTATCGGCGCGAATGATGTGATGCCGGTATTCGCGGGCATCGGGAATATAGAGATGGTTAAAGATATGCTCGGCACGCTCGCGATTCAGGGTCAGCTCTTTACGCCCTTCCAGCACGGTCTGGTAATCGTTATAGAGCTTATCCTCGGTTTCACGCAGCACCGCCATGTGTTTATAGACGCGCGACACCAGCAGAAAACCGCCCCAGATGGTGATAACAATCCACAGCGCAGTGACCGCCAGCATTTTTGTGGAGAGCCAGGCGAGATACGCCGCCGAACCAAAGGTCAAAATAATGCCCTGCACCAGCTCCGGCAGACGAACGAAGGCAATGGTAATGGCGCGCACGTCGCTGGTCAGCCCTGCCAGCAGGGAGGCACTTCCAAGCTGCTCAACGCGTTCTACCTGCGTGTCCAGAATACGCTTGATAAATTCACTGCGCAGACGGAAAACGAAATGGTGTCCCAGCGCCGTCAGCGCCAGCTGCGAGCCGAGCGTCACCGCCATCAACAGCAGTAGCAGGCCAAGAAACTCCGGCAGGACGGCGAGTGAGGTATCGACCATTTCAATCAAGCGCACGTTAATAAACGCGATCAGGCCGATACCTAACGCGGCGCTGGCGAGGCTTAACGCCATGACGGCAATGAAGGGCCAGCGATACTGACGCCAGACGAGGAGAAGTAGTTGCATGCAGGCAATCCGGGCAATAAAAATCAGCCAGCAGTTTAAACTGCCGGACGGTTACATCAAGAATAATTCTTATTTTTATTGGCCACGGGATGCCTGCCGGAACGTCAGGTTAAGACGGAACTCGCCGGTCTGAGGATGTACTCCCGGTTTGAGGGGCTGAATGCCGTGATAAAAAAGCCGCGATTCCCTGCCCCAAACCACCACATCACCGTGCTCAAGCATGAGCCGTTTCAGCGGATCGTTACGGCGTAATCCGCCAAACTGGAAGACCGCGGGCAGGCCTAAGGATACCGAGACGATCGGCGCGCGCAGATCGGGTTCATCCTTGTCCTGATGCAGCGAGAGCTTTGCCCCCACGGCGTAGCGGTTAATCAGACAGGCATCCGGGCGAAAGTCGGCATAGCCCGCTTCAACGGCGGCGTCATGGCAGAGCGCCCGAAAAACGTCAGGCATCGGCGGCCATGGCTGGCCGGTTACAGGATCGCCCGGGGCATATACATAGCCCTGCGCGTTTGTCGCCCAGCCCAGTTCCCCGCAGTTCGTCATCGCCACCGACATGGTGTACCCCCCGGGTGTCACCATGTGTCGAAACGGCGAGACCGCCGCCACCTCATCGATGCCGGCAAGCAGCGCCGCCGCGCGGGAAAGCGCAAAGCGGCGCAGGATCACCGCGCCGGGCGCAAGGGGCTCCTGCCAGGGTTCCGCATCCGCAAAAAGATCGAGCATTATCCCTCCGGGTTCTTTGCCTCACGTTTCAGTAACAACGCCTTTCGTTCTGTCCCCCAGCGGTAGCCTGAAAGCGCACCGTCGTGACGAACAACACGGTGGCAGGGGATGATAACGGCCAGTTTATTTGCGGCACAGGCTCCCGCCACCGCACGGACAGCGCCTGGGCTACCGATCGTCTGCGCCACCTGGCGATAACTTGCCGTTTCACCGCGGGGAATGTCACGAAGCGCCTGCCACACACGCTGCTGGAAAGCGGTGCCCCGAATATCCAGCGGAAGTGCCAGCGGCACGGTATGGTCATCGATAGCGCTAATCACCCGCTCAATACGCCGGGCGAATTCTCCTTCCAGCGTTTCTCGCTCTGCTTTTGGAAACAGCGTCAAAAGCTCCTCGGTTAATGTCGCATCGTCGTCACCCAGCAGAATCGCGCAGATCCCGCGCTCGCTTTCACCCACCAGGCAACGGCCTAACGAACACTCACCAATCGCATAACGCACCGCCACATCCCCTTTCCGGTACTGCTTCGCCGTCATGCCCAGCGCAGCGTTGGCTTGACGATAATAGCTGCTGCTGTCAGGAAACCCGGCGGCCAGCACGGCATCGGTAATTTTGTCCCCCTGCGCAAGCGCGGTACGCAGGCGTTGTACCCGCGCCGCCTGTTGCCAGGCTTTAGGCGTCATACCGGTAACGGACTTAAACAAGCGGTGGAAGTGGAAAGGACTCATGGCGACCTGCTGCGCCAGCATTTCCAGCGTTAACGCGGGATCGCGCTCCAGCAGACGGCAGGCATGTTCAACTTTTGCCAGCGTCTGTTCCTGCGGATCGCGTTTGTCCGGCTTACAGCGTTTACACGGGCGAAACCCTGCCTGAAGGGCACGATCTACATCGGGGTAGAAGCGGACATTTTTACGTAATGCGTGGCGGGCACGGCAGGACGGACGACAGACGATCCCCGTCGTTTGCACGGCAAAGACAAACTGATCGTCAGCACGCGGATCGCGAGCCAGCACGGCCAGCCAGCGATCGTCATCGGTAGTAAAGGTCGGGTTTTTCATCATCAGCTCCTCTTACAAGCATACATACAGCGTGCCCGAGTGCCACTGATTAAAAACCCGCAACCTTGCTTTTTAATTCTTATCACTCACCAGGAAGCTGTCGAACTGCGGCGAACTCCAGGTTTTGAAGCCATCAGCCTCTTTGGTGATCATATAGACAGCCAGTCCTTCCTGGCGGACCACCTCTTTGGCTTTCTCCGGACCGAGGACCATTAACCCGGTATCCCAGGCATCGGCTTCCAGCGCGGTGGGGGCAATGACCGTCACCGAGACCAGATTATGCGCGATTGGGCGGCCGGTCTGCGGATCGATGACATGCGAAATCCGCTTCCCGTCGAGCTCATAATAGTTACGGTAGCTCCCGGAGGTGCTGATACCGTGACCGTTGATATCCACAATCGCCTGTACGGCGTTTTGCTGGTCGGTCGGTTTTTGAATCGCCACTCGCCACGGATTACCGCTGGCATTCATGCCGCGGCTGACTAACGCACCGCCCACGGACACCAGGTAACGCGAAATACCTTCCTGGGCCATCAGCGCGGCCAGATGATCTGCCGCATACCCTTCCCCTACCGTCGACAGATCGACAAACAGATCGGGAATATCTTTTTGCAGGTACTGTTGCCCGTACTGGTTGATCACCGTCAGGTGCTGCAACCCTGTCCGGGCGCGGGCGTCATCTATCGCCGCCTGGTCAGGCGTGGTGACAGGCTGCTTGTTCGGGCCAAACCCCCACAGGTTAACCAGCGGCCCCACGGTCACGTCCATCGCGCCGTTGGTCTTGTAGCCCACGCGCATTGATTCGGTCACGATATCGGCCATTGCTTCGCTCACCGGCCACAGGGAAGTGCTGGTAGAGAGGTTAAAGCGCATCAGCGCAGAGTCATTTTTGTAGGTCGAAAGAAGCTGATCGTCGGCGTCCAGCTGCGACTGAATTTTGCTGCGAAGTTCGTCAGCGCGTGTCTTATCGAGATTCATCACGCTGACACGCCAGAATGTGCCCATCGTTTTGCCTTCCAGCACCGTCGCCGCGGGAGCATCCGTTTTGGCCACAGGCGTGGAAGAGTCACATGCTGTCAGGAAAAAAAGTATAGCCAGGAAGCTGGCGCGTAAAAAAGTCATGTCCATTCATTATTATCCTCATGCCAGGGCGGCAAGAGTACACCAAAAGGGTGAATTGTAAGAACCGAAAAGGCACGAAAAAGGGGCCATAAGGCCCCCTTTGTCACACGATGAAGCGATTAGAACTGGTAAACCAGACCCAGCGCTACGATATCATCAGTACCGATACCCGCCTGACGGGTGAATTCATTTTCATCAACCAGGTTGATTTTGTAATCAACGTAGGTGGACATGTTTTTGTTGAAGTAGTAAGTCGCGCCAACATCAACATATTTCAGCAGATCCTGATCGCCGTAACCTTCGATGTCTTTACCTTTGGACTGCAGGTAAGCCACGGATGGACGCAGACCGAAGTCGAACTGGTACTGAGCAACCACTTCGAAGTTCTGTGCTTTGTTAGCAAAGCCGTAAATGTCGCTGCTGCTCTGAGAGTTACCGAAACGGGTTGCGTTATAGGTCTGAGAGTACTGCGCCGCCAGGTAGATGTTGTTGGCGTCGTATTTCAGGCCACCAGAGTAAACTTCAGCACGATCGCCTTCGCCTTTCAGCGCCAGGTTAGTGGTGTCGTTCTGGTCAGCAGTACGTTTAGAAGAAGACATCGCACCACCGATGCTGAAGCCTTCGCCCAGGTTGTAGGTCACAGACGCGCCGTAACCGTCACCGTTCTGTTTCAGGGTGCTACGACCGGAATCGTTTTCACCGCTTACGCTGCCGTTTTTACCCTGATACTGCAGAGCAAAGTTCAGGCCATCAACCAGACCGAAGAAGTCCTGGTTACGGTAGGTTGCTACGCCGTTAGCACGGGATTGCAGGAAGTTGTCTGCACCGTAGGTGTCGCCGCCAAATTCTGGCAAAACGTCAGTCCAGGATGTTACGTCGTAGATCACACCGTAGTTACGACCATAATCGAAAGAACCCGCGTCAGCGAATTTCAGACCCGCGAACGCTACACGCGTCCAGGACTGGTTGTCGCTTTCAGAGGTGTTGCCCTGAATCTGGTATTCCCACTGGCCGTAACCGGTCAGCTGATCGTTAACCTGGGTTTCGCCTTTGAAGCCAAGACGCATGTAAGTCTGGTCGCCATCATTGCTCTTGTCGTCAGAGAAATAGTGCAGACCATCAACTTTGCCGTACAGATCTAATTTGTTGCCATCTTTGTTATAAATTTCAGCCGCATTTGCTGCGCCTGCCACCAGCAGAGCTGGTACCAGGAGGGACAGTACTTTAACTTTCATTTTATTAACCCTCTGTTATATGCCTTATAATTGCCACTGCTTACTGATTAACCCTCATTAACCAGTCGGCAATTTCATTCTCCGCAAAATTACAGAATAATCCAACGGGAATATGATACGAAAACTTTGAAAATGTTTCATTTCACGATAAACATGTTTCAAAATGTAAATATCAAGGAACTTTTACAAAGCACAGAGAGCTTAAGAATTTAGCACTTATCATCAAGCGAAAAGAAAAAACATTTAAATTCAGTAAACTACATTAAAAATATTTACAGCACTGAATGACAAAACAAGATCGGCCGTTATCTCTAAAATAACTCTCGCTATCATCATTAACTTTATTTATTACCGTCATTCAGATTTGAATGTCTGTTTATCCCTAATTCTACCGAATGCCTGGCATTCGGTTTTTTTTTACCTTTCTTTACGTAGCATGCGTTTTTTTTGTGCTACCGCACTGAAATTGTAACGACTATTAACTAAATTCGTTTCCTCTCTCCTCGAGAACCGCGTCATTACTGCAAATCTCAATTTCTTGTTAATTCGTGCTATTTACCGGTATGTATCGGTTTTTATTTGTACACGTTCACTCGCTTTGTACATGTTTCATGCAATGGCGTTCTCCGATATTGTCAGTCGAAAAAGTGGCGGGTTCAAAGAGCGTGACGCTGGAAATTCAGGTATTACCCTTTATACTGCCCTATCGCCATAGAGCACGACCATTACGGGTTAAAGATATCAATGAGTCAGACTGAAACTACCGCTCCGAGCAAATTCTCCCTCTTACCCGGGAGCATCACCCGTTTCTTTCTTCTTTTGATCGTTGTGCTGCTAGTCACAATGGGGGTTATGGTTCAGAGCGCGGTTAACGCCTGGCTGAAGGACAAGAGCTATCAGGTTGTTGATATCACCCACGCCGTCCACAAGCGCATTGATACCTGGCGCTATGCAACCTGGCAGATTTACGACAACATCGCGGCCGCGCCGGCAACCTCTTCCGGAGACGGGCTTCAGGAGACTCGCCTGAAGCAAGACGTCTATTATCTGGAAAAACCACAGCGCAAAACCGAAGCGCTGATCTTCGGCTCTCATGACAGCGCAACGCTTGAGATGACCCAGCGCATCTCAACCTATCTTGATACCCTTTGGGGTGCCGAGACGGTGCCGTGGTCGATGTACTATCTGAACGGTCAGGACAACAGCATGATCCTGATCTCAACCCTGCCGCTAAAAGATCTCTCTTCCGGTTTCAAAGAGACGACTGTGGGCAGCATTGTCGATTCCCGCCGGGCAGAAATGCTGCAGCAGGCGAACGCCCTTGATGAACGTGAGAGCTTCTCATCTCTGCGCCGCCTCGCCTGGCAGAATGGCCATTACTTTACGCTGCGTACCACTTTTAACCAGCCAGGCCATCTGGCGACGGTAGTGGCCTTTGATTTGCCCATCAATGACTTGATTCCACCGGATATGCCGCTCGACAGCTTCCGTCTGGAGCCGGACAGCAGCACTCAGAATATGCGTGCCGCATCGGATAAAGAGGCCGCAGAGAGCGTATCGATCTCCTTTAACGGCTCGAAAATCGAAATTGCCTCTTCGCTGAACTCAACCGGTATGCGTCTGGTGTGGCAAGTGCCGTTCGGCACCCTGCTGCTTGATACGCTGCAAAATATCCTGCTGCCCCTGCTGCTGAATATCGGCCTGCTGGCGCTGGCGCTGTTTGGCTACAGCACGTTCCGCTTCCAGTCAGGGCGTCAAAGCGATGCCGCCCCGGTCCCGGCAGGAACCAGTAACGAACTGCGCGTGTTGCGCGCGCTGAATGAAGAGATTATTTCCGTGCTGCCGCTTGGGGTGCTGGTTCACGATCAGGAAGCCAACCGTACGGTGATGAGCAATAAAATTGCTGACCACCTGCTGCCTCATCTCAATCTGCAGAACATCACCGCCATGGCGGATCAACATCAGGGCGTGATTCAGGCCACCATTAATAACGAGCTGTATGAGATCCGACAGTTCCGCAGCCAGATCGCCTCCCGCACGCAGATCTTCATCATCCGCGATCAGGATCGTGAAGTGCTGGTGAATAAAAAGCTCAAGCAGGCACAACGTCTGTATGAGAAAAACCAGCAGGGGCGCGCTGCCTTTATGCAAAATATTGGTGATGCCTTCAAGAAGCCGTTAAAAATGCTGGCGACCCAGGCGGCGGCGCTGAATACATCTGAAAGTCATCAGCTTGCCTGCCAGGCCGACTCGCTGGTGCGCATGGTAGATGAGATCCAGCTGGCGAATATGCTCGAAAATGATTTCTGGAAAGGAACGCCGACCCTCTTCTCTATCCAGAATCTGATCGATGAAGTGGTGCCTGAGGTCCTGCCCGTGATTAAGCGCAAAGGGCTGCAGCTGCTGATCAATAACCATTTACCGGCGAATGATGAACGTCACGGCGATCGCGAAGCGCTGCGTCGCATTCTGCTGATGATTATTCAGTACGCCGTCACCACCACCCAGATCGGCAAGATCACCCTGGAAGTCAGTACCGACGAGTCGGCTGAAGATCGCCTGACGTTCCGTATCCTGGATACCGGGGAAGGCGTAACGACAAGTGAAATCGATAATCTGCATTTCCCGTTCCTGAATGACACCCAGAGCGATCATTACGGCAAGGCCAATGCCCTGACCTTCTGGCTGTGCGATCAGCTGGCACGTAAGCTCGGTGGCCATCTGAATATCAAGGCCCGCGAATCACTTGGCACGCGTTACTCACTGCACGTTAAAATGGCGGCGAATCCACAGGAAGAAGACGAAGAACGCCTGCTGGATGATGTGGTCGTGATGGTGGATGTGACCTCGAATGAGATCCGCAATATTGTGGTTCGTCAGTTAGAAAACTGGGGCGCGGCCTGCATAACGCCAGATGAAAGACTCTCAAGTCAAGAATTTGATCTGTTTTTAACTGATAATCCGTCTAATCTTACTGCCTCCGGCTTGCTTTTAAGCGATGATGAGCCAGGCGTGCGAAAAATCGGCCCAGGCCAGCTGCGCGTCAACTTTAATATAAGCAATGCGATGCAGGAAGCTGTACTACAACTAATAGAAGAGCAACTGGCGCAGGAAGAGATAGCGGAATCACCGTTAGGCGGCAATGAAAATGCCGAGCTTCACGCCAGCGGATACTATTCACTCTTTGTTGATACAGTACCAGATGATGTTAAGCGGTTGTATACTGAGTCCGCTGCGAATGATTTTGCAGCGCTGGCACAGACAGCACACCGGCTTAAAGGGGTGTTTGCCATGCTTAATCTGGTTCCCGGCAAGCAGTTATGTGAAACGCTGGAACATCTAATTCGTGAGAAAGATGCCTCTGGCATTGAAAAATACATCAGCGACATTGACGCCTACGTCAAAAGCTTGCTGTAGCAAGGTAGCCTTATACATGAACAATATGAACGTAATTATTGCCGATGACCATCCGATTGTACTGTTCGGTATTCGCAAATCACTTGAACAGATCGAGTGGGTGAATGTAGTCGGTGAATTTGAAGACTCTACAGCACTGATCAATAACCTCCCAAAGCTTGATGCGCATGTGCTCATCACCGATCTCTCTATGCCTGGGGACAAATACGGTGATGGGATCACACTCATCAAATATATCAAACGTCACTTCCCGGACATTTCGATCATTGTTCTGACCATGAACAACAACCCGGCCATTCTCAGCGCCGTGCTGGATCTGGATATCGAAGGGATTGTGCTGAAACAGGGTGCGCCGACCGATCTGCCAAAAGCGCTCGCTGCTCTGCAGAAAGGCAAGAAGTTCACGCCTGAAAGCGTCTCTCGTTTGCTGGAAAAAATCAGCGCCGGTGGCTATGGCGACAAACGCCTGTCTCCGAAAGAGAGCGAAGTTCTGCGCCTGTTCGCCGAAGGTTTCCTGGTCACCGAGATTGCCAAGAAGCTGAACCGCAGTATTAAAACCATCAGTAGCCAGAAGAAATCAGCAATGATGAAACTGGGTGTGGATAACGATATTGCGCTGCTAAACTATCTCTCCTCCGTTACGCTGAGCGCGTCGGATAAGGATTGATGTTTACCGGGTGTGCGGCCTGATGGCCTTACCTCCCCCCTCCCGGCGTGTGAGGGAAACAACAAAAAAGGCCCTGACGGGCCTTTTTTTATACTCTCGCTTTTCTGACCCGTTCCGCATACACGGAAATCGTCTGTTTCAGGACGTCCAGCGTCACCGGTTTCGACAGACAACTGTCCATCCCTGACTCCAGACAGCGCTGTTTCTCTTCCGCCAGCGCATTCGCCGTCACGCCCACGACCGGCAACGTCAGGCCAAGCTGGCGTATACGCTGCGTCAGACGGTAGCCATCCATATTCGGCATGTTGACGTCGCTAAGAACGATATCAATGTGGTTTTTACTCAGCACGTTCAGCGCATCCACGCCGTCATTGGCGGTTTTGCACTGATAACCAAGCGAACCCAGCTGGTCTGCCAGCAGGCGACGGTTAATCGGATGGTCATCCACCACCAGAATCATCATATCGTCATTCAGCGATGCCAGCGCATCCGGTGACGGCAACTCCGTCGCCCCGTCGCTATCTTCCAGCTGCACGCTGTAGATACGTGCCAGCAGGCTCATGAGCTCATGCGGCGTTGCCACGCTGTGCACCCATTCACCCGGAGCTCGTTCGACCGGAATACCGATATGGCGACGGCAGAAGTGAACCACCCCTCTGCCCTGCCAGGGTTGTTCCAGCACCTCGTCGGTGATCAGCACATCGTCGACATCCGGCGTTTGCCCTTCATAGCGGGACACGCGCACGCCGCTGTGGGTAAGAAGCGCCGTCAGGTAATCATTCAGTGAGGCATTGTGTACTGCCAGCCAGCAGCGCTTATCGCTCAGGCCGTCCACCACCGCTTTTGCCGGGTACTGGGCAGAATAGAGCGGAATGCGGATAGTAAACTGGCTTCCCATGCCTGGCTCGGTATCAACGGAGATATCGCCGTCCATCATGCTCACGAGCTTCTCA
This sequence comes from Enterobacter sp. MEB024, assembly GCF_030209635.1. Classification (NCBI taxonomy): domain Bacteria; kingdom Pseudomonadati; phylum Pseudomonadota; class Gammaproteobacteria; order Enterobacterales; family Enterobacteriaceae; genus Enterobacter; species Enterobacter sp. MEB024. The sequence continues at coordinate 125,320 of NZ_JARVRQ010000003.1, read as the reverse complement.
CAGATCGCCAGACCCAGCCCGGTCCCCTGGAAGTTACGCTGTACGCCGGTACCGACCTGGAAGAACGGGTCAAACAGACGCACCACTTCCTTCGCCGGGATACCCACGCCGGTATCACGCACGCGAATACTCAGGTAGTCCCCTGCCCGGCACACATGCAACACAATGCAGCCGATATCGGTAAATTTAATGGCGTTACTGAGCAGGTTAGAAATGACCTGCTGCAGACGCATCGGATCGCCATGCAGCGTCAGCGGCACGTCCGGCTCAATAAAGCAGTAGAGGCCCAGCTGTTTACGCACCACCAGCGGCAGATAGTTGGCGCTGATGTGGTTCATCACCTCGCGCGGAGAAAACTCCCGCGGCTCAATTTTCAGCTGCTCCGACTCAATTTTGGAGAAATCGAGAATATCGCTGATGATTTTCAGCAGCAGGCTGGAGGAGTTATTCATCGCCGTCACCAGGCGATCGACCCCTTTCGGCAGCTCTTTGGTCTGGAGAAGATCAAGGTTACCGATAATCCCGTACAGCGGGGTACGCAACTCGTGGCTGACGGTGGCAAGGAACATGGATTTCGACTGGCTGGCCTGCTCAGCGGCCTGCGCCATCTCCTGCAGGGACTCTTCCATCTTCACACGCGCCGAGACGTCTACCAGGACGCAAATTGCCACGTTCTCATTACGATAGCGGGAGTGCACAAAGCTGATTTGCAGGTTCGTGTGCGTGCTGGTCAGCACGTCAACGAAGTTCACCTGCTGGCCACAGATAATCTGCGTCAGCCTCTGTCGGTCCTCATGCGTCAGCATGTTCAGGTAGTTATGCGCCAGCTCGTTACTGAGGATATTGGTCCCGTCCTGCGTGCGCAGGATGCAGATCCCCACCGGCGCCGAGGCGACAATCTTGCGGTTAAACTGCTCGTGCTCTTCCAGCCGCTGGGCGTCGCTTTCGGCGGGTATAAAGATTTTGCGCTCATACATTCGCGCCAGGGTAAACAGCGCCCCCCCGGCCAGCAGGTTCAGCAAAATCGCGTTCATGATAAGAATGCGGATCCGCTCAAGCACCATATCCACGGGCAGCGAATAGACAATACTCAGCGACGAAGGCGGCAAGCTCTTTTTAAGCACCAGCTCACGGAAGCCTGAGGTATAGCCAAACCACGACCGCTCCTGCATCCAGTGCGGATCGACGTTCAGTCGATTATCCGGACCGGCAAGTGAGATCAGGGTATGTCCGTTTTCATCCAGAATGGTCACGCCCATCGGCAGACTGCCCGGCGTGAAGAAGTTTTCCATGCGAATGGTCTGTTCAATCCCCAGCAGCGCCTGCAGACGATTGCCCAGATAGACCGGCGTGAGGGCGTAGAAATAGCCCACGCCCATGCGTGGCCCCTGGCTTATCCAGAAGATGTTATTCCCGCGCTCGTCCTGCGGCGCATTGCGATATTTCACAATACGTTCGTGCAGGCTTTTCAGCGCATCATCGCGCTCAACGGGCACATCGCGCAGGCCAAAGTCGGCCATGCAGAGATTTTCACTGCCAATCAGGAAGACGCGGTTCAGATCATAGGCGGCGGAAAAGTTGTCACGCCAGTAGCGCATAAACCAGGAGAGCGACTCCAGTGAACCACGCCAGGTGCTGCCCATCGCAGAGCAATCGGAATCCGGAAACAGCGGCTCGAAATTCGGTACTTCGGTTTTGTCATTACGCCCACGGATGGCAAGAATGCCGTTTTCCGCGGTCAGCCGATTCTCGGCAATGTACTTCAGCTCCTTCATCACGTCGGACGTTCGCTGAATATAGCGCTGGGCCTGATCGGAGCTTAAGTTAAACTCCTGGCGGATCTCCGCTTCTTTCTGATGAAGGGCGTTAACGATGTAAAACACCGACAATAATGCCACCAGCAACCAAAGCAAGAGCGCCAGCGCCCGAAACAGATAGCGAGAGACTTTCAGCGTGGTACGAAAGGAGACGAGGTATTTCAAAGGGGCGAGGCTCCGCCGTCGGGGTCAAAAAGAATGTGGTTAAGGTAGCGGTAAACGCGCCTTGTCGCAACGTTCACTTATCTGCTTGTGCAAAAGAAAAGGGCCGGAAACCGGCCCTTTTTGCATCAGGAGACATTACTCGTCAGCGTCATCCGCTGCATCATCTTCGGTATCGGCTTCTGGTGCGATTTCATCATCACCTTCTGCGACGCTACCGTCGATGGAGTCGAGTTCTTCGTCATCCACAGGCTCAGCTACACGCTGCAGACCCACGACGTTCTCATCTTCCGCGGTACGGATGAGGATCACACCCTGAGTATTACGGCCAACCACGCTGATCTCAGATACGCGTGTACGCACCAGCGTACCGGCATCCGTGATCATCATGATCTGGTCGGCATCGTCTACCTGTACCGCGCCCACAACGGATCCGTTGCGCTCGGTAACCTTGATAGAGATAACGCCCTGCGTGCCACGAGACTTGGTCGGATATTCGCTTTCGGCAGTACGTTTACCGTAACCGTTCTGCGTGACGGTCAGGATAGCACCTTCACCGCGCGGAACGATCAGGGAAACGACGGTATCTTCACCGGCCAGTTTGATACCACGAACACCTGTTGCAGTACGGCCCATTGCACGAACCGCGTTCTCTTTGAAGCGCACCACTTTACCGGCGGCGGAGAACAGCATCACTTCATCGGAACCGGAGGTGAGGTCAACGCCAATCAGTTCGTCACCGTCGTTCAGGTTCACCGCGATGATACCGGCAGAACGTGGACGGCTGAATTCGGTCAGCGCGGTTTTCTTCACGGTACCGCTGGCGGTCGCCATAAAGACGTTCACGCCTTCTTCGTACTCACGTACCGGCAGAATCGCGGTGATACGTTCGTTCGCTTCCAGCGGCAGCAGGTTCACGATTGGACGACCACGTGCACCACGGCTCGCTTCTGGCAGCTGATAGACCTTCATCCAGTACAGACGACCACGGCTTGAGAAGCAGAGGATCGTGTCATGGGTGTTTGCCACCAGCAGACGGTCAATAAAGTCTTCTTCTTTAATACGTGCTGCCGATTTGCCTTTACCGCCACGACGCTGTGCTTCGTAGTCGGTCAGCGGCTGATACTTCACATAGCCCTGGTGAGACAGGGTGACCACCACATCTTCGCGGTTGATCAGATCTTCAATGTTGATATCAGAGCTGTTCGCCGTGATTTCGGTGCGACGCTCATCGCCGAACTGATCGCGGACCAGTTCCAGCTCTTCACGGATCACTTCCATCAGGCGCTCTGCGCTACCCAGGATATGCAGCAGCTCGGCAATCTGTTCCAGCAGTTCTTTGTATTCGTCGAGCAGTTTTTCGTGCTCAAGGCCGGTCAATTTCTGCAGACGCAGATCCAGAATCGCCTGGGCCTGCTGTTCAGTCAGGTAGTACTGACCGTCACGCACGCCGAACTCAGGCTCCAGCCACTCAGGACGCGCAGCATCGTCGCCAGCGCGTTCCAGCATGGCGGCCACGTTGCCCAGATCCCACGGACGGGCAATCAGAGACGCTTTCGCTTCCGCAGGGGTTGGTGCACGGCGAATCAACTCAATGATTGGGTCGATGTTTGCCAGTGCAACGGCCAGCGCTTCAAGGATATGCGCACGATCGCGGGCTTTACGCAGTTCGAAAATAGTACGGCGAGTCACCACTTCACGGCGGTGACGCACAAACGCGCTCAGAATATCTTTCAGGTTCATGATCTTCGGCTGACCATGGTGCAATGCAACCATGTTGATACCGAAGGAGACCTGGAGCTGAGTCTGGGAATACAGGTTGTTCAGTACAACCTCGCCCACCGCGTCGCGTTTGATTTCAATCACGATGCGCATGCCGTCTTTATCAGATTCGTCACGCAGCGCGCTGATGCCTTCAACACGTTTTTCTTTTACCAGCTCGGCGATTTTTTCAATCAGACGCGCTTTGTTCACCTGATACGGGATCTCGTGAACAATGATGGTTTCACGGCCGGTTTTGGCGTCCGCTTCCACTTCGGCGCGGGCACGGATATAAATCTTGCCACGTCCGGTGCGGTACGCTTCTTCAATACCACGACGACCGTTGATGATCGCCGCCGTCGGGAAGTCTGGACCCGGGATGTGTTCCATCAGCCCTTCAATGCTGATGTCTTCATCCTCAATATAGGCCAGGCAACCGTTGATCACTTCCGTGATGTTATGCGGTGGAATGTTGGTTGCCATACCGACGGCGATACCGGACGAACCGTTCACCAGCAGGTTAGGGATTTTCGTTGGCATAACGTCCGGAATGCGTTCCGTGCCGTCATAGTTATCAACGAAATCAACCGTCTCTTTTTCCAGGTCAGCCATCAGCTCATGGGCAATTTTCGCCAGACGGATTTCCGTATAACGCATTGCCGCGGCGGAGTCGCCGTCGATAGAACCAAAGTTACCCTGACCATCTACCAGCATGTAACGCAGCGAGAATGGCTGCGCCATTCGGACGATAGTGTCGTACACCGCGGAATCACCATGGGGATGGTATTTACCGATTACGTCACCAACGACACGGGCAGATTTTTTGTAGGCTTTATTCCAGTCATTGCCCAATACGTTCATGGCGTATAGTACGCGACGGTGTACCGGCTTCAGGCCATCGCGGACGTCCGGCAGCGCACGGCCAACAATGACCGACATCGCATAGTCCAGATAGGAGCTCTTCAGCTCTTCCTCGATGTTAACCGGTGTAATTTCTCTCGCAAGGTCGCTCATCTAACCGCTATCCCTCTACTGTATCCCGGATTCAAAGGTCGCAAATTATAACACAGCCGCGGTGATTGAGGTAAACCAATAAGCTTTATTCAACCGCGCGGGCTGATATACTCCGAAGTCTTGCAAAATAAGGAGTAAAAGCGCCCATGAATGCCGAAAAATCCCCGGTGGCTCACAACGTTGACCATGAAGAGATTGCCAAATTCGAAGCGGTGGCATCCCGCTGGTGGGATCTCGAAGGTGAGTTTAAACCTCTGCACCGCATTAACCCGCTGCGTCTGGGCTATATCGCGGAGCGTTCCGGCGGCCTGTTCGGTAAGAAAGTGCTCGACGTCGGCTGCGGCGGCGGCATTCTGGCAGAAAGCATGGCGCGCGAAGGGGCCACCGTCACCGGTCTGGATATGGGCTTTGAACCGCTGCAGGTTGCCCGTCTTCATGCGCTGGAATCTGGAGTGCAGGTGGAATATGTGCAGGAAACCGTCGAAGAACATGCGGCGAAGCATGCCCATCAGTACGACGTGGTGACCTGTATGGAAATGCTGGAGCACGTTCCCGACCCCCAGTCCGTGGTTCACGCCTGTGCAAAACTGGTGAAACCGGGCGGCCAGGTCTTCTTCTCGACGATCAACCGAAACGGAAAAGCCTGGCTGATGGCGGTCGTCGGGGCGGAGTATGTGCTGCGTATGGTGCCAAAAGGCACGCACGACGTGAAGAAATTCATCAAGCCTGCTGAATTACTGAGCTGGGTTGATCAGACGTGGCTCAAGGAGCAGCACATCACCGGTCTGCATTACAATCCATTGACCGATAAATTCAAACTCGCACCGGGTGTAGATGTTAACTATATGTTGCATACAACCGCCAAAAACGACTGACGTCATCCATTATTCTTATAAAGATTGCGCGACATCATGTTGCGCAATTCTGACCTCCCGTTGAAGAAATCAGCACTCGATCAAATTTTGAATTTTTTTTCTTAATTATTGACATCTCTTCCAGGCCTTACGGTACGAGGACTTAGCCTTTTTTACCCTTTGACAACCTCAATTTAACGTCAAAATCAACCCTTGTGCTGAAAAGATTCGATACTAGAATACTCACCATATAGCGTTTTTCTTATCGCAAACCCCCTATATGTAGTATTTATCCACAGAGTTAGTCACAAGACGGATCTGTGGATAAGCGGGGGATATTTTTTATTTCACGGACAGGTAAAACCCACATGAATCAGAGTCTGCTGGTGACTAAGCGCGACGGTACCACCGAGCGTATCAATCTGGACAAAATCCATCGTGTTCTCGACTGGGCAGCAGAAGGACTGAATAACGTATCTATCTCCCAGGTTGAACTGCGCTCTCACATTCAGTTCTACGATGGCATCAAGACGTCTGATATCCACGAAACCATCATCAAGGCTGCGGCGGATCTCATCTCCCGTGAAGCCCCGGATTATCAGTACCTCGCTGCACGTCTGGCGATTTTCCACCTGCGTAAAAAAGCGTACGGCCAGTTTGAGCCGCCAAAGCTTTACGATCACGTGGTGAAAATGGTTGAGCTGGGCAAATACGACACGCATCTGCTGGAAGACTATACGGAAGAAGAGTTCGAGCAGATGAACGGGTTTATCGATCACTGGCGCGACATGAACTTCTCTTACGCGGCGGTGAAGCAGCTCGAAGGCAAATACCTGGTTCAGAACCGTGTGACCGGTGAGATCTACGAAAGCGCCCAGTTCCTCTATATTCTGGTGGCCGCCTGCCTGTTCTCTAACTACCCGCGTGACACCCGTCTGGAATACGTGAAGCGTTTCTACGATGCGGTTTCCACGTTCAAGATTTCTCTGCCTACGCCAATCATGTCTGGCGTGCGAACCCCAACCCGTCAGTTCAGCTCATGCGTCCTGATCGAGTGTGGTGACAGCCTGGATTCCATCAACGCGACCTCCAGCGCCATCGTGAAATATGTCTCCCAGCGTGCCGGTATCGGCATCAACGCCGGTCGCATCCGTGCACTGGGTAGCCCGATTCGCGGCGGTGAAGCGTTCCACACCGGCTGTATCCCGTTCTACAAACACTTCCAGACCGCGGTAAAATCCTGCTCTCAGGGCGGCGTACGCGGTGGTGCAGCTACCCTGTTCTACCCAATGTGGCACCTGGAAGTGGAAAGCCTGCTGGTACTGAAAAACAACCGTGGCGTTGAAGGCAACCGCGTTCGTCACATGGACTACGGCGTACAGATCAACAAGCTGATGTACACCCGTCTGCTGAAAGGTGAAGACATCACCCTGTTCAGCCCGTCCGACGTTCCGGGCCTGTATGACGCGTTCTTCGCCGATCAGGATGAGTTTGAGCGTCTGTACACCAAATACGAAAAAGACGACAGCATCCGTAAGCAGCGCGTTAAGGCGGTTGACCTGTTCTCCCTGATGATGCAGGAACGTGCCTCTACCGGCCGTATCTACATTCAGAACGTTGACCACTGCAACACCCATAGCCCGTTTGACCCGGTGGTTGCGCCAGTGCGCCAGTCTAACCTGTGCCTGGAAATCGCCCTGCCGACCAAACCGCTGGAAGATGTTAACGACGAAAACGGCGAAATCGCGCTCTGCACCCTCTCTGCTTTCAACCTGGGCGCTATCAAGAGCCTGGAAGAGCTGGAAGAGCTGGCGGTGCTGGCCGTGCGTGCGCTGGATGCCCTGCTGGATTACCAGGACTACCCAATCCCGGCGGCAAAACGTGGAGCAATGGGCCGTCGTACCCTCGGTATCGGCGTTATCAACTTTGCCTACTGGCTGGCGAAACACGGTAAGCGTTACTCCGACGGCAGCGCGAACAACCTGACCCACGAAACGTTCGAAGCGATTCAGTACTACCTGCTGAAAGCCTCCAACGAGCTGGCGAAAGAGCAAGGCGCGTGCCCGTGGTTCAACGAAACCACCTATGCGAAAGGCATTCTGCCGATCGATACCTACAAGAAAGACCTGGATGCGATTTCTAACGAACCGCTGCATCTGGACTGGGAAGCGCTGCGTGAATCCATCAAGACTCACGGCCTGCGTAACTCCACGCTGTCTGCCCTGATGCCGTCTGAGACCTCCTCGCAGATCTCTAACGCCACCAACGGTATTGAACCACCGCGCGGCCACGTCAGCATTAAAGCGTCGAAAGACGGTATCCTGCGTCAGGTTGTGCCTGACTACGAGCTGCTGAAAGACAACTACGAGCTGCTGTGGGAAATGCCAAACAACGACGGTTACCTGCAGCTGGTGGGGATCATGCAGAAGTTTATCGACCAGTCGATTTCTGCTAACACCAACTACGACCCGACGCGCTTCCCGTCTGGCAAGGTACCGATGCAGCAACTGTTGAAAGACCTGCTCACCGCCTACAAATTTGGTGTGAAAACCCTGTACTATCACAACACCCGTGATGGTGCGGAAGACGCTCAGGATGACATGGCACCGTCAATTCAGGACGATGGCTGCGAAAGCGGCGCATGTAAGATCTAATGAAGGGCGGGGATATCCCCGCCTTTATTTCGTAAGACAGGACTCCAATTCATGGCATACACCACCTTTTCACAGACGAAAAACGACCAGCTCAAAGAGCCGATGTTCTTCGGGCAACCGGTCAACGTGGCACGCTACGATCAGCAAAAATATGACATCTTCGAAAAGCTGATTGAAAAGCAACTCTCCTTCTTCTGGCGCCCGGAAGAAGTTGACGTCTCTCGCGATCGTATCGATTTCCAGGCGTTGCCGGAGCACGAAAAGCATATCTTCATCAGCAACCTGAAGTACCAGACGCTGCTGGACTCCATTCAGGGCCGTAGCCCGAACGTGGCGCTGCTGCCGCTGATCTCCATTCCGGAGCTGGAAACCTGGGTGGAAACCTGGGCGTTTTCTGAGACCATCCACTCCCGCTCTTACACCCACATTATCCGCAACATCGTTAACGATCCGGCGGTGGTGTTTGACGATATCGTCACTAACGAGCAGATCCAGAAACGTGCTGAAGGTATTGCGCACTACTACGACGAACTGATCGAGATGACCAGCTACTGGCATCTGCTGGGCGAAGGCACCCACACCGTGAACGGCAAAACCGTCACCGTGAGCCTGCGCGCGCTGAAGAAACAGCTTTACCTGTGCCTGATGAGCGTTAACGCACTGGAAGCCATCCGCTTCTACGTGAGCTTCGCCTGCTCCTTCGCTTTTGCGGAACGCAAGCTGATGGAAGGTAATGCCAAAATCATCCGTCTGATCGCCCGTGACGAAGCCCTGCACCTGACCGGCACCCAGCATATGCTGAACCTGCTGCGCAGCGGTACAGACGATCCGGAGATGGCTGAGATTGCCGAAGAGTGCAAACAGGAGTGCTATGACCTGTTCGTGCTGGCCGCTCAGCAGGAGAAAGAGTGGGCAGACTACCTGTTCCGCGACGGCTCCATGATTGGCCTGAACAAAGACATCCTGTGCCAGTATGTTGAGTACATCACCAACATCCGTATGCAGGCGGTCGGGCTTGAGCTGCCGTTCAAAACCCGCTCTAACCCAATTCCGTGGATCAACACCTGGCTGGTATCCGATAACGTGCAGGTTGCGCCACAGGAAGTGGAAGTCAGTTCTTATCTGGTCGGGCAGATTGACTCTGAAGTTAATACCGACGACCTGAGCGACTTCCAGCTCTGATGAGCCGCGTAACGCTTAGCCTTTCCGGTACCGAAGTGCTGTGCCGGGAAGAACACCCTTCCCTGTTGATTGCGCTTGAGGCGCATCAGGTTGAAGTGGAGTATCAATGCCGCTCAGGCTATTGCGGATCATGTCGCTGCCGTTTAGTCGCCGGACAAGTGGACTGGCTGACCGAACCGCTGGCCTTCATCAACGAAGGTGAAATTTTGCCCTGCTGCTGCCGGGCAAAAGGCGATATAGAGATTGAGATGTAAACCGCCCCTCCGGGCGAAATAAAAAAGGGCCTTACGGCCCTTTTTCTTTTACTTCAAAAACTGCACGGCTTTATCGGGGAAATCGGTGAACAGCCCGTCCACCCCGGCCTGGTTATACAGCACGTCGTACAGCTGGTTTACGTCCGTCGCATAAGCCGGTAGCTGGTCCGCACGCACCGTATACGGATGAACCTGCATATGACTGGCGTGCGCCTCTTTCACCATTGCCGTCAGCTTGACGTGGCCTGGCGTTGAGCCTTCCGCCACCAGCATATGGTAATCCGGTCCGATACCGTCGGCGTACTGCGCGATCTGTTTCATTGCGCCCGACTTAAACATCCAGTCGTAGTTGTAATTCACCCACGTGCCGTCGGGCTGTTTCTCCTGAGTTTCATTCCAGGCGGTGTAGGCAATCAGCTGTACCAGATTGAGATCCATCCCTCTCTTTGGCGCCAGCTCGGTTTTGATGCGCTTCAGCTCAGCGGCGTCAAAACACTGCAGATAGACTTTGTCGCGCTTGCTGGTGTAGCCGTACTTTTTCAGCACGTCCAGCGTCTTCGCGGCAATGTCCTTCCCTTCCTGATGGTGGAACCACGGCGCTTTTATCTCCGGGTAGATGCCGATGTTTTTCCCGGTTGAGTGGTTCAGTCCCTGAACAAACTCAATCTCTTCTTCGAAGGTATGGATGCGAAAATCAGATTTACCCATCGGGAAACGTCCCGGATAGACCTGCACCTTCTTGCCGTTTTCAACCTCGAAACCCTCGGTAAACTTCAGCGAACGAATCTCATCCAGCGTAAAGTCAATGGCGTAGTAGCGACCATCTTTGCGGGCGCGGGCCGGGAAACGCTCAGCCACGTCCGTCACGCGGTCAAGATAGTGGTCATGAAGGACGACCAGCTGGTCGTCACGGGTCATCACCAGATCCTGCTCGAGATAATCAGCCCCCTGCGCATAGGCCATCGCTTTTGCCGGGAGCGTGTGCTCTGGCAGATAGCCGCTTGCGCCGCGATGGGCGATAACCATTTTCTCGTTAGCCAGCGCTGAGCCTGTCATCAGGCCCGCCAGCAGTAGGCCCGTTGCTACGTAAGTTAATTTCATCAGCCTTCTCCTTATTGACGACGCGCCTGCATTTCGGCGTGATGACGTTTTTCACCAATCATCACCACAATCAACAGCAGCACCGCCAGCACGCTACCGCCAATCATCACCATAAAGCCGCCGTCCCAGCCGAAGAAGTCAACGGTGTAGCCCACAATGGCGCTCGCCGCGACCGAACCGCCCAGATAACCGAACAGACCGGTAAAGCCGGCTGCCGTACCTGCCGCTTTCTTCGGCGCCAGCTCCAGGGCATGCAGACCAATCAGCATCACCGGGCCGTAAATCAGGAAGCCGATGACGATCATACAGGCCATATCGACTGACGGGTTACCCGGCGGGTTGAGCCAGTAAACCACGGTGGCAATGGTCACCAGCGTCATAAAGAAGACGCCCGTCGCACCACGGTTACCCCGGAACACTTTGTCCGACATCCAGCCGCAAATCAGCGTCCCCGGGATCCCGGCGTACTCATAGAGGAAGTAAGCCCAGGAGGATTTATCCAGTGCGAAATGCTTCACCTCTTTCAGATAGGTAGGTGACCAGTCGAGGATGCCGTAACGCAGCAGGTACACGAAGACGTTGGCCACCGCGATATACCACAGCAGTTTGTTGGGCAGGACGTACTTCATGAAGATCTGTTTGGCCGTCAGCTCTTCTTCATGCTGCTCGCTGTAATCATCCGGATAGTCGTTTTTGTACTCTTCAATCGGCGGCAGGCCACAGGACTGCGGCGTGTCACGCATCAGGGCGAAAGCGATAACCGCCACCAGAATGGCACCAAAGGCAGGCATATAAAGCGCGGCTTTCCAGTCGTTAAACCACGCCATCCCCAGCAGGAACAGCAGAGGTGGAATACCGCCACCGACGTTATGCGCGCAGTTCCACACCGACACGATGCCGCCACGCTCTTTCTGCGACCACCAGTGCACCATGGTGCGCCCGCACGGCGGCCACCCCATTCCCTGGAACCAGCCACAGAGGAACAGCAGCACGAACATCACGGCGATGCTGGAGGTTGCCCATGGCACAAAGCCCATGAACAGCATCACCGCTGCCGCCAGGATCAGACCCGCAGGCAAGAACACACGTGGATTCGAGCGATCGGACACTGAACCCATGATGAATTTGGAAAAACCGTAGGCGATAGAGATCCCCGACAGCGCGAACCCCAGATCGCCACGAGAAAAGCCCTGCTCCACCAGATACGGCATGGCGAGCGCAAAGTTTTTACGTACCAGGTAGTACGCCGCGTACCCGAAGAAGATCCCCAGGAAGATTTGCCAACGCAGACGACGGTATAGCGGATCAATTTCTGCCTCTGGCAGACGCGCCCGATGCGGCGCAGGTTTGAAGATACTGAGCATGACAGCCTCCGTGGCCAGGTATTGAATTTACAGGGGTTTAACTGCCCCACACTCCAGAGAGGCGGCGATGTTAAGAAATCACGGTGATTGTTACTGTGAATCAACGCACAAATTGTTACAGAAATATGACAATGTGCGCAGAAAAGCGCATGGAATCACGTTTCACTTTCGAATTTCGTTCGTTTATGTTCGAAATCAAACAAACCACAGTTTTGATGTGGCTAAATGGTAAAAAACGAACACAGAGGGATAACAATGACAATTCACGATCCTCGCTACAGCGATGTGATTATCATTGGCGGTGGCGCGACCGGCGCCGGCATCGCACGCGACTGCGCCCTGCGTGGGCTGAGCGTCACGCTTCTGGAGCGCCATGACATTGCGACGGGCGCAACCGGGCGCAATCATGGTCTGCTACACAGTGGTGCCCGTTACGCGGTGACCGACCCCGAATCCGCGCGGGAATGCATTGCTGAAAACCAGATCCTCAGACGCATTGCCCGCCACTGCATTGAACCGACCAACGGTCTGTTCATTACGCTTCCCGAAGACGATCTCTCATTTCAGCCAACCTTTGTGACCGCCTGCCGCGCTGCAGGGATTGAGGCTGACGTCATCGACCCCGAACTCGCGCGTCGCCTGGAACCGTCTGTCAACCCGGCCCTTATCGGCGCGGTGAAGGTCCCGGACGGTACGGTTGACCCTTTCCGCCTGACCGCCGCGAACATGCTGGACGCCCGTGAACACGGCGCACAGGTTCTGACCGGGCAGGAAGTGACCGGGCTTATCCGGGAAGGGAACCGCGTCTGCGGCGTACGTGTTTTTGATACGCAGTATAAGGAGAAGGAGCATGGCGAACTGTACGCCGCCGTGGTGGTCAACGCGGCGGGGATCTGGGGGCAACGCATCGCGGAGTACGCCGAGCTGTCTGTGCGCATGTTCCCGGCAAAAGGCTCGCTGCTGATCCTCGACCACCGCATTAACAACCACGTGATCAACCGCTGCCGCAAACCTTCTGATGCCGACATCCTGGTGCCGGGCGATACCATTTCGCTTATCGGCACCACCTCAACCCACGTGGACTATAGCGAGATTGATTACAACCGCGTGACCGCCGACGAGGTGGATATCCTGCTGCGCGAAGGGGAAAAGCTGGCCCCTGTGATGGCGCAGACCCGAATTCTTCGCGCCTATGCCGGCGTGCGCCCTCTGGTGGCGAGCGATAACGACCCGAGCGGGCGCAACGTCAGCCGTGGCATCGTGCTGCTCGACCACGCCGCGCGCGATGGCCTGGACGGGTTTATCACCATCACCGGCGGCAAGCTGATGACCTACCGCCTGATGGCCGAATGGGCAACCGATGCCGTCTGCCGCAAGCTGGGTAATAGCGAACGGTGTGTGACCGCAGAGCAACCTCTGCCCGGCTCGCGTCAGTCCACCGAGAAAACGCTGCAAAAAATCATCTCCCTTTCCGCCCCCCTGCGCGGTTCAGCCATTTATCGCCACGGAGACCGCACGCCGGTCTGGCTGGGGGAAGGACGGCTGAGCCGTAGCCTGGTGTGTGAATGTGAAGCCGTCACGGCGGGTGAAGTGCAATACGCCGTGGAGAATCTGACCGTCAACAGCCTGCTTGATTTACGTCGGCGCACCCGCGTGGGCATGGGCACCTGCCAGGGTGAGCTGTGCGCCTGCCGTGCCGCCGGGTTGTTACAACGTTTTCATACCACCACTGCCACCCAGTCGCTGGCACAACTCAGTGATTTCCTGAACGAACGCTGGAAAGGCATTCAGCCTGTCGCCTGGGGTGATGCCCTGCGTGAAAGCGAGTTTACCCGCTGGGTCTACCAGGGGCTGTGCGGTCTTGAGAAGGAGCAACAGGATGAAATTTGATACCGTGATTGTCGGTGGTGGGCTGGCGGGTCTGCTCTGTGGTATCAGGCTAACGAAGCAGGGGCTGCGCTGCGCCATCATCACCCGGGGCCAGAGCGCACTGCACTTCTCGTCGGGTTCGCTGGATCTGCTGGATGAGGCGTATCGCGATGCCCTGCCGCCAGAGCATCCCTATAACCTGACGGGCAGAGACACCGTCGACCGCTTCGCCCATGAAGCCGAAACCCTTCTGGCCGAGTGCGGCGCACGGCTGCAGGGTAACGCCCGGAAAAATCATCATCGGGTTACTCCGCTCGGCACCCTGCGCTCTGCCTGGCTCAGCCCGGAAGAGGTGCCTGTTGCCCCCTTCAACGCAGGACGGGTCCTGGTCGTGGGTATTAGCGGTTTTCTTGATTTCCAGCCCCACCTCGCTGCGGCATCGCTCTGTCGCCAGGGCGTGAACGCACAAACGGCTGAGATAGAGCTTCCTGAGCTTGACGTCCTGCGCGACAACCCGAGCGAGTTTCGCGCGGTGAATATTGCCCGTTTTCTCGACAACGACGATAAATGGCCGCTGCTGTATGCCGCGATCCGGCCGCTTGCCGAAGGTTGCGATACGCTGTTTATGCCCGCCTGCTTTGGCTTAAGCGACAACCGGCTCTGGCGCTGGCTCTCGGATCGCCTGCCCTGCTCGCTTGGCCTGCTGCCGACGCTTCCCCCTTCTGTCCCCGGCATTCGCCTGCATACCCAGCTTCAGCGTCGGTTTATCGCTCAGGGTGGCGTGTGGATGGCGGGTGACGAGGTGAAAAAAATCACCCTGACGGATGGCTCGGTGAGCGAAGTCTGGACGCGTAATCACGCTGATATTCCGCTTCGCGCGCGTTATACGGTGCTGGCAAGCGGCAGTTTCTTCAGCAACGGGCTGCTGAGCCGTCGGGACGGCATCCAGGAGGCCATTATGGGGCTGGATGTCCGGCAAACGCCCTCCCGCGCGGACTGGTATCAGAGTGATTTCTTCACCCCGCAACCCTGGCAGCAGTTCGGCGTGATTGTCGATAAGCAACTGCACCCGCAACTTTCTGGTCAGCCGGTCAGTAATCTCTATGCCATTGGCTCTCTTCTGGGGGGATACGATCCCATCGCTCAGGGTTGCGGCGGCGGGGTCTGCGCCATCACGGCGCTGTATGTGGCAGAGCAAATTGGCCAGCGCATGGAGGCTGAGCAATGAACGATACCCGGTTTGAAAGCTGCATCAAATGCACAGTTTGTACCACCGTCTGCCCGGTCAGCGGTGTGAATCCGCGCTACCCGGGCCCGAAACAGGCCGGACCTGACGGCGAGCGCCTGCGTCTTAAAGACGGTGCGCTGTACGATGAGGCGCTGAAATACTGCATCAACTGTAAACGTTGCGAAGTGGCCTGTCCGTCTGACGTGAAAATCGGCGATATCATCCAGCGAGCCCGCGCGCGTTACAGCACGCAAAAGCCGTCCCTGCGCGATGCGATCCTGAGTCACACCGACCTGATGGGCAGTGTCTCCACGCCTTTTGCCCCGCTGGTGAATGCTGCAACGTCTCTCAAGCCGGTGCGAAAACTGCTGGATGCGACGCTGAAGATAGACCACCACCGCAGCCTGCCAAAATACTCTCACGGTACCTTCCGACGCTGGTATACATCCGTGGCAGCGGAACAGGCGCAGTACACCGATCAGGTCGCGTTCTTCCACGGCTGCTATGTCAACTACAACCACCCGCAACTGGGAAAAGATCTGCTGAAGGTACTCAACGCGATGGGGACCGGCGTGCAGCTCCTGAATAAAGAGAAGTGCTGCGGTGTGCCGTTGATTGCCAACGGTTTTACCGATAAGGCACGCAGACAGGCCAAAAGCAACGTCACGTCCCTGCGCGAGGCCATCGTTGATAAAGGAATTCCGGTACTGGCCACCTCGTCCACCTGTACCTTCACCCTGCGTGATGAGTATCCGCACCTGCTGGACGTGGATAACACCGGTCTGCGCGAGCACATTGAGCTGGCGACGCGTTTCCTGTGGCGCAAACTGGACAACGGGCAGACGCTGCCGCTGCGGGAACTACCGCTGAAAGTGGTGTATCACACACCGTGTCATATGGAGAAAATGGGCTGGTCGCTCTATACGCTTGAGCTGTTGCGGCTCATTCCGGGCCTGGAGCTGACGGTGCTGGACTCGCGCTGCTGCGGCATCGCGGGCACTTACGGCTTTAAGCGAGAAAACTACGAAACGTCACAGGCGATCGGCGCCCCGCTGTTTCGCCAGATTGAAGAGAGCGGCGCAGATATCGTGGTCACCGACTGCGAAACCTGCAAGTGGCAGATAGAGATGTCTACCAGCAAGCGCTGCGAGCATCCGATCACTCTGCTGGCGAAGGCGCTGGGCTAAACCATGCCGGGGCAAAACGCCCCGGCAAAGGCATCACTCAACAAACAGCGATTCGACAACATTAATCCAGCCGTGCTCGCTGGCCACCTCTTTACCCATCAGCCAGCGGCGCAGCATGTTCAGCGCCATCATGGCGCAGACCTCCTGACGTACCGCCAGACTGTGGCGGGTAATGCTCATTTTAACCCGCAAAGCATACGTGCCTTCCGGCGTCGCCAGCGCAAAGTTGAGATGTTCCTCATCCAGCCCCCCCACAAACAGCGCCAGGCCAGCAAAATGTTTCACCCTTCTTTCTGAAGCCCAGCGCGCGGTCTGCGCCAGCGTTTCCTGCTGGAACGGCACCACTTCACTGGCTAACAGCGGCGCACTGGCGCACGACAGCTGTAGCGCCAGCAGGCCGCCGGTGAACTGTTCACTTAAGGTCACGCTCAGCTGCCGAGACTGCAGATGTGACGCAATCTGCGCCGGCAGCCCCTCGGTGCCTTCAAAGATCAGACTTTCACCTGCCACGCGCTGCACCTCCGGCCAGAGCGCCAGCATCGCCGCCTTCTCTGAGGCCGGCCCTGTCAGCTTGAGTTCAATGATGGGCATGGAGGAGCGGTAGCCCATTGAGACACCGGGTGGCAGGGAGAGATGCTCAAGACTCTGGGCCAGATCGCTTTCGGAGCGGCCAAACGTGGTCAGACGCAGGCAGAGCGGAGGCTCAGGCAGGGTAAAACGTTCGCGAAGGCGCGGCAGGATCTGCTGCTCGACCATCACTTTAAATTCTGACGGTACGCCCGGCGTGAAGAACATCAGGCAGCGGTTGAGCGTAATGGCAAACCCACACGCGGTACCCACGGGGTTATCGACCAGTTCGGCGCTGGCGGGAATTTCCGCCTGCTTGCGGTTGCTGGGAGCCATAACACGGCCACGTTCGGAGAAGAAACGCTCCATCTGTGCCAGCCACTCTTCATGCAGCACCAGCCCTTCACCTTTTGCGGTCGCGGCGGCCAGGGCGCTGAGATCGTCGCTGGTGGGACCGAGCCCGCCGTTCACAATCAACACGTCGGCGTGTTCGCTACGCTCGCGCAGCACATTCACCAGTGACTCAAGATTGTCGCCCACCGTATTGCGGCGCGTTAACGGTAATCCTTGCTCAAAGAAAAGATCGGCAAGCCAGGCAGCATTGGTATCAATAATTTGTCCATGCAGCACTTCGTCGCCGGTGGATAACATCTCCACGTTAATCATTGTGTTCTCCCGCTTATATGGTCAAAACACTATAGCGCAAATGGATGTCGGGAGAAGAGAGAAACTGGCGCGACAGAATGCCGCGCCGGCGTGATTAGAACCCTGCGCTGACCCCCACGTACGGGCCGTCAGCCAGTGCGTTGTCGCGGTTGCCGTCTTTACCCGCCAGGTTCAGATAGCGATAGCCTGCTTCAATCGTAATCGGACGCATGATGGTCCAGCGCGCGCCCGCGTTGGCTTCTTCATAGCTGTCGATACCGCTGGAGAGCGAATCCGGTGAGTAGTAATACTCGCCGAACAGGCCGAAGCTATCGCCAATTTTCCACTGCAGGCCGCCGCCTACCGCCGCCGCGTAACCTTCATCACCGTCGTTCGGGTTAGTGTAAATCCCCTTACCGCCCACGGTAGCCAGGAACGGGCCAAGCGGAATGTTCAGACCCAGGCCGAGGCTTGCCGCATCGCCATCGTCATCGTTATGTGTCCAGCCGCCGGTCATCGCCAGACCGGAGGTCTCGGTCCCAAGGCCAAAGCCGAGGTGAGTATAATCCTGACCCGCCGAGCCGTTGAAGCTGATGGCGTTCGCCACCGAAGAAACAACCATCAGGCCTAAGCCTACTAATGCCACTTTTTTCATTGTCGTGATCCCGCACAATTTTATAGAGAAGTCCCAAAACCGCGAGATTTTAACCTGAGTCGCCCGGGGATCAAGCACTCTGCGTGCGGCAGACAAGTAGTTTGTAACGATTTGATACCCGGTGTTTTTTTACGTGAGCAGCAGAAAACGCATTTTAACGCTCAGGCCACCCAGCGTTTCGCTGCGCGTCAGATGCAAAGGACTTCGGTGCAGACGGGCAATATCAGCGGCCAGCGCCAGCCCGATACCTGACCCGGCGGCATCTCCGACGTTATCCAGCCGGTGGAAAGGCAGCATCGCCTGCTGGATCTGGTCCTCTTCGATGCCCGGACCACTGTCCTCCACGCTCAGCTCAACGGCGCCCTGGTCCGTTCGCAGGAACACGGTCACTGTCCCTTCTGCAGGGGTATATTTGATCGCATTCTCCAGCAGGTTGGCGCACAACTCCCCCAGCAGCACGTCATCGCCTTCGATCATGACCGGCTGCTGCCGACCGTCATAGCCCAGGTCAATCGCTTTACTGCGCGCCTGCGCCAGCCGGGAGAAGCAGCAGTTTTGCACCACCTGAACCAAATCCACCGGCGCAAACTGGCCCTCCCCCTGCTCCTTACGCTTCACCGCGGAAAGCTGCAGCAGCCGTTCGGTCAGTACAATGGTGTCATCCAGGGTCGCATTCATTGCCCGCAGGCTCTCCTGCCACAGGGCGGGATCCTGACGCGTCAGGGCAACGGAGACCTGGGTTTTCAGCACCGCCAGCGGGGTTTTGAGCTGATGCGAGGCATCCGCGTTGAAGCGTTCCTGACGCGACAGCACGCCGCGCAGCCTGTCGATATAGCGGTTGAACGCCACAATCAGCAGCCGGGTCTCAGACCAGGGCAACAACTCCGGCAGCGGCGCGAGCAGGCCAGGATCACGGCGCACCATCAGCGAAGAGAGCTGGCGCATTGGCCGCAGTACGCGACGCAACAACCACGCGGTCAACACCAGGGTCAGCAGCACCAGCAATCCCTGAGAGACCCATGATGAAAAGAGCAACTGACTGGCGAGATAGCGGCGGGACTGGAGCGTCTCCGCAACATAAATCTCCGCCATGCCGACGATATTCCCTTCATTGACGGGCTGCAGCAGACGCGCGACACGGATCGCCTGCCCGCGATATTCGGTGTGATAAAACCAGGCCAGCGCCGGATAGAGCGTGGTGCGGGATGTTGCCGGGGGCATCCGGGGCAGATCGTCATAACCAGAGATCACCCGCCCGTCGGGATCGACCACTTTATAATAGAGCCGGTCGTTCATATTGAGTTCAAAGCTGTCGAGCACCACCCAGGGTACATTCACGCCCAGCCTGCCGTCGTGAACCTCCAGCCGTTCCGATATTGTTCGGGCAGAGGATAACAGCGTGCGGTCGTAAGCCTGCGTGGCCGCCTGCAATGCGCTGACATAGCTGTTAAATGCCGACAACCCCCACAGCAACAGCAACGGAAGCCCAAGAAACAGCAGCAGTTGCAGGTAAAGCGACTGCGGCTTAACCCACCTCATCGCCGCACTCCAGCACATAACCCAGTCCGCGAAGGGTGGTGACCCTCACGCCGCTACCGCTGAGCTTTTTGCGCAGACGATGAATATAGAGATCGATACTCTCCGGGCTAACGTCGTCATTCAGGCTAAACACCTGATCGAACAGCTGCTGCCGGGAAACGGGCCGGGTCCGGCGATGCATCAACACCTTCAGCAGCGACAGTTCGCGCGGCGTGAGCGACAGAGGCTCGTCGCGCAGCAGGAAAAAGCCTTCGTCGTCATATTCCAGCTCCCCAAGGCGCTGACGCTCCTGCGTTCGCCCTTCGCTTCTGCGCAACAGGGCGCGCAGCCGCGCGTCAAGCTCCTCCAGCTCAAACGGTTTCGGCAGATAATCATCCGCCCCGGCGTTGAGCCCTTTCACCCGGTCCGCCACGTTGCTGCGCGCGGTGAGAAACAGGACGGGCAGCGTCTGACCGCGTTTACGCAGACGATGCACGACCTCCAGACCGTCAAAGCCGGGCATTCCGATGTCCAGAATGGCAACCGCATAGCTTTCTCCCTGCAGCAGATGGTCGGCGGCGCGCCCGTCAGAAACGCAGTCCACGGCAAAGCCCTCCTGCACCAGCGCTTTCTCCAGCCAGTGAGCCAGCTCACGATTATCTTCCGCGAGTAAGAGACGCATATCACATCCTGTAAAGTTGGTGTCGCATTGAAAGGGAAATGAAAGGTTATTGTTTTAACAATCACGCAACGGAACCGCTACAAGGTGGTTCACATAATCAGAAAAAAGCCCCGTACCCGTACTCCCGGAACTCCGGCGTGAGGATAAACGATGAAAAAACAACTACTTTCGACTCTTGCTGCAAGCGTATTGATGATAAGTGCCTCTGTCGTTCAGGCGCAGGATGCCCCGTCCCGCACCGAGTGCATCGCGCCGGCGAAACCCGGCGGCGGTTTCGATCTCACCTGCAAACTCATTCAGGTCAGCATGCTGGAGACCGGCGCTATCGCAAAACCCATGCGTGTGACCTATATGCCCGGCGGCGTGGGTGCCGTTGCGTACAACGCGATTGTCGCGCAACGCCCTGCGGAAGCCGGCACGGTGGTGGCTTTCTCCGGTGGCTCGCTGTTGAACTTGTCTCAGGGGAAGTTTGGCCGCTACGGCGTGGATGACGTGCGCTGGCTGGCAACCGTCGGTACCGACTACGGCATGATTGCCGTGCGCGCGGATTCACCGTGGAAATCCCTGAAAGACCTGCTGACCGCCATGGAAAAAGATCCGAACAGCGTGGTGATTGGCGCCGGTGCCTCCATCGGCAGCCAGGACTGGATGAAAGCCGCCCTGCTGGCACAGCAGGCGAAGGTTGATCCTCACAAGATGCGCTACGTGGCGTTTGAAGGGGGCGGCGAACCGGTGACGGCGCTGATGGGAAATCACGTTCAGGCGGTATCTGGCGATCTCAGTGAAATGGTGCCCTACCTGAACGGCGATAAAATCCGCGTGCTGGCGGTCTTCTCTGAGAACCGCCTGCCGGGCCAGCTGGCGAACGTCCCTACCGCAAAAGAACAGGGTTATGACCTGGTCTGGCCGATTATCCGCGGTTTCTTCGTCGGGCCAAAAGTGACCGATGCCGAATATCAGTGGTGGGTCGAAACCTTCAATAAACTCCAGCAGACCGAAGCGTTTAAAAAGCAGCGCGATCTGCGCGGGCTGTTTGAGTTCAACCTGAGCGGCAAGCCGCTGGATGAGTACGTCAAAAAACAGGTCAATGACTATCGCGAACAGGCGAAAGCCTTTGGCCTTGCCAAATAACCGGAGGCGGTATGAGC
Source organism: Enterobacter sp. MEB024 (assembly GCF_030209635.1). Taxonomy (NCBI): domain Bacteria; kingdom Pseudomonadati; phylum Pseudomonadota; class Gammaproteobacteria; order Enterobacterales; family Enterobacteriaceae; genus Enterobacter; species Enterobacter sp. MEB024. The sequence continues at coordinate 103,658 of NZ_JARVRQ010000003.1, read as the reverse complement.
GATCGTATTTTTGCCGGGATTTGGCTGCTGCTCTGCGTCGGTGGGATGTTCGTCGCCTGGCAGATCCACAGCGAATACAGCTATGAACCAGTGGGGCCGCGCCCTTTCCCGATGGGCATTGTTGGACTGATGCTGCTCTGCTCGGTGGCCCTGCTGCTCCGTCATCCGGATACCGTAGAGTGGCCACCGCGCCGTATTCTGCAGCGTCTGCTGGTGATGGTCATTGTTCTGCTGATGTACGCCTGGGGTTTTGAGTGGCTCGGTTTTCCGGTGGCAACCGCCATCCTGACGATGGTGATCGGCATGCTGTTTAACGCCACCCTCCCGGCGGCGGGGATTTCCGGCGCGGTAATGGGGATCTTGCTGTGGTTTGCCTTTGACCGCCTGCTGGATGTGACCTTACCGCTCGGCGCATGGTTTAATTAACGGAGCACGCTATGGATACCTGGATTTATCTCTCGCAGGGGTTCGCCGTGGCGATGACCCCGGAAAACCTGGTGATAGCCCTGATCGGCTGCTTTGTCGGGACCATTGTGGGTCTGCTGCCCGGCCTTGGGCCGATTAACGGCGTTGCCATTTTACTCCCGCTGGCGTTTGCCCTGCATCTGCCTGCGGAATCGGCGCTGATCCTGCTGGCGACGGTGTATATCGGCTGTGAATATGGCGGGCGTATTTCCTCCATCCTGCTGAACGTGCCCGGCGATGCGGCGGCCATTATGACCGCGCTGGATGGCTATCCGATGGCACGGCAGGGTCGCGGTGGCGTGGCGCTGTCCATCTCCGCGGTCAGTTCGTTTTGTGGTTCACTGATTGCCATCGGCGGTATCATTCTGTTTGCCCCTGCGCTGGCCCAGTGGTCGCTGGCGTTTGGCCCGGCAGAGTATTTTGCGCTGATGGTCTTTGCCATCGCCTGTCTCGGCAGCATGATGGCGCAGAATCCGCTGAAATCGTTTTTGTCCGCGCTGATTGGCTTAGGGTTAGCCACCGTCGGCGTGGATGCCAACACCGGGGTTTATCGCTTTACCTTTGACAGCGTGCACCTTTCCGACGGCGTACAGTTTATCGTGGTCGTGATTGGCCTGTTCTCGGTCTCTGAAATTTTATTGATGCTGGAACATACCAGCAGCGGACAGACGCTGGTGCGTAAAACGGGCCGCATGCTTTTCAGTGCCAAAGAGGGCGCACAGTGTATCGGCGCGACGCTGCGTTCGTCGGTGATTGGCTTCTTCGTCGGCATTCTGCCGGGGGCCGGGGCCACCATCGCCAGCGCCATCACTTACATGACCGAGAAAAAGCTCAGCGGCAACAGTGACAGCTTCGGCAAGGGCGACATTCGCGGGGTAGCGGCCCCAGAGGCTGCGAATAACGCCTCGGCCTGCGGTTCGTTTATCCCGATGCTGACCCTTGGCGTGCCGGGCTCGGGCACCACGGCGGTGATGATGGGCGCGCTGACGCTCTATAACATTACGCCTGGACCGGCCATGTTTACCGAGCAGCCGGATATTGTCTGGGGGCTGATTGCAGCGCTGCTGATCGCCAACGTGATGCTGCTGGTCATGAACATTCCGCTGATTGGTCTGTTCACCCGGATGCTGACAATTCCCCTGTGGTTCCTGGTGCCGGCTATCGCGGCCGTCTCTGCGGTGGGGGTGTATGCGGTACACAGCACCACTTTCGATCTGGTGCTGATGGTGCTGCTTGGCGTACTGGGCTACATCCTGCGTAAGATGCACTTCCCGATGTCACCGCTGATTTTAGGCTTTGTGCTGGGAGAGATGCTGGAGCAGAACCTGCGCCGCGCCTTGTCCATCAGCAACGGCAATATGTCTATTCTGTGGGACAGCAGCGTGACGAAGGTGCTGTTAGCGATGGCCATTCTGGTGATTGTGGTTCCGCCGGTATTGCGTCTGCTGCGTCGCCGCCAGCGCAAACCGGCACCGGATATCGGTTGATTATCCTTTCAACAGACGGGTGACCCACTGTTTTAATGCCTGGCGGGAGATCTTAATCCCGCCATTTTTGAGCTCTGCCGGCAGCATCAGCCAGTGCACCGGCTGCTCAAAGCGCGCCAGTTTACCCTGTACCCACGCCGGGAAGCCGGTGATATCGGTTCCCGGTTCACACTCCACCACCGCCACCGGACGCTGACCGAACTCGGCGTCATCGAGTGGGACGATAAACGCCTGGTTTATCTGCGGATGGCGGGCAATAACCCGCTCAAGGCTTTCCGGCTGGATCCCTTCGCCCCCGCTGAAAAAGAGGTTGTCCATTCGGCCAAGGATCGTCAGGCGCCCGTTATGCCATTCCCCGCGATCGCGGGTGGCAAACCAGCCCTGAGCATTGGTCAGCGGAATCAATGCACCGTCCCGCCAGTAACCTGCGGCCATACTTTGCGCTTTGATCCACACTTCACCGTCAACCACCCGCACCTCTCTGCCCGGCAGCGCAGCGCCGACGTCCGGTTCACCGTCCGCCTCTTTGGCACAAACCGTTGAGGCAAACTCCGTCAGACCGTAGCCACAGAAAGTGCGGATCCCCCGCTGACTCGCCTGCTGAGTCAGGTCAATGGGGATCGCGGCCCCGCCAAGCAGTACGGCTTTCAGCGCGACAGGCTGGTGTGCATTAAGCAGACGCCAGAGCTGCGTCGGTACCAGTGAGGCATGCGTACAGCCCTGCAGGGCCTGCGCCAGCGGCTGCTTCTCGCGGACGGTTAAGCGCGCGCCAGCCTGCAGCCAGCGCCACAAAATCCCCTGCCCGGAGACATGAAACAGCGGCAGGGAGAGCAGCCAGTCGTCTTCATCGCCGTAGGGCATCAGCGAAAGCACGCCGCGCGCACTGGCAAGATGGGCGGCACAGGTATGTACCGCCGCCTTGGGTAAACCGGTTGAACCGGATGTCAGCGTCATGGAAGCCAGCCGCGATGGTTGCCACGCCACGCGACACCCGCCCGGCGCCTCGCGCATGCTGAGCGCGACCAGCCCGTCGTAGACGCCGTCCAGCACCAAGGCAAAGCGCAGCGTCATCTGCGGGAGCAACACGTCCAGCAGCGGGTGCGGCAGCTGCGGGTTAACGGGAAGAATACGTGCCCCGCACTGAAGCAATGCCAGCCACGCCATCAGGGTTTGCGGGTGATTATGCGCCAGCAGCAGTACGCCGTCGCCCTCCTGCAAACCCTGCAGCTGAAAGCCCGCGGCCAGTCTGTCGATGCGCGCACACAGCTGTTGCCAACTGAGCGTCTCATCGTTCAGCCTCAGGGCCGGTTTATCAGCATACTGCGCGCACCAGTGTCGCCACGGCCAGTCGGTAAAACTCATAGCAACGGCTCCAGCCCCTCAACGTCAAGGAGCGGCAGCGTGCTGTCTGGCCACGGACGGATAAGCTGATTTTGCATCAGGTTCAGCGTATCGAGACCGGGGACAGTGTCTGGCGTTAACCAGGCGGCAACGCGCGCCAGTTGCGTCAGCCCCAGGCTGGACTCAATCGAAGAGCTGATGACCGCCGTCAGCCCGGCGGCATGGGCCGCCGCGACCTGCTCACGTACCTTAGCAAGGCTGCCGGTCAACGTCGGTTTAATGACCACCGCGCGGACACCCGGTTCGGCGACAAACGCAAAGCCGTCTTCACGCAGGCTTTCATCCCACGCGATGGCAATGCCGGTTTCACAGGCAAACGCCCGGGAATCGTCGCGAGTTTTACACGGCTCTTCCAGAAACGCGATACGACTGCGGTACGCCGGGTTTACGTACTTCGCGAACTGCTGCGCCTTCAGCGGCGTCCAGGCGCGGTTAGCATCCAGACGCAGATGCAGGTCGGGCAATGCTTCCAGTAAGAGGTTAGCGACCATCCCATCGCGCACCGCTTCATAGAGACCGACTTTGATTTTCGCCACTTTCTCGCCCGGCATGGCGGCGAGCAGCGCAAACAGCTCATCCGGATCGCCCGTACAGAGCGGTGCCGCGCGGTAATTAGCCTCTGCAGGCAAGCGACCGTCCAGCTCCGCCAGCGCGCAGCTAATACCAAAAGCCGCGGAAGGCACCTCCGGCAACGCCGGGTTCGCGCCCTCACGCCACTCACTGGCCCACGCCAGCAATACCGTCTGCGCGTCCTCCAGCGATTCAAGGCTAAAGCCCGGCAGCGGCGAAATCTCGCCCCAGCCTTCCTGCTCGCCCTGCTGCAGATGCACCAGCATGCCATCACGGGTTTTTAACCGCCGTTCACGCAGCACCACGCCCGCGTCCATCGGTATCTGCCAGCGGTAAACCTGCGCGCGACGCATTACGGATTCCGTTTATATTTGCTGAAGTCAGGCTGGCGTTTTTCGTTAAAGGCGTTGCGACCTTCCTGCCCTTCTTCGGTCATGTAGAACAGCATGGTGGCGTTACCTGCCAGCTCCTGCAGACCTGCCTGACCGTCACAGTCGGCATTCAGGGCCGCTTTCAGGCAGCGCAGCGCCATTGGGCTGTTTTGCAGCATTTCACGACACCAGCGCACGGTCTCTTTCTCGAGGTCGGCAATTGGCACCACGATGTTCACCAGACCCATATCCAGCGCTTCCTGAGCAGTGTACTGACGGCACAGAAACCAGATTTCGCGGGCTTTTTTCTGACCGACAATACGCGCCATGTAGGAAGCACCCCAGCCACCATCGAACGACCCCACTTTCGGGCCCGTCTGGCCAAAGATGGCGTTCTCTGCGGCAATGGTCAGGTCACACATCATGTGAAGCACATGGCCGCCGCCGATGGAGTAGCCTGCCACCATCGCCACCACCGGTTTTGGACAGGTGCGGATCTGGCGCTGGAAATCGAGCACGTTCAGGTGGTGAACGCCAGAGTCATCCTGGTATCCGCCGTAATCGCCGCGCACTTTCTGATCGCCACCGGCACAGAAGGCTTTTTCACCTTCGCCGGTCAGGACGATAACACCGATGTTGTCGTCATAGCGCGCGTCTGCCAGCGCCTGAATCATCTCTTTGACGGTCAGCGGACGGAACGCGTTACGCACCTGCGGGCGGTTGATGGTGATTTTGGCAATGCCGTCTGCGGATTTGTGGTAACGAATGTCGGAGTAACCTTCGGAGCAGTCTTGCCATTCAACCGGCGCATAGAGCATGTGTTCATCAGGATAGATCATAGAGAGTCCTTTATTCGAAGACGCAGTATCTGAGCCAGACTCGCAGCAACCGCAGCGGGGTTTTCCCGGTGGGCGTTGTGTCCGGCATGGGGAATCGCATGGCGTACGGCGTGCAGTTCAGCCGCAAGGGCTTTGAACTTCTCATCACGTTCACCATATAAATAATCAAAAGCGACGTTGCAGGCGCTCAGTGCCGGACGCAAATCAGGCTGCATGGCCAGCGAGGTGGCCTCGAGCATCATCGCCAGATTCGCGCCATTGTTCTGGCTACGCAGGCGAATAAGCGCCTGCCGCTGAACGTCCGTCAGGGAAGCAAATACGGGTTGTCGGTACCAGTCGGTGAAAACCACGTCGAGCGATTCGGTGCGAAAGCGCCGCGCCCAGCGGCGATCGGATGCCAGCCGCGCACTCCGCTCACCGGCATCCTGTAGCCCGGGATGGCCGCCTTCCACAATAATGCCCTTCAGCCCCTCTGGCTGCTGGCAGGCATGGAACATCGCAATGCGGCCGCCGAGGGAGTACCCCACCAGCCAGAAATTCAGTATGTTGTAACTAAGCAGGGTTCGGGTCAGCAAATCGCTCATCTCCTCGAACCCGGTTACGCCAGTATTGCCGGAATCACCGTGCCCCGGCAGGTCGAGATACAGCTGCGGGTAATCGCTCAGCGCCGCCCCGACCGTCTGCCACTCGCGGCAATCCCCGGAAAAACCGTGCAAAAACACCAGCCAGGGATAACCTGGCTTTCCAGCCTGCTGCACGCCCGCGAGGATCACAGGTGGCTTACCTGGGCCAGCAGGCTTTGCAGTTTCTGCGCGCCGTCAGCATCGTTCACCACCAGCTCGATCAGCGTTGCACCGGGCTGTCGCCAGGCGCTGCTCAGGGCCGCATCAAGCGCTTCCCAGCTTTCCGGGCGATGGTATTTCAGGCTGAACATTGCCGCGGCGTGTTCAAACTGCACGTTCTGCGGCATCAGATAGAAACGCTCACGTTCGCTCTGCGGGGTGGGCAGCAGGGAGAAAATCTGTCCACCGTTGTTGTTAACCACAATCAGCACAAACGGTGCCGAAACCTGACGCAGCAGCGCCAGGGCATTGAGGTCGTACAGTGCGGAGAGATCGCCGACGATCGCCAGCGTAGACTTCGCGCTGGCACGCTGTACGCCCGCCGCCGTGGAGATCAACCCGTCAATGCCGCTGGCCCCCCGGTTACTGTAGACCGGGTAACCGGCTGGCAGCTTTGAAAAGGCATCTATCAGGCGAACCACCAGGCTGTTGCCGACAAACAGCTGCCCCTGCTCGGGCAGATACTGACGAATACGGTGTGCCAGCCCGGCCTCACTGAACGTTTCGCAGCTCGCCTGGGTTAACGCCCAGGCCTGTTCCGAAAGCGCCGGGATCGCAACGGCCCAGGGCTTGCGTTTTTCAGCCGGATGGAGCGCAAGCCAGGCGTCAATCTCACTGACCAGACGACGACCACGATGGTGTGCCGGGTCGAGCCGCCCGTCCAGCGAGTCCACCAGCCAGTACTCTTCTGGATCACAGGTAGCCTGCCACTGCAGTAACCGTTTACCGGTCAGGCTTGAGCCGAGCTGGACAATAATCTGCGCCTGCGCAAGCTCGGTGACCGCCTTCGCATTCCCCAGCCAGAGATCGGCACACGGCAGCGGCTGACCGGTCTGGGAAAGTACGTCGCCAATCAGCGGCCAGCCAAGGGTTTGCGCCCATTCCGCAACCAGCTTGCCTTGCGCGGCGCTCATGCGCCCGGCAACCACCACGCCACGTTTCTGCCGCCAGAAGAACCAGTCACGTTGTCTGGCGCTTTCAGGATGCGGTTGTGCACGCAGCCACGGCTTTTCACTTTGCCACCACTCACCCAGGGTGCGCTGCCATTCAAGACCGGTGTCATCCATTTCGCCATACAGCGGTTCGGCAAACGGACAGTTAATATGCAGCGCCCCGCTGCGCAGTGTCCCGATGGCATGATCGATTGTCGAGACCAGCCAGCTTGCCGGAATATCCTGAGTAGGACGCGGTAACGCGATTGCCTGTGAAGGATGCGAGGCAAAGATGCCCGGCTGACGAATGGCCTGGTTGGCACCACAGTCGATAAGCTCGGGGGGACGATCCGCGGTCAGCAGGATCAGTTTCTCCCCGGTTAATCCGGCTTCGATCAGCGCCGGATAGAGGTTTGCCACCGCGGTACCGGAGGTCACAATCACCGCCACAGGCTCGTTGCTGACTTTCGCCAGCCCCAGCGCCAGATGGCCAAGCCCGCGTTCATCAAAATGAGTGTGGTGAATAAATGCCCGGTTTTCAGCGGCCGCCAGCGTCAGCGGGGTTGAACGAGAACCCGGTGCAATACACACGTGCCTGACGCCATGGCGAGTCAGGGCTTCAAGGATCACCGCCGCCCAGCGTCGGTTAAAAGAACTTACTGACATGAGATTGTCCGGTATCAAGAATGCGACACAGTATAAATAATAGAAAAAATTGGAATTTTGATATGAATCGGGATTGCGCGAATCAGTCTTAATCCCTTAGGAGCAGAGAGCGCAGTCCGGCCGCTTTGTTTTCTATCTCCTGCCACTCCTGCTCCGGGTCAGAGCCGCTGACAATTCCCGCCCCGGCGTACAGCCGCAGGGCGTCTTCGTAAACACGGGCAGAACGCAACGCCACGCAGAACTCGCTTTGTTCAGGGGATAAATACCCGGCAGAACCGGCGTACCACTCGCGGTCGAACGGCTCGTTGTGGTGGATAAAGTCGCGCGCCGCCTGACGCGGCAGACCGGCGACGGCCGCCGTGGGCTGCAGAACATGCAAGCATTGTGCATCGTCAGCGTGTTTGAGCTCGGTCCAGATACAGCGACGCAGATGCTGTACTTTACGCAGCCGTACAACCTGGGCGGGCAGCACCTCCAGCGTCTGGGTATGGTGCTGGAGCCGCTGGCAAATATCTTCCACTACCAGCATATTTTCACGCTGATTTTTGTCGTCGTTCATCAGCCAGTCGCCCAGCCGTTCGGCCTGTTTATCATCGGTATGGCTGGCGACGGTGCCTGCCAGCGCTTCCGTGCGCAGCAGCTTGCCGCGTCTGCGCCACAGGCGCTCGGGGGTCGAGCCGAGAAACGCGTTGCTGGCATCGAATACCATGCAGAAATGGTAGCAGTTCAGGTTCAGGGCGCGGCTGGCAGCCATCAGTGCGACAGGGTTAACAGAGTGCTTAAACTGCAGGTCGGTTGCCCGGGCGAGCACCACCTTTTCAAAATCACCGCGAGCGATGGTCTGGGTTGCCTTGCGGATAAGGCGCAGCCATTCGGGTTGTTCCGGATGATGCTTTTCCTGCACAACCTCAACGGACAGCGGACGAATGGGTCTTGCCTCACCGAGCTGCTGGAGAAAATCCAGCGCGGCGCGGGCATCATCGTGAAGTGAACTGTCGCTCCACAGCTGCAGGCGTAACGTGGCCTGTCCGGCGGTACGTCGCCACAGCAGACGCGGTAAAAACAGACTGCCCTGCTCGGGATTAAACGCATTCAGGCCGCAGATACGCGTGTCACGGGCCGCATCATGCGCCTGCAAAAACTGTGAGGCAAATGCCAGAGAGGAGAAATGCGCGACGGCACCAAGCGCAGCAAGTTCTTCATCACCGTTACGCTGTTGCCAGTAAAACTGAGGATAGCAATGCTGAACGCCCAGCCAGGCCAGGGGATCGAAGGCGTCGTTTAACGGGAAAGAGACGTCGAAGTGATGTAAACCGGGTGCAGTGGGTAACGCTTGCGTAAGCTGGCTACGCAGATGCTCCAGCGCGGTGGAAATCGAATTCACGCGAACCTCTCCCTGTTAAAACCGCATATTATACGGGGTACTGACCATAAATAGCAGTACCCACGTATAGGGAGTGGTTAACCGTATATGGAACGTTAACGGCGGGCTAAAAGCAGCCCCAGCACCAGTCCGACAGCTGCCCCTACCCCGATGCCTTGCCATGGTTTTTCATGGACGTAATCATCGGCACGGTATACCGCCTTTTTCGCGCGGTAGTAGTAATTGTCCGAAGCATGGCTGACGCGATTTTTAACATCATCCAGCGCTTTTTCGGCACGGGCTTTCAGCTCAATATATTTCTGATCGGCAGGGTCGCCCGACGAACGTAACACCTCTTCCAGCGTTTCGCTCAGCAAGGCCAGGTCGTCATCGATACGGGTATCCCAGGATTGAAATGACATATTTTTCTCCATGTTAGTACACCAGTCCGCTAACTATAGCCAACGACTCGCCATTACGCCTGTTTCGCTTCCCGCGCCATGCCGATGTGTGGAATACCGTCCTCATCGTACACGTCCGTCACGGGGGTAAACCCAAAATGCCCGTAAAACGGTTGCAGGTGCGCCTGCGCGCCCAGATATAACGCCTTGTCCGGCCACTGTTTTTGGCACGCTTCCAGCGTTTTTTCCATCAGCTGATAGCCCAGTTTTTCACCACGCGCGTTGCCGCTGATAATCACGCGACCAATCACGACAGGCTCAAAATCGTCTTCGCTTTTCAGAATCCTCGCATACGCCACCAGCGCGTTGTCCCGCCAGCCAAGAATATGGCGATTCTCGCCAATAAGATCATCGCCATCGATATCCTGATACGGGCAGGTTTGTTCAACAACAAACACTTCGCAGCGCAGTTTGAGCAGCGCGTAAAGTGACGTTACCTTGAGCTCACTATGGTGTAAATCTTGCCACTGGATCATGTCAGTCTCCTTCCTGGGTTCATCACGTTATACTAAACCCCTCCCCGTTCGGCAAAGGGCTGATTACGTTATGGAACTGATTTTTCTCGGTACGTCCGCTGGAGTGCCAACCCGATCACGAAATGTGACCGCGATTCTGCTGGATTTGCAGCACCCGACGCGGGGTGGATTATGGCTTTTTGACTGCGGTGAAGGGACGCAGCATCAGCTGCTACATACCCCGTATCATCCCGGCAAACTGGATAGAATTTTCATTACCCATCTGCATGGCGACCATCTGTTTGGCCTGCCTGGTCTGTTGTGCAGCCGCTCAATGGCGGGCAATGCCAACCCGCTGACGATTTACGGGCCTGCGGGTATTCGGGAATTTGTCGACACCACGCTGCGTCTGAGCGGCTCATGGACAGATTACCCCCTGGAGGTGGTGGAGATAACCGCCGGTCTGGTCCTGGATGACGGGGTTTATCGGGTGACAGCCCAACCCCTGAGCCATCCGGTGGAGTGCTATGGTTATCGCATTGAGGAGCGGGATAAACCCGGCGCGCTCAATGCGTCGGCGTTACTGGCCGACGGAATAAAACCCGGGCCGCTGTTCCAGCGCCTGAAGCAGGGCGAAACCGTGACGCTGGAAGACGGGCGCATCATCAACGGGCAGGATTATCTCGCCGCCCCGCAGCCCGGGAAAAAACTGGCGATTCTTGGCGACACAGCCCCGTGCCCGGCGGCGTTGCTGCTGGCGCAGGGTGTGGATCTCATGGTGCATGAAGCCACCCTGGAGGCGGCGATGGAAGAGAAAGCCAACAGCCGGGGCCATAGCTCTACGCACCAGGCGGCGCAGCTTGCGCGTGACGCGGGCGTCGGGAAACTGATCGTCACCCATGTCAGCTCGCGCTACGACGCCCGGGGCTGTCAACGCCTGCTGGCAGAGTGCCGTGAACGGTTCCAGGAATGTGAGCTGGCCGAAGATTTCGCTAAGGTCAGCGTTTAGTCCTTCATTTTTCTCTCAGAGTGCCGATAACGATTAAAAGGTCAGCATTTCTCTCGAGGGTAGAATGGATAATTTCCAGAAAGATATTGATGACAGGGCGAATCTCACCCTGTCGAACCGTTTTGAACTGTTGCTGTTCCGTCTTGGCACCTCTCTGAACGCAAATAAATCCGAGCTGTTTGGCATTAACGTCTTTAAGCTGCGTGAAATTGTGCCGATGCCAGAGTTCACGAAACCCGCCGGGATGAAATCACCGCTGATGGGCATGGTGAATATTCGCGATCAGGTTATCCCGGTAATCGACCTGGCTGCCGTGGCGAGCTGTAAGCCAACCACCGGGCTGAACATCCTGCTGATCACGGAATATGCCCGCAGCGTGCAGGCTTTTGCGGTGGAATCCGTTGAGAACATCATGCGTCTTGACTGGAAGCAGGTGCACGCGGCGGAAACTGCCGTCAGCGGGCGGTACATCACCAGTATCGCTTGTCTGGATGAGAAGACCGATACCAATGAGCTGGCGATGGTGCTCGACGTTGAGCAGATCCTGTATGACATCACCCCGGCCAACCACGACCTGCATGCCACGGATCTGAAGACCACGAAATTCCACATCAAGCCCGGTGCCGTCGCGATTGTCGCCGAAGACTCTAAAGTGGCACGCTCGATGCTGGAAAAAGGTCTGCAGGCGATGGAGATCCCGGCGCAGCTGCATATCACCGGCAAAGACGCGTGGGAGAAAATTAGCGTGCTGGCGGCACAGGCTCAGGCTGAAGGTGTGCCGATTACCGATAAGATCGCACTGGTGCTGACCGACCTGGAAATGCCGGAGATGGACGGCTTTACCCTGACGCGTAAAATCAAAACCGACCCGCTGTTGAAAGATATTCCGGTGGTGATCCACTCTTCCCTCTCCGGCAATGCTAACGAAGATCATATTCGCAAGGTGAAAGCCGACGGTTACGTGGCAAAGTTTGAACTCAATGAACTCTCGTCAGTCATTGAAGAAGTTCTGGATCGGTCAATGAAGAAGATTGACGGTCCGCTGATTAGCCGTAAACAGCTGGCTTAACTTTCAGCAGGCTCACGCCTTCCCGACAGGGCAAGGCCGCAAGCCAACAAAAAACCCGCCGAGGCGGGTTTTTTTATTCACTGCGGTCAAACAGCAACGTGATTACATCAGCGGCATCGCGTGCTGCACGATGGTGATCAGCGGCTGTGGATAGATACCGAAGATCAGTACCAGCAGCGCGGAGATCAGTACCACGATACCACCGGCGCTGTACTGCCAGTTACGCGGCGCATCGCGGTTCAGTTGCTGAGGTGCACTCAGATACAGACTCACGGCCACACGCAGGTAGTAGTAGAGACCGATTGCAGAGCCGATAACCACGCCCGCCGTCAGCCACCACAGGTGTGCCTGCACACCCACTGCCAGCACGTAGAACTTACCGATAAAGCCCAGCGTCATCGGAATACCCGCCAGAGAGAGCATCATTACGGTCATAACGGCGGACAGAATCGGACGGTGCCAGAACAGACCACGGTAGGAAAACAGGGAATCTGCATCCGGACCACGGTACGGGCTGGACATCAGGCTCACCACGCCGAACGCGCCGAGGCTGCTGAACAGGTAACCGGCAAGGTAAACACCGACGGTCTCCATCGACATCTCACCGCTCTGCAGCGCAATCAGTGCCACCATCAGGTAGCCCAGATGGGAGATAGATGAGTAGCCCAGCAGACGTTTAATATTGGTCTGGCTCAGCGCCATCAGGTTACCGAAGATGATGGAAGCAAACGCGATGATGCCCAGCACCACGCGAACCGCTTCGCTGTCACCCACCGGCGCATACAGGAACAGACGCATCACCACCCCGAAGATAGCGATTTTGCTCGCCGTCGCCAGGAAGGTTGAGACAGGAGCAGGCGCGCCCTGGTAGACGTCTGGCGTCCACAGGTGGAACGGAACCAGAGAGAGCTTAAAGCCAAGGCCAACAATCATCATGCCCAGACCCGCCAGCAGCAGCGGTTCGTGCAGCATACCGTCGCCGAGGCTCTTGCCGAGCGCCATGAAAGAGAGATTACCGGACTGTGCGTACAGCAGCGCGATACCAAACAGCAGGAAAGACGACGCGGCAGCAGACAGAATGGTGTACTTGATGCTCGCTTCCAGAGAACGTTTCTGACGGAAGGCGTAACCAATCAGACCGAACAGCGGCAGAGAGATAAGCTCAATACCGAGGAACAGCGCAGCCAGATGGTTCGCATTCGCCAGCAGAATACCGCCCAGCGCGGCAATCAGTACCAGCAGGTAAAACTCTTCTTTGTTGTCGTTGTAGCCTTCCAGCCATGGGTACGCAAACGTACAGGTTGCCAGGCTCGCCAGCAGAACCAGACCCGAGTACAGCATGGCATAGCCGTCAACGCGCATCAGTGGAGTGACGTCCATCGCCCCGCCCTGGCCAACAAACCAGAGAGAGACTAATGCGGCGTTCAGACCGATGACCGACAGCGTGGCATTCAGGAAGTGATTGCGTCGCCACGCAATGGAGAGCATCACAACCACCACCGTCAATCCGACGATCAGCAGCGGTAGCAGCGCGATCAGTTGTTGTGGAGTTATTGTCATGGCGAATTACGGCCTTGTAGTAGAAGCAGAATTAACAAACCACTGCTGGATATTCCCCATCGCGGAGTGCGAGGTATCCAGAATTGGCTGCGGGAAGAAGCCCAACAGCACCAGCAGTACGACCAGCAGCAGGATGATGAACAGCTCACGCAGCGACATCCCCGGCAGTTCTTTTGCAGCAATTTCGCTCTTCGCTTTACCGAAGTAAGCGCGATGCAGCATCGCCAGCGAGTAAACGGAAGCGAACACCAGACCAAAGGTGGAGATCACGGTAATGACCGGCACCACTTTGAAGCTGCCGAACAGAATCATAAATTCGCCGACGAAGTTACCGGTGCCTGGCATACCCAGCGTGGCCACCGCGAAGAACATAGAGAGCGCTGGCAGCCATTTAATTTTGCTCCACAGACCGCCCATCATACGCATGTCACGGGTGTGAAGACGTTCGTACAGCTGACCACACAGGATGAAGAGACCGGCTGCGGACAGACCGTGCGCAATCATCTGGATAACCGCACCCTGGTAAGCCAGCTGGCTGCCGGTGTAGATGGCAATCAGTACAAAGCCCATGTGAGAAACGGAGGTGTACGCAATCAGACGTTTAATGTCGTACTGCGTGAAGGCCATCCAGGCACCGTAGAAGATACCGATCACACCAAGCCACATCGCAATTGGCGCGAACTCAGCGGACGCATTCGGGAACAGCGGCAGAGCGAAACGCAGCAGACCGTAGGCCGCGGTTTTCAGCAAGATCCCCGCCAGGTCAACGGAACCCGCCGTTGGCGCCTGTGAGTGCGCGTCTGGCAGCCAGCCGTGCAGGGGAACCACCGGCATTTTCACCGCGAAGGCAATGAAGAAGCCCAGCATCAGCAGGTATTCCACACCGTGAGACATCGGGGTCTTCAGCAGGTCTTCATAGTTGAAGGTCCAGATACCGGTCGCCGTGTGGTGAACAAACACCAGCGCCAGAATCGCTATCAACATTACCAGACCGCTCGCCTGGGTATAGATGAAGAACTTGGTTGCCGCCGTGATACGCGTTTTACCGTCGGACGCCTTATGGCCCCACAGCGCGATCAGGAAGTACATCGGCACCAGCATCATCTCCCAGAAGAAGAAGAACAGGAACATGTCGATGGCAAGGAACACGCCGATAACGCCGCCCAGGATCCACATCAGGTTCAGGTGGAAGAAGCCCTGGTATTTTTCAATTTCTCGCCAGGAGCACAGTACCGCCAGAACGCCGAGCAGACCCGTCAGCACCACCATCAGCAGCGACAGACCGTCGATAGCCAGGTGAATGGTTATCCCAAAACGCGGGATCCACGGCAGAATAAATTCAGACTGCCACTGCGGAATCCCCGCAGACTGCGTCAGAGAGTAGCCACCCTGCAACCACAGTTGCAGACCAAGCGCGAGCGTCAATCCCATGGTGATCAGCGCGATCCAGCGCGGCATCTTCACGCCAAAGCGTTCAGTCTGCCAGCACAGGAAGCCGCCGATGAAGGGAATTAATATTAGCCAGGGTAGTAACATGGCGATTTACATTCCTTTTTAAGGCCCCCAGCAGGGGCCTGATTTTCAACGAATTCGAATAAAATTCACTTAACGATCAACGCAACACCATCAGCAGCGCCAGCACGACAACCGCACCGATGCTCATGGACGCCACATACCAGCGCAGGTAACCGTTCTCGCTGAACAGCAGGCCTTTACCTGCAAAGCGGGAAAGGATCGCCGGGATATTCATCAGGGAGTTCAGCGGATCGCGTTTTAGCAGCCACGCAATGCCCAGGAACGGCTTGACGAAGATCATGTCGTACAGCCAGTCGAAGCCCCACGCGTTGTACCACCAGGTCCCCAGCAGGCGGCCTGGCGCACTGTTGGCAACGGCAGTCACCAGCGTACGTTTGCCCAGCCACAGCCATGCTGCGATCAGGATGCCCGCGATAGCGACCACACCCGAGGTGATTTCAAGCGTCAGAACGCGACCGTGCTCAAGCTCGGTGGTGTCCGGCAGTACGCCCTGCAGCGGTGGCACAATCAGTGCGCCAACGAAGGTGGAGAGTACCAGCAGCACAATCAGCGGCAGGTGATGAGTAATCCCCTTCCCTGCGTGAGCGTGAATTTGTTCTTTACCGTGGAATACGATGAAAATCATACGGAAGGTATACAGGGAGGTCATGAACGCACCGACCAGACCCGCAACCATCAGATTGATATGACCATTCGCCATGGCACCGGCAAGGATTTCGTCCTTACTGAAGAAGCCCGCGGTAATCAGCGGCAGTGCCGCCAGCGCCGCGCCGCCCACCAGGAAGCAGACATAAACCAGCGGAATGGACTTACGCAGTCCGCCCATCTTGAAGATGTTCTGCTCGTGGTGGCAGGCCAGAATCACGGAACCGGATGAGAGGAACAGCAGCGCTTTAAAGAACGCGTGCGTCATCAGGTGGAAAATGGCTGCGTCCCATGCCTGAACACCCAGTGCCAGGAACATATAACCAATCTGGCTCATGGTGGAGTACGCGAGAACGCGTTTGATGTCGGTTTGAACCAGCGCGGCAAAGCCTGCCAGCACCAGCGTTACCGCACCAACGATACCCACCAGATGCAGAATTTCCGGCGTCATCAGGAACAGACCATGCGTACGCGCAATCAGGTAGACCCCAGCGGTAACCATGGTTGCGGCGTGGATCAGCGCGGAGACAGGCGTTGGACCTGCCATCGCGTCGGCCAGCCATGTCTGCAACGGCAGCTGCGCGGATTTACCCACGGCACCACCCAGCAGCATCAGCGTTGCCCACCACAGCATGTCATTGCCGGCAGCGAAGTGCGCTGGCGCCAGTTCCACCATTTCGCGGAAATTCAGCGTGCCCAGTTCGTTGTAGAGAATGAACAGCGCGAAGGCGAGGAAGACGTCACCCACACGGGTCACGACAAACGCTTTCATGGCCGCTGCGCCATTCTTCGGATCGGTATAGTAGAAGCCGATCAGCAGATAAGAGCAGAGACCCACGCCTTCCCAGCCGAGATACATCAACAGCAGGTTATCGGCCAGCACCAGAACAACCATGCTCGCGATAAACAGGTTGGTGTAGGCGAAGAAGCGGGAGTAACCCTCTTCACCGCGCATATACCAGGAGGCAAACATGTGGATCAGGAAGCCCACGCCGGTCACCACGGAGAGCATGGTCAGAGAGAGACCATCCAGCACCAGGTTGAAACCGATGTTGAAATCACCGACCGACATCCAGGTCCACAGCGGTACGCTGAAGGCCTGACGCCCGTTATTAAAGAAGTCGATACCCGCATACGCTGTTACCAGCGCAGCCAGACCCACAGAGCCCATGCCGACGGTGGCGGACAGATTCTCAGACCAGCGGCCACGAGAAAACGCCAGCAGCACGAAGCCAATCAGCGGAAAAATAATGGTTAAGGCAAGCATGTTCATCCACGCAACTCACTTACTGAATCGATGTTCAGGTTCTGGCGGCGACGATGGAGCTGCAGTAACAGCGCCAGGCCAATACTCGCTTCGGCAGCCGCGAGGCTGATGGCGAGAATGTACATCACCTGACCATCGGTCTGGCCCCAGTAGCTTCCGGCGACCACGAAGGCCAGCGCGGAAGCGTTAATCATGATTTCCAGACCGATCAGCATAAACAGCAGATTGCGGCGGATAACCAGACCGGTTAAGCCCAGAACGAATAAAATCGCAGCGAGGATCAGTCCATGTGTTAAGGGGATCATGCGCGTTCCTCCGTTTTTCTTTTCGCGCGGTCGTCAGTGCGGTTGCTCAGCAACTCACCAGCACGCTCTTCGCGGCCAACGTGGAAGGCAACAACCAGGCCCGCCAGCAGCAGCATAGAGGCCAGTTCAACCGCCAGGACGTATGGGCCAAACAGCGTAATACCCACCTCTTTAGCGCCGATTGGCGTGCCGTCGATGCCCTGATCATTCACACCCAGAATGGCGTAAACAATGACCACCAGCATGATGGCCGACAGGATCGCCGGGCCAATCCAGACCTGCGGTTTTAACCACTGACGTTCCTGCTCAATTTCAGAGCCGCCCAGGTTCAGCATCATCACCACGAAGACGAACAGCACCATGATGGCCCCGGCGTAAACGATGATCTCCAGCGCACCAGCAAAGTGCGCGCCCAGCGCAAAGAACACCCCGGAAATAGCCAGCAGCGAGATAATTAAGTACAGCAGCGCATGCACCGGATTGGTGTGCGTAATCACTCGCAGCGTAGCCAGGATGGCGATAAGGCCACAGATATAAAAAGCGAATTCCATTGCCCTCTCCTTACGGTAACAGGCTCTTGACGTCGATAGGCTTAGCTTCGTTCTCTGCTTCGCCCTTATCTTTGCCGTCGATTGCCATACCCGCCATCCGGTAGAAGTTATATTCCGGGTATTTGCCCGGACCGGAAATCAGCAGATCCTCTTTCTCGTACACCAGGTCCTGACGCTTATACTCACCCAGTTCGAAGTCCGGGGTCAGCTGAATCGCCGTGGTTGGGCACGCTTCTTCACACAGACCGCAGAAAATGCAGCGTGAGAAGTTGATGCGGAAGAACTCAGGATACCAGCGGCCATCTACCGTCTCTGCTTTCTGCAGAGAGATACAGCCCACCGGACACGCTACCGCACACAGGTTACAGGCAACGCAGCGCTCTGAACCGTCCGGATCGCGCGTCAGCACGATACGGCCACGGTAGCGCGGCGGCAGATATACCGGCTCTTCCGGGTACATCCGGGTTTCGCGTTTGGCAAACGCGTGCAGGCCGATCATCCAGATACTGCGTACCTGAGTGCCGAAACCTACCAATAATTCTTTTAAGGTCATGGTCTATAGCCCCTTATGGCTGCTGCCAGAGAATGACAGCCGCCGTTACCAGCAAGTTGATGAGCGTCAGCGGCAGGCACACTTTCCAGCCGAAGGACATTACCTGGTCATAACGCGGACGCGGTAACGCTGCGCGAATCAAAATGAACATCATCATGAAGAACGCGGTTTTCAGCGCGAACCAGATGAACGGCGGTAAGAACGGGCCATGCCAGCCACCAAAGAACAGCGTTACCATCAACGCGGAAATGGTGACAATACCGATGTACTCGCCCACGAAGAACAGACCGAATTTCATACCGGAATATTCGATGTGGTAACCGTCGGCCAGTTCCTGTTCGGCTTCTGGCTGGTCAAACGGGTGACGGTGACACACCGCCACGCCCGCGATAGCAAAGGTAATAAAACCAAAGAACTGCGGGATAACGTTCCAGATGTCAGCCTGGTTGTTGACGATGTCGGTCATGTTGAATGAACCGGCTTGCGCCACCACACCCATCAGGGAAAGCCCCAGGAATACTTCGTAGCTCAGCGTCTGCGCAGAAGCACGCATCGCACCCAGCAGGGAGTATTTGTTGTTACTGGACCAGCCCGCGAACAGCACCGCATACACGGCGAGGCCTGCCATCATCAGGAAGAACAGAATGCCGATGTTCAGGTCAGCCACCACCCAGGTCGGGCTGACAGGAACAATCGCGAACGCCAGCAGCAGCGAGGTAAAGGCGATCATCGGTGCCAGAGTAAAGATCACACGGTCAGAGAAGCGCGGGATCCAGTCCTCTTTAAAGAACATCTTGATCATGTCCGCTACCAGCTGGAGTGAACCACCCCAGCCCACGCGGTTCGGTCCGTAACGGTTCTGGAACAGACCGAGCAGACGACGTTCACCAAAGCTCATGAACGCGCCACAGGTGACGACCACCAGCAGGATAACTATCGCTTTCAGAATGCTCAGCAGGATGTCGATAAGATCCGGCGTTAACCAACTCATGCTTTTGCCTCCTGCAGATTATCAAGACGCGCACCCGCCAGTACCGGCGCGATGCCAGGCATACCCATCGGCAGACCCACCTGCCCTGCTGTCAGACTTTCAGAGATAATCAGCGGCAAGCTGATTGTCTGGCCATCATAGCTAAAGGCGATGTTCGCACCCGCGTTAACGCCAAGCTTCGCGGCATCTGCCGGGTTAAGCTTGATGTACGGCTGCGGCATGCGGCTCTGGAATACCGGAGAACGCTGAGACAGCTCATCACTGCCGAACAGATGGTAGTACGGCGCAATACGCCAGTTCCCTTCCTGCGCCTGGAAGCTCGCCGGCACGGTGGTGAAGAAGTCCAGACCGGTGTCGGAAGCTTCAATCAGACGCACGCCCGGGTCACCGTGGCGCAGAGAGCCGCCCACTTCAGCCTGGAATTTGTTCCATGCCTGCGGGGAGTTCCAGCCTGGTGCCCATGCGAACGGAACCTGAGAGCGCGGTGCAGACGGCTGGTTGTTCCCTTCCATTGAGAAGGCAAACATCGTGTCTTTATCCTGCGGCTGACGAGGTTCGTGAACGCTGATGTTGGCACGCATCGCGGTACGACCGCTGTAACGGTGCGGTTCACGCGCCAGTTTCTGGCCACGAATACGGAAGCTTGCGTCAGGAGCCGCATCTTTGATGCCAGCCAGCTGAGGCAGTTTTTCCACGACCGCGTCGATAACATGGTCGAGCTGCGTCCAGTCCACTTCACGGCTCTGAACGGTGCTGTGCAGAGAGTGCAGCCAGCGCCAGCTTTCCAGCATTATGGTGTTGCTGTCGTAGTACGCCGGGTCATACACCTGGAAGAAACGCTGTGCGCGGCCTTCGTTGTTGATAACCGTACCGTCGCTTTCCGCGAAGCTTGCCGCAGAGAGCACCAGGTGCGCTTTGTCCATGATCGCGGTGCGCTGATGGTCAATAACCATCACCAGCGGCGCTTTGGAGAGTGCTGCGTCAACGCGTGCGGCAGAAGCATGGCGATGCAGGTCGTTTTCCAGCACCACAACGG
This sequence comes from Enterobacter sp. MEB024, assembly GCF_030209635.1. Classification (NCBI taxonomy): domain Bacteria; kingdom Pseudomonadati; phylum Pseudomonadota; class Gammaproteobacteria; order Enterobacterales; family Enterobacteriaceae; genus Enterobacter; species Enterobacter sp. MEB024. The sequence goes on along the minus strand of NZ_JARVRQ010000003.1, from coordinate 83,284 downwards.
CGTCAGCGGCACCGGATTCCAGTTCGCTTAACGCAGCTTCCAGAGAGCCACCGCCAATCATTCCCAGACCGATGCTGTTCACCGCACGAGCAATCATGGTCACGCCAACGTCTGCACCACGGCCTTTCAGCGCTTTAGCCACGTTTGCGGCAGCCTGAATGATCTCTGCGCTACCGGCGTTAGTCCCGGAAACAATCAGGGGTTTCTTCGCACCCGCCAGGGCCTGAACAATCACATCAACCTTGTTCTGCAGGTCGCGATCGAGACCTTCAACGGCCGGAGAATTGCTGTCCAGCGCATGAGCAATCGCAAAGCCAAGACGGGCCTGATCTTCAACCGGCGCGCAGTAGGTCCACGCCGCGATATCGTCCAGACGCGTGTTGTCGACGTTGGTCACAAACAGAGGATGCTTCGCACGCTGACCGATGTTGAGGATTGCCGCAATCTGCCAGTCAGCCACTTTCTGAGCCGCCGCCATTTCACGAGCTTTACCTTTGACCGCCTGACGAACCGCCAGGGCAGCGCGAGCGCCGGTCTGCGTCAAATCTTCACCCAGCACCAGAACCGCATCATAAGATTCAATTTCACGCAGCGCTGGGGTATGAATACCGCCTTCACGCAGCACTTTCAGTACCAGCTGCAGACGTTCCTGCTCGCCCTGAGCGATACCGGTGTAGAAGTTTTCCGCCCCAACCAGCTCACGCAGCGCGAAGTTACTTTCGATGCTGGCGCGCGGGGAGCCGATACCGATCACTTTCTTCGACTGGCGCAGAATATCTGCCGCGCCCTGCATCGCCTGTTCAGCGTTCAGGGTGATGAAGTCATCACCACGGCGTTGAACGGGCTGACGTGGACGGTCTTTCAGGTTCACGTAGCCGTAGCCGAAACGACCGCGGTCGCACAGGAAGTAATGGTTAACGGTACCGTTATAACGGTTTTCAATACGACGCAGTTCGCCATAGCGTTCACCCGGGCTGGTGTTACAGCCCAGCGAACACTGCTGGCAGATGCTTGGTGCAAACTGCATGTCCCACTTACGGTTGTAACGCTCGGAGTGAGTTTTATCGGTGAAGACGCCGGTTGGACAAATCTCGACCAGGTTACCGGAGAATTCGCTTTCCAGCGTACCGTCTTCCGGACGACCGAAATAGACGTTGTCATGCGCGCCATACACGCCCAGATCTTGTCCGTCTGCGTAATCTTTGTAGTAACGCACGCAGCGGTAGCAGGCGATGCAGCGGTTCATTTCGTGAGAGATGAACGGCCCTAGATCCTGGTTGCGGTGGGTACGTTTGGTAAAGCGATAGCGACGGAAGCTGTGACCGGTCATTACGGTCATATCCTGAAGGTGGCAGTTACCGCCCTCTTCACAGACCGGGCAATCGTGCGGGTGGTTGGTCATCAACCATTCCACAACGCTTTCACGGAACTGTTTGGCTTCTTCGTCATCAATCGAAATAAAAGTGCCTTCGGTGGCTGGCGTCATACAGGACATCACCAGGCGACCACGCGTGTCTTCCGCGTTTTGATATTGCTTCACCGCACACTGGCGGCAAGCACCGACGCTGCCCAGCGCCGGATGCCAGCAAAAATACGGAATATCAAGGCCGAGCGACAGACAAGCTTCCAGCAGGTTGTCCGCCCCGTTGACCTCATACTCTTTGCCGTCTACATGAATCGTAGCCATTAGCATGCTTCCAGTTGGCTCAGTCGTAACTGAGCGTTAATCAAAATTCTGTTTTACCAGCGCGCTTTCAGCAGGTTCGGCTGAATCCCATTGATTGCATGGGTATTGCTGAACGGCTGCTTGATGCCTGCTTCGAATTCGTCGCGGAAATATTTAATCGCGCTCTGCAGTGGCTCAACGGCGCCTGGTGCGTGGGCACAGAAGGTTTTCCCTGGGCCCAGGAATCGACACAGTTGCTCAAGTGTCTCGATATCGCCAGGCTGGCCTTCACCACGTTCGATAGCACGCAGGATCTTCACGCTCCACGGCAGACCATCACGGCACGGTGTACACCAGCCGCAGGACTCGCGGGCAAAGAACTCTTCGAGGTTACGCACCAGCGATACCATGCCGATCTCGTGGTCGACGGCCATCGCCAGCGCCGTACCCAGACGGCTGCCTGCTTTACCAATGCTTTCGAATTCCATCGGCAGATCAAGATGGGCCTCGGTCAGGAAGTCGGTCCCTGCACCGCCTGGCTGCCAGGCTTTGAATTTCAGGCCATCACGCATGCCGCCAGCGTAGTCTTCAAGAATTTCACGTGCGGTGGTGCCAAACGGCAGTTCCCAGACACCAGGGTTCTTCACGCGACCGGAGAAGCCCATCAGCTTGGTACCGGCATCCTTACTGTTCGAGATGCCCTGATACCACTCCACGCCATTGGCGAGGATTGCCGGGACGTTACACAGGGTTTCGACGTTGTTTACACAGGTCGGTTTACCCCAGACGCCAGAACTTGCCGGGAACGGTGGCTTGGAACGTGGGTTAGCACGGCGGCCTTCCAGGGAGTTAATCAGTGCGGTCTCTTCACCACAGATATAACGCCCTGCCCCGGTGTGCACGAACAGCTCGAAGTCAAAACCGGTGCCAAGGATGTTTTTACCCAGCAGGCCCGCTTCAGTGGCTTCGGCAATCGCGCGACGCAGGTTTTCAGCCGCTTCGATGTATTCACCGCGCAGGAAGATGTAACCCCGGTACGCTTTCAGCGCGAACGCGGAGATCAGCATGCCTTCCACCAGCAGGTGCGGCAGCTGTTCCATCAGCAGGCGGTCTTTATAGGTGCCCGGCTCCATTTCATCAGCGTTACACAGCAGGTAACGGATGTTCATGGATTCGTCTTTTGGCATCAGGCTCCACTTCAGACCGGTGGAAAAGCCTGCGCCGCCGCGCCCTTTCAGGCCAGCGTCTTTGACCGCACTGACGATGTCGTCCGGTGCCATGCCGCCCAGGGCTTTACGCGCACCGGCATAGCCGTTTTTGCTCTGGTATTCGTCGAGCCATACCGGCTGTTTGTCATCACGCAGACGCCAGGTCAGTGGATGAGTTTCAGCAGTACGAATTACAGTTTTCATTTGTACTGCTCCAGCAGGTCAGGAATGGCTTCCGGCGTCAGATAACTGTGAGTATCCTCATCAATCATCATGGTCGGCCCCTTGTCGCAGTTCCCCAGGCAGCAGGTTGGCAGCAGCGTAAAGCGGCCATCGAACGTGGTCTGGCCTGGCTTGATATTGAGCTTTTTCTCAATCGCTGCCTGAATGCCCTGATAACCGGTAATGTGACAGACCACGCTGTCACAGTAGCGGATCACATGGCGACCCACCGGCTGACGGAAGATCTGGCTGTAGAACGTGGCTACGCCTTCTACGTCACTTGCCGGAATGCCCAGCACTTTTGCGATCTCATAGATCGCCCCATCCGGCACCCAACCACGCTGTTTCTGTACGATTTTCAGCGCTTCAATGGACGCCGCACGCGGGTCTTCGTAGTGGTGCATCTCGTGCTCAATGGCGGCACGTTCTGCTTCACTCAGCTCAAAAGCCTCGGTTTGTGGTTGTTGATTCTCGTGCATAATTAGCGGTCCACATCTGACATAACAAAATCGATACTACCCAGATACACAATCAGGTCGGAGACCAGACTGCCGCGGATGGCAGACGGGATCTGCTGCAGGTGCGCAAAGCTTGGTGTACGCACGCGGGTACGGTAGCTCATGGTGCTGCCGTCACTGGTCAGGTAGTAACTGTTAATACCCTTGGTCGCTTCAATCATCTGGAAGGATTCTTGCGCCGGCATGACCGGACCCCAGGAAACCTGCAGGAAGTGGGTGATCAGGGTTTCGATATGTTGCAGCGTGCGCTCTTTCGGCGGCGGCGTCGTCAGCGGGTGATCCGCCTTGAACGGGCCTTCCGGCATGTTGTTGAGGCACTGCTCAAGGATGCGCAGACTCTGGCGCAACTCTTCAACTTTCAGCATCACGCGGGTGTAGCAGTCGGAAACACCGCCGCCAACCGGGACTTCGAAGTCGAAGTTCTCATAGCCAGAGTAAGGACGGGCTTTACGCACGTCGAAATCAATACCGGTTGCGCGCAGACCCGCACCTGTCGTACCCCACTCCAGCGCTTCTTTCGCACCGTAGGCTGCAACGCCCTGGGAACGGCCTTTCAGGATGGTGTTACGCAGTGCGGCTTTCTCGTAAGAAGCCAGACGTTTTGGCATCCAGTCGAGGAATTCACGCAGCAGGCGCTCCCAGCCGCGCGGCAGATCGTGTGCCACACCGCCGATACGGAACCAGGCCGGGTGCATACGGAAACCGGTGATGGCTTCTACCAGATCGTAGATTTTCTGACGATCGGTAAAGGCAAAGAAGACCGGGGTCATCGCGCCAACGTCCTGAATGAACGTGGAGATATACAGCAGGTGGCTGTTGATACGGAACAGTTCGGAGAGCATCACGCGGATAACGTTAACGCGATCCGGTACGGTGATACCTGCCAGTTTCTCAACGGCCAGCACGTATGGCATTTCGTTTACGCAACCGCCGAGGTACTCGATACGGTCGGTATACGGAATGTAGCTGTGCCAGGACTGACGCTCGCCCATCTTCTCAGCACCACGGTGGTGGTAACCGATGTCCGGTACGCAGTCGACAATCTCTTCGCCATCAAGCTGAAGAATAATACGGAAAGCACCGTGCGCAGAGGGGTGGTTTGGACCGAGGTTGAGGAACATGAAGTCCTCGTTTTCCGTCCCGCGTTTCATGCCCCAGTCTTCCGGCTTGAAGGTCAGCGCTTCCATCTCCAGATCCTGCTTGGCTTTCGTCAGCTCAAACGGGTCGAATTCAGTCGCACGTGCCGGGTAGTCTTTACGCAGCGGGTGGCCGGTCCACGTCTGCGGCATCATGATGCGCGTCAGATGCGGGTGGCCGTCGAAGGTCATCCCGAACATTTCCCAGGTTTCACGCTCATACCAGTTAGCGTTCGGGAAAAGTTTAGTGATCGTCGGCAGATGCATGTCGTTTTCAGACAATGCCACCTTGAGCATGATATCCGTATTACGGTCTATTGAGATCAGGTGGTAGAAAACGGAAAAATCCGCAGCAGGGAGACCCTGGCGGTGCGTACGCAGACGTTCATCCATGCCGTGTAAGTCAAACAGCATGACGTAAGGTTTTGGCAATTTCTTGAGGAAATCGACCACTTCCAGTAATTGCTCACGCTTCACCCAAACAACGGGTACCCCGGTGCGGGTCGCCTGAACAGTAAAGGCATCCGGCCCAAAACGGTTGCGCAGTTCGCCAATGACAGGGTCATCCAGATGATCCCGTGTTTGCCAGGCGGCTTCTTGCGCGGTTAAGTCGGTCATATTGTTCACCATTGCAAATGGTCCGTGGTGACTGTAGGGCGTGGCTTCGCGCTATTTGAGTAGTGATATGCGAAGGTTTACTCCATGCCCACAGGCGCAAATTAAATTTCGTCAGGCGTACGCAGATTGGTTACTGCAATACGTTCGCCGCGTTTACGCTCGCGCTCAGACTGCATGTTGGCGCGGTAAACACCCTGATCGCCAACCACCCAGGAGAGCGGACGACGTTCTTTACCGATAGACTCCTGCAGCAGCATCAGCGCCTGCATGTAAGCTTCCGGACGCGGCGGACAACCCGGGATGTAAACATCCACTGGAATAAACTTATCTACGCCCTGTACGACGGAATAAATGTCGTACATACCGCCAGAGTTTGCACATGCGCCCATGGAAATAACCCATTTTGGCTCCAGCATCTGGTCATACAGACGCTGAATAACAGGTGCCATCTTGGTAAAGCATGTACCTGCCACCACCATCAGGTCAGCCTGACGTGGGGAAGCACGCAGTACCTCTGCCCCAAAACGCGCAACGTCATGCACCGCAGTGAATGACGTCACCATTTCAACGTAGCAGCAAGAAAGGCCAAAGTTGTAAGGCCAGATGGAGTTCTTACGACCCCAGTTGACCATATCGTGCATGGCATGCTCGAGTTTGCCCATGTACACGCTTTTATTGACTTCTTGCTCCAGGGGGTCGGTTACGATCTCCTGTTTTTGCAGGGGGTAACGGTCATTCTCACCGTTAGGATCTATGCGGGTGAGCGTATAATCCATCTTATTGCCTCGCTGTTACTGCTGACGATTAGAGATACTGTTTTCCGGGTTGATGTGTTCACGACGTGAACGCGCAGGCGTCCAGTCAAGCGCGCCAATACGCACCAGATAAACCAGACCGGCCAGTAACACTAAAATGAAAATTGCGGCCTCGACAAAGCCCACCCAACCACTTTCGCGGATGGAAGTTGACCATGCGAAAAGGTAAAGCGCTTCCACGTCAAAGATGACGAAGAACATGGCTACCAGATAGAACTTGGCAGACAGGCGTAAGCGAGCGGAACCTACTGAATCAATACCTGATTCGAAAGGTGTGTTCTTGTGCCTTGCACGGGCGCGACCGCCCAGGAACCAGCCGCCGACTAACATCAGGCAGCACAGGCCAATGGCTACAATAAGAAAGATTGCGAATGCCCAGTGATGAGCGATGACTTCTGTGGATGTTGACATACTCATTGCTTACTCATCAAAAGTGATACCTACGACACTGCTCTTGCTGGCAGATGGGCATCACATCGATTCATGGGGAGGAACGAAAAACCTTACACTAACTGTCAGAAATGAGACGTAGACAGCAAAATGATGGGGTTTTTTACTCCTTTCTATAACCTTTTGTCAACTTTAACAAAGGTTTCTTCACATTAAATTACATCGAGCGATTCTCATTAACATTTGGTGCCCTTTAACCCTGGTGGGTACCTGAGTTTACGTCAAATGCATGTTGTTGAATCGTGTCCGTTTTGGAAGTAAAAAAAATAACCCTCCTATTTTGACAGGATTTGCCAACGATTCCTCCCCCCAAAGAGGAGTATTTTCTTGATCTGAGACACGCTTTTGTTAATTCACCCAAAAAACCAGCAACATATTTCCTGTTTTATTAACATCGAGGCGAGCTGGAGGGAGACTGAACGGGAAACGCACAACATTTGAACAAAAGCATTTATCTCACTGATAAATAGACACTATCCTAAAAATCCACGCGGTGATCGCGGGTATTACTGCCAAAAAAAAGCCACTGCAGGCGAAAATCGCGTGAGTGGCTTTTTTTTACATTTACAAATTGTTACCAGAATTTTGAGCTGTCGATCACTCAAAGTCCCCTTCAACGATCAGGGAATCATCCCCCCCTTCGGAGGTAACATGTTCGAACTGCCATGGATTATGGTAGTTTTCCATCGCCTCGAACACGACTTTCGCCAGTTCGTTATTGCTGGACGTATTGTGGCAGAGCAGATACTCCGTATCAGGCAAAGCAGGAAGACCATCTGATTTACCCAGTACGCGCAGATCCGGGCTCATCATTTCGACCGGACGGGCCGTTACCCCAAGCCCCGCTTTCACGGCAGCACGTACCGCTGGCAATGTGGAAGCCACATAAGCCAGACGCCATGGAATATTGGCCTCATTGAGCGCCGACAACACCATATCGCGGAACGGGCTCGGATCATCCAGTAATACCAATGGAATTGGCTCACCTTTTTGCAGCACATATTCAGCGGCGCAATACCAATGCGTCGGAGACGTGCGCAACGTCAGGCAATTAAATTGCCCTGGACGGTGCGTGGTCACCACCAGATCGACCTTATTCTCATTTAGCATCTCAATCATAAAAGCATTTCGTTTTACGCTAACGTCCAGCGCAAGCTTCGGATAAACCGAACTAATTCGATTGAGAAGAAATGGCAATATTGTGTCTGCTGACTCATCAGACGCACCTAACGTTAGCACCCCTTGCAGGTTGCTATACATTAATGACATACATGCTTCGTCATTAAAGCGAAGTATTTTCCTGGCATAACCCAGAAGCTGAATACCGTGTTCCGTTAAGAGCTTATTACGCCCGTGACGGGCAAAGAGCTCTTTACCAACCAGTTGTTCCAGCCGTTGCATTTGCTGGCTAACGGCGGACTGGGTTCGGCAAACGGCGGCAGCAGCAGCTGCAAAAGTGTTGAGATCGGCGACCGCAACAAACGTTCTCAGCAGATCGAGGTCGAGATTCATTATCGGACGATTTGCATTTATCATATCTTTTCACTTTCAGGTTGCTCGTGCGGAGCTGCCCGGGTTGAAGCTGTGTGTGTAACAGTTAAGCAATTCCCTCTGAAGGTTTTCCCTCGCATCCCGGCCCGGCAGACTGCCTGACAGATAGTTATTGTGCTGTTTTAATATCAACAGTCAGAAAGCACGTTTCATGACGTTATTTTTATTCTCTTAAACGTTCAGGATATTTAGATGTTTGCAGGTTTATGTAAATTCCATTAAGGGTGATACACCCTTTCTGCCATCTTTCTCGCAGTGCTGTCAACGTAGCAGGAGATGTTTAACCCATTCCGGCCAGAGATAACTCTAACAATAACAATCAATTAATTCAGAAAACCTGTTCCACAAATACAATACATATGTATCTGTACCCAGCTTTCCTGAAAGACATCTTAACCCAAATCCACTTTATTTATAAGTCTTATTGCAATATTGAGGATTTATGAAGGTTGTTAAGCTTCTCAACTAATTTTATTAAAATTAACTAAAGTTGCATTTTGTTGGTTAATAATAAATAAATTTTAATTTAGATTAAGGCCATTCATTAATAACACTTAACATTAATTTCACATGAGTAACTTTTAGCCAATGCACACTATTACAACCCCACGTAACGAAGCATTCAGGTTTTACGAAAGGTCACTCAGCGTAACTGCCACGCAGGTTGCGGATATTATTTATTTTTATCAGCACAATATACAACTTTTATATTCTTTAACAGCACAATAAACCTACTTTCACACCATTAACCTTACTTTACGTCAGTTAAATTGTTCGCTGATAGCGAAAAAGATTCACTCCATTTTCATTCACTCCACAAAATCTTCTCCTGCCCGCCCTTCAAAACGAAGCGAGGGGGGAGTACATTATTCCGTGCTGACTTCCACGGCAGGGAGTGGCAACAATCGCGAAAAGGTTAAAGGTTCATGTCCCCTATCGAAAAATCCAGCAAGCTAGATAACGTCTGTTACGACATCCGTGGCCCGGTTCTGAAAGAGGCTAAACGCCTTGAAGAAGAAGGCAATAAGGTTCTGAAACTCAACATTGGTAACCCTGCGCCATTTGGTTTTGAAGCGCCGGATGAAATTCTGGTTGATGTGATCCGCAACCTGCCTACTGCGCAAGGCTATTGCGATTCAAAAGGACTTTACTCCGCACGAAAAGCCATCATGCAGCACTACCAGGCGCGCGATATGCGTGATGTTACCGTTGAAGATATCTATATCGGCAACGGCGTCTCTGAGCTGATCGTGCAGGCCATGCAGGCGCTGCTGAACAGCGGCGACGAAATGCTGGTTCCCGCGCCGGATTATCCGCTGTGGACGGCGGCCGTATCCCTGTCCAGCGGTAAAGCCGTGCACTATCTTTGCGATGAGTCCTCTGACTGGTTCCCGGATCTCGATGATATTCGCGCGAAAATTACCCCACGCACGCGCGGCATCGTCATTATTAACCCGAACAACCCAACGGGCGCGGTCTACTCAAAAGAGCTGCTGATGGAGATCGTGGAGATCGCCCGCCAGCACAACCTGATCATCTTTGCCGACGAAATTTACGACAAGATCCTGTATGACGCGGCGCAGCACCACTCTATCGCCGCACTGGCTCCGGACCTGCTGACCGTGACTTTTAACGGCCTGTCTAAAACCTACCGTGTGGCCGGTTTCCGTCAGGGCTGGATGGTCTTAAACGGCCCGAAAAAACATGCGAAAGGCTATATTGAAGGGCTGGAAATGCTCGCCTCTATGCGTTTATGTGCCAACGTGCCGGCGCAGCATGCTATCCAGACCGCACTCGGCGGCTATCAGAGCATCAGCGAGTTTATCGTGCCAGGCGGGCGTTTATATGAGCAGCGTAACCGCGCGTGGGAGCTTATCAACGATATTACAGGCGTCTCCTGCGTGAAGCCGAACGGCGCGCTCTACATGTTCCCGAAAATCGACGCGAAACGCTTTAATATTCATGACGACCAGAAGATGGTGCTCGATTTCCTGCTGCAGGAAAAAGTGCTGCTGGTGCAGGGTACCGCCTTTAACTGGCCGTGGCCGGATCACGTGCGTATCGTTACCCTGCCGCGTGAAGATGACCTCGAGATGGCCATCAGCCGCTTTGGACGTTTCCTCTCAGGTTACCACCAGTAATCTTAAAATCAGGCTACTTCGGTAGCCTGATTTGCATCTTGCCTCCCCTCCCCGCACAATGAAGTCTGTCGCAGTGAAGACAAAAGGTAACCTATGAGTCAGAGTCATTTCTTTGCCCACCTCTCCCGCCTTAAACTGATCAACCGCTGGCCGCTGATGCGCAATGTCCGCACTGAGAATGTGTCGGAGCACAGTCTGCAGGTTGCGATGGTCGCTCACGCTCTGGCTGCCATTAAAAACCGGAAATTCAACGGGCAGGTTAATGCTGAGCGTATTGCCCTGCTGGCGATGTATCACGATGCCTCGGAAGTGCTGACCGGGGATTTACCGACACCCGTGAAATATTTCAACTCGCAGATAGCCCAGGAATATAAGGCCATTGAGAAGATTGCTCAGCAGAAACTGATCGACATGGTGCCGGACGAGCTGCGCGATATTTTTGAGCCGCTGATTGATGAGCATCAGTACACGGAAGAGGAAAAATTGCTGGTTAAGCAGGCGGATGCGCTATGCGCTTACCTGAAATGTCTGGAAGAGCTGTCCGCGGGGAATAACGAATTTCTGCTGGCGAAAACGCGTCTGGAAAAAACGCTGGAATCACGCCGCAGCGAAGAGATGGATTATTTCATGCAGGTGTTTGTGCCGAGCTTCCATTTGTCGCTGGACGAGATCAGTCAGGACTCCCCTCTCTGACGGTATGCCGGGTCGCGACATCGCCACCCGGCATCAGGGTTTAAAACGGGAACAGCACGGGAATCAGTATCACGCACACCACCATCACCAGCACGGTGAAGGGCACGCCTATCTTCACAAAATCACTGAATTTGTAATTTCCCGGGCCAAGCACCAGCGTATTGACCGGTGACGAGACCGGAGTCATAAACGCTGCAGATGCCGCCATAGCGACGATCATGGCAAACGGGTACGGCGAAACCCCCATTGATTTCGCCATCGCCAGTGCAATGGGTGCCATCAGGACTGCCGTGGCCGTATTGGAGATAAACAGGCCTATCGTGGCGCACATGATAAACAGGCAGACCAGCATCATGTAAGGCCCGTATCCACCGCCTGCGTCCATGAGTCCCTTGACGATCAAATCCACCCCACCGGTTTTTTGTAACGCCAGGGCAAAGGGCATCATCCCGACAATCAGAATGATGCTCGGCCAGTGAATGGCTTTGTAGGCACTTTCGGCATCAATACAGCGGAATTTCCCCATCAGAAGACAGGCGATAATGGCCGCAATGGGGTTTGGAATTTCGTCAGTCAGCATCAGTGCGACCATCAACACCAGGCAAAAAATCGCATGCGGTGCCTGGCTGTGCGCCGGAGAAGCATCGCTCTCTTCAACCGGCATATTAAGTACCACAAAGTCGCGGCCTTTCTGCCCGAGCTGACCGATCAGTTTCCAGTTGCCGACGACCAGGAAGATATCACCGAGCAGGATAGGCTCATCCACTACCGCCCCTTCCATCGCCACGCCATCACGCTTTAAGCCCACCACGTTTAGCCCATAGCGGGTCCTGAAGCCGATTTCGCGCACGGTTTTACCCAGTAATTCTGATTCCGGGATCAGCGACACTTCGGCCATGCCGACATCCAGCGCCTGGTCTGAGAAATACTCCCCACGTAGCACCATGGGTTCCAGCAACTGTTCACTGCAAAACTCGCGCAAATCGACATCGGCGGTGGACATATCAATCAGCAAAACGTCGCGTGCACGGAATTCCGACACCCCGTTGACGTTAACAATCACCCGCCGAAAACGACGCCAGCGCTCTACGCCGATCACGTTCGCGCCATAGCGCTCGCGCAGCTTCAGGTCGTCAAGACGCTGGCCAATGAGGGGCGAGCCGGGGCGGATAGCCAGACGGCGCGCCCGCCCGGTCAGACGGTACTCTTTGATCAGATCGCGGAAGGTTCGTCGTTTCCAGCCGTCTTTGCTTTTATCCTGTTTTTCCCCCTTCAGGGCAAAACGGGTTAACAGCATGTAGACCACGCCCAGCACCAGAATCACCAGTCCAAGTGGGGTCACGCTGAAAAAGCTAAAGCCTTCAAACCCTTCGCGGATTAGCTCACTGTTGACGACCAGGTTCGGTGGGGTCGCCACCAGCGTCATCATCCCGCTGATAAGACCGGCAAAGCTCAGAGGCATCATCAGGCGCGACGGCGAGGTTTGCATCCGCATGGAGACGCTCAGCACCACCGGGATAAAGATGGCGACGACGCCCGTGGAGCTCATAAACGCCCCCAGCCCGGCAACCGTCAGCATCAGGTAGATCAACATTTTGGTTTCGCTGTTGCCGGCCACCTTGACCAGCCACGACCCCATAATGGTCGCCACGCCAGTGCGCACCAGCCCGTCGCCAATAATAAACAGGGCGGCAATCAGGATAACGTTGGGATCACTAAATCCGGAGAAAGCCTCCGGCAGCGTGAGCGTACCGCTCAGCACAAAGGCAACGATGACAAACAAGGCGATGGCATCCATGCGCACCTTGCCTGAGGCAAAGAGAAGGATGGCGATTAAAAGCAGGCTCAGGACCCAAATCAGTTCACCGTTCACAACATATCCTTGTCAGTGGAGGAGACAAAATTTTGCCATAAAAAAGCCCCAACAATGTGGGGCTATATCATGGGATTACATTTTAAGCGAGACGGTTACAACTCCGTCCGGTGCCTTCGCAACGTTAATCGCCGTCAGCGTGTTAAGCACCAGATCCGCCTCGATCAGGCGGGGTGAACCCGCCGGAACGTTAACGGCGATGACGTGGCTTCCGGCGTTCAACCCCGCCAGGACGCCTGCTGCCGCATCCTCCACCACCACACAATCGGCTGGTGCCAGGCCAAGCAGTTCGGCACCGAGTAAAAAGGCATCCGGTTCAGGCTTGCCGCGCTTCACGCGCTCTGCCGTGATAAACACGTCGGGCGTCGGTAACCCTGCGGCCTTGTGGCGGGCATGGGCAACGGGCACCGAGCCGGAGGTGACGATCGCCCACGGGATTTGGGCTTCGTTCAGATGTTCAAGCAGTTCACGCGCCCCCGGCAGCGCTGTGATGCCATCCGTGTCGGTGGCTTCAATGTGCTCAAGATAGCTGAACTCCGCCTGAATCTCTTCCTCAGAACGTCCTGCTAAGAAGTGCCGCAATGAGGTTATGGCCTGTTTGCCATGGATAAAATTCAGTACTTCCTGATGGTCAATGCCATGTCTGTCCGCCCAATGGCACCATGAACGCTCCACAACCGGCAGCGAATCCACCAGCGTACCGTCCAAATCAAACAGAAAACCTCTACACTGCACAAGCACCTCCGTCAGGCATTAATAATTTGTTGAATCTCATTGTTACTTAAATGGTACTGGCGCGGGCAGGCGTGCCAGACGCTCAGCATGCGCTGATATTTTTCCCACATTGGGGTCTGCGCATTGAAGCCGTGTGTGCCCGCGTCAAAATGGGTATAGCGCCCTTCTGTGTTCACCATAAAACGCACATAGCTCAGATAACGCGCTTCCGTTGCGGCATCAAAGCCCAGGAAGGTGACGCGACGTTCGTCAATGGACTGCTGATCTTTGAGATTGGTCCAGGAAACATGCAGGGCGTGATACATCTCCATAATGTCGATCACGGTGCGGCAGGTTTCTTCTTTCATCTCACCAAACTCGCGGTCCAGTTCACGCATCTGCAAACCAAAGCCACGTTCGACGATTGTCTGCAGGCGGCTGTAGCGCTCAGCGTTATCGGGATCAAGCATAGTCATCATTTTGTACTGGTTGGACAAAATCAGACGTTGAGCATGGGTCATTTCCATCTTTCGACTCCTGTAGCGCATTGCACTGTAAAAAAAAGACACGGTAACGTTGAGTTACTGTGCCTTCTTTTATTCGTCGTTTCGATGATCAATCACAAGTCATCGAGGAATGTTTTGTCGAGTTGCTTAAAAGCGCGCTTGAGCGTGTCAGCCAGCGCCTGGTAATCGGGCTTGCCTTCGACCGGGGCAAGCGCCTGCCCGGCTTCCTCCAGTTTCCCGCGAACTTCATAAAACCAGTGTAAAATAGAAGGCGGGAGTGGCGTGATAGAACGTTTACCTAACCACCACAGACCCTGCATCGGCAGACTTAACGCGAAAAGTGCCGTCGCAACGGCCGGGCCAAGCTGCCCGCCCAGCGCGATTTGCCAGCAGAGCGTAAAGATGGCGACAGGTGGCATAAAGCGAATCGCATAGCGCGTGGCGCGGATCGTGCGGTTCTCAATAAACATGGGCGCAAGGCGCTTTTCCATTGGCCACGTCTTTGCGTAATGCTGTCCCCGACGAAACAGACTGAAAAAATTCACGGACGGGTTCTCTGGTGTCGACATGGCTGTACCTCAACTTCACATATAAAAATTAAAATTTTCGTGCAAAACCACAACAGGCTATGACAACGTTCAAAATATTTTGTCATCAGCACCCCGTATCGGGTATTCTGTGCCAGCCTGATAGGCCCTTAGACGAGAACCATTAACTCGTCAAATTATCGCATATTATGCCATTGGCTGAAAAATGTTCAAAATGGCATAAAATCATATGTATTTCTTCCATCATGCCACAATGTTCGTTTGGCATGATGTTAATCATAAATGTCTGAGTCATTATGCGTTACGCTTTTAGACTCCCTGACGTTTTTTTAGCCACGTATCAATAATAGGTACTTCCATGTCGAGTAAGTTAGTACTGGTTCTGAACTGCGGTAGCTCCTCACTGAAATTCGCCATCATCGATGCGCTCAACGGTGACGAATACCTCTCTGGTTTGGCCGAATGTTTCCATCTGCCTGAAGCACGTATCAAGTGGAAGATGGACGGCAGCAAACAGGAAGCGGCTTTAGGTGCAGGCGCCGCTCACAGTGAAGCGCTGAACTTTATCGTTAACACTATTCTGGCACAAAAACCAGAACTGTCTGCTCAGCTGACTGCGATTGGTCACCGTATCGTCCACGGCGGCGAAAAATACACCCGTTCCGTCGTTATCGACGAAACGGTTATTCAGGGCATTAAAGACTCTGCCTCTTTCGCACCGCTGCACAACCCAGCTCACCTGATCGGTATCGCTGAAGCGCTGAAATCCTTCCCGCAGCTGAAAGACAAAAACGTGGCTGTGTTCGACACTGCGTTCCACCAGACCATGCCGGAAGAATCTTACCTCTATGCCCTGCCGTACAGCCTGTACAAAGAGCACGGCGTTCGTCGCTACGGCGCGCACGGCACCAGCCACTTCTATGTGACTCAGGAAGCCGCTAAAGTGCTGAACAAGCCGGTTGAAGAAGTTAACATCATCACCTGCCACCTGGGCAACGGTGGTTCTGTTTCTGCTATCCGCAACGGTAAATGTGTTGATACATCCATGGGTCTGACCCCGCTGGAAGGTCTGGTGATGGGTACCCGTTCCGGTGACATCGACCCGGCGATCATCTTCCACCTGCACGACACCCTGGGCATGAGCGTTGATCAGATCAACAAAATGCTGACCAAAGAGTCTGGCCTGCTGGGTCTGACCGAAGTCACCAGCGACTGCCGTTATGTTGAAGACAACTACGCAGAAAAAGCAGACGCTAAACGTGCAATGGACGTTTACTGCCACCGTCTGGCGAAGTACATCGGCTCTTACACTGCGCTGATGGATGGTCGTCTGGACGCGGTAATCTTCACCGGTGGTATCGGTGAGAACGCGGCAATGGTTCGTGAACTGTCCCTGGGTAAACTGGGCGTTCTGGGCTTCGAAGTTGACCACGAGCGTAACCTGGCTGCCCGCTTCGGCAAGTCTGGCTTCATCAACAAAGAAGGCACCCGTCCGGCTATCGTTATCCCAACTAACGAAGAGCTGGTCATCGCGCAAGACGCGCACCGCCTGACTGCCTGATTCCACACCGCCAGCAATGCTGGCGGTGCTGTTTTGTAGCCCGCCCCCTGTCGGCGGTAACGAAAGAGGATAAACCGTGTCCCGTACTATTATGCTGATCCCTACCGGAACCAGCGTCGGTCTGACCAGCGTCAGCCTTGGCGTTATCCGTGCTATGGAACGCAAAGGCGTTCGTCTGAGCGTCTTTAAGCCTATCGCCCAGCCTCGTGCCGGTGGCGATGCGCCAGACCAGACCACCACCATCGTGCGTAAGAACTCCAATCTGCCAGCGGCTGAACCGCTGAAGATGAGCCACGTTGAATCTCTGCTCTCCAGCAACCAGAAAGACGTGCTGATGGAAGAGATCATCGCCAACTACCACGCTAACACGCAAGACGCGGAAGTGGTGCTGGTTGAAGGCCTGGTCCCGACCCGCAAACACCAGTTCGCTCAGTCTCTGAACTTCGAAATCGCGAAAACGCTGAATGCTGAAATCGTGTTCGTCATGTCCCAGGGTACCGATAACCAGGAACAGCTGAAAGAGCGTATCGAACTGACCCGCAGCAGCTTCGGCGGCGCGAAAAATACCAACATCACTGGCGTTATCGTTAACAAACTGAACGCACCGGTTGATGAACAAGGTCGTACCCGTCCTGACCTGTCCGAAATCTTCGATGACTCTTCTAAAGCGAAAGTGGTTAAAGTTGATCCGGCGACTCTGCAGGATTCCAGCCCGCTGCCAGTACTGGGCGTGGTGCCATGGAGCTTCGACCTGATTGCTACCCGTGCAATCGACATGGCGCGTCACCTGAACGCTACCGTGATTAACGAAGGCGACATCAACACCCGCCGCGTGAAGTCTGTGACCTTCTGTGCGCGTAGCATTCCGCACATGCTGGAACACTTCCGCGCAGGCTCCCTGCTCGTGACCTCCGCTGACCGTCCTGACGTGCTTGTTGCTGCGTGCCTGGCCGCGATGAACGGTGTGGAAATCGGTGCCATTCTGCTGACCGGTGCTTACGAGATGGATCCACGCGTAAGCAAGCTGTGCGAACGTGCGTTCGCCACTGGCCTGCCAGTCTTTATGGTGAACACCAACACCTGGCAGACCTCTCTGAGCCTGCAGAGCTTCAACCTGGAAGTGCCGGTTGATGACCATGAGCGTATCGAGAAAGTGCAGGAATACGTTGCGGGCTACATCAACGCAGACTGGATTGAATCCCTGACGGCGACCTCCGAGCGCAGCCGTCGTCTGTCTCCTCCGGCCTTCCGTTACCAGCTGACCGAGCTGGCGCGTAAAGCGGGCAAACGTGTTGTTCTGCCAGAAGGCGACGAACCACGTACCGTTAAAGCGGCTGCCATCTGTGCAGAGCGCGGCATCGCGACCTGTGTGCTGCTGGGTAACCCGGATGAAATTAACCGCGTTGCTGCCTCTCAGGGCGTTGAGCTGGGTGCAGGTATTGAAATCGTCGACCCGGAAGTGGTTCGCGAAAGCTACGTTGCGCGCCTGGTTGAGCTGCGTAAGAGCAAGGGCATGACCGAAGCCGTTGCGCGTGAGCAGCTTGAAGACAACGTTGTGCTGGGCACGCTGATGCTGGAGCAGGACGAAGTTGACGGTCTGGTTTCCGGTGCGGTTCACACCACGGCGAACACCATCCGTCCACCGCTGCAGCTGATCAAAACGGCGCCAGGCAGTTCTCTGGTGTCTTCCGTGTTCTTCATGCTGCTGCCTGAACAGGTTTACGTTTACGGTGACTGTGCGATCAACCCGGATCCAACTGCAGAGCAGCTGGCTGAGATTGCTATTCAGTCTGCCGATTCCGCGATTGCCTTCGGTATTGAACCTCGCGTGGCAATGCTCTCCTACTCCACCGGTACTTCTGGTGCAGGTAGCGATGTAGAGAAAGTCCGTGAAGCGACGCGTCTGGCGCAGGAAAAACGTCCTGACCTGATGATCGACGGTCCACTGCAGTATGATGCCGCGGTTATGGCTGACGTTGCGAAATCCAAAGCACCGAACTCACCGGTTGCGGGTCGCGCTACCGTGTTCATCTTCCCGGATCTGAACACCGGTAACACCACCTACAAAGCGGTACAGCGTTCTGCAGACCTGATCTCCATCGGGCCAATGCTGCAGGGTATGCGCAAACCTGTGAACGACCTGTCCCGTGGCGCGCTGGTTGACGATATCGTCTACACCATCGCTCTGACCGCGATCCAGTCTTCACAACAGCAGTAATACGTTACTGACTAAAAAGGCGACCCGAGGGTCGCCTTTTTTATTTACAACAACTCCCTCGCCGCCGACACAATGTCGTGTGCCGTCAGGCCATACTCCTTCTGCAGGAAGTCCTGTGTCCCCACCTGGCCGTAACGCTCCTTCACGCCCACCCGACGCATCGGCACCGGACAGGTTTCCACCAGCACTTCCGCCACTGCCGATCCCAGCCCGTTATGAATGCTGTGGTTTTCGCAGGTCACGATACGTCCGGTTTTCTCGGCGTAGTTTTTCACCAGCATCCGGTCAATCGGCTTAAGGGTAAACATGTCGATCACCGCGGCGCTGACGCCCTCCTGTTCGAGCTGACGCGCCGCTTCAAGCGCTTCCGCCACCATAATGCCGTTGGCAATCAGGGTGATGTCACTGCCTTCGCGCAGTACGTTGCCCTTGCCAAGCGTAAATGTCGAACCCGGCGCATACACGCTCGGGGCCTGCTTACGGATGGTACGCACCCAGTAGAAACCTTCGAGGTCAATAAGCTGGCGCAGTACATCTTCAAACATCACCGCATCCGTTACCTCCAGCACCACCGAATGGGCAAGCCCCCGCACGATGCCCATATCTTCAAACGACATATGCGTGCCGCCGTTATGACAGGCCGTCACGCCGGCATCTGAAGCAATGACCTTCACATTGTTACGCTGGTAGTCCAGGGACATAAACAGCTGGTCGAAACAGCGACGGCTGGCGAAGGCGGTAAAGGTATGCACGAACGGCTTGCGTCCGGTCAGCGACAGCCCCGCCGCCGTCCCCATAACGTTAGCTTCCATGATGCCGCAGTTAATCACATGCTGCGGATAATCACGTGCCACGCCATCCATCGCCATTGAGCTCATCAGATCCGCCTCGAGGGCGATAATGTCGCTCCCGGCTTCAATCTGCTGTGCCACAAACCCCGCGTAGACTTTACGCATCTCGACGGCGTCTTTCTGACCTGCAGGTGCAACCTTAATCATGTGAAGCCTCCAGTTGGCGAATCGTCTCGTTGAGGGCCGCCTTGCTCTCGGCGGTTAATCGCAGATGGTGCGAGTTACTCAGTTGCTCCAGATACGGCACGCCCTGCCCTTTGATACTGTCGAGGATCACCACCAGCGGGCGAGCATCCGCCGCCGGAACCAGCGATGTCACCTCCAGCAGTGCCGGAATGTCATCTCCTTTCACCGTCACCACGTCAAACCCGAAGGCACGGAATTTTCCTTCCAGATCGAACGCACAGATAATGTCGTCGAGTTCGCCATCAAGCTGCTGTTTGTTCCAGTCAACGAATACCGTCAGGCTATTCAGTCGATGGTGTGCAATAAACTGGAACGCTTCCCAGCACTGCCCTTCGTTCAGCTCGCCGTCGCCGACGATACAGAAAACCCGGTTGGGGCGTCCCGCCAGCTTATGCGACAGCGCCATTCCACCGGCGATGGAAATCCCCTGCCCCAGCGAGCCGGTGGTGGCATCCACCCCGCGCGTTTTTAGCCGGTCCGGATGGCTCGGCAGACGCGTACCGTTCTGGTTCAGCGTGCTCAGTTCTTCCATCGGGAAGTAGCCTTTGATCGCCAGGGTGCTGTACAGCGCGGGACCAGCATGTCCTTTTGACAAGACAAAGTAGTCACGCTCTGGCCAGTCCGGGTCGGCCGGGTCAATTTTCATCACTGCTCCGTACAACACGGCCAGGGTTTCAACAACCGACATACTGCCGCCGTAGTGACCAAAGCCCAGCTGGGTCAGCATTTTCAGCGTTTCAAGGCGGATCTGACGCGCCAGATGGGTTATCTCATTCTCATTCATGATTTGGCTCCGGTGTTTTCCTGCGCGTTATCGCCCGCAGATTTGTTTTTAGCGAATACGTTGTACGCCACCAGCAGTGCGAACAACGCCACAACAAGGCCGGTGATGGCAAGCGGCGACAGGAAGCGCGCCAGGTTACCCAGCACGATCCCGACAGCGCCAAAGTCAGCGTCCGAGAACGTGGTATTGGCAAATCCAATTGCCCCCAGCACCGGCAGCAGCAGAACCGGCAGGAAGGTGATCAGCAGGCCGTTGGCAAACGCACCAATCATCGCTCCACGACGTCCCCCGGTGGCGTTACCAAACACGCCCGCGGTAGCGCCGGTGAAGAAGTGCGGCACCACACCAGGCAGAATCAGCACCCAGCTGAACTGCCCACAGATAAACAGACCCACAAGCCCGCCAAGGAAGCTGAACAGGAAGCCAATCAGCACCGCATTTGGCGCATACGGATAGACAACCGGGCAGTCCAGAGCCGGACGTGCATTCGGCACCAGTTTTTCAGAAAAGCCGGTAAAGGCCGGGACGATTTCCGCCAGAATCAGGCGCACACCCTGCAGGATGATGAACACCCCCGCGGCGAACGTGATGGCCATGATGATGGCATAGACCAGGTAGTTCTGACCGCCGCTAAAGGTCGCCTCAACGTAGTCACGCCCGGCGCTCACCGCCATGATCAGGTAGATGATCATCATGGTCAGCGAGATGGAGATAGAGCTGTCGCGCAGGAAGCTCAGGTTCTTCGGCAGGTTCATCTCTTCAGTCGAGCGAGAGCCTTTGCCGAACTTACTGCCAATCCAGCCGGAGAGAACATAGCCCAGGGTACCGAAGTGACCAAAAGCGATGTCATCGTTGCCGGTAATGCGCTTCATGTAACGCTGCGCCAGCGCCGGGAAGAAGGCCATCACCAGACCGAGGATCAGCGACCCGGTAAAGACCAGACCAACGCCCTCAAAGCCCGCCACGGTGAGGATGACCCCAATCATGCATGCCATGTAGAAGGTATGATGCCCGGTCAGGAAGATATACTTCAGACGCGTAAAGCGGGCGACAATGATATTTGCCACCATACCGAATGCCATAATCAGCGCGGTAGAGGCACCGTATTTCTCCAGCGCAATGGAAACAATTGCCTCGTTATTGGGAATAATGCCCTGAATATTAAAGGCGTGTTCAAACATTCCGCCTAACGGATTTAATGACCCAACCAGCACCGTGGCCCCGCCGCCGAGCACAATAAAACCGAGTATGGTTTTAATGGTCCCTTTCACCACATCAGAAAAAGATTTCTTTTGAGCGACCAGGCCAATTAAGGCTATTAAGCCCACCAGCACCGACGGGACTTTTAATATATCAACAACGAAATTCAGCGTTTCAAGGATAAACATATCCACCTCGCCTTATCAGGATTATTGTCTGTCGAACCAGGCGCGGAGCTGCGCTTCGAGTTCGTTGATATCAATGATGTTGTTGATCACCACCAGCTGGCTTTCCGGCACGCTGGCACTGGCGGCAATGTCCTTCGCCATCACGAAAAGATCGGCGGCACCCGGCGTTGCCGAGGAGAGATCGGAGTGTTCAACGTCGGCGTCAATGGCCAGCTTCTTGAGCACCTTTTTAATATTCATTTCGACCATAAAACTACTGCCCAGGCCTGAACCGCAAATAGCCATAATTTTCATTGTTGTCCCCTTTTTTTGAGTAGAGCACGCCCCATCACGCTAAACGTAATGTTGTGATAAATCGGATGAGAGAATTAAATCAGAAGCGGTCAATAATCGTTTTAATGTCCTCCAGGGTATTCGCCTGATGCAATTCAGCCATATCGTCGTCGCTGGAAAATAATTCAGCGAGGGCAGAGATCATGTCGATGTGACTGTGTTTATCCGGCGCCGCGAGCATAATAATAACATCCACGGGATCGAACTCGCCGGCACCAAAAGAGACTCCCTTTTTCAGTTTTAATAATGAGAGGCCTAATCCTTTGGCCCCCTCTTCCGGCCGCGCATGCGGCATGGCCAGCCCTGGTGCCAGCACATAATAAGGTCCTAATGCATGATGCTGCTCAATGATGGCCGTCACGTATTCCGGGCCAATCACCTGCAGATTCAGCAACGGTTTCGCGCATATTTCCAGCGCCTGCGGCCAGCTTTCCACGCTCTCCTGCAGCGTGATGGTTGTATCATATATCCACTTTTTCAGCATTTCTCCGTCCCGCCACAATGCAAAAGATGAGCAAACTTTATTCAACACATCCCTTATTGACTGCGATCGGGATCACAAAGATAGCGCTACCAATCGCTAACATTCAGAAGTGTGATAGCGCTATCAAATTGTAATCATGGTGTGAATTCACAGCAAAAAAAGGGATTTAAGGCGTATACTGCGTTTCACGTGAAACGAAGGATGATAATAAAAACGCGTCTGGTCAGCAGGAAGGTGTATGTCTCTAACCCGAAAACGGCGCAGTACCGGTAAAGTGACACTCGCCGATGTCGCACAGCTTGCCGGGGTGGGCACGATGACCGTGTCCCGTGCACTCCGCACGCCTGAACAGGTTTCCGATAAACTGCGAGAAAAAATAGAAGCCGCTGTACAGGAATTGGGTTACATGCCTAATCTCGCTGCCAGCGCGCTGGCCTCGGCATCGTCATGGACGATTGCGATGGTCGTTCCTAATCTCTCCGAATCCGGTTGCTCGGAGATGTTCGCCGGGCTTCAGCAGGTACTGCAGCCTGCCGGATACCAGATCATGCTGGCCGAATCACAGCATCGACTCGAGCAGGAAGAAAAATTGCTGGAGACGCTGCTGGCGTCGAACATTGCCGCTGCGATTTTGCTCAGCGTTGAACACTCCGATACTGTCCGCCACTGGCTGAAAAACGCCTCCATTCCGGTCATGGAAATGGGGGCCATGCGCGCCGATCCTATCGATATGAATATCGGGATTGATAACGTCGCGGCGATGTACGAACTGACGGAGATGGTTATTAAGCGTGGCTACCAGAATATTGGCCTGCTGTGCGCTAACCAGGAGCAGTGGATTTTCCAGCAGCATTTACAGGGCTGGTACAAAGCGATGCTTCGCCACCATATGTCACCAAACCGGGTGATTAACGCCGCCATGCCACCGAGTTTTTCCACGGGTGCGGCGCAACTGCCGGAGTTCCTGCTGGCGTGGCCGGAGCTGGATGCACTGGTGTGCGTGTCGGATGAACTGGCCTGCGGGGCACTTTATGAATGCCAGCGTCGGCGTATAAAAGTACCGGACGATCTGGCCGTGGTAGGTTTTGGCGATAGCGACGTCAGCCGGGTCTGTCAGCCACCGCTGACGACCATGGCTGTGCCACATCGTAAGATTGGGATTGAAGCGGGACGCGCGTTACTGGAACGTCTGAATGATGGAGACTGGCGCGATCATAAACCTATCGCGTCCAGCCTGTGTCTGCGGGAGAGCTGTTGAGGCTTACTCCGCCTCTTCCTCTTTTTCCGCTTTCGTGGATTCGTTTTTAGCGTTGCGGGTCATCCACAGCGCCAGCGCTTTTAACGAATCCGGGGTGAACTCGTCGCAACGCGCGGTAATTTCTTCCGGCGTCATCCAGTTCACTTCGCTCACTTCTTCTTCCTGCAGGGCGAACGGGCCATGGGAAACGCAGCTAAACAGCCCGCCCCAGACGCGGCAATGCTCGTCCTCGAAATAGAACTGACCATGCTCGGCAAACGGCACGCCGGCAATCCCTAACTCTTCTTCCGCTTCACGACGCGCGGAGTCCAGCAGAACTTCATCCGCCTGAACAACGCCGCCTGCAGTTGCATCCAGCATACCAGGGAGAAAATCTTTGGTGTCCGTGCGGCGCTGAACCAGAATTTTGCCCATCCCGTCATGCACAACGATGTATGTCGCACGGTGACGCAGACGCTCCGCGCGCATTTGTTCGCGGCTGGCCTGCGCGATCACTTCATTCTCTTCGTTGACAATGTCAACCCACTCTGTACTTGCCAAATGACTCTGCTCCACCATCGGGAAACCTTCTCGTCTAAGCGCTCTTTCGGCGCGTTTGCAGTTGAGGTGTAACTTACGGATTAATCGCTATTTGCGCAATAACTTGCTGATCATTAAGTGCGATTACGCTTAACGTATTCTCATCGAGCATGCCATAGCTTGCTGAATTTCCACCTTTCGGTATGCTGACCGAACCGGGGTTAAAGTGATATATCTCGCCGCGTTTTTCTGCCACCGGAATATGAGTATGACCGTAAACCAGGACATCGCCAGCCGCCAGTGCCGGGAGATTTTCCGGGCTAAAAAGATGACCATGGGTCAGGAACAGACGGCTATTTTCCATCAGCACCTGTTGCCAGGGGGCAGTGATGGGAAAATCCAGCAGCATCTGGTCCACTTCACTGTCGCAGTTACCGCGAACGGCGATAATGCGCGAAGCATACTGATTGAGTTTTTCCGCTACCTGCGCCGGTGCATAGCCTTCCGGCAGCGCATTGCGCGGACCATGATTTAACACATCCCCCAGAATCACCAGCCATTGCGCCCTGCTTTGAGCAAACAGAGAAAGAACACGCTCGGTCGCGGGCAGCGAACCATGGATATCAGACGCAAACATCAGTTTCATCAGTCACTCCCTGGAAATCAGACTGCCCTATCATACCTGAAGCGTCAGGCTATATCAGCCCGCCCGCTTAGCGGAGAGTGCCACATAGCGCTGCACTGAGGCGCGTTGCCACTGAAACGCGGCATAATCCACCAGCAGCTGAGGCACCTCATCCCCATTGAGGATCAGACGGTTCAGCATCAGCGCCAGATCGGTATCGGCAATACACCACTCGCCGAATAAATTCGGATTACCATGAGCCAGCAGAGAAGTCGCGGTATCGATCAGTTTTTGGGCACTGGCCGCACCGTCTTTACTCAGCGCCGGTTTTTTCACCCCGGCAAACACCACATCCGTGGAGCGTTCCACGCGAATCGGCACCAGATCGCTGCGCAGCCACGCCTGGATCTGACGAGCGCGGGCACGTTTTTGCAGATCGTGAGGGTAAATGCGCTCCCACTCAGGTGGTGCGAACCGATCTTCCAGATACTCATCGATCGCCGACGATTCACTCAGCGCGAAGCCATCAATGTCCAGCACCGGCACGCGACGGGTCAGGGCGTAGCCCTGCCACTGGGGTTTCAGATGTTCACCGCCGTCCAGATCCACCGTCTTTAGCGTAAATGACAGTCCTTTTTCGGCCAGCGCCACATACGCGCTCAGAACATAGGGAGAAAAGAAATCTGCATCGGACCATAACGTGATTACGGGCTGGTTCATAACATCCTCATCGGCTGATCGGTTTTCATTCAACATATAATCTCTTTGCCTCGCTGTCACTTGATGAAAACTCACGATTTACAACAACCACCTATACTCATTTTTCATGGCGTCACTATTTTCACTGACAGGAGTTGAGAATGATCGACCTTTATTATGCCCCTACCCCGAACGGCCATAAGATCACCCTCTTTCTTGAGGAAGCCGAACTGGATTACAGGATCATTCGCGTGGATATCAGCAAAGGCGATCAGTTCAGTCCTCTCTTTCTGGCTATATCGCCAAACAATAAAATCCCGGCCATTATTGATAACCATCCTGCCGATGGGGGCAAGCCGTTGAGCCTGTTTGAATCCGGAGAAATATTGCTCTATCTGGCAGAGAAGACAGGCAAATTGCTGAGCGGAGAGCTGCGCGAGCGTCACCACACGCTGCAGTGGCTTTTCTGGCAGACGAGCGGTCTGGGGCCGATGCTCGGACAAAACCACCATTTTACCGCCTACGCACCGCAGCCGATTCCTTATGCTATCGAACGCTATCAGGTGGAAACCCAGCGGTTATACGGCGTTCTGAACCGTCGGCTGGAGAAAGCACCGTGGCTCGGTGGGGATCATTACAGCATCGCCGACATTGCCTGCTGGCCCTGGGTGAATACCCATGAAAAGCACCGCATTGACCTGGCGTCTTACCCGGCGGTGAACAACTGGTTTGAACGAATCCGCACGCGTCCGGCCACCGAACGCGCCATGCAAAAAATCCAGCAAATTTAAGCCGGTGGCTGGTGTGTGCCGGAGTGGCTCTCATGTATTATGTGAAGGAAATTCTGACACGGAGAAGACCTGCAATGTCACAGCATGACGCTATTATTCGTATAAAAAATTTACGCCTACGCACCTTCATCGGTATCAAAGAGGAAGAGATCGCCAACCGTCAGGATATCGTGATTAATGTGGTTATCCACTACCCGGCTGAGAAAGCGCGGGCCAGCGAAGATATTAATGATGCGCTGAACTACCGCACGATAACCAAAAAAATCATCCAGTACGTGGAAAACAACCGCTTCTCTTTACTGGAAAAATTAACTCAGGATGTGCTCGACATCGCACGCGATCATCACTGGGTCACTTATGCTGAAGTAGAGATCGATAAACTTCACGCCCTGCGTTACGCCGATTCCGTCTCGATGACGTTAAGCTGGCAACGCCAGGCGTAACCCTGGAGGTTGTATGAAGATTTTGCTGACCGGCGGTACCGGCCTGATTGGTCGCCATCTCATTGCGCGTCTGCAGGCGTTGCATCACGACATTACCGTGGTGACGCGCAGTCCAGAGAAAGCGCGCCAGGTGCTGGGCGCAGGTATCGACATCTGGAGAAATCTGGCCGAGCAGCAGAATCTGGACGGGTTTGACGCCGTCATCAACCTGGCAGGCGAACCGATCGCCGATAAGCGCTGGACGGAAGAGCAAAAACAGCTCTTGTGCAGCAGCCGGTGGACCCTCACCGAAAAGCTGGTTGAGCTTATCCGTAACAGTCATACCCCGCCGTCGGTTCTCATTTCGGGTTCCGCCGTAGGGTATTACGGCGATCTCGGCGAGGTGGTGGTAACGGAAGAAGAGCCGCCCCACAACGAGTTCACCCATAAACTTTGCGCCCAGTGGGAGCGTATCGCCTGTGCTGCGCAAAGCGATCATACCCGCGTCTGCCTGCTACGCACCGGTGTGGTCCTTGCCCCGAAAGGCGGCATTCTGGCGAAGATGCTCCCCCCTTTCAGGCTCGGTCTTGGCGGGCCAATCGGCAATGGCCGTCAGTATCTGGCGTGGATCCATATCGACGATATGGTCAACGGTATTCTCTGGCTGCTGGATAACGATCTGCGCGGGCCGTTTAATATGGTTGCGCCCTACCCGGTACGAAATGAACAGTTTGCCCATGCTCTCGGACATGCCCTGCATCGTCCGGCGATTTTGCGCGTGCCTGCTACGATGATCCGCCTGATGATGGGTGAAGCGTCCGTGCTGGTGTTAGGCGGGCAACGGGCCCTGCCAAAACGGCTGGAAGCGGCCGGGTTTGCGTTCCGCTGGTATGACTTAGAAGAGGCGCTGGGGGATGTGGTGAGATAATGTTACAGTGATATGCCATGTTCCGACGAAATGGCATATCTATGGCAACCATTACCACTCCCCGGCTCCATCTCACGCCCTTCGAACCCACTGACTGGCCTTTTTTCCGTGCCCTGCGCGAGGATCGCGCCATCATGCAGTATATGGCCGCTATCGCCCCGGAAAAAGAGACCCGACGCCTGTTTGCCGCACGTCTGACGGCAGCGCATGTGTTCGTTATCCGCTTACGCGATGAAGAGACCCCGCTGGGCGATATCGGCCTGCAAATCAGCGCTGAAAATCGTGAAGAGGCGGATATCGGCTATACGGTCGTGCCTGCCGCGCAGGGCCAGGGCATCGCCAGTGAGGCACTGCGCGCGGTGTGTGACTACGCATTTAACCAGACGGGTGTAAAGGCGATTAACGCATATGTGCTGGCAGACAACGGCGGGTCAGTCCGGGTACTGGAGAAAGCGGGTTTTGTGCGCACGCAGGTGCTGGAAAAAGCGTATGAGATTAACGGTGTGCGGTATGACGACTGGGTGTATCGACTGGAGTGTGGTGCGGTCTGATGCCCACACTCCGGCCCTCTCCCACAGGGAGAGGGGAAAGGCAAAACCTACTTCAAAGACCCCTTCAGGAACTGCTGCAGACGCGGGCTTTGCGGGTTCGCTAACACCTCATCGGGATGCCCCTGCTCTTCGATTTTACCCTGATGCAGGAAGATGACGTGGTTAGAGACGTTCCGGGCAAAGCCCATCTCGTGCGTCACCACCACCATCGTTTTGCCCTCTTCGGCCAGCTTCTGCATGATGCGCAGCACTTCGCCAACGAGTTCCGGGTCCAGCGCGGAGGTCGGTTCGTCGAACAGTAAGACTTCCGGCTCCATCGCCAGCGCGCGGGCAATGGATACACGTTGCTGCTGCCCGCCGGACAGATGTACCGGATACTTCATCTGCTGGCGCTCATCAATACCCACTTTCGCCAGGTATTTCACCGCACGGTCGCGGGCGTCCTGTTTGCTGAGACCCAGCACCTGGATTGGCGCTTCCATTACGTTCTCCAGCACCGTCATATGGCTCCAGAGATTAAAGTGCTGGAAAACCATCGTCAGGCGCGTACGCAACAGACGCAGCTGATTTTTATCCGCCACCTTCAGCTGGCCGTCTTTGTCACGCACCAGATTGATGTTCTGCCCGCTCACCACAATTGAGCCTTCGCTCGGTTTTTCGAGGAAGTTAATGCAGCGCAGGAAAGTACTTTTACCGGAGCCGGATGAGCCGATAATACTGATGACATCGCCCGCGTTTGCCTGCAGCGACACCCCTTTCAGCACTTCATGTTCGCCGTAGCGTTTGTGCAGATCAATAACGTTTAATTTGTTCTCAGCCATCATCATTCTCAGTGCGTCGAAGAAGGTTTTATATGCTGCAACCAGCGTTTTTCTGCCTTACGGAACAGGCTAATCAGGACGTATGAAATTATCAAATAAAGCACTGCCGCAATACCGAATGCGGTAAACGGCTGATAGGTTGCCGAGTTAATATCCCGGGCAATCTTCAGTAAGTCCGGCACCGTGGCGGTAAAGGCCAGCGCCGTGGAGTGCAGCATCAGAATCACTTCGTTACTGTACGCCGGTAACGCAATACGCAGCGCCGACGGCAGAATGATGCAACGGTAAAGCTTCACGGAGGAGAAGCCGTACGCACGCGCCGCTTCAATTTCACCGTACGGGACAGAGCGAATCGCCCCTGCGAAAATCTCGGTGGTATAGGCGCAGGTATTGAGCGTCAATGCCAGCACCGTACAGTTCAGACCGCTGCGGAAGAACGCATTGAGCATTTCAGTGCCTTTTACGATCTCAAGCGTGTACATCCCCGAATAGAACACCAGCAGTTGCACGTACAGCGGCGTACCGCGAAACACATAGGTAAACAGCCAGATTGGGAACTGGATAAATTTATTGTTCGACACACGACCAATGGCAAGAAATACCGCCAGAATGCCGCCCATCACCACGGAGGAGATCAGAAGCCAGAGCGTAATGGCAACGCCGGTGAAGCGATAGCCATCTGTCCACAGCAGCGATTTCCAGTATTCCTGAATAATCTCAATCACAGATCAGCCCTCTTCACACCCACGGAGTAGCGACGTTCGAGCAAAAGCAGCACACCATTGGAGGCGGTCGTAAAGACCAGATAGATTACGCCACATACCACCGCAAAGTAGAACGGCTCCCAGGTGCTTTTGCCGGCAAGCTGGGTCGCTTTCACCACATCTTCCAGGCCAAGCAGAGAGACCAGCGCGGTTGCCTTAAGAATAACCTGCCAGTTGTTACCGATACCTGGAAGCGCATAGCGCATCATGGCCGGGAACATGATTCGACGAAACGTCTGTGAGGAGGTGAAACCGAATGCGGTTGCCGCTTCAATGTGGCCTTTCGGCACAGCCATATACGCGCCGCGGAAGGTTTCGGTGAAGTAGGCCCCGTAGATAAAACCGAGCGTAATAATACCGGCCACCATCGGGTCGATATCGATTTGTCCCATACCCATTGCGTCCGTCACGCTGTTAAGCGCAATCTGCAGACCGTAAAAGATCAGAAGCATCAGCACCAGATCGGGAACACCGCGAATCAGCGTCGTATAGCCTTCAAAAATCAGCGCCAGCGGCTTGTTAGCCGAAAGCTTCGCCCCTGCGCCCGCCAGACCTATCAGCACCGCCAGCACCACGGAGCTGAGAGCCAGCTCAAGGGTGACAAGCGCGCCCTGTAAAATAACGCCAGAAAATCCGTACAGCATACCGCGAGCCCTGTCGTATCGTGAGTGGTGGAACCGTGTCTTTTCCCCTCCCACAGTGGGAGGGGCTGCACGTTATTTGACGGGGCGATTAGCCGCCGTAAACATTGAAATCGAAGTATTTTTTCGCAATTTTCTCGTACGTGCCGTCAGCGCGCATTTCGGCAAACGCTTTGTTCAGCGCTTCACGCAGTTCGTTGTCTTCCTTGCGCAGGCCCATACCGGTGCCTACACCAAACAACTTCACATCCTTGATGGATGGACCGCCAAACTTATAGTCTTTGCCGACCGGCTGCTTCAGGAAGCCTTCGCTCGCCGCGACTTCATCCTGGAACGCTGCGTCAATGCGACCTGCCGTCAGGTCAGCGTAGATATTTTCCTGGCCCTGATAAGAGACGATTTCAATCCCTTTCGGCGCCCAGTGTTCGTTACCGTAGGTTTCCTGAGTGGTCCCCTGCAGCACGCCCACGCGTTTGCCTTTCAGCGACTCGAGAGTGGGCTGAATGTCGGAAGATTTGGCGACAACCAGACGTGAATCTGCCGCGTAGAGTTTGTCCGTGAAAGCAATCTCCTGCTGGCGTTTTTCAGTGATGGAGAGCGAGGACATAATCACGTCGATTTTTTTCGCTTTCAGCGACGGGATCAGCGCGTCCAGTGGGTTCTCAACGTAGGTACACTGCGCTTTGATGCGTTTGCACAGTTCGTTGGCCAGATCGATGTCAAAACCAACCAATTCACCTTTAGAATTCTTCGATTCGAACGGTGCATAGGTAGGATCGGTACCGATTCGAATTTTCTGCGGAATTGCTGCGAATGCCGCGGTGGCGCTGGAAAAGGCCAGCACCAGAGAAAGTGACAATACTAGTTTTTTCATATCTGTCCTCAACAAACTGTCTACATACGGGATTTTTACGACGACGGGGTGGTGCTAATGTGCCATCAATCCCCTCCGTCAGGCAAAGAATAATGCCTTTGAGCCGGGATTTTTTGCATTATAAATGCGTAAGTATGCACACAGCGATCCAATACAGTGCATTAATTGCACCATATTGGATCATCCCGCCCGACAATGCACCTCAGCAGTGCATTGTCGTCAGGTATTAGTCACCGTAGACGTTGAAGTCGAAGTATTTCTTCGCCAGTTTGTCGTAGGTACCGTCTTTACGCAGCTCAGCAAACGCTTTGTCGAAGGCGGCTTTCAGCTCGGTATCGTCCTTACGCAGGCCGATACCCGTACCGTCACCAAAGTACTTTTTGTCTTTCACGGACGGGCCAGCAAAAGCGTACTCTTTGCCCGCTGGCTGTTTCAGGAAGCCTTCGCTCGCGGCGACTTCATCCTGGAATGCCGCATCCAGACGGCCTGCCGCCAGGTCAGAGTAGATCAGATCCTGGTTCTGGTACGCCACCACATCGACGCCCTTTTCACGCCAGTTCGCATTGGCAAACCCTTCCTGCGTTGAGCCCTGAAGCACGCCGACATGCTTGCCTTTCAGCGAGTCGATGGTGGGTTGAATCGGGGAGCCTTTAGCGGCAATCAGACGTGAATCTGCAGCGTAAAGCTTGTCAGAGAAGGCAATCTCCTGCTGACGTTTTTCGGTGATAGAGAGAGAAGAGATAATGGCGTCGATTTTCTTGGCTTTCAGCGACGGGATTAACGCATCAAAGTCGCTGCCCACCCATGTGCATTTCACCGCAATGCGTTTGCACATTTCATTTCCCAGATCGATATCAAACCCAACGAAATCGCCTTTCGCATCCTTGGAAGAGAATGGCGCGTAGGTTGCGTCTGTACCGATACGAACTGTCTGTGGAAGCGCTGCGTAGCTACCTGCTGCCGCACTTAACCCCACCAGCAAAGACAGAGCCAGAACCGTCTTCTTCATACATTTACCCTCAAGTACCGTGATTTTATTATGTATTGTGTTGTGTGTTGTGTTGCAGGCTTCTCTTGCAGGTCTTATGCCACATTGCCGTCTGGTGAAAAGTTCGACGTTAAATATGTTAATAAAACGTTGCGATATTGCCTTAATGGTGAAAGATAGCAGGTCTGCCGAACGAACCGGAAAGAGAAAAAGGGAAAAAGCGAATTAAATGTCGAGGATATGATCGCCGTTGCATAATTGCCCTGAAACAGGGCACGTTATCTTTTCATGCACGCTGTGGGTGCACAGATTCAGGCACCCTGCCAGCGGGTGAAAAGGTCTTCAGGCAGGTCGATATCAAACTGATCGAGAACGCGGTTAACCGTCTGATTAATCACATCATCCAGTGAAACGGGTCGGTGATAGAACGCCGGTACCGGTGGCATGATCACCGCGCCGAGTTCAGCAGCCTGAGTCATTAAACGCAGATGTCCCAGGTGCAGCGGCGTTTCCCGCACGCAGAGAACCAGAGGACGGCGCTCCTTCAGCACCACGTCCGCGGCGCGGGTCACCAGCGTGTCGGTATAGCTGTTTACAATGCCAGAGAGCGTTTTAATGGAACAAGGCAGGATAACCATGCCCGCCGTTTTAAACGAGCCAGAGGAGATGCTGGCGGCGATATCGCGGGCATCGTGAACCACATCCGCCAGCGCCTGGACATCACGCAGTGAGAGGTCGGTTTCAAGAGAGAGGGTCTGACGTGCCGCCTGGCTCATGACCAGATGCGTTTCCACTTCTGCCACGTCGCGCAGCACCTGTAACAGACGTACGCCGTAAATCGCGCCACTGGCACCACTGAGCCCAACAATGAGTCGTTTCATGATTTTCGCCCTAACTGATTTCAGGGCAGACTGTGCAGGATTTTGCGGGGAGTTGCAAGTGAGGGCAAATGCCCTCACTTGCACAGACATCAACCTTCGTTGTGCATCTCTAAACTTTCGAGATCGTTTTGCAGCTGGACGGCTTTCGCATCGTCGTTGCGCAGCGAATCAAGGTAGTCGAGGTACTGCTGGTCAACGTCTTTCGTCACGTAAACGCCATTAAACACGGAGCATTCGAACTGCTGAATATCCGGGTTCTCAGCGCGTACTGCGTCGATAAGATCGTTCAGATCCTGGAAAATCAGGCCGTCGGCACCGATGATCTGACGAATTTCGTCCACTTCACGACCGTGAGCGATCAGCTCATTGGCGGTTGGCATATCGATGCCGTACACGTTCGGGAAACGAATTTCCGGTGCGGCTGAGGCCAGATACACTTTCTTCGCACCCGCTTCGCGCGCCATCTCAATAATCTGTTCTGAGGTGGTGCCGCGAACGATGGAGTCATCCACCAGCAGGACGTTTTTGTCGCGGAACTCAGCGCGGTTTGCGTTCAGTTTACGACGCACGGACTTACGGCGCAGCTGCTGACCCGGCATGATAAAGGTACGACCAACGTAGCGGTTTTTCACAAACCCCTGACGGTATGGCTTGTCCAGAATGCGGGCGATTTCCAGAGCGATATCGCAGGACGTTTCCGGAATAGGAATAACGACGTCGATATCCAGATCGTCCCATTCGCGGGCAATCTTCTCGCCAAGTTTTGTCCCCATGTTCACGCGCGCGCTGTAGACGGAAATCTTGTCGATAAACGAGTCCGGACGGGCGAAGTAAACATATTCAAACAGGCACGGATTGCTCACCGGGTTGTCAGCACACTGGCGGGTGAACAGCTGGCCCTTCTCAGTGATATAGACCGCTTCGCCAGGCGCAACATCACGCAGGAACTCGAAGCCCAGGGTATCCAGCGCCACGCTTTCAGAGGCAACCATGTATTCGGTACGACCATCACCGAGATCGCGCTTACCGAGCACCAGCGGGCGGATGCCGTTTGGATCGCGGAAGGCAACCATCCCGTGGCCGATAATCATCGCCACGCAGGCATACGCACCACGGATCTGGCGGTTAGTCGCGGCAACGGCGGCAAAAATGTTGTCTGCTTCCAGCGGGTAGTGACGGAAGTTATCCAGCTCGCTGGCAAAGATATTGAGCAGAATTTCAGAATCAGAGGTGGTGTTAATGTGGCGACGTTTCTCTTCGAACAACTTCTTACGCAGCTCGTGCGCGTTGGTCAGGTTGCCATTGTGGGCAAGCGTGATGCCATACGGTGAGTTGACGTAGAAAGGCTGAGCCTCAGAGGCGCTGGAACTGCCAGCAGTAGGATAACGAACGTGACCGATCCCCATATTACCTTGCAGACGCTGCATATGGCGGGCTTCAAACACATCATTTACCAGACCATTCGCCTTACGTAAACGGAAGCAGTTGTTTGCATCAATGGTGATGATACCCGCAGCATCCTGCCCACGGTGCTGAAGCACCGTTAACGCGTCATAAATCGACTGGTTTACCGGCATGAAACCGGCGATACCGACAATACCGCACATTCGTCTTTTCCTCGTTAAGCCACATCTCAGAGCGCATTACGCTCTGGGCAAGAAACTCGACGAGCTTTGCAGATAGTCAAAGAACCATCTGATGATGAAACTGAACTCTGGAATGAGCTGCGATTTTTGCCAGTCTTCACTTTTGGAGAACCCGGTAAAGGTATCCAGGAAGAACAGGATCGCGGCCACAATCAGCACGCCTCGTAGTGCGCCGAAACAGATCCCGAGTACCCTGTCTGTTCCTGACAGACCGGTTTTCTCGACCAGCTGACCTATCACGTAATTTACGATAGCGCCGACAATCAGCGTCGCGATAAACAGCACCGCGATAGCGATTCCATTTCGGACCAGTTCATCTTCAAAGCCCGTGAACCAGACAGACAGGTAAGTGTAGTAATGACTGGCAACAAAGAAAGCACAACCCCAGGTTACCAGCGATAACGCTTCACGAACAAAGCCACGGATCAGGCTAACCAGACAGGAAAAACCAATCACCGCAATGATGGCGTAATCAATCCAGACCATATGTGTCCCACGATTTAACGCCCTGTCATCCAGTTCGGGGCGAATTCTAACAGAAAAAGAAAACGTTTGCGTAGGGATTTCCTTCCCGCGCGTAAATAAAAAAGGCGCTGAAAAAATGTTCAACGCCGTGGCTTTTTACGTCTCTGTGGACGTCTGCCGTCACTCTTCCCCCCACCCTCTCCTCATAGAAAGGATAAGGGTGAGGGAGGGGTTAGTTCGCGCTGTAGCTCATCACCACACCGCTCAGGCCGGAGATCTGCTTCAGCTCACCCAGCGATCCTTTAAGCTTATCTTTGGACGCTTCTGGCCCCACGAGAATACGGGTAATTTTACCCTGTACCGGCGTGGAAGGTGAAGTGTAAACACGATATCCCGCACTGCGCAGTTTACCCACCACCTCATTGACCTTATCGGCATTTTTCAGCGCACCCAGCTGCACGACGTAGGCTTTGCCCGTCGGTGCGGCTTCCTGCTGAGCCGGTTTCGCCGGAGGCGGTGTCTCAGTCGCTGCGGCAAGCTGTTCGCTCGTTTTATCACGCTGCGGTTTCGGCTGCGTTTTTTCGACCGGCTTCGGTTTCTCAGCCGGTTTAGGCTGCACGACCGGAACCGGTACCGGATCGATATCGTTGGTGTTGCTCGCCGCCAGACGAGACGGATCAAGAGACGGCGCAGCCGCATCGCCCGCGCGAACCTCTTCCGCTGCGCCTTCCGGCGGCTGAGCAGGAAGGGCCTGTGTCGCCGCAGGCAGCATATCCGGCTCGTCGCGATCGCCCGGTTTCGGTACCAGAGGAATGGCTGCAAACTCATCCTGATAGTGCTTTTTCTGCCCGTCGAGCAGGCCCGGGAGAATAATGACTCCCAGCGCCACCAGCACTATTGTTCCTGCTAAACGGTTCTGAAACTTACTCGCCACCGGTTCTCCCCGCGTCCATCACTTCCATGACATGTGCCACCGTGTGGAACGAACCACACACCAGCACGGTATCTTCTGGTTTAGCATCCGCCATCGCGGCATGCCAGGCCTGAGCCACGCTATTATAGATTGCGCCTTTGCCGAGATGTTCCATCAACTGCTCAGCGGTCGCCCCGCGTGGCCCCTCCAGAGGAGCACAATACCAGCTATCGACCACACTCTCCATGCAGGCCAGCGTACCGCCAATATCTTTATCATGAAGCATACCGATAACCGCCAGCACGCGCCCGGTTTTTGGTAACGATTTGAGACGTCCCGCGAGATACGCCGCGGCATGCGGGTTGTGCGCCACATCGAGGATCAGGCGCGGTGACTCGCTGACAATCTGGAAACGCCCGGGCAGAATCGCCCGCTCAATGCCCTCGCGAATCGCCTGCTCGCTCACCGCCAGACCGCTTGCGCGCAGTGCCGCCAGCGCGGTTGCCGCGTTAGGCTGCGGCACCTGCGGCAATGGCAGGTTGTCCAGTGCGCCCTGCGCATCGCTAAAGCGCCAGCCGTCTGCCTGAACCTCATACTGCCACTCTACGCCACGGCGCAGCAGACGCGCACCCGTCTCATTCGCCACCTCTGCAATGGTGTGTGGCATATCCGGCTCGCCGACCACGGCAGGTTTATTCGCCCGGAAAATCCCGGCTTTCTCGCGACCAATGCTTTCGCGATCCGGCCCCAGCCAGTCGGTATGATCCAGCGCAATGCTGGTCACGACGGCCACATCCGCATTCACCATGTTGGTGGCATCAAGACGCCCGCCGAGGCCGACTTCCAGAATCACCACGTCCAGTTGCGCCTGCTTAAACAACCACAGTGCCGACAGGGTGCCGTATTCAAAATAGGTTAATGAAATTTCACCGCGCGCAGCTTCAATTTCCGCGAAAGAGGCGGTATGCGCTGATTCCGGCAGCTCGCGATTTTGCACACGCACCCGCTCGGTATACCGCACGAGGTGTGGAGAGCTGTAAACGCCAACCTTATAGCCTGCTGCCATCAGGACAGATTCCAGCGTGCGGCACGTCGTGCCTTTACCGTTCGTTCCGGCAACGGTGAACACAAACGGCGCTGGTTTCAGTACGTCGAGACGCGCGGCAACCTGGCTTACGCGCTCAAGCCCCATATCGATGGTTTTACTGTGCAGGTTTTCCAGATAAGAAAGCCACGCGGCCAGGGGCGACGTGGCTTGGGGAATGCTTTTATTTTCCATGATGCCCGGTCATTAACAGTTGAGAAAGCAAAAGGGCAGCGCCATCCGGCCCTGCCCTTTTCAGTTATCAGGCCTCGGGTTCCTGATCCGGTACCACCACGCCTTCGCGCGGCTCGTCCGGGTTCGGCGCTGGCAGATTCATCAGCTTCGCCAGGATACTTGCCAGTTTCAGGCGCATCTCCGGACGGCGGACGATCATGTCGATAGCGCCTTTCTCGATGAGGAACTCACTGCGCTGGAAACCCGGCGGCAGTTTTTCACGTACGGTCTGTTCGATAACGCGTGGACCCGCAAAACCGATCAGCGCTTTCGGCTCAGCGATGTTCAGATCGCCCAGCATGGCAAAGCTTGCGGAAACGCCACCCATCGTCGGGTCGGTCAGCACGGAGATGTACGGCAAACCGCGCTCCTGCATTTTCGCCAGCGCAGCAGAGGTTTTCGCCATCTGCATCAGCGACATCAGCGCTTCCTGCATACGTGCACCACCGGAGGCGGAGAAGCAGATCAGCGGGCAGTTGTCTTCCAGCGCCTGCTCAACGGCACGCACGAAGCGCGCACCCACGACAGAGCCCATTGAGCCACCCATAAAGGAAAACTCAAACGCGGCAGCCACCACCGGCATCGTGTGCAGGGTGCCTTTCATGACGATCAGCGCGTCTTTCTCGCCGGTCTCTTTCTGTGCAGAGGCCAGACGGTCTTTGTATTTTTTGGAATCACGGAACTTCAGCACGTCTTTTGGCTCAAGCTCGCTACCCAGTTCTACCAGAGAACCTTCGTCCAGCAGGCTATGCAGGCGATTACGCGCCGTCATACGCATGTGGTGGTCACATTTCGGACACACCTCAAGATTGCGTTCCAGCTCTGCGCGGTACAGAACCTGGCCGCAGCTATCACACTTCGTCCATACCCCTTCAGGAATGCTCGCTTTACGAGTCGGGGTTATGTTGCTTTTAATTCGTTCAATCCAGCTCATTGATAACCTTTCTGCCTGAACCTGGTCGTATGCCAGTTTTGCTATAAGAGGCGAATAATGCCATTTTTGCCTCCAACAGACCATGAATGTTGCACATTAAAACATAACAGCCCGAAACTTTGGATAAAAAAGTGGTCGAACCGCCAGTATGCATTTACTTCGCTTGCTTTGCTGCCGCACGTCGGTGACGAATAATCTCAATAACCCCAGGCAGTACCGAAAGCACAATAATCGCTACAATCAGTAACTTAAGGTTTTCCTGGACCACCGGGAGATCGCCAAACAGGTAGCCGGCATAGGTAAACAGCAACACCCACAGCAGCGCGCCAACAACGTTATATGCCGCAAAGTGACGATAGGACATATGCCCCATTCCCGCCACAAACGGTGCAAATGTACGCACAATAGGCACAAAACGGGCAAGGATAATGGTTTTGCCGCCATGGCGTTCATAGAACGCATGGGTTTTATCGAGATAGCTGCGACGGAAAATTTTCGAGTCCGGATTGCTGAAAAGCCGCTCACCAAACACCCGCCCAATCGTGTAGTTCACCGCATCACCAATAATCGCGGCGATAACCATCAACACAACCATCAGATGCACATTCAAATCGTTAGTCGGTAACGCGGATAACGCGCCGGCCACGAACAGCAGTGAATCCCCCGGCAGGAACGGGGTGACAACCAGACCGGTTTCACAGAACAGAATGAGGAACAGAATAGCGTAAACCCAGACGCCGTACTGCGCGACCAGCTCCGCCAGGTGAACATCAATATGCAGGATGAAATCAATCAAAAAACGTATTACGTCCATTTTGTCTAAGCCTTAATTGCACCTTTGATTAGTCCGCTAAAAACAGCGGGCCCATTGGCGGTTTCGGCAGGTCAAACCGATCCGGATAGTCTACCGAGACCAGATACAGCCCTTCCGCTTTCGCCGTGGCTGCCGCAAGCGTTCTGTCCTTCGCTGCCAGCAGTTCTGCAATCCAGCTCTCCGGCTGGTGTCCGGCACCCACTTCCATCAGGCTGCCCACAATGTTCCGCACCATATGATGTACAAAGGCATTGGCTTTGATATCCACCACCACATACGCGCCATAACGGCTGACGTTTATGTGCATGACATTACGCCACGGCGTACGGGACTGGCACTGCACCGCACGGAACGAGGTAAAGTCATTTTCACCAATCAGACACTGCGCCGCACGATGCATACGTTCAGCATCAAGCGGTTCATAAAAATGCGTCACGCCCTGGCTTAACACCGCCGGACGTAGACGCTGATTGTAGATGACATAGCGGTAACGGCGCGCGGTGGCGCTGAAACGCGCATGAAAATCTTCGGGAACATCTTTAACCCAACGAACCGCAATGTCTCCAGGTAAATTCGCATTCACCCCCAGCGTCCATGCAGCGTCCTTTCGCACAGCGGTGGTTTCAAAATGAACCACCTGCCCCGTGCCGTGAACGCCGGCATCCGTACGCCCGGCACAGAAAACGCTTATCGGTTCGTTCGCCACCTGTGAGAGCGCTTTTTCCAGTTTTTCCTGGACGCTGCGCACCTCATTTTGACGCTGCCAGCCATAATACTTACTGCCATCGTACTCAATACCGAGGGCAATTTTATGAACGGGCTTGTGATCCACTTCTGACATCAGTACAGGTACTCCTGCACGAGTTTCTCCGCAATTTTCACCGCCATCAGCGC
Source organism: Enterobacter sp. MEB024 (assembly GCF_030209635.1). Classification (NCBI taxonomy): domain Bacteria; kingdom Pseudomonadati; phylum Pseudomonadota; class Gammaproteobacteria; order Enterobacterales; family Enterobacteriaceae; genus Enterobacter; species Enterobacter sp. MEB024. The sequence continues at coordinate 43,074 of NZ_JARVRQ010000003.1, read as the reverse complement.
ACCGCCAAAGCGAACGTTATCGGCAACTGACCAGAACTGGATCTGCTCAGGCATTCCGTAATCGTTACGCACGCAGCCAACAGACAGATGTGCGCTACCGGTCGCATCACCAACCTGCGTCGGGAACTCACTCTCTTCGGAGAGGGCGATATCCTCACCACGACCAAACGCGTCACGCGCTTCTTCTGCGGCGAGCGGGCGCAGCGCTTCAAAACCAACCATCTGCGCGTGGCCGTAGAAGACAGGAGACTGCACGCAGCTGGCAGAGATCATCAGGCCGTCATCCTGCAGAATTTTACGGACTTCATCGACAATACGGCGTTCTTCGCGCACGCTGCCTTCGCGATCCGGCAGCAGTGGCAGCATGTTAAACGCCAGCTGGCGACCAAAATAGTCGTCTTCATCAATCGGAACGCCGCTCAGCAATTTCGCGCTCTGCCCGGCTAGCGCGTTAACCGCTTGCTTGCCGTTGGCAGACGCAGACAGCAGGCTGGTGACGAAGATACGCGACAGGCCGCCTTCATCGATCAGCGGTTTCAGCGCGGTAAGCAGCTGACTGGTCAGGCTGTTCGGTACGGCGATAACGTTGCGGTTACGGTAGTCTGCCAGCACAAACGGGTTCACATCCGGCACCACCAGCGGCACATCCGGCTCAAGCGCGAACAGGCCGCTTAAGTCAATCACCAGACAACCCGAGTTGGTGGCCTCTTCAATGTAAGACGCCGTAGCCTCAGCACCGGCTGCAAAAAACGCCAGCTGCGCCTGAGTCCAGTCGAACCCGGCCGCATCCTGAACCATGACAGATTTACCGCCAAAACGCAGATGTTCACCCGCGCTATCTGTACGCGCCAGCGCATAGATATCACCCACCGGGAACTGACGCTCAGCAAGGGTTTCGAGCAGGGCTTCACCCACGGCACCCGTGGCACCTAAAATGGCAATGTTCCAGCCTTCAGACATGGTGGTTTACTCCAGAAATAAAAAAGCGTCCCTGTCGGAGTATCCAACAGGGAGCATTAAGAAGACATTAATGTGCCGGGTGATGAACGGCGTTAAAACCCAGTTTATGCAGCTGCGTCGCAGCCGTTGCGTCGTCGCAAATCACATACAGGGAAGACCACTCGCGGCGCTCAACATAGTTCTTGCGCAGCTTATCAAACTCACCCGGAATACCCGCCACTTTACGCAGCAGCGCGTCATCGCGGCGCACATCATACACCAAATGGACCAGTCGTTTCAGCGTTGCCTGATCGAGTGGCCCGTGCAGGGTAATGCGGCCAAATTCAGGCGCAGGCAGTAAGGTATCCAGCGCTACCTGCTGTGGATGGCCGATAAAGGCGCTATAGGCCTCAAAGACCTGCGTCGTGCCGCGGGCTTTTCCTTCAAGGGTATAACCGGCTATATGCGCCGTTGCGACGTCCACCTTGTTAAGCAGCGCAACGTTAAGCTCAGGCTCCGGCTCCCAGACGTCCAGCACCACGCTAAGCGCTTGCCCCTCGTCCAGACATTTCAGCAACGCAAGGTTATCGACCACCGGGCCCCGGCAGGCATTTATCAGAATAGTGCCAGGCTTCAGACGACGGATCAGGGCTTCGTCAGCAAGGTGCAGCGACTTATAAGGCCCCTCTTTAAACAGTGGCGTATGGAAAGTGATCACATCGCACTGTGCAACCAGTTCATCCAGCGAACGGAAGTCGCCTTCATCACCGTTGTCTTTACGCGGCGGATCGCACAGCAGGGTGCGAATGCCTAACGCCTCAAGACGTTTATGCAGGCGCCCGCCCACGTTGCCCACACCAACAATCCCGACGGTACGGTCCTGCAACGCAAAACCGTCGCGCTCTGCCAGCATCAGCAGGGAGGAGAAGACATATTCCACGACCGCAATGGCGTTGCAGCCCGGCGCGGCTGAAAAACCGATCCCCGCCTGCTTAAGCCATTTATCATCCACATGATCCGTCCCTGCCGTTGCGGTCCCGACAAATTTCACCGCTTTGCCGGAGAGCAACGCCTCATTTACTTTGGTTACCGAGCGCACCATCAGCGCGTCTGCATCATCCAGCTCGTTTACCGGGATCGGCCGACCCGGGACAGCCTTAACGTTGCCGAGGCGGCTAAAGAGCTCGCGGGCATAAGGCATATTTTCATCAACGAGGATTTTCACGTCTGAGTACCTGTTTGAGAGGAAGAAAACCCGTCAAGTGTGCCATAATCTGGCCGCCAGGCATATACGTCTGCCAGGTTTACGCTGAGTTTTGACTTTAAGGATTTTTGACGATGCAGCCCATTTCAGGTACGCCGCCGCGCCCTCCGGGTGAAGGCCCTGTCACGCCAAACGTTGCAGGCGAACAACCGCTATCCACACAACAGCGCACCGTGCTGGAGCGACTGATCACGCGTCTGATCGCGCTGACGTCGCAGCAAAACGCGGAAGTCTGGGCTGGGGTAAAGCACGATTTAGGTGTCAGGAACGACGCACCTTTGCAGTCGCGCCATTTCCCTGCTGCCGAGCAAAACCTGAACCAGCGGATTGATACTGCACAGCAGAATCACAGCACACGCCAGATTGTCTCGCAGCTGACCGAGCTGTTGGGCCAGGGAAATAACCGCCAGGCGGTGAGTGATTTTATTCGCCAGCAGTTTGGTCAGACCGCCCTGAGCCAGCTGACCCCGGAACAGCTCAAAACCGTACTGACGCTGCTGCAAACCAATCAGCTGTCAATTCCACAGCCTCAGCAACGCCCTGCGACCGAGCGTCCGCTGCTGCCTGCCGAGCACAACACGCTCAAGCAGATGGTGACCAAGCTGGCCGCCGCCACCGGCGAACCAACGAAGCTTATCTGGCAATCAATGCTGGAACTCTCCGGCGTAAAAGCGGGCGAGCTGATCCCGGCGAAACAGTTTACGCATCTGGTGACCTGGCTACAGGCGCGTCAGACGCTCAGCACCCAGACCGCACCAACCCTGCACACGGTTCAGGCGGCACTTAAGCAGCCGCTGGAGCCGAACGAATTTGACGCCATTCGTGATTACGCCCAGCAAACCTGGCAGGCCACACCGCAAACGGTACTGACCACCGCGCAGGTGCAGGATGTGCTCAATCAGATTTTCGTTCGCCGCGCCGAACGCGAAGGGGGCGTGCCGGAAGCACGAAACATTCAGCCAATCTACAATCCGCTGTTTGCGCCGGTGGTGGAAACGTTCAGAACCCTCTCTGCCCGTCCAGGGTTGATGTTTATTGCGTTAATGATTGCACTGGCGATTTTCTGGCTGGTCGCATAACGGTTTCGCCCGGTGGCGCTACGCCTGCCGGGCCGACAGCACACCGGGGAAGGCATGTCGCCCCGGCACTTAACTAGCTAAGACTGCCGAAAAGCCACCAGCGTCACCACAATGCCCACAACCGCTGCAACCGCGCCCGCCAGGAAAACAGACGGATACCCGAACGACGTCGCTAACAGACCTGCCAGCGGCCCGGTTACCCCGTATGAGATATCCTGAAACGCCGCATAGCCGCCAAGCGCCGTGCCACGCACCTGCGGGGCGACACGTTTTACCACCTCCACACCCAGCGCCGGGAAAATAAGCGAACATCCGCAGCCGGTCAACGCCGCGCCTAACAACGCTACGGACGCAACGGGTGCACTCCACAGTAATAGCAAACCCAGGGTTTCAATCACCAGTGATGCCACTGCAACCTTCATGCCACCAAAACGATCCGGCATCCAGCCGAACAGCACGCGCATTAAGACAAATGCGCCACCAAAGGCGGTCAGCGTAAAACCTGCCATCGCCCAGCCGCGGCTCATAAAGTAGAGCGAGACGAACGTACCGATTACCGCAAAACCGACGCCCTGCAGGGCCAGGCCAAGGCCCGGCTGCCAGATTTGGCCCACCACGCTCCACAAAGACGGGCGCTCCCCTTTATGGGCAGGGACTTTACGTACCGGACCGTTGAATGCCCATGCCAGCAGAGGCAGCATCAGGGTAGTCGCTGCCAGCGCGGCAAAGCCAAAGTGGCTGTGGATAAGCAACCCGAGCGGGGCGCCTGCGGCAAGCGCGCCATAAATGGCCATACCATTCCAGGACATGACTTTGCCGGAGCGTGCAGGCCCCACCAGTCCCATACCCCATGTCAGCGTACCGGTCAGGAGCTGGCTTTCACCAAAGCCCAGGATTAAACGCCCCACGATCAGCAGCGCAAATTTATACGCAGCATCAACTGGCAGGAGAGCGGCCAGCAGCCATGCACCTCCCGCCAGACCACAGGCAAACATGCCCTGTAACGCCGAGCGTTTTGCCCCGTGCTGATCCGCCAGACGTCCGGCGTAACCGCGGGTTAATACCGTAGCCAGGAACTGAATACCCACGGCGACGCCGACCATGGTGTTGCCATAGCCCAGCTCCTGATGAACAAACAGCGGGATCACCGGCAGCGGCAGGCCGACGGTCATATAGGTCAGGAACACCGCAAACGCGATGCGAAACAGCGAGACGTTCGCTGAAGAGGTTGTTTCTGTTTGAGTGACTGCAGTCATGCTTTACTCCGAAATGAAGAGTAAGGCGGGGAAAAACCACGCCCCCTCTTCCTGATAACCAGGATTTAGGTGCGTTGGTTGACGTTGAACGCTTACGCATTATCGTGAGGATAATGTTGAGGTAGGAAGTTTGCCTGCGAGATCAGCCGCTTGTCAATGCATAAAAAAAGGAGCCGTCAGGCTCCCCTTTTGAATCAGTCAGAACTTATGCGTTGTACTTACGCATCACCAGCGTGGCGTTAGTACCGCCAAAACCGAAGCTGTTGGACATGACGGTAGTCAGTGTCGCTTCTTTTGGCTGGGTCACGATGTTCAGACCTGCGGCCTGCTCGTCCATCTCGTCAATGTTGATGCTTGGGGCGATAAAGCCATTTTCCAGCATCAGCAGAGAGTAGATCGCTTCCTGAACGCCAGCAGCACCCAGAGAGTGACCGGTCATGGCTTTGGTCGCGGAGATAGCCGGGCTGTTGTCGCCGAACACTTCACGGATCGCACCCAGCTCTTTCACGTCGCCTACCGGAGTAGAGGTACCGTGGGAGTTCAGGTAGTCGATTGGTGTGTCAACGCCGTGCATCGCCATCTTCATGCAGCGCACTGCGCCTTCACCGGATGGAGCCACCATGTCAGCGCCGTCAGACGTTGCACCGTAGCCCACGATCTCAGCGTAGATGTGCGCACCACGCGCCAGCGCGTGCTCCAGCTCTTCAACCACAACCATACCGCCGCCGCCTGCGATAACGAAACCGTCACGGTGCGCATCATAGGTACGGGATGCTTTATCTGGAGTTTCGTTATATTTGGTGGACAGTGCCCCCATTGCGTCGAATTCACAGGCCATTTCCCAACCCAGTTCTTCGCCGCCGCCAGCAAACACGATGTCCTGTTTACCCAGCTGGATCTGCTCAACCGCATTACCGATGCAGTGTGCGGAGGTCGCACAGGCAGAGCTGATGGAGTAGTTAACGCCGTGGATTTTGAACGGGGTCGCCAGGCAAGCGGAAACCGCTGAACCCATGGCTTTAGTCACAACATAAGGACCTACCGCTTTCAGACCACGTGGGCTACGCATTGCGTCGGCACCAAAGACCTGCGCTTTAGATGAGCCACCGGAACCGGCGATCAGACCTACGCGTGGGTTGTTCTGGTAAACTTCCGCGCTCAGACCCGCATCCGCAATCGCTTCCTGCATGGAGAGATAAGCATAAATAGAGGCATCGTTCATGAAACGAACCACTTTACGGTCAATCAAACCGGTGGTGTCCAGTTTGACGTTACCCCATACGTGGCTACGCATACCTGAATCTTTAAACTCTTCAGAGAAAGTGATCCCGGAGCGTCCTTCACGCAGAGATGCCAGGACTTCCTGCTGGTTATTACCGATGCTGGAAACGATGCCCAGGCCAGTAATCACTGCACGTTTCATTCAATACCTCTGTAAGTCGCACTATATTAAGTTTCGAGTCGCACAATAGCGTACACTTGTACGCCGAACAAGTCCGATCAGACATTTTCTGCGGAAATTTGCACCGATGGACGCACATCGTTAAGATCGTGTCACTGCCTGTCAGACGAGTAACTTACGTGAAACAAAACGCTATACAACCCGCCAACCTCGAATTCAACGCTGAGGGTACACCTGTTTCCCGAGATTTTGATGACGTCTACTTTTCTAATGATAACGGACTGGAAGAAACCCGCTATGTTTTCCTCGACGGAAACCAGTTAAACGCCCGTTTCCCCACGCATCCGCGCAGTCTGTTCGTGGTCGCTGAGAGCGGGTTTGGTACCGGTCTGAATTTTCTCACCCTCTGGCAGATGTTCGATCAGTTTCACGCTGCTCACTCTGACGCTACACTGCAAAGATTACATTTCATCAGTTTTGAAAAATTTCCGCTCACCGCGCATGACCTTCGTCTCGCCCATCAGCACTGGCCGGAACTTGCGCCATGGGCGGAGCAGCTTCAGGCGCAGTGGCCGCCGCACCTCGGCGGCTGTCATCGTCTGCTGCTGGACGGCGGGCGCGTCACGCTGGATCTGTGGCTCGGCGACATCAATGAACTGACCGATAAGCTTGATGATTCAATGAATCAGAAAGTGGACGCATGGTTCCTTGATGGTTTTGCCCCCGCCAAGAATCCGGACATGTGGAGCCAGCATCTGTTTAACGCAATGGCACGCCTGGCGCGTCCTGGCGCAACGCTCGCGACCTTCACCTCGGCAGGCTTTGTCCGCCGCGGATTGCAGGAGGCCGGCTTTACCATGCAAAAGACCAAAGGTTTTGGTCGCAAGCGCGACATGCTGGTCGGAAGAATGGATCAGACGCTGGAGATCCCCGCTCAGACGCCCTGGTTTTCACGCAGCGCCAGCACTTCACGAGAGGTAGCAATTGTCGGCGGCGGGATTGCCAGCGCCCTGCTTTCGCTCGCGCTTTTACACCGTGGCTGGCAGGTAACGCTCTACTGCGCCGACGACGCGCCGGCAAAGGGCGCTTCCGGCAACCGCCAGGGGGCGCTCTACCCACTGTTAAGCGCTCACGATCCGGCGCTGAGCCAGTTTTTCCCGGTAGCCTTTACCTTTGCCCGGCGCCTGTATGATGCCCTGCCTGTGGCGTTTGACCACGACTGGTGTGGCGTTACGCAACTGGGCTGGGATGAGAAGAGCCAGCAAAAAATCGCGCACATGTTGTCGCTGGGTCTGCCGCTCGAAATTGCCCGGGCGGTGAATGCGCAGCAGATAACCGAAACCGCGGGCGTCGATACGGGCTGCGACGGTATCCACTATCCGCTCGGTGGCTGGCTGTGTCCGGCAGATCTGACGACGGCAGCCATTGCGCTGGCGCAGTCGCGCGGGTTGACGGTGCACTATTCCCGCCAGGTCGCCTCACTTCACCACACGGAGCACTGGAACCTGCATTTCACCACGGGCGAAGAGGCGCAGCATACCTGCGTAGTGCTGGCCAACGGTCACCCTATCAGCCAGTTCAACCAGACGGAAAAGCTGCCGCTTTACCCTGTCGGCGGCCAGGTCAGCCATATCCCCACCTCGCCAGCGCTGGAAAAACTGCAGCAGGTACTCTGCTACGACGGCTATCTGACGCCACAAAATCCGTCCAACGGCCACCACTGCATTGGTGCCAGCTACCATCGCGGTGAGACCGACATGCGCTACAGCGAAGACGATCAGCAGCAAAATCGCCAGCGCCTGCTCAACTGCTTCCCGCAGGCCGACTGGGCAAAAGAGGTTGATATCAGCGCCGGTGACGCGCGCTGTGGCGTACGCTGTGCCACCCGGGACCATCTGCCGATGGCGGGAAATGTGCCTGACTATGAAGCAACGCTTGAGGCCTATCAGGATCTTGCTGAAAACCGTGATACCGCGGTGAGTGCGCCAGTTTATCCGCAGCTGTTTATGCTCGGGGGGCTCGGTTCACGGGGATTGTGCTCAGCGCCGTTGCTGGCCGAAGTGCTGGCGGCACAGATGAGTGATGAGCCCGTTCCGCTGGACAGCGTTACGCTTGCGGGGCTCAATCCCAACCGTTTGTGGGTACGGAAGTTACTGAAAGGAAAAAGGGTGAAGTAACGTGCGGGCTAATGCCCTCCCTCTCCCACCGGGAGAGGGAGGAGAAATGACTACCTGGCTTTTGCCTGCTGGAACAGGGTGTCCCACATACCCAGCACTAATGACTGGTCACGCGGAGAGAGTTCCCCTGCCTGGATCGCTTTCTCCAGGCTGCGGCTCACTTCATCATGAATGGCCTCGGCAGAGTGATCGTCCCCTGCTTCCAGCTCAGCGACAGCCAGCGTCAGGTGACCACGCAGATAACCGCTGGCGAACAGCTCATCATCACTGGCGTGTTCCACCATGTCATCAATTAACGCCAGAATGCGTGATTCAAATTCTGCGATCATCTTCTTTCCTCTGTTAAAGATCTTCCGGCCAAGGGAAGCATTCCGCCGTGATCTCCGGCGTGTGGTAATAATTCTGTAAGGCCTCGATCAGGCGCGCCGGACGTTCCGGGATGCCTTTCTCAAGATACTCCATCACCTGCGCATGAACGCGGCGCTGGAAGACAATACGGTCTGGCTCGACCTCTCCTTCGAGGTTGTCACAGCTGACGTTGAACGGGAAACCTGCCGCCACACAGAATAACCATTCCAGCGCCTGCGGTTTCACCTCCACATCTTCAAACTGGCTCTGCGTGGCGGCGTCACGGCCGTCCGGACAATACCAGTAGCCGAAGTCCACCTGCTCACGACGCGCTTTCCCCGCTATACACCAGTGCGAAATCTCGTGTAACCCGCTGGCGTAAAAGCCGTGCGCGAACACGATACGGTTATACGGCACGTCCGCATCAGCAGGAAGATAGATCGGTTCGTCGTCGCCTTTAATCAGACGGGTATTAAAATCATCAGCAAAACAGCCATCAAAAATCTCAATCAGCTGTTCGTATTTATGGGTTGTGTTCATTAATTCATTCCCAGCCAGGTGAGGATCTCTTGTCCATGGCTGTCATAAAGCAGTTTGGCACTCATGACCGCTGAGACGACAACAATCATCGGGCGAATGAGCTTCTGTCCTTTGCTTAATACCAGACGCGAGCCCGCGCGTGCGCCTAAAAACTGCCCTGCCATCATCACAAATCCGGTTGCCCAGATAACTTTGCCACCAATGATAAACAGCAGCAGGCCGCCGACGTTTGACGTCGCATTGAGCACTTTGGCGTGGGCGGTGGATTTAGCGAGATTAAAGCCGGCCAGCGTCACGAACGCAAGGGCATAGAACGAGCCTGCTCCGGGGCCAAAGAAGCCATCGTAAAACCCGACGCAGCCACCCGCGATAAGAGCGAACGGCAGGCCATGCAGACGTCGCTGCCGGTCTTCTTCCCCGAGCTTTGGCATCAACAAAAAGTAGAGACCGATGCAGATAACCAGAATGGGGAGGATCTGGCGCAGAATATCGGACTGTACATGCTGAACCAGCAGTGCACCCGAGGTCGAACCAATAAAGGTCATCAGGATATTGAGCTTCTGGTCAGCCAGACTGACGACCTTACGGCGAATAAAATAGAGCGACGCGGAGAGCGAGCCGCCGCACGCCTGAAGCTTGTTAGTGGCGAGCGCCTGTGCCGGGCTCATGCCCGCGGCCAGCAGCGCCGGTACGGTTAACAAACCACCGCCGCCCGCCAGAGCATCAATAAACCCGGCCAGCATCGCCACAAAGAAAAGCACCACCAACAGAAGCGGCGACACCATAAACAGTTCGACGAAATTATCCATTAAAGTACATGCTCATCCAGTAGCGCCTGGCAGGAAGGCGGCAACGGAGGCGGTGTCTTCTTCTCAGGCTTAGAGGTTCCAGGTTTTGCCGGCTCAAACCAGCTCTGCAGTTCCGCACCACAGCCATCGCCTGGCGGGGGTAACGGCTGATCTTCACATTCCAGGCTGTTTGCCGGGCAGCGCAGACGAACGTGCATATGTGCACGATGCTGGAACCACGGGCGCACTTTACGCAGCCAGTCGCGATCGGTGCCGGCATCCAGGCAGAGCTGCTGCTTGATGGCCGGGTTCACGAAAATCCGCGTGACATCGTTATCTTTCGCCGCCAGCTTAATCATGCTGAAGACGTCCTGCGTCCACAACGATGGCACGACGTTTTTACCGTCGCGCGCCACCAGATCCAGCGCCTGCGGTTTCAGCAACTGGGCTGAACTCCAGCGCGCTTTCGGCAGTTGCAGGAAGATATCGACATCGAGACCGGTCTGGTGACTGGCGTGTCCGCCGTTGAACCGACCGCCGGCAGGCATCCCCATATCGCCAATCAGCATCGTGCCCAGCCCCAGGTTATGCACCTGGTTTCCCAGACGCTGGATAAACAGCACCAGATCCGGGTGGCCAAAATAACGACGCTGGTCGGTACGCATCACCTGATAGGTATCGGACTGCAGCGGAAGTTCCTGTGCCCCAACGATACAGCCGTTCGAGAACGCGCCAATAGACTGCGCGCTGCCCGCCACAGGATGGGTGATTTTCTGCCATGGCGTCGCGGCCAGACTGGCTCCACTGGCAAGCAGTGCCAGCAGAGCAATGACGGTTTTTTTCATGTTTACCAGCGTGGAATGGTGGTCGTCACATCCGCATTCTGCGCGCGCTGGCGCAGGAAGTGATCCATCAGTACGATCGCCAGCATCGCTTCTGCGATCGGCACCGCACGGATCCCCACACAGGGATCGTGACGTCCTTTAGTGATCATCTCAACTTCTTCGCCAGAGCGGTTAATCGTGTGGCCTGGCACGGTAATGCTGGAAGTCGGTTTCAGCGCAATATTGGCAATAATCTGCTGACCGCTGCTGATACCGCCGAGGATGCCGCCCGCGTGGTTGCTCTGGAAACCGTCTTTGGTGATTTCGTCGCGGTTCTGGCTGCCCCGCAGCGCAACGACGTCAAAACCGTCGCCAATTTCTACGCCCTTCACCGCGTTGATGCTCATCAGTGCGTGAGCGATGTCCGCATCCAGACGGTCAAATACCGGTTCACCCCAGCCTGGCGGTACGCCATCAGCCACGACGGTGACTTTGGCACCAATGGAGTCGCCCTCTTTTTTCAGGCCACGCATCAGTTCGTCCAGCGCTTCCAGCTTATCTGCATCGGCACAGAAGAACGGATTTTGCTCGACCAGATCCCAGTCTTTGATAGCCAGTGGAATATCGCCCATCTGGGTCAGACAGCCGCGGATCACAATGCCAAATTTCTGCTGCAGGTATTTTTTGGCGATAGCCCCTGCCGCAACGCGCATCGCGGTTTCACGGGCAGACGAACGTCCGCCGCCGCGATAATCACGGAAGCCATACTTTTGTTCGTAGGTGTAATCGGCGTGTCCAGGACGGAACACATCTTTGATGGCGCCGTAATCCTGCGAGCGCTGATCGGTATTTTCAATCAGCAGCCCGATGCTGGTGCCGGTGGTGCGGCCTTCGAAAACGCCGGAAAGAATTTTGACCTGGTCCGGCTCGCGACGCTGCGTGGTGTAGCGAGAAGTCCCCGGACGACGACGGTCGAGGTCGTGCTGTAAATCAGCTTCGGTCAGTTCGATGCCTGGCGGTACGCCGTCAACGATACAGCCCAGTGCCAGCCCGTGCGATTCACCAAAGGTGGTCACCCGGAATAATTGTCCAATACTGTTTCCTGCCATCACGGCTCCGATGTCGTTATTTGTGTTTGAGCGTTGTGAAACGGGCCGAAGCCCGCTGGATTAATCTTTGTAAATGCTGAAGTATTCGCGCGCGTCAAGCAGCTGCGCTTTGGTCAGCATAAAGACGCCGTCACCGCCGTTATCGAACTCAAGCCAGGTGAACGGCACATCCGGGTACTGCTCTATCAGATGTACCATGCTGTTGCCCACTTCACAAATCAGAACACCGTCGTCGGTCAGATAATCCGGCGCGCAGGCCAGAATGCGACGGGTAAGCTTCAGGCCATCAGAGCCTGACGCCAGACCCAGCTCCGGCTCGTGGCGATATTCGTTTGGCAGATCGGACATGTCTTCCGCATCAACATACGGCGGGTTGGTGACGATCAGATCGTACTGCAGCGTTGGCAGATCGCGGAACAGATCGGAGCGGATTGGCGTAACGTGATGGATCAGACCGTGTTCTTCAATATTGTGCTCGGTCACAGCCAGCGCATCGGTGGAGATATCCACGGCATCCACTTCCGCTTCCGGGAAGGCGTACGCACAGGCAATCGCGATACAGCCGCTGCCGGTACACATATCAAGGATATGCTCTGGCTGATGGTTAATCAGGCCTTCAAAGTGGTTGTTGATCAGTTCGCCAATCGGCGAGCGCGGCACCAGAACGCGTTCATCAACATAGAACTCGTGACCACAGAACCAGGCTTTGTTGGTCAGATAGGCAACCGGAATGCGCTCGTTAACGCGGCGGATAACACGCTCCACGATACGGTGCTTTTCGCTGGAGGTCAGGCGTGCGGTACGCATGTCTTCCGGAATATCGAGCGGCAGGTAGAGGGACGGCAGCACCAGTTGAACGGCCTCATCCCACGGGTTATCGGTACCGTGCCCGTACCAGATATTTGCGGCGCTGAAGCGGCTAACCGACCAGCGCAACATGTCCTGTATGGTATGCAGCTCGTTTACTGCTTCATCGACAAAAATTTTATCCACTCTTTCCTCCAGGGCATGCTCGCATAATTTTCGGCGGCTAGTTTGCCATGAAGACGGCGATAAATCAGCAATGACGCGTCGCGCTTGAGGTTAAAAAATGCGTTTAGTCGGGTACACTGTCGGAAATACGAGATGAGAATGACCCATGAAAAAGAAAACATCCCTTAGCGAGGAGGATCAGGCGCTCTTCCGTCAGCTGATGACCGGGACGCGTCAAATCAAGCAGGACATCATTGTCCACCGTCCGATGCGCAAAAAAATCACGGAAGTCCCGGTCAAGCGATTGCTCCAGGAGCAGGCGGATAATAGCCACTATTTTTCAGATGAATTTCAGCCGCTGCTCAATACGCAGGGCGCGGTGAAGTACGTACGGGAAGATGTCAGCCACTTTGAGCTGAAAAAATTACGCCGGGGGGATTACTCGCCCGAACTGTTTCTTGATCTGCACGGTTTGACGCAGATGCAGGCGAAGCAGGAGCTGGGAGCGTTAATTGCCGCCTGTCGTCGCGAACATGTTTTCTGCGCCTGCGTGATGCACGGCCACGGCAAACATATTCTGAAGCAGCAAACACCGCTATGGCTGGCTCAGCATCCCCACGTGATGGCGTTTCATCAGGCACCCAAAGAGTACGGCGGAGATGCCGCATTACTGGTGTTGATTGAAGTAGAAGAGTGGCAGCCGCCAGAATTACCCTGACAGGACGGCGGGAGGCATATTCTGCTCCCCGCCATATCGCACGTCACATCAGATAGCTTTTGCCATCTTCAGATTGCACGGACTCATTTGCCAGTTGAAGACCCCTTTGCCCGTTTCGTCGAGAGCGACGTTGGCAATGGCGGAAGTCGTGAACATCGGCGGCGTCTCGCCCGGGCACAGCTCAGATACCAGATAGCCAACGAGTGGCAGGTGGGAAATGACCAGCGCGGAAGCGACACCTTCATTGCACAGCGCCTGAAGATAAGCGCTGACAAGGCCGACATCACCGCACGGGGTGAGTTCCGGGAGAACATCCACACTGGCTGGCAGGTTCATACACTCCCCCACCACTTCCAGCGTCTGTTCTGCACGCAGGAACGGACTCACCAGAACGCGTTCGATGTCCACTTTTTGACCTTTAAGCCAGGTCGCCATCAGACGAGATTCGTCGCAGCCACAGACGGTCAAAGGACGTACTGAGTCACTGGCGGCATCGAGTGCCGCGTCGCCGTGACGCATGATAAAAACTTGCATATTGCACCGCTTTTGTTAACCAGAATCACCGGCGTTGACTACCCGCGATTACCGCTCCGAGGTAGAAAACCCGATGGTCGGGCATTGTGCCTGATCCATTCGGTGAATGAAACGCTGTTTTTTACCTCAATGGCGTAAGTATAGTCAATCTCTGTTTACAAAATCGCCAAAACAGGTTCATACACTTCAGGATTTACCCTTTTTTGACCTCAACTTACGAGGACAGTTTCCCTTGAAGGCCAAAATGTCTGGCCCCGTTCCGCCATCTGCAATAATTCGTCACACGGTGTAAACCGCGGACCGTATTGCGAGGCCAGACGTTGCAGGATTGCAACCACTTCACCCGCACCGAGAGTGTCCATGTAACGGAACGGGCCGCCGAGGAACGGCGGGAAACCAATACCAAATACCGCACCGATGTCACCATCGCGCGCGCTTTTAATCACCTGCTCACCAAAGCAGCGTGCCGCTTCATTAAGCATCATCATCACACAGCGTTCAGCACATTGAACGGGTGACAGTTTTCCCTGACCGGTTGTCGGAATAAGCCCATAAACCGAAGGGTCGACCTGTTTCTTGCTTTTACGCCCTTTCGCGCCGTAAAGATAGAAACCGCGTTCATTTTTTCTGCCTTTGCGATCGTCCTTCAAAATTGCAGAAACAATGTTTGCAGGCGGGCTAAAACGATCTCCATAAGCATCTTCCAGCACAGGTATAATTTTAGTGCCGGTGTCAATTCCCACCTCATCCAAAAGTTGGATTGGGCCAACGGGGAACCCAAACTTCACCAGCGCCTCGTCGACGTGTTCGATCTTCTCCCCTTCCGTCAGAAGCCGCATCGCTTCATTTATATAAGGCGCCAGAATGCGGTTAACATAAAAGCCGGCTTTGTCCGCCACCACTATCGGTGTCTTACCCTGCATTTTGGCCAGTTTAACCACGGTAGCAACGGTTTGCGGGCTGGTGCTGGCGTGCGGGATAACTTCCACCAGCGGCATTTTTTCAACCGGACTGAAATAGTGCAGGCCAATCACCTGCTCCGGACGCTGGGCTCTGGCCGCAATATCGCCAATGGGCAATGACGAGGTGTTCGACGCAAAAATGGTATGGGGTGCGCAATGTTGCTCAACGTCAGCCACCATCTGCTGCTTAAGCGCCAGGTCTTCAAACACCGCTTCAATCACCAGATCGCGATGGGCAAAACCGCTGTAGTCTGTCGTGCCGGAGATCAGTGCCAGGGTTTTATCACGCTCATTGGCCTTGATATGGCGGCGTTTAACCTTTTGATCAAGGTTCTGCCAGCTGTACTGCAGCGCGTGATTGATTCCCTTCGCATTGATGTCTTTGATACGTACAGGCAATTTGCCTTTGCTGGCGGTAACAAAAGATATTCCGCCCCCCATCAGCCCGCCACCCAGTACGCCAATGGCATGCAGCGGGGCAGGCTGCGCCTCGCTGCCGGGGTCTTTTTTTACCTCTGTACTGGCAAAAAAGATGTTACGCAGCGCCTGAGACTGCGGCGTCATCGCCAGCTCGCCAAAGGCTTTTGCTTCTGCGGCATAGCCGCTGCTGCTGCCCTGAGATAAACCCACTTCAATAACCTCAAGGATACGTTTCGCCGCCGGGTAGTTACCTTTGGTTTTTTGTTCGGTTTTCTTGCCCGCCATGCTGAACAGGAGTGTGCGGCCCAGTGGCCCGGCCAGCACGCGCTCACGCACCGGCAGAGGACGTTTTGCCTGCCGTCCTTTGAGCGCCAGTTCAACCGCCGCCTCAAGCAAAATGGCGTGAGGAACCACCTCGTCGACCAGGCCGGCTTTCAGCGCCTGACGGGCACGCAGTTGTTTGCCGGTTAATATCATTTCCAGCGCAGTGCTGACCCCAACCAGACGCGGCAGACGCTGCGTCCCGCCGGAGCCTGGCAGGAGGCCTAACTGTACTTCAGGCAGGCCCAGAACGGTTTTCGCATCGTCGGTACAAATGCGGCTGTGACAGGCCAACGCCAGCTCCAGCCCACCGCCCAGACAGGCACCGTGGATCGCCGCGATGACCGGGATAGACAGCGCATGGATCTCCGCCATGACCTGTTGCCCCTGACGCGCCAGCTCTTCGGCTTCCTGTGCGTTTTGCGCCCGGGCAATCATGTTGATATCGGCTCCGGCAATAAAGTTGTCCGGTTTCGCTGAGATAAACACCAGGCCGCGAATCGCTTTGTTCTCGCGGATCTGCTTTAGCATCGCGCGCACCTGAACGCCGAACTCGGCTTTCAGGGTGTTCATCTTCTCGTTGGGAACATCGATAGTAATAACGGCGACGTTATCGAGGCGTACCGTCAGATTAAATGCAGATGGCATATCCATTATTCAGCCTCCAGAACCATTGCCGCGCCCAGACCACCCGCTGCGCAGGCGGTTACGAGACCAAAACCACCGCCCCGGCGACGTAACTCATGTAATGTCTGGGTGATCATCCTCGCCCCCGTCGCCGCAAATGGATGACCGTAGGCGATGGAGCCACCCAGGACGTTAAATTTGCTCTGATCCACTTCGCCAGTGGCATGCGCCCGGCCAAGGACATCGCGCGCGAAACGTTCACTCGCCAGCAGTTGTATGTTTGCCAGGGTTTGTGCAGCAAAGGCTTCGTGCATATCAATGAGGGTTAAATCCGCGAGGGTCAGTCCCGCGCGTTCCAGCGCCAGCGGTGTGGACCACGCCGGCCCTAACAACATGTCCTGCCACACATCTATCGCCGTGAAGGCGTAGCTGCGCAGGTAGCCCAGCGGTTTTATGCCCAGCTCTTTGGCACGGGATTCCGTCATCAGGATCACTGCGGCGGCACCGTCCGTCAGCGGAGTACTGTTGGCGGCCGTGACGGTACCGTGTTTGCGGTCAAATGCCGGACGGAGCCTGGCGTAATCCGCCATCGTCGAACTGCCGCGAATATTGTTATCTTCTGAGAGCGGTTCACGGTATGGCGGGATGTACGCCGTCATGACTTCATCAGCCAGTTTGCCTTCCGACCAGGCTTTCGCCGCCAGCTGATGTGAGCGATGAGCCAGCGCATCCTGCTGCTCACGGGTGATCCCGTAAGTTTTTGCCATCTGCTCGGCGGTATCGCCCATTCTCAGACCGGTGGAATACTCCGCCACTGCGGGCGGTACAGGCATAAGGTCACGCAGGCGTAAGCGTGAGAAAAGTTTGAGTTTCTGACCGACGGTACGGGCTTTGTTGGCGTCAACCAGGATCCGGGCCAGCTTTTTACTGACCCCAATCGGCAGAACCGAAGAGGAGTCCGCCCCGCCGGCGATCCCAGCGCGAATGGTACCTGCCATCAGGCTTTCAGCCACGTTAGCCACCGCCTGGAAACTGGTAGCACATGCCCGGCTGACGCTGTAAGCATCAGTATGGACATTCATCCCCGTACCGAGGACGATTTCGCGTGCAATATTGGGTGCTTCAGGCATCTGCACAACCTGGCCAAAAACCAGCTGCTCGATGACCTCAGGCGGAATTTCGCTGCGAGCCAGCATCTCCCCCACCACCATTTTCCCCAGATCGACAGCCGGTATGCCATGAAACGCTGTCGCCTGACGTGCAAATGGCGTACGTAATCCACTGACAATGGCAATGCGATCGCCCTGACGGGTAATAAGCGGTAACGCCTGACTCATAACCTTCCCCTGTAAAATTTTTTACTCAAACATAAAGTGGTCTGACCTGATAACAGTCTTAACCATTTTTTTACATTCAGCCAATCAGGGAAACGAAAAAGTGCGAGCTAAGGCACAGAGAAGAAAAAGAAAATGTCTCTGCGAAAACAAAAGCAAAACGGTAACCCGAAGGTTACCGTTTTAGTGTGCACCCTCTACTGTGAGAGGGGGCCAGGATGAGGGCATTACGCCGTTGAGGTTAGCGCAGACCCAACTGGAAAATTAGCGTTTCCGCCTCGCAGGCGAACACAAAGTCGATATCCAGCTTCACACCGCCGTCCACGTCAGTAAAGGTGGATTTGATTTCGCACGGATCGGATTCGACCTCACGTGCACGTTTGCTCAGCGCGGCCAGGGTTTCTTCCGCTTCGGCGCGGTTGCTGAATACACGGCTGTAAGAGGCGGTGCAATCGGAGTTGTCCATGATGGTACCAACATCCATACAGCAGCAAACCGGGGTTTCATCAGCACTGCATTTACTCATAGCTCAATTTCCTCTGTATTCGCGCAAGGCGCGAGATAAACACGATGCTGCTATTTTACGCCCCGGGGCTGGCTCTCTCCAGCCGTTAATGGCGCAAAAGCGGATAAGTGACCAATATCACACTAAAAAATGATCTAGAACAAAAATCACCCTTTCAGACGATTCGCAATGGTCACAATTTTGCCAACCAGATCTCGTTTCAAGAAACATGTTTGAAAATATTAATAAACAAACTTGCAACATTCTGGCTGGTCAGACCTATACTCTCGCCACTGGTCTGATTTGTATGTCATACCTCAGACCCTACACTTCGCGCTCCTGTTACGGTATGTAACAATTATTGAATAAAAATAACTCAATGAGGTTATGGTCATGAGCCAGAAAACCCTGTTCAAAAAGACTGCGCTGGCAGTCGCAGTGGCAATCGTCTCTACGTCCGCCTGGTCCGCGGGCTTTCAGTTAAACGAATTTTCTTCCTCTGGCCTTGGCCGTGCGTATTCCGGGGAAGGCGCAATTGCTGATGATGCGGGCAACGCGAGTCGTAACCCTGCACTGATCATGATGTTCGATCGTCCGACCTTCTCTGCTGGTGCAATCTTTGTTGATCCGGGTGTTGATATCTCGGGCCGCTCGCCAACAGGCGCCAGCCTGAAGGCAGACAACATCGCGCCAACAGCCTGGGTGCCAAACCTCCACTTCGTTGCGCCAATTAATGACCAGTTCGGCTGGGGCGCTTCCGTGACGTCTAACTACGGTCTGGCTACCGAGTTTAATAATAACTACGCCGCAGGGGCGTATGGCGGTAAAACCGACCTTGAAACCCTGAACCTGAACCTGAGCGGTGCTTACCGTCTGGACAACCACTGGAGCTTCGGCGTCGGCTTTGATGCGGTTTATGCTAAAGCGAAGATCGAGCGCTACGCGGGTGACCTGGGTAAAGTCGTTGCTGGCTCAGGCGCTCTGCCGCCGATTCCGGGTCTGGCACAGCAGGTTGCAGGTATTCCGGCAGATACCCAGATTGCTTACCTTAAGGGTGACGAATGGGGCTTCGGCTGGAACGCCGGTATCCTTTATGAAATCGATAAAAATAACCGCTACGGTTTAACCTACCGTTCCGAAGTGAAAATTGACTTCGATGGCGATTATAAGAGCAGCCTGCCTTCAGCCTACAATCAGATTCTGGGTAGCTTCGGCCTGCCAATGGGCACCGACGGCCGTACCACTGGCGGTTCTCTGAGCCTGCACTTGCCAGAAATGTGGGAACTGTCGGGTTATAACAAAGTGGCGCCGCAGTGGGCGGTTCACTATAGCCTGACCTACACCAGCTGGAGTCAGTTCCAGGAGCTGAAAGCGACCAACAGCAATGGTGACACGCTCTTCTATAAAGATGAAAGCTTCCGTGATGCCTACCGTATCGCGCTGGGTACCACCTATTATATGGATGACAACTGGACATTCCGTACCGGTATTGCCTTCGATGATAGTCCTGTACCGGCTGACAAGCGTTCCATCTCCATTCCGGACCAGGACCGCTTCTGGCTGAGCGCAGGTGCAACCTATGCCTTCAATAAAGATGCTTCTATCGATGCGGGCATCTCTTACATGCACGGTCAAAAAGTTAACTTTAAGGAGGGGCCGTATGAGTTCTCTTCTGAAGGTAAAGCCTGGCTGTATGGCATGAACTTCAACTACGCGTTCTAATCGCGCAGGGATTAAAAAAGGTGAGCATGGCTCACCTTTTTTCTTTATTCCGGGTCGATATCTTTATTCCGAGTCGATATCTTTTAATTCGTTCTCGATTGCTTTCGCGTTCGGATTCTCTTCCGGCTTCAGCTTGCCGCCATTGGCAATAAAGTCGTGATTCTGAAAGTAAGCTTCGCGGACCATAATATACGGGTCAGAAGACTGACGCAGCAGACCGTCCGAATCAAGCAGTTGCGCACGCGTCTCGATCCCTTCCACCGTCCATTTCCCTACCGACAGCGGCCAGGTCAGCCACGACAGAACCGGATACAGCGTATCCACCATGTCGCCGCCGTCATCACGTACGGTGAAACTGCCGTAGAATGGCAGATGAACATACGGACCATAACCCACGCCATAATGCCCCATCGTACTGCCGAAACGGTGCGGCTGCTCACGCTGAAGTTTCGGGTTCGCCATACCGGCAACATCGATGAAGCCCCCCATCCCCAGCAATGAGTTCAGGAAGAAGCGGGTAAAGTGCACCATACCCTGATACGGATCGCCCTGCAGGAAGTAGTTCACCATCACCGCAGGTTCTTCCAGGTTACTGGTGAAGTTACTCAACCCGTTACGCGCAGGTTGTGGAACATAATCACGCCATGCAACTGCCACCGGGCGAACCACATACGGGTCCAGCACGTTGTAGTTGAAGCTGTACATTGAGCGGTTAAATCCTTCGAGAGGATCGGAGCGTCCCGTTTGCTCTCCAGAGCTGGCGCAGCCCACAAGCATCGTCGCGCCCAGCGCAAGCGCCGACAGCCGAAGTTTCATAAATATCTCCCTGTTCAGTATGGCTATCGTTGATTGCCATCCGTAACGGAGCATGGGTTGCTCCGCCTGTAAACGTGCAAGTGATTGTAACAGCACGTTTACCAATGTCTACGAGCACAATTACGGGCAGTAACCACCGTCACTCTGATCTCAGCATAGCCTGGCTTTTGGAATTCGTTTCGCTGGCAATTTTATAATGTCTTTTAATGAGATGTATCGCCTTTGTTGCCATTGCCGCCAATTTAAGAGCATCCCCACGGGCATTTCATTAAAAGCCGCTACGCTTTATAGAAAGATCATCGTGTTGGAGTGGCTATGAAAGAAGTGGGCGAAGAAAAAATTGGCGAGAGTAATGAGGAAATTGAAATTGAAAGCGAGGAAAAAGAGCGCGGTGAGGAGATAGAAATCAATGAAGATCGCCTTCCTTCCCGTGCGATGGCGATCCATGAACATATCCGACAGGATGGCGAAAAAGAGATGGAGCGTGATGCCATGGCTCTGTTTTGGTCGGCCATCGCGGCAGGCTTGTCGATGGGCGCCTCACTCCTCGCCAAGGGCATATTTCATGTGCAACTGGAAGGGGTACCCGGTGGATTTTTACTTGAAAATCTCGGCTACACCTTTGGCTTTGTGATTGTCATTATGGCGCGCCAGCAGCTGTTTACTGAAAACACCGTTACTGCCGTTCTCCCGGTGATGCAAAACCCTACCCTCGGTAATTTCGGTTTACTGATGCGTTTATGGAGCGTGGTGCTGCTGGGGAATATCATCGGTACAGGCGTGGCGGCATGGGCATTTGAATATATGCCGATATTCGATGAGCCCACCCGGGATGCCTTCGTGAAAATCGGTATGGACGTAATGAAAAACACGCCGTTCGAAATGTTCTCGAATGCCATTATCTCCGGCTGGATAATCGCGACCATGGTGTGGATGTTTCCTTCCGCGGGCAGCGCCAAAATTGTCGTGATCATATTAATGACCTGGCTGATAGCGCTGGCTGACACCACGCACATCGTGGTCGGAACCGTTGAAATCCTCTATCTGGTCTTTAATGGTACGCTTCACTGGAGCGATTTTTTCTGGCCGTTCGCCCTGCCGACGCTGGCAGGCAATATCTGCGGCGGAACGTTTATCTTCGCACTGTTAAGCCATGCGCAAATCCGTAACGACATGTCTAATAAGCGCAAGGCCGAACAGAAAGCGCGGGAAAACGATGATAAATCTGCAAAAAAATCGACCTGAATGGTGACTCTTTGAGCAGTCAGGCGGCGATGAGCTTAACGCAAAGTGTAAATGAGGCTATACTCGTGCCGCCTTGTCCCCTTAGTTAAATGGATATAACGAGCCCCTCCTAAGGGCTAGTTGCAGGTTCGATTCCTGCAGGGGACACCATGCTCTCATCGGCGCGCCGATACACCGGCACAAGGCGAGTCGTTCCGGTAAGATTATCAAATACCTGTTTTTCCGCTGTGGTAATTCTCATTCCGGCCTTTCTCAGACGCGACACCTCAGCAGCAATCCGCTGGATCCCAAACCAGAACAGCGCATCGAGTGCGGTTACCTCCAGACCACTTAACAGAGCACGCTTCAGACGTTCCGTGGGGGGCTTAATTTCTTTGGCTATCTGCAAAAAAGGTTCCGCGGTCAATTGTGTCGCTTCCGTTCGCCGTATACGTGTGGACAGATGATATTGAAAAACGTCAGGTACATCGCTCAAATCGGACTTCACGCTCCAGACACAGCCAAACCGTTTCCCGTTAAAAATGGCATTCTTCTGGCTGAGCTGCAGTTCATCACGCAACCCGGCAATTAACTGAGGTGTCCGCACGAGCAGCAGGCGGAAAGGCAGCTCAAAGCTGGTAACGTAATCGACATTGGTCAGGGCAATACGCAGACGCGCCTCGGCCCCGGCCTGGATCGCCTTGCACTCGTTTAAAACGTCGGCCCACTGACGGGTAAGACGCGGAGGTTCATTCGCCTCGGTAAATCTGTATTTTTCAATCTGATAATCGATTTGCTCTGTCACCCGCTTTTCCCTGTCAGTCACGTTTTAGCCGCTCAAGAGAATTTAGCAGCACAGGTTATTATGCTCCAGAGGTGATGTGCAGTGATTGAACCCTCATTTATACGGGTTATGGTATTCCGTATTACAATTCCACTGCTTTACTCCACAGGCCCTCTTCTCTTTAGGCAACCACCATGAAACAAATCACGCTCTCCGATTTGAAGCAACAAAGTGAAGCGGCGGCTAACGCCCCGCGTTTACGCGCACATCGTAACTTTCATCCTGAACTGAGCGACCCGGTTCAGCGGCTGGCCATCGCGATGGAACCTGGCACCTATGTTCGCCCTCATCGTCATCCGCATACCTTTGAGCTGTTACTTCCCCTTCGCGGGCGTTTTGTCGTGCTGAATTTTGACGACCAGGGCGTCGTCACCCGTCGCGTCGTATTAGGTGAAGCGTGTATAGCGCTGGAGATGGAGGCAGGAACCTGGCATGCCGTGCTGTCACTGGATCACGGCGGCGTTATTTTTGAAGTTAAACACGGTGGCTATCAACCGGTGGCTGATGAGGATTTCGTTACCTGGGCCCCCGCCGAGGGAGAGCCCGGTACAGCCGCGCTGATGGCATGGTATAAACAGGTACAGCCTGGCGATGCGGCCTGGAAAGCATAACGACTGCTTTCAAAATATCCAAACAGATGCCGTCGCGCATCTGTTCTGGTTTATAAAAACAGAAAAATCAAAGACCTTTCGAATTGCCGCTTTTTTAATCAAGAACGAGTAATAGCACATACCGTATAAAGGGTGCTACATTATACCGCCCACCCAACGTCAGCAATGGCCAGGCAACGCCGTAAAGATCGGTAAAGCCTGCAACCATGACCTTGTACTACGGTCTAACAGGTACGTGGTTACGCAATGCGTGACTTTCACCGACTTTATATAGGTTCCCATTATTTTGTCACAATCCAAATTCAAACGCGCATTTCTGCACCCGCGTTACTGGTTCACATGGTTTGGTCTTGGCGTGCTCTGGTTACTGGTTCAGCTTCCTTATCCCGTAATCCGCATTCTGGGCTCCAGGCTTGGCAGCGCATCGCGCCACTTCCTTAAACGTCGTGAGTCTATTGCGCGTAAAAATCTCGAACTTTGCTTTCCACAGTACAATGCGGAACAGCGCGAAAAACTGATTGCTGAAAACTTTAAATCTATCGGCATGGCTCTGCTTGAAACCGGTATGGCATGGTTCTGGTCTGATGAACGTGTTCGTAAATGGTTTGATGTGGAAGGCCTGGATAACCTGAAACGTGCCCAGTTGCAAAACCGCGGCGTGATGGTGGTCGGCGTTCACTTTATGTCTCTGGAACTGGGGGGGCGCGTCATGGGGCTTTGCCAGCCGATGATGGCAACCTACCGTCCGCACAACAGCGCCGTGATGGAATGGGTGCAGACACGTGGTCGTATGCGCTCGAATAAGGCGATGATCAGCCGTAACAACCTGCGCGGCATGGTTGGCGCACTGAAAAAAGGTGAGGCCGTCTGGTTCGCACCGGACCAGGATTATGGGCGTAAAGGCAGTAGCTTCGCTCCGTTCTTTGCGGTGAAAGATGTCGCCACGACCAATGGTACCTTTGTGATTTCACGTCTTTCCGGTGCATCCATGTTGACCGTCACGATGGTCAGAAAAGCGGATAAATCAGGCTATCGCCTGCATATCTCCCCTGAGATGGCTAACTATCCGGAAAACGAAGGCGAAGCCGCTACGTTCATCAATAAAGTTATCGAAATGGAAATCATGCGTGCGCCCGAGCAATATCTCTGGATGCATCGCCGATTCAAAACACGCCCTCTTGGCGAAGCCTCGCTGTATATCTAAATTCCAGAAGGTTAGTTTCGTTAAGAAACTAACCTTTTCAATGACCTGTAATCACGCTGTGTACTGTCTTTCTTTGCGTCGCTCAAAGTGAATTTATTGCGTTCTGAAATCAAACTGTCGCCGTTCCACGACACCCGTAAGTAACGGAAATTATTTAAAAAAATCCCTCTTGTCACCCCCCATTTTTAGGCGTACATTAGCGCCGTCTGGCAACAGGAAAGCACAGAATTCTGAGCGGGAGTCGGCGGTATTACGGGAAAAATCTTATTTCCGCTATAAGCCAACTTCAGCTCTCTATAATCAGGTGGACTCTGTTTTTAAATGCGTACCACAAGATACGCGGAGCGATGAAACGTGAAATATTTCTTTATGGGCATTTCGGTGATTGTTTTAGTCTGGGCCGGAACGTTTGCCCTGATGATCTAGTGAAGAACATGCAGTCAAAAAAACAGGAGCCGATGGCTCCTGTTTTTTTATGTCATGATGACGCGTGAGGTTCGGTGACGCTTTTCGATGAGAGAAGTCCGTCGGCGCGGAACATACTCTTGATGCCCCTCACCGCCTGGCGGATGCGGTCACTGTTTTCAATCAGAGCGAATCGCACATGGGTGTCGCCATAATCACCAAAGCCAATGCCCGGCGAGACACATACCTTCGCGTCCTGCAGCAGCTTTTTGGCAAACTCCAGCGATCCCATTGCCGCATACGGCTCCGGAATTTTAGCCCAGACGTACATGGACGCTTTCGGCATGTCCACCATCCAGCCCGCTTCATGCAACCCTTTGACCAGCACATCACGGCGACGCTTATACTGCGCAGCAATCTCATGCACACACTGCTGATCGCCTTCAAGTGCTGCAATAGCCGCGACCTGAAGCGGGGTAAAGGTACCGTAGTCGTGATAACTCTTGATGCGCGCCAGGGCATTCACCAGCGTCTTGTTGCCCACCATAAAGCCGATGCGCCAGCCAGCCATGTTGTAGCTTTTCGACAGCGTAAAGAACTCAACCGCCACATCGCGTGCGCCAGGAACCTGCATAATCGAAGGGGCTTTCCAGCCGTCATAGACAATATCGGCATAGGCTAAATCATGCACCACCAGCACGTCGTAACGTTTAGCCAGAGCGACCACTTTTTCAAAGAAATCGAGCTCTACGCACTGCGCCGTCGGGTTCGACGGAAAACCGAGGATCATCATCTTAGGTTTCGGATAGCTTTCGCGAATCGCACGTTCCAGTTCGTTAAAGAAATCGACCCCTTCCACAAGTGGTACGGAGCGAACCTGCGCTCCGGCAATCACTGCGCCATAGATGTGAATCGGGTAGCTCGGATTGGGCACCAGTACGGTATCACCATGATCCAGAGTCGCCAGCATCAGGTGCGCCAGACCCTCTTTTGAGCCGATGGTGACAATCGCCTCGCTTTCAGGGTCGATATCGACCTGGTAGCGATCCTGATACCAGCGAGAAATTGCACGACGTAATCGAGGAATACCGCGAGAGGTGGAGTAGCCGTGCGTATCCGGACGCTGAGCAACCGTACATAACTTCTCAACAATATGCGGCGGTGTTGGGCCGTCAGGGTTACCCATGCTGAAATCAATAATGTCTTCGCCGCGCCGACGCGCAGCCATTTTCAGTTCAGCAGTGATGTTGAATACATAAGGGGGGAGACGATCGATACGCGTAAAACGGCGTTCAGGACTG
The DNA here is from genome assembly GCF_030209635.1 of Enterobacter sp. MEB024. Classification (NCBI taxonomy): domain Bacteria; kingdom Pseudomonadati; phylum Pseudomonadota; class Gammaproteobacteria; order Enterobacterales; family Enterobacteriaceae; genus Enterobacter; species Enterobacter sp. MEB024. The sequence continues at coordinate 16,828 of NZ_JARVRQ010000003.1, read as the reverse complement.
AATTCAGCCATAGATTCCTCAGATTAACGTTAGCGCCCGGACCGTCCGAGCGACGCTGCCACCGATGTGGCATGTTTAGAAAATAACCTGAAAAAAATCATGCTGTCGAGAGGGAAATGAAAAAAAAGAGTGCGCGCTAAAATCGGAACCCTGCTGCATTGAAAAGCGGAAGCGTCCGAAGTGACAGCCTCTTTCTGATATCTGTTGTGTAACACGATGATATCAAAACCGTTACCTGCTCAGGCGTTATCACAAAAAAATCGGGAGACTTCAGCCCTCTCCTGACAATCCCCTTTGCAAAACAGGGGTTTTCCCCATTTGATAAACCTGACGGATAGCTGGTCAATACGCGCCAGGTTTTTTATCATGGTTCTTTCCCGTTTTCCCTGGTCTACTCGTGCACGAAATATTCAATATGCTGCTGGCAGTTTTTGACCGTGCGGCATTAATGCTGATTTGCCTGTTTTTCCTCATCCGCATTCGCCTGTTCCGCGAGCTTTTGCACAAGTCTGCGCACTCGCCAAAAGAGCTGCTGGCCGTCACCGCGATCTTCTCGCTGTTCGCGTTGTTCAGCACCTGGTCCGGCGTGCCGGTCGAGGGATCGCTGGTTAACGTGCGTATCATTGCCGTCATGTCCGGCGGGATTTTGTTTGGCCCGTGGGTCGGCGTCATCACCGGACTGATTGCCGGTACGCACCGTTACCTGATTGATATCGGTGGCGTGACGGCAATTCCCTGTTTTATTACCAGTATTATTGCCGGGATACTGTCAGGATGGATTAACCGCAAGATCCCGAAAAAGCAGCGCTGGCGCGCCGGGATCATCGCCGGCATGGTGTGCGAAACGCTGACCATGATCCTGGTGGTGGTGTGGGCCCCCACTATCGCACTGGGGCTGGATATCGTTTCGAAAATCGGTATTCCCATGATCCTCGGCAGCGTCTGCATCGGTTTTATCGTGCTGCTGGTACAAAGCGTTGAGGGAGAAAAAGAGGCCAGTGCCGCGCGTCAGGCCAAGCTTGCGCTGGATATCGCCAACAAAACGCTGCCACTCTTCCGCCATGTGAACGCGGAGTCATTACGTCAGGTCTGCGATATTATCCGCCGCGATATTCATGCCGATGCGGTCGCCATTACCAATAACGACCACGTACTGGCTTATGTCGGCGTCGGGGAACACAATTACCGCGATAATGACGATACCATTAGCCCCACCACCCGACAGGCGATCCACTACGGTAAAATCATCATTAAGAACAATGATGAAGCTCACCGAACGCCGGAAATCCACTCCATGCTGGTGATTCCGCTGTGGGAAAAAGGAGTGGTAACGGGCACGCTAAAAATCTACTACTGCCACGCGCACCAGATCACCTCCACGCTTCAGGAGATGGCCATCGGCCTGTCGCAAATTATCTCTACCCAGCTGGAAGTTTCCCGTGCAGAACAGCTGCGCGAGATGGCAAATAAGGCAGAACTGCGCGCGCTTCAGAGCAAAATCAATCCTCATTTTCTGTTTAACGCGCTGAACGCCATCTCGTCCTCCATCCGGATGAATCCGGACACCGCGCGTCAGCTTATATTCAATCTGTCGCGCTACCTGCGCTACAACATTGAACTGAACGATGACGAGCAGATCGACATCAAAAAAGAGCTGTATCAGATCAAGGACTATATCGCGATTGAGCAGGCCCGTTTTGGTGACAAGCTCACGGTGATTTACGATATCGATGAAGAGGTCAACTGTGTGATCCCAAGCCTGCTGATCCAGCCGCTGGTGGAAAACGCGATTGTTCACGGCATTCAGCCGTGTAAAGGTAAAGGCGTGGTCACCATCAGCGTAACCGAAAGCGGTAACCGCGTGCGCATTGCCGTGCGCGATACCGGCCACGGTATTGATCCAAAAGTCATTGAGCGCGTGGAGTCTAACGAAATGCCGGGCAATAAAATTGGACTGCTGAACGTGCACCATCGGGTCAAGCTGTTGTTCGGCGACGGACTGCACATTCACCGTCTCGAACCCGGCACCGAAATTGCTTTTTACGTCCCGAATGAACGCTCCCCCGTTCATGCGGCGACATCACTGTTGCCATAGGCCGGAGTAATCAATGAAAGTCATCATCGTGGAAGATGAAATTCTGGCTCAACAGGAGCTGAGCTGGCTTATCAAAACGCACAGCCAGATGGAGATTGTGGGTACCTTTGAGGATGGTCTGGACGTGCTCAAGTTCTTGCAGCATAACCGGGTCGACGCCATTTTTCTGGATATCAACATTCCATCACTGGACGGTGTATTACTGGCGCAAAATATTAATCAGTTTGCTCATAAGCCGTTTATTGTTTTCGTCACCGCCTGGAAAGAGCACGCTGTAGAAGCCTTCGAACTGGAAGCGTTTGACTATATTCTGAAGCCTTACCAGGAATCGCGTATTGTCAGCATGCTGCGAAAGCTGGAAGCCGCATGGCAACAACAGACCACGCCTGCTAACGCAAGCCCGGCGATACGTGAAAACGACACCATAAACCTGGTCAAGGATGAACGCATCATCGTGACGCCTATCGACGATATCTACTATGCCGAAGCGCACGAGAAGATGACGTTTGTCTATACACGGCGTGAATCGTACGTGATGGCAATGAACATCACCGAGTTTTGCAACAAACTGCCGGCGGCGCACTTTTTCCGCTGTCACCGTTCGTTTTGCGTCAATCTAAACAAGATCCGCGAGATCGAACCGTGGTTTAACAACACCTATATTTTGCGTCTGAAGGATCTTGATTTTCAGGTCCCGGTGAGTCGCAGCAAGGTGAAAGAGTTCCGCCAGCTGATGCATCTGTAAAAATCCCCTCTCCCGCAGGAGAGGGATAGTCGTCAGAGGATTTGACCCAGTACCTGACGCAGGTGCGCGCCCGAGCCAAGCAGGCCTGGATTATCGTGCACAATCAGGTACACAGGGATGTCCTGCACATAGCTTCTGAAGCGACCTTTGTCTTCAAACGCACCGCGGAAGCCTGAGGCTGTAAAGAAGTCGAGGAAACGCGGTACGATCCCGCCCGCGATATAGACTCCCCCGAAGGTGCCCAGCGTCAGCGCCAGGTTGCCGCCAAACCGTCCCATGATCACACAGAACAGCGACAGCGCACGGCGACAGTCGATGCAGCTGTCCGCCAGCGCGCGCTCGGTCACATCTTTTGGCTGCAGATTCTCCGGCAGACGGCCGTCTGATTTTACAATCGCCCGGTACAGATTCACCAGACCCGGACCGGAAAGCACGCGCTCGGCGGAGACATGGCCGATTTCAGCGCGCAGCTCTTCGAGGATAATGCCCTCTTCTTCGCTGTTGGGCGCAAAGTCCACGTGACCGCCCTCACCCGGCAGGCTTACCCAGCGCTGGTCGACGTGGACCAGATGTGAAACGCCAAGACCGGTACCGGCACCGTAGACCGCAATCGGCTTACCTTCTACTGGCGCTGTACCGCCAAATTGAATCAGATGCTCTGGCTTCAGCATCGGGATCGCCATGGACACGGCAGTAAAGTCATTGATGATTTCAAGATGCGCAAAACCAAGGTTTTTTTTCATCTCAGCGATGGAAAATGCCCAGACATGGTTGGTCATCGCCACCCAGTCACCGGTAATCGGGCAGGCAATGGCGATACATCCGTCTTCGATGCTCACCTGTTGCTCTTCAAGATAGACCCGAACAACGGCCTCAAGACTTGGATAATCCAGCCCTGAATAGGTTTTCGCCCGGGAAATTTCACCGCTATTTACATCGCATAGGGCAAGGCGAGCATTCGTGCCGCCCACATCGCCTACCAAAGCATACTTTGTCATTCTTCTACTGCTCCGCTAAAGTCAGAATAAATCTTTGGGACACTGTAAGTTCAAGGCGTGATAACAACAACGACCGGAAGGTGAATGCCCGTGGATTATCGATCTTCGTCACAGAATAACTTTACCGTTTCAGCACCTTTTGCACTATTGCCATAAAGCTGATTGTGCAAAGTAACGTAATAGCGTTTTGTACAAGGAAATCATCATGCTCCATCCGCGAGCCAGAACCATGCTCTTACTGGCAATACCGGCGCTGATCATTGGCGTTGCCTCAAGTCTGGTGCTCATTGTCGTGATGAAAGTCGCGTCGGTGTTGCAGGCGATGTTATGGACGGCGCTTCCTGCACAACTGGGCGTCAGCGTGGATTCGCCGGGATGGATCATGTTGATGCTGACGCTCACCGGCGTTGCGGTGGGTCTGGTGATCCGCTTTAGCCCCGGGCACGCCGGGCCGGATCCGGCGCTTGAACCACTGATCGGTGCGCCCGTTCCCCCCTCGGCGCTGCCGGGGCTGATTATCGCGTTGATCCTGGGTCTGGCGGGCGGTGTCAGCCTGGGTCCTGAACACCCCATCATGGCGGTAAACATTGGTATGGCGGTCTTTCTCGGTTCGCGCATTTTACCCCGTGTCGGTGCGCTGGACTGGACCATCCTCGCCTCTGCAGGCACCATCGGGGCGCTTTTCGGCACGCCCGTTGCCGCCGCCCTTATTTTTTCTCAGACGCTTACCAGCAATAACGACGTCCCGCTCTGGGATAAACTCTTTGCGCCGCTGATGGCCGCTGCGGCTGGTGCGCTCACGACCAGTCTGTTTTTCCATCCTCATTTCTCACTCTCTCTGCCCCACTACGGCCAGATGCATATTGCCGATATTTTCAGCGGTGCCATCGTCGTCGCGATCGCCATTGCACTCGGGATGATTGCGGTATGGTGCCTTCCGCGCCTGCACCGTCTGATGCACCGGCTGAAGCACCCGGTGCTGATTCTGGGGGCGGGTGGTCTGATGCTGGGCGTATTAGGGGCTATCGGCGGAACGGTAACGCTGTTTAAAGGCCTTGATGAAATGCAGCAGTTGGCTTTCAGCCAGGTGTTCAGCGTGTCTGATTACCTGCTGTTTGCGCTGGTTAAACTGGCGGCGCTGGTGGTAGCTGCAGCATGTGGGTTCCGCGGTGGGCGTATCTTCCCGGCGGTGTTTATCGGCGTGGCGTTGGGGCTGATGCTGCATGAACATGTGGATGCGGTGCCGGCAGCGATAACGGTCTCTTGCTCAATTCTGGGGCTGGTGCTGGTGGTGACGCGCGATGCGTGGCTGAGCCTGTTTATGGCGGCGGTAGTGGTGCCGGATTCAACGCTCTTCCCCCTGCTCTGTATCGTGATGTTGCCCGCCTGGCTCCTGCTGGCGGGCAAACCGATGATGATGGCCTGGCGAAACGACAAGTAATCAGGCGTTATTACGCGCTTCCAGAGCCTTGGTAAGCGCCCCGAGCAGCGGCGGGATATCCGCTTTCGGGAGCATCACCTCAATCAACGAGAGCCGCTCGTGGTGCGCCACTTTTTCAAGTACGTCCGCCAGCTGTTCCGCTTCACTGACCCGCCAGCACTCAGACTGAGGATCGAGGCTCAACGCCTGCGGAATGTGCGTCCAGTTCCACAAAGCAATGTCGTTATACCGCTGCTCCGCCCCGTGGATAGCCCTCTCAACCGTGTAACCTTCGTTGTTGAGCACCAGAATAATGGGGTGCTGTTTATCACGCAGCATCGAGCCTAGTTCCTGAATGGTGAGCTGGGCCGCGCCATCCCCCGTCAGCACAATCACGCGCCGGTTCGGGCATGCGGTTTGTGCACCAAACGCCGCCGCCAGCGTGTAACCAATCGAGCCCCACAGCGGCTGGACGATAAAGTTAACATCAGCCGGTAAACGCAGATCAATCGCGCCGAAGGCCGATGTTCCCTGGTCGGCAAGGATAATGTCCCCCGGGCGAATAAAGGTTTGCAACGTTCTCCAGAAATTCTCCTGGGTAAGCGAACCGTCCGGCTGCGGGAACGGTATTGCGCCGGATGATGACGACATAAGGCCAGCATGCACGTGCTGTTTGCAGAGTTCGACCAGCGTCTCAATCGCCTGGTTCATTGGGATGCCGGTAAACCAGACATCCCCGACGCGTGCGGCATGCGGCTGGACTTCAATGGTTTGCGCCGGGGTAAGCTGGTGCGTGAACCCGGCCGTCAGGGTATCGGTAAAACGCGTGCCAACACACAATACCGTGTCAGCCCCTTCAATCGCCTCTTTTACCGCACCGGTGCTGGCTGAACCACTGTATGTACCGTAAAAACCCGCCTGACGCTCGTCGAATATCCCTTTCCCCATCAGCATGGTGGCATGCGCCATCGGTACCTCTTTCACCCACTTCTGTAGCGCATGCTTCAGGCCATGGCGCAGAACAAGGAAGTCAGCCAGCAGCGCGGTACGTTTGCTCATCGCCAGTTTGTTCTCAGCAGCATCCCGGAACGCTTTCAGGCAGGCGCTATCGGCATGAGCCTGCTTATGAGTGAGAGCGTTTACAGGCGGCGTGGCGGCTTTTTTTGCCACATCGGCGGGTAACATCAGATAACCGGGGCGACGTTCCCGAAGCATGGTTGTCAGCACACGGTCGATTTCATAACAGGCATTTTGTTCGGTAAGGACCGCCTGTGCGACGGTGATCGGCTCGCTCATATGATAAAAGTGACGGAACTCCCCATCCCCCAACGTATGATGCAGCAACTCTCCCCTTTGCTGTGCCGCCGTACCCGGCGCCCCCACAATATGTAAAACCGGGACATGCTCGGCATAGCTGCCGGCAATGCCGTTCATGGCACTTAACTCCCCAACGCCGAATGTGGTCAGCAGCGCGGCAAAGCCCTTACATCGGGCGTATCCGTCAGCGGCATAGGATGCGTTCAGCTCATTGGCACAGCCCACCCAACAAATATCCGGGCTGTCTATTACGTGGTCGAGAAACTGCAGGTTATAGTCGCCCGGCACGCCAAACAGATGATCGGCACCACAATCTGTAAGACGGTCCAGCAGGTAATCGGCGACGCAGTATGGGGTTCGCATAACAGGTGTCCTTCTGACGTTGACCTCACTTTGAGTATTAAAGAAGCGTGATGGCTGTCCAGAATTGGTCGTAAGAAGGGCATGGAAAGAATGCTTTACAAAAAAGGCTGCGCTATGCTCTTTTTTTTTCACGTTAATGTAAACGTATACACTGATTTTTCCTTTCAGCACCAGAGGGCATCAGAATGAGTTACCAGCCGGACAAAAATCGTTATCAGACAATGCAGTATCGCCGCTGCGGGCAAAGCGGACTCAGGTTGCCCGCCATCTCACTCGGGTTGTGGCACAATTTTGGCGACGCCACGCTTGTCGAAAACAGCCGTCAACTTTTACAACGCGCGTTCGATCTGGGTATTACGCATTTCGACCTTGCCAATAATTACGGTCCTCCTCCCGGCTCAGCCGAACGTAACTTCGGTCGCATTTTGCAGGAAGATTTCCTGCCATGGCGCGACGAGCTGATCATCTCGACCAAAGCGGGTTATACCATGTGGGATGGCCCCTACGGCGACTGGGGGTCACGCAAATATCTGGTTGCCAGCCTGGATCAAAGCCTGAAGCGTATGGGGCTGGAATATGTGGATATCTTTTATCATCACCGTCCTGACCCACAAACGCCACTGCTGGAAACCATGAAAGCGCTTGACCATGTGGTGCGCCAGGGAAAAGCCCTTTACGTCGGGTTATCAAATTACCCTGCAGAACAGGCCCGTAAGGCTATCGATATCCTGAACGACCTTGGGACGCCGTGTCTGATCCACCAGCCGAAATATTCGATGTTTGAACGTGCGCCAGAGGAAGGCCTGCTGGACGTGCTGCAGGAAAAAGGCGTCGGCTGCATTCCCTTCTCGCCGCTGGCAGGGGGACAGCTGACTAACCGCTACCTGAACGGTATTCCTGCAGACTCGCGTGCGGCAAGCGGCAGTAAGTTCCTTAACCCCGATCAGATCACCGAAGAGAAGCTGGAGAAGGTTCGTCAACTGAACGCGCTGGCGGAAAACCGCGGCCAGAAACTGTCACAGATGGCGCTGGCGTGGATTTTACGCCACGAGTCGGTAACGTCAGTGCTGATTGGGGCCAGTAAAACTGCCCAGATTGACGATGCCGTGGCAATGCTGGAAAACCGCCATTTCTCGGCGGAAGAACTGGCAATCATTGATGGGATCCTGAACAGCTCAAAATAAAATCACTTTTAGCAAAAAGTGCTCTCATTCATGAATTAGGAGTTGAGGCGATGAAACGAGCCTTTACCAACTCGTAATATTGCGTTAACAGGCCCCACAAAGGCCCCGATCGTGAAGGAGAAAGAGTATGTTCAGGTCACTGATTCTTGCAGCGGTATTACTGGCTTCGGCCCCGCTGATCGCCACTGCGGGCGAAATCACCCTGTTGCCATCAGTTAAATTACAAATTGGCGATCGTGACGACTACGGCAGATACTGGGACGGTGGCTACTGGCGCGACCGTGATTACTGGAACCGTCACTATGAGTGGCGTGGCGACCGCTGGCGCAGACATGATAATGGCCTGCATCGCGGCTGGTACAAAAACAACGCCTATGAGCGTGGTTACCGTGAAGGCTGGAACGATCGTGACGACCGCCGCGGTGGCTGGGGTCACGGTGGCAGAGGACACGGTGGTCACGGCCATCATCACTAATGCGTCATCAGTAATGCAAAAAGGAGCCTCCCGGCTCCTTTTTCTTTGGTTCAACGCGATGCTATAACCCCAGAGCAGTGCCGACCAGGAGCCACAGGTTCAACGACACCACTACCGCCACAATGACCCAACCGGTTCGTTTCACCAGCGCGCTGTTCACCAGTTCGCCCATCAGGCTTTTGTCACTGGTAAAGATCAGCAGCGGCACCAGTGCAAGCGCGATACCAAAACTCAGCAGTACCTGGCTCATGACCAGAATTCTCGTGGGATCCAGCCCCATCAGAATCACAACAAAGGAGGGCAGCATAGTCACGGAGCGACGAACCCAAAGCGGAATGTGGAAACGGACAAAGCCCTGCATCACCACCTGCCCTGCCAGCGTCCCCACAACCGTTGACGAGAGACCGGCCGCCACCAGGCTCAGCCCGAATATCGTGGCAGCAGCGTGGCTCAGTAACGGCTCCAGCGTAAGGTATGCCTGGTCGAGATCGGCAATACCGGTGTGACCGTTAAAATGGAAAGCGGCGGCAGCGGTCGCCATCATCGCCAGGTTCACAAAACCGGCAATGGTCATGGCGATCGCCACATCCCATTTCGTCGCAGAGTAACGCTCTTTGCGCGTCCCGCCGTGCAGGTGCTGAGTCAGCGAGGAATGCAGGTAAATGACATGCGGCATGATGGTTGCGCCCAGCACACCGGCGGCCAGGAATACCGCTTCAGAGGTTGGCAGGCTCGGGATAATCATCCCTTTGCTGAGCTGTGCCAGATTCGGCTGAGAGAAAATCAGCTCGACGATATAGGCCGCCGCCACAAACAGCAGCAGCCCACCGATAACTTTTTCCAGCGGTTTTTGACCGCGACGCTGCAGCATCAGGATCAGGAAAGTGGCAATCCCGGTGAGCACCGCGCCCTGAAGCAGCGAGACGCCGAGGATCAATTTAAAACCAATCGCGGCCCCGATGAATTCGGCGAGGTCGGTTGCCATGGCGATAATTTCCGCCTGAACCCAGTAAAGCCATACCGCCGGACGCGGATAGTGATCGCGAATTTGTTCAGCCAGGTTTTTGCCCGTGGCAATCCCCAGCTTCGCGGACAGCATCTGAATCAACATGGCCATCAGGTTAGCCCACACGACCACCCAGAGCAGCTTATAGCCGAAGCTGGCCCCGGCCTGAATATTGGTCGCAAAGTTACCTGGATCGATATAGCCGATGGCAGCAATGAACGCAGGTCCCATTAACGCGAACCGCAACTTGCGCGCTGCTCTGCCACTGCTACCCTCTACGCGACTGTTTGTCATTTCTGCCTCTGGAAATATAGCCTTTGCTATGTTTAATGCTATCAAAATGAGAATGATTATCAAGATCATTTAGTGAGTTTATAGTGATTTCTCTGATAGCTTTGAACAATAGACGGGCGGGTAAGGTGGGGCGATCTAACAAAACCTGCAATCGCGCACGCTTTTGTGAAGACTAGCACACAAACTTAACTTTTCACTCATTTACCTAACATAACAAAAATGTATTGTGGATCACTAATTTTGAGACTCGTCACAGGATGTAACTATAGTGTGTCCTTGATCTCGTTTTCTTTTCGCTTGTTACATAGAATGTGCACGAAAATTAAACCTGCCTCATATTTGGAGCAAATATGGACCGCGTCCTTCATTTTGTCCTGGCACTCGTTGTCGTTACTGCGCTTGCGTTACTGGTCAGCCATGACCGTAAAAAAATCCGCATCCGCTTTGTTGTTCAGCTTCTCGTTATTGAAGTTTTGCTCGCGTGGTTCTTCCTGAACTCCAACGTGGGGCTTGGCTTCGTAAAAGGCTTCTCCGAAATGTTCGAAAAACTGCTCGGATTCGCCAACGAAGGGACGAACTTTGTCTTCGGTAAAATGAACGACGAAGGTCTGGCGTTCTTCTTCCTGAAGGTACTGTGCCCTATCGTCTTCATCTCTGCGCTGATCGGTATTCTGCAACACATTCGTGTGCTGCCTGTCGTCATCCGCGCCATTGGTACCGTACTCTCCAAAGTTAACGGCATGGGTAAACTGGAATCGTTCAACGCCGTCAGCTCCCTGATCCTGGGTCAGTCTGAGAACTTCATCGCCTATAAAGACATCCTCGGTAAGATGTCCCGCAACCGCATGTACACCATGGCAGCCACCGCAATGTCTACCGTCTCCATGTCTATCGTGGGTGCGTATATGACGATGCTGGAACCTAAATACGTGGTTGCCGCGCTGGTCTTGAACATGTTCAGTACCTTTATCGTTCTCTCTCTGATCAACCCGTACCGTGTTGACGAAGGCGAAGAGAACCTGCAGATGGCAAATCTGCATGAAGGTCAGAGCTTCTTCGAAATGCTGGGTGAGTACATTCTGGCTGGTTTCAAAGTGGCGATTATCGTTGCGGCGATGCTGATCGGCTTTATTGCCCTGATTTCTGCTCTGAACGCCCTGTTCGCAGCGGTTCTGGGTATCTCCTTCCAGGGCATTCTGGGCTACATTTTCTACCCGGTTGCCTGGGTGATGGGTGTTCCTGCACATGAAGCGCTGCAGGTAGGCAGTATCATGGCGACCAAACTGGTCTCTAACGAATTCGTTGCGATGATGGATCTGCAGAAAATTGCCAGCACGCTCTCTCCACGCGCGGAAGGCATCCTGTCCGTGTTCCTGGTCTCCTTCGCTAACTTCTCTTCCATCGGTATTATCGCCGGTGCGATTAAAGGTCTGAATGAAGAACAGGGTAACGTGGTTTCTCGCTTCGGTCTGAAGCTGGTTTACGGTTCTACGCTGGTGAGCGTACTGTCTGCCTCTATTGCGGCACTGGTACTGTAACACCTGCAGCGAAATAAAAACCGGGAGCTCAGCTCCCGGTTTTTTTATGTCCGTAATTCATTAAGCGGTTTGGGTTTGCCAATCAGGTAACCCTGCAGATAGTCGACCCCGAAGTGAAGCAGCTTCTCCCGCTGTTCCGGCGTTTCAACATACTCGGCCACCACACTCAGTGATTTCGTCTTCGCCAGGTTGCAAATCGACTGCACGATCATCGCATCCATATCATCGGTACAGATATCTTTTACAAAGCACCCGTCAATTTTGATGATGTCCGCCTGCAGACGTCTGAGACGTTCGTAGTTGGCATATCCGGTGCCGAAATCATCAATCGCGATCCGGAAACCGCAGTCCCGCAACTGCTGAATGTTTTTGATACTGCTGCCCGAATTAGAGAAAGCCTGCTCTTCGGTGATCTCAATCACCACCGCCTGTGGTGCAACCCCATAGCGTTCAAAGAGCGAGCAAATCTTGATGGCCACCTCTTTTTGCATCAACGTCAGGGGCATCAGATTGACAGAAAAACGCACTCCGGCATGCGTCGCTGGATGATCGCGCAGCCACACCAGTAATTTTTCCATCACGCACATGTCGAAGCGGTGGCTCAGGTTAAACTGGGCTATCAGGGGTATAAAGCGGTCTGGGGTGATGATCTCGCCCTCGCTTTCCATGCGCGTCAGTATTTCGTAATACCCGCTACCATCTGCCTTCTGGATTGGCTGGGCGTATAAATGAAATTGTCCGGCATCCAGAGCATATTTAATGCGCGCTAACATCAAAACCCGCTCGGTTGTTTGTCCTGATGCCACCTCGAGGCTATTGGTGAGCGCCAGTACATTATGTGCTCCGCAAGATTGCTCAGCCAGCCAGCTGAGCTGCCCCAGCGAATGGTGTAACTTCTCACCGTTTTCAACCATTCCCCAGGAAGCGCCAAATTCAATATCCAGCCCGGTGTTGTTCCAGACAATCTTACGGCTGTTCAGCTGATCGACCATATGCTGCAGGCGCTCAGCGGTTCCCGGCCCCAGCAATACCAGCACCAGTTCGCTGCCCGGGAGCTGGAAAAGCCGCTCATCTTTTTGCAAAAATGGCTGCAGCGAGGTGGTCACCATCCGTTTGCAATGCACCCGCATAAGAATGCCGTAGTGACGACTCAAGAACTCGAGGTTGTCCATTCGCAGACAGCACACTTTGGCATCAGGGTGGTCCTGCAGAAAATCTTCCAGTGCACGAATGTTCGGTAAACCGGTCAGCGGATCGGTTAGCGCCCTGTCCTGCCAGTCCTGCTTCAGCCACTCGCTGCGCTGATAAATCCGCGACATGTAGAGCAAGCAGATGGCGAAAGAGATAAGGACAGACAAAATAAAGGAGAGCGAATGGCCTGACTCCACGCCATTGAGGAAATTATAGTTATAGGTCAACAGCAGAAGTGCGGATGCCGCCCAGAAAAGAGAAATGAGCGCGTAGCTCAGGCGACTGATCCCTAACGTAAAGAGAATAAAAATCACTGGCATTAAATAGCCCGCAATAATAGGTGACTCAAAAGGAGCACATAAAATTGCGAGGATGACGATTAAAAGCATCAGCCAGACTAATATATATAGCGATTTCTTTTGAAAAAACACGGGCTTCACACTGCGTCGCCAGAAGGTGATGGCATAACGTGGATTAATTATCATTCTTAACGGGTAATAGAACATCATGGTAAATATCAACGCCGCGCAGATCAGACTTTGTATATCGACTACGTTATAAATTGCGGTACCTTCACCGAAGAAGGTTGAGATAGTAACCGGGAAATGGAACAAATAGCCTGCCAGGTACATCGACACTTTTATGCCTATCGGTACCATAAAGCCGAGCCAAAATATCCGTAACCCAATATGCTTGTTCGGCACGCAGTAGCGCCAGCGCTTGCCCAGTATGATCCTGAGGATGCCGCACCCCGCAAACACCGAGAACGTCTGACAGAACAATAAAACTGAATATTGTAGCGGTGCTAAATCAATGCTGAATATATTAGTGATAGTAAAACTTAACAGAACAGGAATAACCGCCCGACGCCCAAATACTAGAATAACCGCCAGCATTACGCTTAAAGGCAGCCATGCTAAATATACGTCATGACCATTAACAACAGCGCGCGGAGAGATATAACGGGAGAATGGCACCGCAACCAGGCAAAGTGCCAGGGCAGTTATAAATATCTTTACATTATTGTAAGTTTTTCTATTCATTAAGTTAGATAATCTATTTTCCATTCGTATCATTGACCGGATGGATAATAGGTTTATTAATTGCGCGAATCAAGTTGAAGTCTATTTATAGACCGCTTTATTGATTTTGATTGAGGTGAGGTACAAAAATACCTCTATTTCAGCAACAAATTAGGGTGAAGAGTTTTACAAAAGCATAAAAAAAACCCCCGTCTTTCGACGAGGGTTCAAATTTTGGTGGAGCTAAGCGGGATCGAACCGCTGACCTCTTGCATGCCATGCAAGCGCTCTCCCAGCTGAGCTATAGCCCCACATGTTGACTTTACTGACCGCACTCTGTTGGGTTCAGAGTGTGGTGGAGCTAAGCGGGATCGAACCGCTGACCTCTTGCATGCCATGCAAGCGCTCTCCCAGCTGAGCTATAGCCCCATCGTAAAGCTGTCATGTTGACGGGCGGCATAATATGAATTCCGCTGCGGAGTGTCAACGGCAAAATCAATGACGGCGGTTCAATCGCCGAAAAATCATGCAAATGAATCACTTTGCGAGTCTGCTCGCAGTCATGAGTTAAGCCTGTCACATTTTCCTCTAAAACGGTGCTATAAAATGAGCCGTTAATTAACCCCACGAATATTCAGGAAATTGCATGATCAAGGAACGAATGACGCCAGAAGAGTTAGCCCTGCTCACTGGCTATAGCCGCCAGACCATCAATAAATGGGTACGCAAAGAGGGTTGGATTACATCGCCAAAACCAGGAGTCCAGGGCGGCAAAGCGCGTCTGGTGCACGTTAATGAAAAAGTGCGTGAGTTTATCCGCAGCGCACGCCGGGCAAGTGAAACGGCTGAGATACCAGAAAGTGCCAGCCATGATGGCTCGCTTCACTCCCTGCTCCTGACGCTGGCAAATGAAATGACGCCGGAAGAGCAAAGGCAGATGACATCACTGTTACTGCGGGAAGGGATTACCGGATTGTTGCAACGTTTAGGGATACGCGACCAGAACTGATATGAAAAGATTCCGTAGCAAAATGACCACCGAAGAGCTGGCAGAAAATTTGGGTGTTGCACGGCAAACGGTGAACCGCTGGATACGCCAGCAGGGATGGAAAACCGAGGGCGTCAATGGGGTGAAAGGCGGACGTGCACGGCTGATTCACATTGATGCCCGCGTGAAGGAGCACATCATGAGCCTCCCGGCTGTCCGTAACCGTCAGGCGGTGTACCATCTGGCGGAGGTGACATCGTTGTACAGTGACCCCTCCTCGACTCTGCGTCCTGGGATCATCGAGACGCTGGAGAATATGACGCACCTTGAGCAGGAGCGTCTGGATGCCTTACTAAAGCGTGAAGGGATACGCGGCTTTCTTGCACGTCTCGGCATTGCTGAATTTAATGCATAAAAAAACGGCAGGTCTCCCTGCCGTTTTTCATGGTTCAGGCGTTATTACTGCTGGTTTTCGCGCTCAGTAATAAAATCCAGCGCCTTGTTAATGCGCGCTACGCTGCGTGATTTACCAATGGCATGAACGGTAACATCAAGTGCCGGAGACTGACCCGCACCGGTGACTGCCACACGCAGTGGCATACCCACTTTGCCCATACCAACTTCCAGCTCATCTGCCGTCGCCTGAATGGCATGATGCACATTCTCGGCAGTCCAGTCAGTCATCGCCGCCAGTTTGTCACGCACCACTTCGAGTGGCTGACGCGCAACCGGACGCAGGTGCTTCTTCGCCGCGTCCGCGTCGAACTCGTCAAACTCTTCATAGAAGTAGCGGCAGCTTTCAGCGATCTCTTTCAGCGTTTTGCAACGCTCGCCGAGCAGTTTCACCAGTTCCGCCAGTTCAGGGCCAGTACGAGTATCAATATTTGCCTGCTCGATGTGCCACTGCAGGTATGTCGCCACATATTCCGGCTGCATGGTATTGATGTAGTGGTGGTTCAGCCAGAGCAGTTTATCAGTGTTAAACGCGCTCGCAGATTTGCTCACCGCGCCCAGAGAGAACAGATTGATCATCTCTTCACGGCTAAAGATCTCCTGATCGCCGCTCGACCAGCCCAGACGCACCAGATAGTTCAGAAGCGCTTCCGGCAGATAGCCGTCGTCGCGATACTGCATGACGCTGACTGCACCGTGGCGTTTAGACAGTTTTTTGCCGTCGTCGCCATTGATCATGGACACGTGCGCATAGACCGGAACAGGGGCGTTCAGCGCTTTCAGGATGTTGATTTGACGTGGGGTGTTGTTGATATGGTCTTCGCCACGGATAACATGCGTGATTTCCATATCCCAGTCGTCAACCACAACGCAGAAGTTATAGGTTGGGGAACCGTCGGTGCGGCGGATGATCAGATCGTCCAGCTCCTGGTTGCTGAATTCGATCGGGCCACGGATCTGGTCGTCAAAAATTACCGAGCCGTCCTGCGGGTTAGCAAAACGCACCACGCACGGTTCATCAGCAGCATGCTCGCTATGGTCATGGCGGCAGCGGCCGTCATAACGCGGTTTTTCACCCTTCGCCATCTGATCTTCACGCAGCGCATCAAGGCGTTCTTTGGAGCAATAGCATTTATACGCCGTACCCGCGACCAGCATCTCATCAATCACGGCGTTGTAGCGGTCAAAACGTTTGGTCTGGAAATACGGGCCTTCGTCCCACTCCAGATTGAGCCAGTTCATACCATCCATAATGGCTTCAATTGCTTCCGGCGTGGAGCGCTCGAGATCGGTGTCTTCAATACGCAGTACGAACTCACCTTTGTTGTGGCGTGCAAAAAGCCAGGAATAGAGAGCGGTACGTGCACCACCGACGTGCAGATAGCCTGTCGGGCTCGGCGCGAAGCGAGTTTTGATTTTCATGAAATGGCCTTACGTTATAAAGATGCCGGCAATCGGCAAATCCTGGGAAAAAAACAATGGGCAATATTCTATCACTGTGGGGGGATTCCTCAATGTTGATCCCTTTATCGTGAGGGAGTTTGCGATTTTTGTTTAGAAATCATGCGTCATCGCCCGTTTCGCGATCGTTTTGTTTAATTTTACGACGAACGAATAAAAACTTTAGAAAATGCGTTGACTCATTTTCAACTCTCCCTATAATGCGACTCCACACAGCGGGGGTGATTAGCTCAGTTGGTAGAGCATCTCCTTTACACGGAGGGGGTCGGCGGTTCGAG